>NZ_JBQCER010000001.1:0-17227 GCF_051960075.1 Bordetella sp.
GAGGGGTTTGGCTTACTCGGACCTGGCATCTTGCTCCTTAAAATGAAAAGGGCGCCCCGGCGCACCGGATCGATCGGGTGCGCTGGGGCGCCATTGCCCGGCACGGCCGGTGAAAGGCCGTGCTGTTAGGTTGTGGGACAAGTCCGCTTTGGACCTGTCCGATCTACATCAAGCAATCATCGTGCCAGGCAGCCGCAGCGCTGGGGGAGCCGTGTGGATATCCCTCTGTGCCTATCCCGAAAGGGTCGGGCCGAGTGGCGCCGGGGCGGCTCATTTGGGTGCGGACCGCATCGATTCGATGCGATCGTGGTGCGGATATTGCACCGCACAAGTGCACGATCGACGTCGCCCTGCGGGAGGCGGTGATGCGGGTCCGGCTGGGGCGTACGGGGCTGACGCGGGATTTTCCGGATAACGCGAATCTGGCATGCCATTTGCTTGTAGATGTCTGCCAGTGTGCGTTCCCGCGCCCGGCCACAACTCGTGAGATTCCGGCGACGGCGCCCTGGCTTGCATAAGGCCGCGGGCGCCGTTTGCTTTTTCAACCCCGGAAAAGTCTTGAACTGTATGAATACGACGCCTGCAACTTCTCCGCTGCCTTCGCTGGTCATCGTCGGCAACGGCATGGTCGGCCATTACTGTGTCGAACAGCTGCTCGAACTGGGCGCGCTGGATCGGTACCAGATCCATGTCTTCGGCGAGGAGCCGCGCCGCGCCTACGATCGCGTGCATCTTTCCGAATACCTGAGCGGACGCGATGCCGAGTCGATGGCCTTGGGCGATGCCGGCATCTATCGGCGGCCCGGCGTGACGCTGCATCTGGGTACGCCTGTGCGCAAGATCGACCGCAAAAACCGGATGGTGATCACCGACGCGGGCAGCCAAGCCTACGACAAACTGGTAATCGCCACAGGTTCCTTTCCGTTCGTGCCGCCGGTGGAGGGCGCCGAGGGCACGTCCAGGCTGGTCTACCGCACCCTCGAAGACCTGGACCTGATACGCGAATCAACCCGCGGCGCGCGGCGCGGGGTGGTGGTGGGCGGCGGCCTGCTGGGGCTGGAGGCAGCCAATGCCCTCAAGCTTCTGGGCTTGGAGGCGCACGTCGTCGAGTTCGCGCCGCGGCTGATGCCTGCGCAGCTCGACGACGAGGGCGGAGCGGCCTTGAAGGCCCGCATCGAGGCCTTGGGGGTGCGCGTCCACCTGTCGCGTTCGACGCTCAATATCCGCGACGGCGCCTACTACCGCTACCGCATGAACTTCGCCACCGAAGGCGAATGGCTGGAAACCGACCTCATCGTGTTCTCGGCCGGCATCCGCCCGCGCGACGGCATCACGCGCACGGCTGGGCTCAAGCAGTTCGAACGCGGCGGCGTGGCGATCGACGACCATTGCCGCACCAGCGACGAGCACATCTACGCGATCGGCGAATGCGCCGCATGGAACGGCCAGGTTTTCGGCCTGGTCGCACCGGGCTACCAGATGGCGCGCACCGTGGCTGCCGAGCTGTGCGGCGCGCCGGCGCAACCGTTCCAGGGCGCCGACATGTCCACCAAGCTCAAGCTGCTGGGCGTCGATGTGGGCTCGATCGGCGACGCGCACGGCCGCACGCCGGGCTCGCGCAGCTACCGCTTCATCGACGAGGCCGGCGCTTCCTATCGCCGCCTGGTCGTGTCGGAAGACGGCAGGCGCGTGCTGGGGGCGGTGCTGGTGGGCGACAACAGCTACTACGACACGCTGCTGCAATACGTGCAGAACGGCATCGCGCCGCCGGCCGATCCGGCGAGCCTCATCCTGCCTGCCAGCGCGGGCCGGCCTGCACTGGGCGCCGACGCCTTGCCCGCCGCGGCCACCATTTGCTCGTGCCACAACGTGAGCAAGGGCGCGATCTGCGACGCCATCGACGGCGGTTGCACTGATCTGGCAGGCATCAAGGCCTGCACCAAAGCCTCCACGGGTTGCGGCGGCTGCTCGGCCCTGCTCAAGCAGGTGTTCGAGCATGAGCTCGCGGCGCGCGGCGTGGCGGTGGACCGCAGCTTGTGCGAGCACTTTGCCTATACCCGTCAGGAGCTCTACGGCATCGTGCGCGTCGAAAGCATCGAAGATTTCGACACCCTGCTGGCGCGGCATGGTCGCGGCCAGGTGGGCTGCGACATCTGCAAACCGACCGTGGCTTCCATTCTGGCCTCGTGCTGGAACCGGCCGATCCAGGATCCGTCCTTGGTGCCGCTGCAAGACACCAACGACACCTTCATGGCCAATATGCAGAAGAACGGCACCTATTCGGTGGTGCCGCGCATCCCCGGCGGCGAGATCACGCCCGAAGGCCTCATCGCCATCGGCAACGTGGCCAAGAAGTATCAGCTCTACACCAAGATCACCGGCGGCCAGCGCATCGATCTGTTCGGCGCGCAGTTGCACGAACTGCCCGACATCTGGGCCGAGCTGATCGCCGCCGGCTTCGAGACCGGCCATGCCTACGGCAAGTCGACCCGAACGGTGAAGTCGTGCGTGGGCAGCACCTGGTGCCGCTACGGCGTGCAGGACAGCGTGCAGATGGCCCTGCACCTGGAGAACCGCTACAAGGGGCTGCGTTCGCCGCACAAACTGAAGTTCGCCGTGTCCGGCTGCACGCGCGAATGCGCCGAAGCCCAGAGCAAGGACATCGGCGTCATCGCCACCGACAAGGGCTGGAACCTCTATGTCTGCGGCAACGGCGGCATGCGTCCGCGTCACGCCGAACTGTTCGCCACCGATCTGGACGATGCGACGCTGGTGCGCTACATCGACCGTTTCCTCATGTTCTACATCCGCACGGCCGACAAGCTGCAGCGCACGTCGGTGTGGCGCGAATCGCTGGAAGGCGGGCTCGACTATCTCAAGGCCGTGATCATCGACGACAGCCTGGGCCTGGCCCAAGAGCTCGAGGCGCAGATGCAGTCCGTGGTCGACCGCTACGAATGCGAATGGGCCAATGCGCTCAAGGACCCGGAAAAGCTCAAGCGCTTTCGCACGTTCGTCAACGCCCGGGGCGGCGATCCGGATATCCGCTTCGTGCCGGAGCGGGGCCAGAAGAAACCCGCCGACGCGACGCCTGCATCGACCGTCATTCGAATCGAGGAGATCGCGCTATGAATACGCAACTTCAAAACTCGACCTGGCGTTCGGTCTGCACGCGCGGCGATCTGGTGGCCGACTCCGGCGTGGTGGCGCTGCTCGACGGCGAGCAGGTGGCGTTGTTCTATCTGCCGCGAGCGCCGGAGGGACAGCAGATCTACGCCGTCGGCAACTGCGATCCACAGTCGGGCGCCAACGTCATCGGGCGCGGCATCGTCGGCCATCTGGCCGGTCGCCTCGTCGTCGCCTCGCCGCTGTACAAGCAGCATTTTCGCCTGGACGACGGCAGTTGCGCGGAATACGCGGAACAACGCCTGCCTGTCTGGCCTGCGCGATTCACCGGCGACATCGTGGAGATCGCCGCGCGCGTCGATGCCCGTTTCCAGGAGGCCGCATGAAAGAAGATCTTCGCGTCGTGCATTCGACCTCTGACGGCCGAACGGCGAAACAAGGCAAAGTCTGGCTGGTCGGCGCGGGCCCCGGCGATCCCGAATTGCTCACGCTCAAGGCGGTCAAGGCCTTGAGGCGGGCCGAAGTCGTGCTGGTGGACGACCTCGTGGCGCCCGAGGTGCTGGAATATTGCCCGCAGGCCCGGGTGGTAAAAGTGGGCAAGCGCGGCGGGTGCCGTTCCACGCCGCAGAATTTCATCCTGCGCCTGATGCTGCGCCATGCCCGGCAGGGCCGGCTCGTGGTTCGCCTGAAAGGCGGGGACCCGTGCGTGTTCGGCCGTGCGGGGGAGGAAGCCCGCTGGCTTGCGCAGTACGGCATCGCCTGCGAAATCGTCAACGGCGTGACGGCGGGCTTTGCCGCTGCCGCCGCGTGCGGCATTCCGGTGACGCTGCGCGGCGTGGCCCGCGGCGTCACACTGATCACCGCGCATGCGCAGGACGGCAGCACGCCGGACTGGTCTTCCCTGGCCACCGGCGGCACTACGCTGGTGGTCTATATGGGCGCGACCCGCCTGGAAGACATCCGCGCGCAATTGCTGGCCGGCGGCATGCCCGGCGCCACGCCTGTGGCGATGGTGGAAAACGCCACGCTGCCGCGCCAGCGCGAGTGTTCGAGCACCTTGAACGGCCTGGCCGACGATGCCGCCCGCTTCGGTCTGCGCAGCCCGGCCGTTCTGGTCATCGGCGACGTCGTGGCGCATGCGGTGCGCAGCGGAGCCGCCGAACGCGGCGACGATGCCTACGACGAGTCCGCGCGCATGCTGCTGCGTCGGGCCTGATTTCCCTGCATGCCATGAACGGGTCGCACGCCATGCCCAAGCCGCACATGTCCGCCGCGACGTTGAAGTTTCTTCTTGCCGCGCGGCAGTCCCAATTGCAGGGACTGGAGGCGCTGACCAGCACGTCCGTTCTGGTCGGACACGTGAGTCGGCTGGTGCACGCCCTGCAAAAAGAGCGCGGTTATTCGACGCTGTTTCTCTCGGGCTCGCCGGCGCAACTGCCGGCCGAGCTTATCGGGCTGCGCAGCGACGCGGAGGGGATCGAAACCCAGGCGCGGCGATTCCTGCTGGATCTCGAACCCGCCGCGCTGCGCTGCGCCGACAAAACCCGTCTGCTGCATTGCATCAGCCATGCACTGCATCGGCTGGATGGGATGCCCGATCTGCGTTGGCGGGTGCGCGAGCGCAAGCTGACGCCGCAGGAAGCGGGCCTGCGGTTCACGCAGATCATCGCCTGTCTGCTCTCGCTGGTGTTCGAGGCGGCCGACTCCGCACTGGATCCCGACGTGACCCGAGCCCTCGTGGCGTTGTTCAATTTCATGCAGGGCAAGGAGTCGCGTGGACAGGAGCGGGCGCTGGGCGCCATGGGCTACAAAACCGGTTATTGCGATCAGGCCTCGAAAGCGCAGTTGTCGAGCCTGGCCGAGAGCCAGCGGCGCGCCTTCGAGTCTTTCGTCCGGTTCGCCGATGCGCAGGCGTTGCGCATGTGGCAGGACATGCAGCAAGCCGTCGAATCGGTGCATAGGCTCAGGGAGATTTTGCTGAAGACGTCGCCGGACGCCCCGGTCGATTCCGGCTTGGCCGAGCTATGGTACGAGGTCTGTACCGCGTGCATCGATGCCATGCGCCGCATCGAACAGCACCTGACCGACACGCTGGCGCTGCGGTGCCGGGAGTGCATCGCCCGCGCCCGGGAAGAGCTGGGCGATCATCAATTGCTGCTCAGTCGCTTTGCCGATACCGCGAACGACGCGGCGTCGGCCACGGTATTCGACATTCAGCCCAGGTCGATCGAAGCGCCGTTGCCTGACGGTCTGGCGCATGACATGGAACTCTCGGTGCTAGACATGCTGCAGGCGCAGGCGCTGCATCTGCGTCGCACCGGCGGCGAGCTTGCACAGCTGCGCGGTACGCTCGATGAACGACGGCTGGTCGAGCAGGCCAAATGGCTGCTGGTCAGGCAGCAGGGCCTGTCGGAGCAGGCCGCGCACGACCGCCTGCTGCGCGTCGCCATGGACCGCGGCATCGCCCTGGGAGAGCTTGCGCGCCGATTGCTGGCATCGGAAGACGTGACTTGAGGCCGCGGGTCACTTGGACAGAAAGCGCATGGCCTGTTCCAGGCCTGCCACCGTGACCGGATACATCCTGCCCTGCATGATGTCGTGCATCAGCGCGATCGACTGGCGGTACTGCCAGTAGTTCGACGGCTCGGGATTGAGCCAGACCGATTTCGGCCAGGCATCGAGCAGCCGGCGCATCCACACCGCGCCGGCTTCTTTGTTGTTGTATTCGACGCTGCCGCCCGGCTGCAGGATCTCGTAGGGGCTCATCGTGGCGTCGCCCACGATGATGAGCCGCCAATCGTCGTTGTAGCGCCGCAGAATGTCCCAGGTGTCGAAACGTTCCTCGCGGCGCCGACGGTTGCTCTGCCACAGGCTGTCGTAGGGGCAGTTGTGGAAGTAGTAGACCTCGAGATTGCGAAATTCGCTGCGCGCCGCCGAGAACAGCTCCTCCACCCGCGCGATGTGATCGTCCATGCTGCCGCCCACGTCCAGCAGCATCAACACCTTCACGCTGTTGTGCCGCTCGGGCACCAGGCGCAAATCCAGCCAGCCCGCGTTGCGGGCCGTACTGGCGATGGTGTCGTCCAGGTCCAGCTCCAGGTCGCCGCCCTCGCGCGCAAAGCGCCGCAGGCGGCGCAAGGCCACCTTGAAATTGCGCGTGCCCAGTTCGACCTGGTCGTCATAGTCGCGGAACTGGCGCATGTCCCACACTTTCACTGCCGTGCGGTTGCCGGCCGACTGGCCGCCCACGCGGATGCCTTCCGGGTGGTAGCCGCCATTGCCGAAAGGCGACGTGCCGCCCGTGCCGACCCACTTGCTGCCGCCGGCGTGGCGTTCCTTCTGCTCTTCCAGGCGCTGCTTGAACAGCTCCATGAGCTTGCTCCAGCCGTGCTTCTCGATGGCGGCTTTTTCCTCGGGCGTAAGGCTTTTTTCGAATTGTTTGACGAGCCAGTCCAGCGGGATTTCCTTGTCGGACGGCAACTGCGCGGCAATACCGCGGTAATAGGCGCCGAAGGCCTGATCGTAGCGATCGTACAGGGTTTCGTCCTTGACCAGCGCCGCGCGCGCCAGGAAGTAGAAATCGTCCAGCGTGGGCGTCATGAGACCGTCGGCGCGCAAGGCTTCCAGCAGCGTCAGGTACTCCTGCACCGATACCGGCAAGCGATGCTCGCGCAGGTGGTAGAAGAAGTCGGTCAGCATGTCAGTTCCACCGTGCTGCGAGGCGTGCGGTGAACAAAGAGGTCGGCATGACGCGCCCCGGGCTCAGCGCCGCTGCGTGTTGCGCGTCATGGCGGCCAGACGATCGAGCAGCTGCATGTCCTGTTCGTTCTTGAGCAGAGCGCCGGCCAGCATGGGCACGGCTGCCGCGGCATGCGCGTCGATCTGTTCCGCGCTCGCGCCCTCGGCCAGCAGCAGGCGCAGCCAGTCAAGCAGCTCCGAGGTGGACGGCTTTTTCTTCAGGCCGGGCGCTTCGCGCAGGGCGAAGAATGTGTCGAGCGCCGCGCGCAGCACGTCGGCCTTGATGTCGGGATAGTGCACCGCGACGATGTCGCGCATCGTGTCGCGATCGGGGAAGCGGATGTAGTGAAAGAAGCAGCGGCGCAGAAAGGCGTCGGGCAGGTCTTTCTCGTTGTTGGAGGTGATGATGAGCAGCGGACGGTGCCTGGCCTGCACCGTCTGGCGAGTCTCGTACACGTGGAACTCCATGCGGTCGAGCTCGCGCAGCAGATCGTTGGGGAACTCGATGTCGGCCTTGTCGATCTCGTCGATCAGCACCACCACGGGCTGATCGGATTCGAAGGCCTGCCACAGCGTGCCCTGCACGATGTAGTTGCGGATGTCGCGCACCTTCTCGTCGCCCAGCTGCGAGTCGCGCAGGCGCGAGACGGCATCGTATTCGTACAGGCCCTGCTGCGCCTTGGTGGTGGACTTGATGTGCCATTGCAGCAGCGGCCGGCCCAGGGCGCGAGCCACTTCTTCGGCCAGCATGGTCTTGCCGGTGCCGGGCTCGCCCTTGATGAGCAGCGGACGCTGCAGGGTCAGCGCCGCGTTCACGGCCAGCTTGAGGTCGTCGGTGGCGACGTAGCGGTCGGTGCCTTCGAAACGGATTGCGGAGGTGTTCTGCATGGACAGGTGCGATGTTAAAGTTTCCGCCTATCATAGCGCCCATGGCGCGGGCGCTCCGCTACACCGGATCCTGGCGCAAAGGAGAGCATCATGTGTCGCTGGCTGGCCTATACGGGCAACCCCGTCCACCTGGAAACGCTGCTGTTCCGCGCGCATCATTCGCTGATCGACCAGAGTCTGCATTCGCGGCTCGGCGCGACGACCACCAACGGCGACGGCTTCGGCATCGGCTGGTATCAGAAGCCGTTCGACCCGCCTTTTCGCTACCGCAGCGTGCAGCCGGCCTGGAACGACCATAACCTGCGCGAGCTGTCGCGCGCCGTGGCGGCGCCCATGTTCCTGGCTCACATACGCGCGGCCACGCATACGCCGGTGCAGCAAACCAACTGCCACCCGTTTCGCCACGGACGCTGGATGTTCGTGCACAACGGACTGGTCGAGAACTTTCCGCTCGTGCGCCGCGATCTGCTGGTGGCGATCGATCCCGACCGCTTCAATTCGCTGGAGGGATCGACCGACTCGGAGGCGATGTTCCATCTCGCCATGACCTTCGGGCTGGAACAGGATCCGGTATCGGCGCTGGCGCGCATGGTGGGGTTCATCGAGGCCACGGCGCGTCGGCAGGGCATTGCGCATCCGGTCAGAATGACCGTGTGCGCGAGCGACGGCGAACAGCTGGTGGCGGTGCGCTATTCGAGCGAAGGCAAGTCGGCTTCGCTTTATCACAGCACCTCGTTCAAGCATTTCTACGAACTCTACCCCGACGACTCGCATATCGCGGCCGCGGGCGACAACGCGTATCTGATCGTCTCGGAACCGCTCATCGATCTGCCGCAGGCATGGGCCCAGGTGCCCGAGGCCACGGCGGTCGTCGTGCGCGGCAAGCAGATCGATTACCTGTCGTTCACGCCGGTCGAGCCTTAGAGGGCCGGGCCGGCAGTCCGGCGATCAGCGCTCGGCGCGCTGGCGGATCAGCTCGATATAGGCTTCGCTGTCGAGCGGCGTGCCCAGCCGCTGAGCCTCCCATACCACCTGGCCCAGGCATTCCATGATGTCGTGCGCGGCCTGGTGGGCGTCGCTGCGATTGACCAGCTTTTGATACGCGGCGCGTATGCCGCGCGGATGGTCGATGGAAAGTTGCTCGGCGATGGCCAGATGCATCGACAAGTGCAAAAAGGGATTGGTGCGGCCCTTTTCGACCGGATACTCGGCCTGGCTGGCCTCGGGGCTTTCGAGGTCGGCGTGGTATTCGGGGTGTTCGATCACCCAGTCGAGCGCCATCGATTCCAGCGGGGTCAGCACCTCGTTGGCGCGATGCTTGCGCCAGGTCTCGACGAAAAATTCGCGAACTTGATCGCGTGAAGGATTGAACATGAGGAAGTCCTGCGGTACAGGCTATATTCTATAGAATTGTCCCCGACCATACCGGAGCCAGCCGCATGCCGTACCAGAATATCAAGGTCCCCGCCGAGGGCCGCAAGATCACCGTCAATGCCGACCAGTCGCTTGCCGTACCGGATCAGGTCGTGATTCCCTTTATCGAAGGCGATGGCGTGGGGGTGGACATCAGCCCCGTGATGCGTGCGGTGGTCGACGCGGCTGTGGACAAGGCCTACGGCGGCCGCCGCCGGATTCACTGGATGGAAGTCTACGCCGGCGAGAAGGCCACGCAAGTCTATGGCGAGGGCAACTGGCTGCCCGACGAGACCCTGGACGCGATCCGCGAGTACACCCTGGCGATCAAGGGTTCGCTGACCACGCCGGTAGGCGGCGGCATCCGTTCCCTGAGCGTGGCGCTGCGCCAGAAGCTCGACCTTTATGTTTGCCTGCGGCCGGTGCGCTACATCAAGGGCGTGCCCTCGCCGGTGCGCGAACCCGAAAAGACCGACATCGTCGTGTTCCGCGAAAACTCCGAAGACATCTACGCCGGTATCGAATACGCGGCGCAGTCGGGCGAAGCCAAGCGCCTGATCGCCCTGCTGCAGAACGAGCTGGGCGCAACGCTGCGTTTTCCCGACAGCTCGGCCGTCGGCATCAAGCCCATCTCGCGCGAAGGGTCGGAGCGCCTGGTGCGCCAGGCTATTCAGTATGCGATCGACCACGACCGCAGCTCGGTGACGCTGGTGCACAAGGGCAACATCATGAAGTTCACCGAAGGCAGCTTCCGCGACTGGGGCTATGCCCTGGCCGTCAGCGAATTCGGCGCGCGCCTGATCGACAAGGGCCCCATGTGCCGCATCAAGAATCCGCGCACGGGACGCGACATCATCGTCAAGGACGTCCTGACCGACGCGTTCATGCAGCGTGTGCTGCTGCGCCCGACCGAGTTCGACGTGATCGCCACGATGAACCTGACGGGCGACTATATCTCCGATGCCGTGGCGGCCCAGGTGGGTGGCCACGGCATTGCGCCCAGCGCGAACATGTCCGGCTCGGTGGCGGTGTTCGAGGTCACGCACGGTCCGGCGCGCAAGTACGCCGGCAAAGACTACGTCAACCCGGGTTCGCAGATCCTGGCTGCCGAGATGATGCTGCGCCACATGGGCTGGTTCGAGGCGGCCGAGCTCATCATCCACAGCATGGAAAAGAACATCCTGGCCAAAAACGTGACCTACGATTTCGCGCGCCTGATGCCGGGTGCGGAGCAGGTGTCGTGCTCGGGCTTCGGCCGGGCGATGATCGCCAATATGTAGGCGCCGCCGCGCCCGCACGGTCCAAGACACGGAGCCATGACACCGAGGAAATTGCTGGCGGACGCGGTCGGCCTCGTCACCGTCCCGCTGGATCGCGCCGACATCCTGATGGCGCAATACCGGGCGCTCGCGCAGCAGCTCCCGGTGATGCACCTGATCTTCATATCCGGCACCTGGATGGTGGCGCTGACGCACATGGCGTATGCGCCGCGGTGGCTGACGGTAGCCGCGCCCGCGCTGCTGACCCTGCTGAGCGCGACACGGATCCTGCAATGGAGCAGGGCCTGCCGGAAGACCCCGACCATCGAGACGGCGCGCCGAATGGTCCTGCGTGCGAACCGGCTGGCCGTTCCCGTGGCCATCGTATTCACGGCCTGGGCGCTATGCATGTTTTCCTATGGCGACGCCTATGCCAAAGCGCATGTGGCCTTCTACATGGCGATCACCGCCATGGGGTATGTCTTCAGCCTGAGACAGCTGAGATCGGCCGCGATCATCATGATCGCCATCGTGAACCTGGAGTTCGTGATTTATTTTGTCTCGACGGGCAACCTCACGCTGATCGCCGTTGCGCTGAATATGGGCCTGGCTTCGATCATGTTCATGATCCTGGTTTTCAGCAATTACCGGGCGTTCATCGACATGGTCGACGGGCTTAGGGCCGAAGAGCGCATACGTCGGCTGGCACATCAGGACGCGCTCACGGGCCTGCCGAACCGCGCGTCTTTTCTCGAGCAGCTCGAACGCAGCCTTGCCGATTCCGAAGGAACGCTGGGCCTGCTGTACATCGACCTGGACGGGTTCAAGTTCATCAACGACGGACGAGGCCACTATGCCGGCGACGAGCTGCTGCGGCAGGTCGCCAGGCGGCTCGATGCGCAATGCCGGCATGCGCAGGGCATGTCGTTGGGCCGGATAGGCGGCGATGAGTTCGCGGCGCTTTTGCGCGATACCGGCGAGAAGGAGGCGGGAAGCATGGCGGCGCGCCTGGTGGATGCGCTGTCGGCGCCTTACGTTCTCGAAAAAGATGCCCAGGTGCGCATCGGCGCGTCGGTCGGATGCGTATTGACCGCTCGTCGCGGCGAAACCGCAGCTGCCCTGCTGGCGCGCGCCGACATGGCGCTTTACGCGGCCAAGGCTGCCGGCAAGGGAACCGTCCGCCTGTTCACGGCGGAGATGGAAAACAGCGCGCGCGAGCGCCTGCGACTGGAGACCGAGCTGCAAGCCGCGCTGCAGGACGAGCAGGATCTTTTCGTGTTCTACCAGCCTATCGTCGACATCGCATCGCAGCAGGTCACGGCCAGGGAGGCGCTCATGCGTTGGCACAGCCCGAGGCGCGGCTGGGTATCGCCCCAGGAATTCATTTTGATCGCCGAGGGCAGCGGTTTGATCGACCAGATCGGACGGTTCGTATTGCGGCAGGCATGCCGCGAGGCCATGCACTGGCGCGACGGCGCGCGCGTCGCGGTCAACGTCTCGGCGGTGCAGCTGGGCCGCGGAACCATGGTGCCGGCCATTGCCGCGGCCATTGCCGAATCGGGGCTGGAGTCTTCCCGCCTGGAGATCGAGGTGACCGAAACCGCCTTGCTGCGGGACGACGGCGCCGTGGCGGCCGATCTGCGCGAGATCCGGGAAATGGGCGTTCGCATTGCGTTGGACGACTTCGGCACGGGTTTCTCGTCGCTGGCCCATGTGCGCATTTTTCCTTTCGACAAAATCAAGATCGACGGCTCCTTCGTGCGCGACGCCTTGGAGCGCTCCGACTGCGCGGCCGTGGTACAGGCCATCGCAGACCTGGGCAAGAGTCTGGGGGTGACCACCGTGGCGGAGGGCGTCGAGACGGCCGAGCAACTGGTTTGCGTCACGCAGAAAGGCTGCATGGAGGTGCAGGGATATTTCCTGGGCCGTCCCGCGCCGAGCGAGACGGACGCCGCGCGAATAGCCGCCTCCGAGAGCAGGCTGCTCGGGGCGGTGGAGGGGTAATCCGCCCGACCCGATGCCATGCCGGTGCTAAGACGACACCGTGCCAGTGCACGATGCGGCCGGATAGGGCACCTTCCTGGCACTTCGCGCACCGACCCGCTCCGGATCGACGGTGTTTACAGGGAATGCAGAACTGGCATGCCGATTGCTTAAAGGTATATGTCAGGGTGCATCCGCACCTTGTCCTTCAGCCGATCGACAAGGAAGACTCTCCATGCTGCTCCTCTCCCGTACCCGTACGCGCCGCGCCAGTCTGAGCGCGGGATTTCTGCTCGCCGTACTGTCGTTTCCCAGCTGGGCCGACGACACCGCCAAGGCTCCGCAGGCCGCGCAGCCGGACTACACGCTGGTTCCCAATATCGGCCTGGCCAGTCAGTACCGCTATCGCGGCCTGATGCAGTCGGCCGGCTACCCTGCGGTCTCGGGCGGCCTGGATTTCACCCACAAAAGCGGCTTTTACCTGGGCAACTGGGATTCGACCATCCGCTGGCTGGGCAACAGCAACAGCCAGATCAGCGCGCCGGTGGAAACCGACTTCTACGGCGGCTACAAGAACAGCATCAACGGCGACTGGAGCTACGACCTGGGCGTGCTGCGTTACCAGTATTTCGGCAACTATCCGGATGGCACGGTCAGCCCCAACACCACCGAACTGTACGGCGCCCTGACCTACAAGTCCCTCACGTTCAAATACGCTTACGCCACGAGCAACCTGTTCGGTGCGGCCAACAGCCAGCACAGCCAGTACTTCGATCTGAGCGACAACTACGACACCGGCGTCTGGGGGTTGACGGTGAACTCGCACGTCGGCTATCAGTACGTGCGCAACGTCGCCGCCGGCTCTTACCTGGATTGGAAACTGGGCGTGACCAAGGATCTGAGCCAGGGCTGGAGCGCCGCGCTGGCATATATGCAGACCAATGCGCGCCACGCCGTCTACACCAGTCCGCAGGGCCAATACCTGGGCGGCGCCGCCGTCGTCGCCTCGATCGCCAAAACCTTCTGATCCGGCGGTCTGGCGGTCAGGCTGCGAAGCGGTAGCCTACGCCGATCTCGGTCAGCAGATGGACGGGCTGAGCGGGGTCGGCTTCCAGTTTCTGCCGCAGATGGCCCATGTAGATGCGCAGGTAGTGGTTGCTTTCTACGTGAGAGGGACCCCACACCTCGCGCAGCAGTTCGCGGTGCGTCAGCACCTTGCCGCGATGCGCCAGCAGGGTGACCAGCAGCCGATATTCGATCTGGGTCAGGTGCACCGGTTGACCGGCGCGCGTGACCATGCGCCGCGCCAGGTCGACGCGGACCTCGCCGAAATCCACCTCGGCCGCATTCGATGCATCGCGCGCGTGCCGGCGCAGCAGCACGCGCAGCCGCGCCAGCAGCTCGCCCAGGCCGAACGGCTTGCTCAGATAGTCGTCGGCGCCCGCGTCCAGCGCGGCGATCTTGTCGGTTTCCCGGTCGCGGGCCGACAGCACCAGCACGGGCACATCGGTCCAACCGCGCAATTCGCGGATCAGCGTCATGCCGTCGGCATCGGGCAGGCCAAGGTCCAATACCACGGCATCGGGCTGGCGCGTGCCGGCTTCGATCAGGCCGCGCCTGACGGTGTCGGCCTCGAACACCTCGCAGCCTTCCGCAGCGAGCGCGTCGTGCACGAAGCGCCGGATATGGGCGTCGTCTTCGATCAGCAATACGGTGGGACGATAGTCGAACATGGTGATGTCGGGTGCTTTCCGCCGCCGGGGCGCATCGTTAGCGCGGCGCGCGGATATGGTCTTATTCGGGTTCCAGGGCCGGCGGTGTTCCCAGGGGCAGGCAGAACACGAAGCGTGCGCCTAGATGGTAGTCGGTATCGACCCAGATGCGGCCTCGATGCGCCTGCAGGATCGCTTGGCAGATGGCCAGGCCCAGGCCCACGCCGGGCGTGGAGGATTCGCTCGCACCGCGCGTGAATTTCTCGAAAATGCGCTCACGCTCCGACGGCGGCACGCCTGGACCGCGGTCGCTGACCGCAACCTGCAGGGCCTGGCCGTGCATTGTCGCGCCGATGTGGATGGGGCTGCCCGGCGGCGTATATTTTGCGGCGTTTTCCAGCAAATTGCACAGCACGCGCTCGATCAGCACGCCATCGCATTCCACCAGCGGCAGATCGGACAGGCGGTCCACCATGACCGGCCGGCCAGCCAGGCTTTCCTTCATGGACGCCAGCGATGCGCCCACCAGCTCTTCGATCGATTGCCATTCGCGCCGCAACGGCGTTTCGCGGCTCTGCAGGCGCGCCATGTCGAGCAGGTTGATGACCAGGGCGTGCATGCGCTTTGCCTGGTCGCGCATGGCCTGCACGGTTTCCCGGGCCGGCGCGGGCAGTTCGGCAGCGTGGCGCGCCAGCGTGTCGGCCATGCCGATCAGGCCGGTAAGAGGCGTGCGCAGGTCGTGCGATACCGCGGCCAGCAGCGAATTGCGCAGGCGTTCGGATTCGATGCCGACCAGGGCCTGCTGCGCCACTTCGACGTAGTGCAGGCGTTCGAGCGCGATGGCGATGAGCGTCGCATAGGCGTCGAGCTGACGCCGGGTTTCCGGCTCGGCGTAGAGCGCCCGCTTGGATGCGTCCAGCGCCAGCACGCCGCGCACGCGCATGGGCGCGCGCAGCGGCAGATAAAGAATCGGGCTGTTGCTGAGCGTGGTCGTGCCGATGCCGGCAGCCTGACCGTGGTCGAAAGCCCATTGCGCGAGCGCAGAATCGGGGTCCGGCATCCCGACCGGTTTGGGCGCCATGTGCAGTTGATCGTCCAGTTTTTGCACATACAGCACGCTTTGAGCATTGAAGGCGGCCTTGAGAAAACTCTCGGCCGACCCGACGATCTGTTCGGCCAGCAGCGCCGAGGACAATTCGCGCGCGAACTCGTACAGCCCGCGGGTGTCGGCCTCGCGTTTGGCCGAGCTCTCGGCTTGCGCGCGCAGGCCGGCCGTCAGCTGGCCGATGAGCAGGCCCACGCCCAGCAGCACGGCGAAGGTCAGCAGATACTGCACGTCCGACACCGCGAAGGACCACAACGGCTGCACGAAAAAGAAATCGAACAGACCGACGCTGACGGCCGCCGCCAGCGCCGCCGGGCCGCGGCCGTGGCGCAGCGCCGCGGCCACCACGGCGAGCAGATAGAACATGACGATGTTGGTCTGGTGCAGTGCCGGGAAGGCAATGCTCGAGACCAGCGTGGCGATGGCGCAGTAGATGGCGGCCCAGGCGTAGCCGTAGCGCGAGACGGGCGCTGCGGCCTCGTCGGGCTCGGGCGAGACCAGCTCGCGCTGCGGCTCCGGCGCCGCGGTCGCGGCGATGCGCACAATGTCCACATCGGGGCAGGCGCGCACCAGGGCTTCGGCCAGGCTGCCGCGTCGGCGCGACCATACCCCGCCCAGAAGCGCGCCGATCCAGGCGGACGAGCGGCTGCGCAATTCGTCGCGGCCCACGACGGCCTTGCTGATGTTGTGCCGCCGGATGTAGCGGGCGATGACCTCGGTAGGATTGTCGCCGGCCAGGATCTCGATGCGCGCTCCCAGTTGCTCGGCCAACGCCATGGCCTGTTCCAGCAGGAGCTGGCGTGCCGGGGGCAGGGCCGCGATGCGTGGCGTGGTCACCGTGATGACGTGCAGGTCACATTCGAGCTGGCGTGCCAGACGATGCGCGCTGCGCACCACGTGCGCAGCCTGCGGCCCGGGCCCGATGCAGGCCAGCACGGTTTCGCGCGTGCGCCAGACAGGCTCGATGGCGCGTTCGTCGCGATAGGCCCTGACGTCGTCGTCGACGTGGTCGGCCGTGCGGCGCAGAGCCAGTTCGCGCAGGGCAATGAGATTGCCCTTGCGAAAGAAGTTGCTGCCTGCGCGCTGCGCCTGTTCGGGCAGGTAGACTCGTCCTTCTTTCAGGCGGCGCAGCAGCTCGTCGGCCGACAGGTCCACCAAGATGACTTCGTCTGCCGCATCGAACACGGCGTCCGGCACGGTTTCCCAGACTTTGACGCCAGTGATGCCGCCGACCGCCTCGTTAAGGCTGTCCAGATGCTGCACATTGAGCGTGGTCCAGACGTCGATGCCGGCGTCGAGCAGTTCTTCCACGTCTTGCCAGCGTTTGGCGTGGCGCGCGCCCGGAACGTTGGAATGCGCGAGTTCGTCGACCAGGATGATGCGCGGCTTGCGCTGCAGCGCGCCGGGCAGGTCGAATTCCTGCAGCGTGCGGTCGCGATAGCTGATGGATTGCGGCGGCAAAAACTCCAGGCCTTCGATGAGCTCGGCGGTCTCGCGCCGGCCGTGCGTCTCGACGATGCCGGCGACGACGTCGACGCCCTGCTCGCGCTGCGCGCGTGCGGCCGAGAGCATGGCGTAGGTCTTGCCGACGCCGGCCGAGGCGCCGAAGTAGATGCGCAGACGGCCTCGGCGGGCGGCGTTTTCGGTGTCGTCCAGCTGCTTGAGCCACTGGTCGGGATCGGGGCGCGCGTCGGCGGATGCTGCCATGGCGATATGGGATGGTCAGTCGACGATGAACAGCTTGGCGCCGGCCGGCGTATGGGATCGATGCGCTTCGGCGTCGTCGCCCACCTGATAGCTCATGCCGGGCTTGAGGGTGAAGGTGCGGCCGTCCTTCAGCGTGGTTTCCAGCTGGCCTTCCAGGCAGAGGAGGATGTGGCCCTTGCTGCACCAGTGGTCGGCGAGATAGCCGGGGGTGTATTCGACCATGCGCACGCGAAGTCTATTGTCTGCGTCGCCGACGTATTGCGTGCGCCAATAGGCCTTGCCGGTTTCTCCGGGGT
>NZ_JBQCER010000002.1:0-50425 GCF_051960075.1 Bordetella sp.
CCGCCTTCAATGCGCCGCTGGCCGGCGTCGTGTTCGCCATCGAGGAGTTGGGACGCGGCATCTCGCTGCGCTGGCAGCGCCGCGTGCTGATCGCCGTTCTCACGGCGGGCTTTTTGGTCGTTGCCGTGGTCGGCAATAACCCGTATTTTGGCCGTTTCGAAGGCTCGGCCTTCGCCCACGGCATGTTGGGCTGGACGCTGCTTTGCTGCCTGATCAACGGCGTGCTGGGCGGCATTTTCGCCCGCTTGCTCGGGCGGGGCCTGACGGGCATCGTGCCGCACGCGGTGAGCGATGCGGCCCGCCGCCATCCTTACTGGATCGCGGCCGCGATGGGGCTGGTCATGGCCTGCCTTGGGGCCCTGACGGCCGGCGCCGTATACGGCACGGGCTACGATGTGGCGGCCGGCATGCTGGCCGGCCAGCCCGCGCCCGCGGCGGGCATCGGCGTGGCCAAGCTGATCGCCACCGTTGCCTCATACCGCGCCGGCATTCCCGGCGGCATCTTTACGCCGGCGCTGACGACCGGTGCGGGCATCGGCGCGCAGATCTGGCACTGGCTGGGCTCGGGCGTGGATCAGCGCGTGCTGGTGCTGCTTTCCATGGCGGCGTTTCTGGCTGCGGCCACTCAGGCGCCGCTCACGGCCAGCGTGGTCGTGATGGAAATGACGGGCAGCCAGCCCATGCTGTTCTGGCTGCTGGCGGCGTCCCTGGGCGCATCGGTCGTCGCCAAGCAGTTCAGCCCGCATCCCTTCTACCATCTGGTAGCCGGACGCTTCCGCCGGCAGACGCTGGCCGTGGAGGACGCGGTCTGAGCCGTCGCAACCCGGCCGGCACGGTAAGATCGCGGGGTTGAGCCCATTCGGGATGAGACCCCCCTTTTACGCGATTCCGACTCGAGAGATAGACCCATGACCACGCACGCCTTCATTTGCGACGCCATCCGTACCCCCTTCGGCCGCTACGGTGGCGCTCTGTCCTCGGTGCGAGCCGATGATCTGGCCGCCATTCCCCTGAAGGCGCTCATGGCGCGCAATCCGGGCGTCAAATGGGAAGAACTCGACGACATGCTGTACGGTTGCGCCAATCAGGCCGGCGAAGACAACCGCAACGTCGCCCGCATGGCCTTGCTGCTGGCCGGCCTGCCCATCGAGGCGCCGGGCGTGACGATCAATCGCCTATGCGGTTCGGGGCTGGACGCCGTCGGCTCGGCCGCGCGCGCGATCCTCTCAGGCCAGGCGGGCCTCATGCTGGCGGGCGGCGTCGAGAGCATGAGCCGGGCCCCCTTCGTCATGGGCAAAGCCGACACTGCGTTTTCGCGCAACGCGTCGATCTACGACACCACCATCGGCTGGCGCTTCGTCAACAAGGTGCTCAAGGCGCAATACGGCGTCGATTCCATGCCCGAGACGGCCGAGAACGTCGCTACCGATTTCGGCATCAGCCGCCAGGATCAGGACAAATTCGCCCTGGCCAGCCAGGAAAAGACGGTGCGCGCGCAGCAGTCGGGCTTTTTCGATGCCGAGCTCACGCCGGTGAGCATTTCCCAAAGGAAGGGCGATCCCATCGTGGTCGTCAAAGACGAGCATCCGCGCCAGACCAGCCTTGACGCGCTGGGCAAGCTCAAGCCTGTGGTGCGCGAGGGCGGTACGGTCACGGCGGGCAACGCATCGGGCGTGAACGACGGCGCCGCGGCGCTGTTGCTGGCCGACGAGAAGGCCGCAGCCCGCCATGGACTGACGCCGCGCGCCCGCGTGGTGGGCATGGCCACGGCCGGCGTTGCGCCGCGCATCATGGGCATGGGGCCCGAACCGGCCACGCGCAAAGTGTTGGCGCAGACTGGACTCACGCTGGGCCAGCTCGACGTGATCGAGCTGAACGAGGCGTTCGCCGCTCAGGGCCTGGCGGTGCTGCGACAGTTGGGCATCGCGGACGACGATCCGCGCGTCAATCCCAACGGCGGCGCTATTGCCTTGGGCCATCCGCTGGGCGCCAGCGGCGCTCGACTGGCCACCACCGCCGTCAATCAGCTGCACGCCACGGGCGGCCGTTACGCGCTATGCACGATGTGCATCGGCGTGGGGCAGGGGATCGCCGTGATTCTCGAGCGGGTCTGATTTTTCTATCGCTCGTTCAGCCGTGAAAGAACCGCCGCCAAGGGTATTCCGGTGGCGGTTTTTTTCTTGAATCAACAACGATAAGCACCCGCAATCAAGGCAGATGCTCGATCTTGTCCCCGGCCTTGATTCCCTTTGCGTTAAACCAGCCCTGCGCCATTTCCAGTGCATAGCGGACCGGTTTGAGCGAGCAATGGCTGTCGTCGGTTTCGGCGGCCATGTCTTCGATGTTGACGACGGTGCCGTCGTCGGCGATGAATGCAATGGACAGGGGCAGCGGCGTGTTGTGCATCCAGAAGCACTGCCTGTCGGGCGCCTGGAAGACGAACAGCATGCCGTCGTTGCCGGGGAGGCTGGAGCGGAACATCAGGCCGCGTTCGCGTTCGCTTTCGGTGCTGGCGACCTCGGCGTGGATCACCTGAATGCCCGCGTTCAGGTCGACGACGGGGAGCGAGGCTTGCGGCCCGCTCTGGGCCTGGGCGGCGGCAAAGCACGCCGCGAGCAGCACGGCGGACAGCAGGCCTGCGGCCCGATAATGGCGAGGCTTGGCGAAGAACGGCATGTAAGGCGGATTCGAAAGTCGCAAATAGAAAAGGCGAGGGGGACGCCCTCGCCTTGCATGATACTTGGAAGATCAGGCCGCGGTGATGTTCAGCGCCTGCTTGCCCTTGGGCCCCTGGATGATTTCGAATGAAACCTTTTGGCCTTCTTTCAGGGTTTTAAAGCCATTCATCTGGATGGATGAAAAGTGGGCGAACAGGTCCTCACCGCCGTCATCGGGCGTGATGAAGCCAAAACCTTTCGCGTCATTGAACCACTTGACGGTACCGGTGGCTTTGGGATTGTTCCCCGGGACAGCGGATGTATCAGACATGCGGACTGCCTCTTTGTATCGTATGTTGAACTGAAAGTTCGGCAAGTTGCCGCATTTTCCCGGCGTCAAGTCTGACGTACCCGTTAGTTGGCCGGCAAGTCCCCGAATAAATTGATAATGCTTTGATTTTCTTTCAATAGTCAAGTATGGAAACCGCGTATGTCTGTGTGTAAATCTCGGTAATCCGACTAAAATCTGCAGTCTTATGAGCTCCACATTGGATACCCAGCAGGGCCAGGCCGTAAAAACGGCGCCGGCCAAGGCCGCCCCACCGCCCATGTACCAGGTGGTTCTGCTAAACGACGACTACACGCCGATGGAATTCGTGGTCAACGTGCTGCAGAAATTTTTCGGCAAGAATCACGAAGACGCCACCCGCATCATGCTTGCCGTGCACAACGAAGGCCGTGGCGTCTGCGGCATCTATCCGCGCGATGTGGCCGCCACGCGCATCGCCCAGGTTTCGCAGTACGCGCGTGCGCGTCAGCATCCGCTGCAGTGCGTGATGGAGCCCGCCTAGCGGGTTTGCCGCCGACGCGCTCGGTCCGTAGACCATGCGGGCCGGCCCGGCCGGCGCGGCGCCATAAAGGCAGAAAACCCGGGTAATCCGCTCGGTCTTGTTCCGATAGGCGCGCGTGGCCTGCGGTATGCTGCTTCGAACATGACATGCCTTGATGCTTATTCATGACAAACCGAAGGGAAATCCCCCGATGCGGCGTGTCGATAGGCATAGAATAGGTAGTGTCATAGGTAGTAGTGCGCGTCGTCGCGTGCTTCTTTCGTTAAGCGTTTGGTAAGACCTGCGGCAAGACCCGGAGGAAGCGTGATTTCCCAAGAACTTGAAGTCAGCCTGCACATGGCGTTCGTCGAGGCGCGCTCGGCCCGCCATGAATTCATCACGGTAGAGCATCTGCTGCTGTCGTTGCTGGACAACGCGTCGGCAATCGAGGTGCTCAAGGCCTGTGCCGCCAATCTGGATGACCTGCGCCGCAATCTGCGCCAGTTCGTTTCCGAGAACACGCCCGTCATTCCCAGCGGCGCGGAAGTCGACACCCAGCCCACGTTGGGCTTTCAGCGCGTGATTCAGCGCGCCATCATGCATGTGTCGGCCGGCGGTACCGGCAAGAAGCCTGTCACCGGCGCCAATGTGCTGGTCGCCATCTTCGGCGAGAAGGATTCCCACGCCGTCTACTATCTGCAACAGCAGGGCGTCACGCGACTGGACGTGGTCAATTTCCTGTCGCACGGCATTACCAAGCAATCGCAGGAAGAGCCGGCACCGCAAAAGGAACAGCAATCCGGCGGTCCCGACGAACCGGGCGGCGAGAGCCGCCAGTCGCCGCTGGATCAGTACGCCACCGATCTGAACGCGTCGGCCCTGGCCGGCCGCATCGATCCGCTCATCGGCCGCGAACAGGAGGTCGAGCGCGTGATCCAGGTGCTGTGCCGCCGCCGCAAGAATAATCCGCTCCTGGTGGGCGAGGCCGGCGTGGGCAAGACCGCCATTGCCGAAGGTCTGGCCTGGCGCATTACGCGCGGCGAAGTGCCCGACGTGCTGCAGTCCGCGCAGGTCTACGCGCTGGATATGGGTGCGCTGCTGGCCGGCACCAAATACCGCGGCGACTTCGAGCAGCGCCTCAAGGGCGTGCTCAAGCAGCTGCGCGGCAACACCGACGCGATCCTATTCATCGACGAAATCCACACGCTGATCGGTGCGGGCTCGGCCTCGGGCGGTACGCTCGATGCATCCAATCTGCTCAAGCCCGCGCTGTCCTCGGGCCAGCTCAAGTGCATCGGCGCCACCACCTACACCGAATACCGCGGCGTGTTCGAGAAAGACTCCGCCCTGTCGCGCCGATTCCAGAAGATCGACGTGCCCGAGCCCAGCGTCGAACAGACCATACAGATCCTGCGCGGCCTGAAGACGCGCTTCGAAGAGCACCACAGCGTGCGTTACTCCGCGGCAGCGCTGACCGCCGCGGCCGAGTTGTCGGCGCGCTACATCAACGAGCGCTTCCTGCCCGACAAGGCCATCGACGTCATCGACGAGGCGGGCGCCGCGCAGCGCCTGCTGGCCGCGTCCAAGCGCAAGAAAGTCATCGGCAAGGCCGAGATCGAGACCATCGTCTCCAAGATCGCGCGTATTCCGCCGCAGTCGGTGTCGCACGACGACCGCAGCAAGCTCGCGACGCTCGAGCGCGACCTCAAGACGGTGGTGTTCGGCCAGGACACGGCGATCGAAGCCCTGGCAGGCGCCATCAAAATGGCGCGCTCCGGCCTGGGCAAGCCCGACAAGCCCATCGGCGCCTTCCTCTTCTCCGGCCCCACCGGCGTGGGCAAGACCGAAGTGGCCAAGCAACTGGCCTTCACGCTGGGCGTGGAGCTGCTGCGCTTCGACATGTCCGAATACATGGAACGCCATGCCGTGTCGCGCCTGATCGGCGCGCCGCCGGGATACGTCGGCTTCGACCAGGGCGGCCTGCTTACCGAGGCCATCACCAAACAGCCTCACTGCGTGCTGCTGCTCGACGAAATCGAGAAGGCGCATCCCGATATCTTCAACATTCTGCTGCAGGTCATGGATCACGGCACGTTGACGGACAACAACGGGCGCAAGGCAGACTTCCGCAACGTCATCATCATCATGACGACCAATGCGGGCGCCGAAATGCTCAACCGTCCGACCATCGGTTTTTCCAACACCCGCGCAGCGGGCGACGAGATGGCCGAGATCAAGCGCATGTTCACGCCGGAATTCCGCAATCGGCTTGACGCCATCATTGCCTTTGCCGCGCTTACGCGCGACATCATCCTGCGCGTGGTCGACAAGTTCCTCATGGAACTCGAAGACCAGCTGCACCAGCGCCGCGTCGAGGTCGTCTTCACCGATCGCCTGCGCGACTACCTCGCCAAGGCGGGTTTCGATCCGGTCATGGGCGCGCGTCCGATGCAACGCCTCATCCAGGACACCATCCGCCGTGCGCTAGCCGACGAACTGCTGTTCGGCAAGCTGGTCGATGGCGGTTCGGTCACCGTCGATGTCGATGAGTCGGACAAGGTCGTTCTCGATTTCGAGGACCACAAGCCCTCGGGAAGTTCAGCGCCTTCCGAGGAAGTCGCCCTGGCCGAATAGGTCCAGGACGACCGGCTTTTGAACGCCAGACCCCCGGACGCACGACGCCTGGATGGTCCGCTTACGGACGACCGGCCTCCAAGCAGCCTGCCGCTGATTGCCTGCGAACATTGCGCCAGCGTGCAGCGCCGGCTCAGTCTGCGGCGCGGCGAACTGGCGGCCTGCGAGCGTTGCGGCACGGTGCTGTGGCGCTACAGCCGCCTTACGCTGAACGACTGGCTCGCCATTGCCTTGGCGGGGTTCGTCGTATTCTGCATCGCCAACGCCTTTCCCGTAGCGCGCATCGAGGTCTATGGCGCGCAACGCAGCGCAACCTTACTCGACGCAATCGCCATTACCTGGCAGCAGCATCACTGGTCCGTGGCCATCATGACAGGAACGGCCGGTTTCGCGTTGCCGCTGCTGCAACTGCTGGCCTTGCTATGGGTGCTGGTGCCGCTGGCCCGCGGCCGGTTGCCGGCCCACAAGGCGCAGATCTGCCGCCGGCTGGGTTGGTTGCGGCCCTGGAGCATGGTGCCGGTTTTCCTGTTGGGTGCCATCGTGTCGCTGGTCAAGCTTGCTGGCTCCGTGCAGGTGCACGTGGGCTTGGGGCTGCCGGCCTTCGGCCTGCTTGCCGTGCTGCTCACCATGCTCGGCCGGCTGTCGCCCCGGGCTTTGTGGCGCCATGCCGAGACCGCCGGCCTCGCGCAGGTGCCTGAGCCCCGTTACCTTCCGGGCCATGTCCTGGCGGGCTGCCATGCCTGCGGGCTGGTGCAGGACCTTGCCGAACAGCGTCCCGACGAACACGCACCGCATTGCGTGCGCTGCCATGCCGTGCTGCATCATCGCAAACCGCAATCGCTGGCGCGCACGTGGGCGCTGATGCTCACCGCGGCGATTCTCTACATACCGGCCAACGTCTTGCCGGTCATGCACATCGCCTCGGTCACGGGCGACAGCGGCCACACGATTCTGGGCGGCGTGGTCGAACTCTGGCATGGTGGCGCCTGGGACATCGCGCTCATCGTATTCGTGGCCAGCGTGGTCGTTCCGATGACCAAGCTGCTGGCGCTGCTGCTGCTGGTTCTGCGGGCGCAGCGGGGCGATGTCGGCGGATTGCGTTCGCGCACGCGGATGTACGAGATGGTCGAAATCATCGGGCAGTGGTCCATGCTCGATGTGTTCGTGGTGATTTTGCTGTCGGCGCTGGCGAATTTTCCCGGCCTGATGCGCATCAGCGCCGACCTCGGCGCGGCGGCCTTCGGCCTGGTGGTGGTGCTGACCATGCTGGCCGCCATGAGCTTCGATCCGCGTCGCGCCTGGGACGCAGCGCATACTAACGGCGTATTGACGCACATGAAGGAGTCGCATTGAATGGTTGACCAGACGCCGCCCTCGGACAAACCCGCCGTGCGTTCCGTCGATGTGCGCAAATCCCGCAGTCGCATCTCCTGGATATGGCTCGTGCCGCTGGTGGCGGCCCTGGCCGGACTGTCGATGGTGGTGCACGCCTGGATGCAGTCCGGGCCCGACATCACCATTCAGTTCGATACCGCAGAAGGGCTGGTCGCAGGCCAGACCCAGGTGCGTTACAAGGACGTGGTGATCGGCACGGTGCAACGCATTTACTTCACCCACGATCGCAGCAAAGTGATGGTCGAGGCCGCGCTCAACAAAGACGCCTCCGACATCGCGCGCGAAGGCACCCGGTTCTGGGTGGTGCGGCCGCGTCTCGGCTTCAGCGGGGTGTCCGGCCTGGGCACCTTGTTGTCGGGCGCCTACATCGACGTGGACGTACCCAAGAACGCCAAGGCGACCGAGCAGGATGATTTCGTCGGCCTGGAGACGCCGCCGCCCATCACGCACGATCGGGCCGGCAAGATATTTACGCTCAAGGCCGAGAACCTGGGTTCGCTGGACGTCGGTTCGCCGGTTTACTTTCGGCGCATAAGCGTGGGCCGCGTGGTGGGCTACCGGCTCGAACCATCGGGCGCTGCGGTAGACGTCGATATCTTCGTCGATGCCCCCAACGACCGTTTCGTAACCGACAAGACGCGCTTCTGGAACGCCAGCGGCGTGGACGTATCGGTCAACGGCGACGGGGTGAAAATGCGCACCGAGTCGCTGGTGTCGCTGTTGTTGGGCGGCGTCGCTTTCGATACGCCGATCGATGGCGGTCACGACCAGCTGGCCGAAGCGAACACGCAATTCAAGCTGTACGACAGCAAATCCGAGGCGGAGTCGGTGCCGCGCGGTTTCGCCTACCCCGTGCAGATGCGCTTCGATCAGTCGGTGCGCGGTCTGACGGTGGGCGCGGCGGTCGAATTCCAGGGCATCGTGCTGGGCAAGGTCACGGCCATCGATATCGACTACGACATGAAGAGGCGCCATTTGTACACGGTGGTCGATGCAACCCTGTATCCCGAGCTGCTCGGACACGTGCTCGACAACATCGAAAAGCGGTTCAGCGACGGCAAACAGGCCTCGGCCGACAGGATGCTGGCGGCGATGATCCGCTACGGCATGCGCGCGCAGCTACGCCCGTCCAATCTGCTCAGCGGCCAGCTTTATGTCGCGATCGACAACTTCCCCAATGCGCCGCCCGTATCGTTCGTCCACACCGATCCGCCCCTCATCCCGACGGTGCCAGGCCAGCTCGACCAGTTGCAGGAGCAGGTGGGCAATATTCTGGACAAGCTCGACAAGGTGCCGTTCGATCAGATCGGCACGGCCCTGCGCGACACCTTGAACAGCACCTCGCGCCTGATGACGCAGCTCGACAAGCAGGTCGCGCCGCAGGCGCGCGGCGTGCTCAGCCAGGCACAGGCCTCCCTGCAGTCGCTCAACCAATTGCTCAGCCCCGATGCGCCGCTGCCGAGCGACACGCAGAGCGCCATGGCGCAGATCGACAGGGCAGCCCGGTCGTTGCGCGCGCTGACCGATTATTTACAGACCCACCCCGAAGCCTTGTTGCGCGGCCGCGGTCCGGATCCCATTCCGGGCGCGGGCCCCTCGAAGCACTGACGAGAGACGATGAGTCGAACCATGATCAAGGCAGAAATCAATCCAGGACTATCGCCGAGTGTGCTCGCCCGTCGCGCGCGCAAGCGGGTGTTGGTCTCGGCGCTGGCGGTTCTGGCCGTCCTGTCCGGCTGTGCCGGCTCGCCGCCGGTGCGTTATTACACGCTGACAGCGCCCGAACGGGCGGTCGAGGCAGCGCCCGCGGCGCCTGCCGATTACGCCATCGACGATGCGCCGGTGTCCCTTCCGGCCCAGGCGGATCTGCCGCAGCTCATGCTGCGCAGCGGTTCAGGCGAGCTTACCGCCCAGTATTCCGACCGCTGGAGCGGGCCTTTGCCCAGCGAACTGCGCAACGCGCTGTCCATGGCACTGACTCGTCAGTTGCAGGTGCCCGACGTGCGACGGCTGGCGCCGTCCCCCGGCCTGCCCGTGTGGCGGGTGCAAGTGGACGTGCAGCGTTTCGATGCGTCCACTGCCGGGCCGGCGGTGATCGATGCGACCTGGCGGGTGAGGCCCCTGCAGGGAACGGGCGCGACCCTGCTGTGTCGCACCCGGGTGGAGACACCCGTGGGCATGCCGGCCGGTAGCACCGATCTGGAACCGGTGGTCGTCGCCGAGCAAAAAGCTGTCGCTCTGTTGGGGTTGACCATTGCCTCGGCGGTGCAGTCGCAGGGGAGCAGGGCGGTGGCAGCGTCATCAATGGTAGATATGCTGCAGTGCACACATTGAATTCTGCGGGTAAATAACCGGGGTCAGATAAGGAATACTGACATCAATTAAGGGGTTAACCCTATTTATTAATAGGTGCAACCTTTTTAAGATGGCGAGTATTCCTCACTGTATCGGTTGTTATCTGTCATGGCCAATATCACTCTGGGTGTCAAAGTAGACGACACGCTTCGCGACCGGCTCAAAGCCGCGGCACAGAAACTCAACTGCACGCCGCACTGGCTGCATAAGCAGGCGCTGGCAGCCTATATCGAGAAAATCGAACGCGGCCAATTGCCGCCCGAAATGGCTTATTTCTCGCAGGAAAAGCCCGAAGGCGAGGCCGGCGAGGGAGAGAGCGACCAGGCCGCGCCGCCGTTCTTCGAATTCGGACAGGACGTGCAGCCGCAGTCGGTGCTGCGGGCGGCCATTACCGCCGCCTACCGCCGGCCGGAGCCGGAATGCGTGCCGTTGCTGCTCGGCCAGGCGCGCATCGCCAATCCGGAAAAGATCCGTGCCATGGCCGCCAGCCTGGTCCAGACGCTGCGCAGCAAGCGCACGGGCGGCGGCGTCGAAGGCCTGCTGCAGGAGTTCTCGCTGTCCAGCCAGGAGGGCGTGGCCCTGATGTGCCTGGCCGAAGCGCTGCTGCGCATTCCCGATCGTGCCACGCGCGACGTGCTCATCCGCGACAAAATCGCCCGCGGCGACTGGAAGTCGCACACGGGCGGCCGTCAATCGATGTTCGTCAACGCGGCCACCTGGGGCCTGATGATCACGGGCAAGCTGGTCGCGGTCAACAGCGAGCAGGGTCTCTCCTCTGCGCTCACGCGCCTGATCGGCAAGGGCGGCGAACCGCTCATCCGCCAGGGCGTGAATATGGCCATGCGCATGATGGGCGAGCAGTTCGTCTCGGGCCAGACCATCGCCGAGGCGCTGGCCAACAACCGCAAACTCGAAGCCCAGGGCTTTCGCCACTCTTATGACATGCTGGGCGAGGCGGCACTGACCCAGGAAGACGCCGACCGCTACTACGCCGACTACGAGCAGGCCATCCATGCCATCGGCAAGTCGGCCGCCGGCCGCGGCATCTACGAGGGCCCGGGCATCTCGATCAAGCTGTCGGCGCTGCACCCGCGCTACTCGCGCGCGCAGCGCGAGCGGGTCATGCAGCAGCTGCTGCCGCGCATGCTGGCGCTGGCCGTGCTGGCGCGCAGCTACGACATCGGCTTGAACATCGATGCCGAAGAAGCCGACCGTCTCGAGCTCTCGCTCGATCTGCTCGAGGCCTTGTGCCATGCGCCGCAGCTCGACGGCTGGAACGGCATCGGTTTCGTCATTCAGGCCTACCAGAAGCGCGCGCCTTATGTCATCGACTACGTCATCGATCTGGCGCGCCGCAGTCATCACCGCCTGATGGTTCGCCTGGTCAAGGGCGCCTACTGGGACAGCGAAATCAAGCGCGCCCAGATCGATGGCCTGGAGGGCTACCCGGTCTACACGCGCAAGGTCTACACCGACGTGGCCTATCTGGCTTGCGCGCGCAAGCTGCTCGGCGCGCCGGATGCGATCTATCCGCAGTTCGCCACGCATAACGCCTACACGCTCTCGGCCATCTACCAATTGGCCGGTCAAAACTACTACGCCGGCCAATACGAATTCCAATGCCTGCACGGCATGGGCGAATCCCTTTACGAAGAGGTCGTCGGCCCGGTGGCGCAGGGCAAACTCAACCGGCCCTGCCGCATCTACGCGCCGGTCGGCACCCACGAAACCCTGCTGGCCTACCTGGTGCGCCGCCTTCTGGAAAACGGTGCCAACACGTCTTTCGTCAACTTGATCGGCGACGACTCGATTCCGGTGGAGCAACTGGTGACCGATCCGGTCGAAGCGGCTTCGCGCATCGTGCCCCTGGGCGCGCCGCACGAGAAAATCCCGCTGCCGCGCGAGCTCTACGGCTCGGTCGATGCCGGCGCGCGCCTGAATTCCGCGGGCCTGGACCTGAGCAACGAACATCGTCTGGGCTCGCTCGCCGCCGCCCTGCTGACCAGCTCTGCTGTCGAATGGCGTGCCGCGCCCATGCTCGACGACGCCCGCGCCTGGGACGAATCGCGCGCTGCCGACGTGCGCAACCCTGCCGACCATCGCGACCGGGTGGGGCAGGTCATCGAGGCCACGCCCGAAGAGGCCGACATCGCCCTGCGGGCCGCGACCAAGACGGCGCCGATCTGGCACGCCACGCCGGTGGCCGAACGCGCCGGCTGCCTGTTGCGCGCGGCGCAGCTGCTGGAAGAACGCATGCAGAGCCTGCTGGGCCTGATCGTGCGCGAAGCCGGCAAGTCGCTGCCCAACGCCGTTGCCGAGGTGCGTGAAGCCGTCGACTTCCTGCGCTATTACGCAGCGCAGGTGCAGCGCGAATTCAGCAACGACACGCACAGGCCGCTGGGCACGGTGCTGTGCATCAGCCCCTGGAATTTCCCCCTGGCCATCTTCACGGGTCAGGTGGCGGCGGCGCTGGCCGCGGGCAATGCGGTCATCGCCAAACCGGCCGAGCAGACACCCTTGATCGCGGCGCAGATGGTCGCCATCCTGCGCGAAGCCGGCGTGCCGGCCGGCGCGGTGCAGTTGCTGCCCGGACGCGGCGAAACCGTGGGCGCCGCGCTGGTCGCGAGCGAAGCCGTGCACGGCGTGATGTTCACCGGTTCGACCGAGGTGGCGCGCCTTATCGCACGCACGCTGGCCGATCGACTCGATTCAGACGGCCACGTCATTCCCCTGATCGCCGAGACCGGCGGACAGAACGCGATGATCGTCGACTCGTCGGCGCTGGCCGAGCAGGTCGTGATCGACGTGCTCAACTCGGCTTACGATTCGGCGGGTCAGCGCTGCTCGGCGCTGCGCGTGCTGTGCCTGCAGGAAGACTGCGCCGATCACGTCCTGGCCATGCTCAAAGGCGCCATGCGCGAACTGCGCGTGAGCAATCCCGACATGCTCAGCACCGATGTCGGTCCGGTCATCGACGCGCAGGCCGCTCACGTCATCCGTCAGCATATCGACGCCATGCGCGCCGCGGGTCACGCGGTCTCGCAGATCGACCTGGACGATCGCTGCCGTCACGGCACCTTCGTGCCGCCTACGCTCATCGAGATCGACAGCCTGGAAGAACTGCAGCGCGAGGTCTTCGGCCCCGTCCTGCACGTCATGCGCTATCGGCGCGACGGCCTGGATGCGCTGCTCGATCAGATCAACGGCACCGGCTACGGCCTGACCTTCGGCGTGCATACCCGCATCGACGAAACCGTGCACCACGTCACCGAGCGTGTGCACGCGGGAAATTTGTACGTCAACCGCAACGTGGTCGGCGCGGTGGTGGGCGTTCAGCCCTTCGGCGGCGAAGGCTTGTCGGGCACCGGCCCCAAGGCAGGCGGCCCGCTGTATCTGTACCGCCTGCTCTCGATGCGCCCGGCGGCCGTGGCCGCCAATCTGGAAAGCGCCGCGCGCAGCGAGAACGGCGTCGTGCTGGCCGGCCCGACGGGCGAGCTCAATACCTATCGCCTGTCTCCGCGCGGTCGTGTGCTGGGCATCGCGGCCACGCAGGCCGGTGCGCAGGCGCAGTGGCAGGCCTCGCAGGCCACCGGCAACGACTTGCTGCTGCTCGATACGCCTGAGGCCCGCGCATGGCACAAGGCGCAGGGCAAGCAGACCAAGGGCGTGTCCGTCACGCTGCTGGCCGATGGCGATGTCGACGGCGCCGCTTTCGAAGCCGTGCTGTTCGAAGGCGACAGCGACGCGCTGCGCGTCTGGAATCGCCGCATGGCGACGCGACCGGGCGCCATCGTCTCGGTGCAGGGCCTGAGCTCCGACGCCGTGGCGGGCGGGGCGGGGTATGCGACCGAACGACTCTATGTCGAGAAATCGCTGAGCATCAACACGGCGGCGGCGGGCGGCAATGCGAGCCTGATGACTATCGGCTGATCGTTTCGCGACGCGTCCGCGCACTGCAAGAGGCCGTTCATTGCGAACGGCCTTTTTTCTATGCGCGGCCTCGGTTTGCCGGGCGTTCGATGTCTTTGAACCGGATCTTGCACGACTGTCGAGGGTGTCTCGCGCGTGCCGCTATTGCGGCGCTTCGTACTTGGCGCGCGGGCGCAGCATGAAGGCCTGCGTGCGTTGCTCCATGACGTGCGCCACCCAGCCCGCGGTGCGTCCGACGATCCAGATGGCGGTGGCCGAGCCGTCGGGCAGTCCCAAGGCGCGGGCCAGCGTGACGAGACCGAGCGCGATGCCGGGCTGGGCGTTCAGTTCGCGCCGCGTCCGGTCGAAAAAACTCAGCGTGAGCCGGGTGTTCTTGCGCATGGCGGGCGTGGCGTGCGGACCCTTCGCGATGTCGCCGGCCGCCTGCAGCATCAGGTCGGCGCGCGGATCTGCGCCGAGATAGAGCGGGTGATTGAAACCGAACAGGCTGGCACCGTATTCGCGCACGCGATCCATTCGGGTGTCGAGCGCCGACATGGGAGGGCATAAAAGCAGGGTTTCGATTTTTTCCGTGCCGGTGCCGGTGGAAAAGCCGACATGCGAGCCGATGGCGCTGGCTACGCAATTGAAGAGATCCGCGTTGGTCGAGGCGGCCACGCGGGCGGAAAACGTCGCAGGCGCCAGTTCGTTGTCCGCCAGGACGATGAGCGCCATATTGACCGCGCGCAGCGTTTCGGGCGTGACGACGACGCCCGCGGCGCGCAGGATCTGACCGGCAATGCTCTCGTCGGCCTCGCGCTTGACGAAGGCGCGTCTGGGCCCCAGAAAGCCGATGCAGCCGGCCATGCTCTGGATCATCAGTCGCGCAGCCTGCACCGCGCTGCCGTCGGCGATCTCACGTGTGCCGCGGCCTTGCATGGCCAGTGCAAAGGGCAGCATGCCGATGAGATTGCCGATTTCGCTGCTCGTGATCTTGCCTTCGTAGGTAGAGAGAAAACGCAGCACGTCCGGCGGCGTGTCGGCGGGCGCCCAGATGGCCAGGCTGTCCTGCCAGATTCCCGTCATCAACAGATACGCCACGGATTCGAAGGACGCGCCCGCCATGGCGAGATCGGTTGCCAATTTATTGCGGTAGCGCGGGCCGTGGGGCGTGATCTGCGTGATGGCCGAGTGCAGCACCGGATCGCCCAGGCGCATGGTGGACTCGGCCACCGAACCCATGGGGGAGCGGCCGCGTTTGCGCGTGCTCAGCTGTTCGACGTCGCGGCGCAGATACAGCCGCTTGCGGCCGTCTTCGTGCGGCGTGGCGCGGATCAGGCCGCGGCTGACGTAAGCGTACAGCGTCGCCGGCTTGATCTTCAGGATTTCCAGCGCGTCTTCCCGCGTCAGCATGTCGTTCATGAGCCGTAATTCCCGCCGTTTTTTACGAATCCGCGAATATTATATTGATTTTAAAATTCAATATTGATAAATAAAAACATGGTTATTAAAGTGAGCTCCGAATCATAAAAATGCGCCGCGCCGCGGCAGCGAATATTCGGAGACACAGCATGGCCCAAGGCACTCCATCGTCGAGCGCGATGCGCATCGATCTGCTCGAAACCCTGCAATCCGCGCCGCTCGGCGCGTTTCATGTGCGGCTCGCCATTTTGCTGGCGCTGATTCTCTGGTTCGACGGCTACGACCTCTACAACGCCGCCTACATCGTCCACGACGTGGCGCCGCTCTGGCATCTGTCGCCCAGCCAGATCGGTCTGATGCTGTCGTGCGGCCTGGCCGGTTTCGCGATCGGGTCGGCGGTGTGCGGCCTGTTCGGCGATCGCCTGGGACGCCGCCGTGTGCTGCTGGCCGGCGTCTGGGGCGCAGGCGCGATGAGCCTGGCCATCGGCCTATTTGCCGACAGCCTGGGCGCCTTTATCGGACTGCGCCTGGTGATGGGCGTGTCGCTCGGCTTGTTGATGCCGATCGCGATCACCTATATCAACGAAATCGCCCCCAAGCGCGTGGCCAACGTCTTCACCATCGGGTTCTTCTCGCTGGGCTGGATCGGCGGGGCGACCTGTTCCGGATTCATCGCCGCGTGGTTGAGCCCCCGCTACGGTTGGCACAGTCTGTATCTCTTCGGCGGCCTGGCCGTGCTGCTGGCGCTGGTGCTGCAGTTCGCGCTGCCCGAATCCGTGTCCTTCCTGGGTAGCCGCGGCCGCTGGGACGAGGTGCGCGCGCAACTGGCCCGCTTCTGGCCGGCACGCGCCGAGGAATTCCGGCGCGCGACGCTGGTCGCGCCTGAGCCGACCGCCAGGGCGGGCTCCCTGGCCGCGCTGTTTTCGGCCCAGTACCGCGGCAAGACCTTCTGCTTCTGGGGCATGGGCGCGCTTTCGCTGTTTTCGTCGTATGGACTGTCGGGCTGGCTGCCCACCATCCTGATCGCGCGCGGCGTGACCATGACCAGCAGTTTCGCCTTCGGCTCCCTGCTGGTGTTCGCCTCGGCGTTCGGCAGCCTGGTCACCGGTTTCGCCGCCGATCGCATCGGCAACCGCCGTCTGGCCATGTCCGTCGCCTGGCTGCTGGGCACCGCGGCGATCGCCATGCTGGCCCGAAGCGGCCACGGCTCGGTGTTCTGGATCGTCGTGGTGGCGGGCATGTTCGTCATCGGCACGCAGACGGTGCTCAACAATCTGGTCGCGGTCAGCTATCCCACCGAAATCCGCAGCACGGGCGTGGGTGTCTTTCTGGGCGTGGCCCGTATAGGCGCCATGTGCGGCCCGGCGATCTCCGGCGTGCTGCAGCAGCAGACGGGCGGTCCGGGCGCGATGTTCTTCGTGCTGGGTCTGGCCTTGGTGATCGCGGCCGCGCTGGTTTTTTTCGTGGTCGTGCCAAAAAATCTGCCCAGGGGATCCGCCTTCGGGCACTGATCAATCCATCGTTCATATGTCCAAACTCACACTCTCTCTCGCCGTCAACGACTACGACCACGTGCGCGACCTGCTGGACGGCCGCGTGCAGGCCGAAGGCATTGCGTTGGTGCCATCGGTGTTGCCGGTCGAAGAAATCTTCTACCGCACGACCCATTATCGGGAATGGGATCTTTCCGAGATGTCGCTGGCCAAATATGCGTCGCTGCGATCCCAGGGCGACGAGCGCCTGATTGGTCTGCCCGTGTTTCCCTCAAGGGTGTTCCGGATATCTTCGCTATATGTGCGGCGCGGCGGCATCGATGCCACCGCTCAGCTGCGCGGCAAGCGCATCGGCATACCGGAGTGGGCCCAGACGGCCTCCGTCTATTCGCGCGGCTGGCTCGCGCACGACCAGGGCGTGGCTCTGACCGACGTGGAATGGGTGCAGGGCGGCGTCAATCAGGCCGGCCGCAAGGAGAAGGTCGACGTGCGGCTGCCGCAAGGCGTGCGCTATCGCAATGTGGCCGATAAATCGCTTACGCAGATGCTGCTCTCGGGCGAAATCGACGCCATCTTGAGCGCCCGGCCACCCGAGCCGCCCGCCGGGCAGAGCGCGCAGATCGTGCGCTTGGTCGCCGACCCGGAAGCGGCCGAGCGTGCGCATTTCGCGGCCACCGGCATTTTTCCGATCATGCACCTGATCGTGATGCGCCGCGAGGTGTTCGAGGCCAACCGCTGGATCGCCGGCAATCTGCTCAAGGCCTTCACGCAGGCCAAGGAAAACAGCCTGGCGCGTTTGCGCGACATTACCTGTTCGCATTTTCCCTTGCCCTGGATGAATGCGCGCGCCGACGACGCGATCCGTCTTTTCGGCGGCGATCCGTGGCCCTACGGCGTTCAGGCCAACCGCGTGACGCTGGATGCCTTCCTGGGCTTTGCCCATGAACAGGGCGTGTGCCACCGCAGGCTTGCGCCCGAAGACCTGTTTCCGCCCGAGGTGGCCGCCTCGGTGCGCGTCTGATTTTTTTGCCTGAGAGATTCGACATGACCCAGAAGTCTTATACCCCTGCGACCACGACGCACGACGCAGGCAATTTGACGCAGTTGCTCGCCGACTTGGCCTCGGCCAATCACATCCTTGCCCACCACGGCGTGCTAGACGGCTTCGGCCACGTCAGCGTACGCGATCCCCGCAACCCGAACCGCTTCCTGATCGCGCAATCGATGGCGCCCGAGCTGGTCCGGCCCGAAGACATTCTCACGCTCGATCTCGACTGTCAGCCGGTGGATGGCGACACGCGCAAGCGCTACCTGGAAACCTGGATCCACGCCGAGATCTACCGCCTGCGTCCCGACGTCAATTCCGTGGTGCACAGCCATTCTCCCTCGGTCATTCCCTTCGCGGCCTCGTCCGTCAGACTGCGCCCCATCTATCACATGGCGGGCTTTCTCTCGAACGGCTCGCCGGTGTTCGATATGCGCCACTGCTTCGGCTGCACCGACATGCTGGTGCGCAACAGCGCGCAGGGCAGGGCGCTGGCCGAGACGCTGGGGCGTTCGGACGTGGCGCTGATGCGCGGCCATGGCTTCGTGGCGACGGGACCGACCTTGCCGATGTCGGTCTATCGCGCGATTTACACCGAATTGAACGCGGGCATGCAGCAAAAGGCCATTGGCCTGGGCGGCGACGTCACCTACCTGGACGACGAGGAAGGCAAGGCCTACAACGAGACCAGCCTGAGCGTCATGGAACGCCCCTGGACGTTGTGGAAACGGCAGGTCCAGGCGCTGCGCGACTGAGGCGGCGGGCTGCAGCCGACGGCATGAGGAGCGGATTGGGCAGGCTGCACGGTTCGGTTCTATGATGAAGGTGTTATCGATTTTCCGGCCGCGCGATGCCTGCCGCCCGGCCGGCGCCACGTGCCGAACTCCAGATGTCTTCCAAGCATTCCCACACCGCATTCCTATGGCTCGTCGCCGCCGGCTTCTTCATGCAGACGCTGGACACGACGATCATCAACACCGCCCTGCCGGCTATTGCCCACAACCTTAATGAGAAGCCCCTGGCAATGCAGCCGGTGGTGGTGGCCTATGCGCTGACCATGGCGATTCTGACGCCGGCCTCAGGTTGGCTGGCCGACAAGTTCGGTACGCGTCGGGTTTTTTTCGCCGCGATCCTGATTTTCGTCATCGGCTCGCTGTGCTGCGCCGGCGCTCATACGCTGGGCCAGTTGACCGCCGCGCGCGTGCTGCAGGGCGTGGGCGGATCGATGCTGCTGCCCATCGGCCGCCTGTCGCTCTTGCGCAATGTGCCGGGCGAGCAATACGTGGCCGCGCTGGCGTTCACCTCGATTGCCGGTCAGGCAGGCCCCATCGTCGGGCCTACGCTGGGCGGCTGGTTCGTCGAGGCCGCATCGTGGCACTGGATCTTTCTGGTCAATTTGCCCATCGGCATCGTCGGCCTGTTCGCGGTGCTGCGCTATATGCCCGAGAGTAGCGTCGATCGCACGCCGCGCTTCGATGTGATCGGCTGCGGCCTGCTGTCGCTGTGCATGGCGGCATTCTCGCTGGCTGTCGACGTGCCCATGCATAGCCACCGCATCGCCTGGTCGATCGGCCTGTTCCTGCTGAGCATGGCGACCGCGCTGGCCTATATTCCTCATGCCCGGCGTTCGCGCGAGCCGCTGTTCCGGCTCGGCCTGTTCCGCGAACCCAACTTCAGCATCGGTCTGGCCGGCAATCTGGTGGCGCGCGTCGGCGCCAGCGCCATGCCTTTTCTCGTGCCCTTGCTGATGCAGCTGCAGCTGGGCTACAGCCCGATCCGCTCAGGCCTGATGATGTTGCCGGCGGCGCTGACCGGCACGCTGGCCAAGAGCTGGATCGTGCCGCTGGTCAGGCGTTTCGGCTATCGCGGCTTTCTGCGCGTCAATACGCTGATCGTCGGCGCGTCCATCATGGCGTTCGCCCTGGTGTCGCCCGCATCGCCGCCTATCGTCGCCATCGTCATCCTCGCGATCTTCGGCGGCGCCAATTCCATGCAGTTCGCCGCAATGAACAGCGCCACGCTCAAGAACCTGTCGCGCGAGGACGCCGGCAGCGGCAACAGTCTGTTCTCGATGGTGCAGATGCTGGCACTGGGCTTGGGCGTGTCGATCGGCGGCGGCCTGGTGCAGGTTTTCGCCGCGCACTGGGGAACGACGCAAGGCGGTTTCGCGTTCAGCTTCGTCTGCGTCGGCGGAATCACGCTGGTGTCGGCGCTGCTGTTTCGCCACATCGACAATGCCCCGCCGGCTCGTGTGAAAGCCGCCGCGCCGGCGCAGTAGGCCTGCGGGCGCGGCGCATCGATCAGGCTGCCACAGGCTCGGGCGTGGCGCGCTGGCGCTTGACCATCAGGGCGATCACCGCGGCGAGGATGCCTGTGGCGCCCGAGATGACGAAAGCCGTGAGGTAGCTGCCGGTGGCCTGGCGTATGGCGCCGCCCATCCAGGCGGCCGTGGCGGCGCCGATCTGGTGGCCCGCGACGATCCAGCCGAACACGATCGGCGCGTCGCGGTCGCCGAAGGCGTCGCTGGCCAGGCGCAGCGTGGGCGGCACGGTGGCGATCCAGTCCAGACCATAGAACACGGCGAAGATGGACAGGCTGTAGAACGAGAAGTTGGTGTAGGGCAGGATGATCAGCGACACGCCGCGCAGGCCGTAGTAGACAAAGAGCAGCTTGCGCGGATCGTAGCGGTCGGTGAGCCAGCCCGAGGCGGTGGTGCCGATCAGGTCGAACACGCCCATCAGCGACAGCAGGCCGGCGGCGGCGACCGGCGCAATACCGTGATCGCCGCACAGCGCGATGAGGTGCGTGCCTACCAAACCGTTGGTGGTGAAGCCGCAGACCCAGAATGTGGCGAACAGGTACCAGAAGGCCCTGGTGCGGCTGGCGCGCTTGAGCGCACCGAACGTCGTAGCCATGAAACCGGCGCGCGGCGCGGCGGGCGCGGGCGGATTGGCCGGGTCGCTGCCATAGGGCAGCAGGCCGACGTCGGCCGGGCGGCCGGGCACCAGCTTCCATACCAGCGGCACCATGACCAGCCTGGCGATGGCCACGGCCCACCCGGCTCGCCGCCAATCCCCGGATGAGGCCAGCGCCGCCAGCGCCGGCAGGAAGATCAGGTTGCCGGTGGCGGTGCTGGCGGTAAGAATGCCCATGGCCAGGCCGCGGTGCCTGACGAACCAGCGGTTGGCGATGGTGGCGCCCAGCACCGTGGCTACAGCGCCCGACGCGATGCCGGAAAACAGCCCCCACAGCGCGATGAGGTGCCAGGTCTGGGTCATGTAGGCACTGGCTGCGCTGGAAATGGCCATGGCAACCAGGGATGCCAGCACGACGCGGCGCAGTCCGAAGTGATCCATGGCCGCAGCCGCGAAGGGGCCGACCATGCCGTAGAAAAAGATGCCGATGGCGGCAGCCAACGAAATGATCGAACGGCTCCAGCCGAAGGACTGTTGCAGCGGATCGAGCAGCACGCTGGGCGTGGCGCGCAGACCGGCCGAAAACAGCAGGCAGAAGAAAATGACGCCGACCACCACGAAGGCGTAGCGTTGACCCAGGCGAGGAACGGGCGCGGTATTGGCGGAGGAGGACATGGGTGTTACTGACCGGTACGTTGAGGTTGGCGTATAGTACGTACTAGTCAGTAACATCGTCAAGTCGTTTTCCGGACTTTTCTCATCCCGCTTCGGACCAATGCCGTCCGCTCGGATGGAGCAGCAAGCATGGCAAAAGAACAACGCCCCGAATCCCCCCCGCCGCGTGCGGCCGACCGCATCCGCCGCAGCGCGCGAGATCTGTTCTATCACCAGGGCATCCGCGCCGTGGGTGTGGACGCCATCGTGGCCGAGGCGGGCGTGACCACGCCCAGCCTCTATCGTACCTTCGCGTCCAAGGACGAACTGGCCGCGGCCTATTTACGCGACTATGAAGTGGAGTTCTGGAGTCGCTTGGTTGCGGCGGCACAGGCGCATCCCGATGATCCGCGCGCGCAGATACTGGCCTATTTCACTGCCCTGGCCGAAAGAGCCGACAGGCCCGACTACCGCGGCTGCGGGCTGACCAATGCCTGCATCGAATACCCCGAGGCCGATCATCCCGCCCGGCGGGTGTCGGTGGCCAACAAGCGCAAGGTGCGCGAACGCCTGATCGACATGGCGCGCCGCATGGGCGCAAGCGATCCCGACATGCTGGGCGACGGCCTGCAACTGCTGATGGAAGGCGCCTATGCGTCGAGTCAGCTGCTGGGAATAGGCGGACCGACGCGGCATTTGGCGCAGGCGGCGGCGTGCTTGATCGACGCCTGCGTCGCCAACTGAATCTATCGTTTCCCGGCACAAAAAAAAACGGCGCCGTTGCGGCGCCGTTCCCCTTGGGGGCGACCGGTCCGTTTACCGGCCGGTCTTGCCAAGCCCCTCATGTTTTAGCTGTGATAAGCCGATTCGCCGTGGGTGGTGATGTCCAGGCCCTCGCGCTCCTCGTCTTCAGGCACGCGCAGGCCGCAGAGCTTGTCGGCGATCTTGTAGGCGATCAGGGCCACGACGCCGGACCACACCAGGGTGGTGACGATGGCTTCGAGCTGGATCAGCACCTGGCCGCCGATGGCGCCCATCGTGTCCAGCGTCGTGCCGCCCAGTGCCTTGGCGCTGAGCACGCCGGTCAGCAGTGCGCCGCAGATGCCGCCCACGCCGTGCACGCCGAACACGTCCAGCGCGTCGTCGGCGCGCAGCATGCGCTTCAGACCGTTGACGCCCCAGACGCAGATCATGCCCACCAGGATGCCCAGCACGAAGGCGCCCACGGGACCCACGAAGCCGGCAGCCGGCGTGATGCCCACCAGACCGGCGACGGCGCCGGAGGCAGCGCCCAGCATCGAGGGCTTGCTCTTGATCAGCCATTCGGTGAAGAGCCAGGCCAGCGAGGCGGCGGCGGTTGCGATCAGGGTGTTGAAGAAAGCCAGCGTGGCCAGTTCATTCGACGCGACGGCCGAACCGGCGTTAAAGCCGAACCAGCCCACCCACAGCAGCATCGCGCCGATGTAAGTCATGACCAGGTTGTGCGGCTGCATCGATTCGCGGCCGTAGCCTACGCGCTTGCCGATCACATAGGCGCCCACCAGACCGGCGATACCGGCGTTGATGTGCACCACCGTGCCGCCGGCAAAGTCCAGGGCGCCCGCGGCCGCGAAGAGGCCCGAGACTCCCTTCTGACCCGTGGGCACCGCGTACCAGACCATGTGGGCAATGGGTACGTAGGCGAACGTGAACCAGATCACCGTGAACACCAGCACGGCCGAGAAGCGGGCACGCTCGGCAAAGCTGCCCACGATCAGCGCGCAGGTGATGCCGGCGAAGGTAGCCTGGAACGAGGCATACAGGATCTCGGTCAGCGTGCTGTTCATGGCGTATTTGCCGGTTCCCGGGTTGAACATGCCCGAGAAGAACACGCGCGAGAAACCGCCGAAGAAGGCATTGCCGTCGGTGAACGCCAGCGAGTAGCCGTAGGCGAACCAGAGGATCAGGGCCACCGTGAACGTGCAGGTGACCTGCATCAGCACGGACAGCATGTTCTTGCTGCGCACCAGGCCGCCGTAAAACAGGCCCAGTCCCGGCACGGCCATCATGAGCACGAGCAGGGTCGAGACCAGCATCCAGGAAATATCTGCTTTATCCATTATCGAGAACTCCAGTTTTTTTGTGCGAGATTCGTTGCGGCTGCGCTTGGCGGCCCTTACAGCGCCGCTTCGCCGGATTCACCGGTGCGGATGCGGATGACTTCGTCGAGCGGCGAGACGAAAATCTTGCCGTCGCCGATCTTGCCGGTGCGTGCCGCCTGCTCGATGGCCTCGACGGCCTGTTCGACCTGATGCTCGGGCACAGCGGCTTCGACGCGGACCTTGGGCAAAAAGTCCACGACATATTCGGCGCCTCTGTAGAGCTCGGTGTGACCTTTCTGGCGGCCGAAGCCTTTGACCTCGGTGACGGTCAGGCCCTGCACACCGATGCTGGACAGGGCCACCCGCACTTCGTCCAGCTTGAAGGGCTTGATGATGGCAGTGATGAGTTTCATGGCGGTTCCTTTTGTGTTGGCGCGGTGATGCCAGATCAAAAGCAAAAGCCGTGCCAACTTCAGGAACGCGCTGCAACAACCCGATCCGTCCATGAAGTTCCATTTTGGTGCATAACGTGGGCTCTATTGGTGCATGGAGGCCCGGATTCATGGCACAAAGCGGGGCGCAGCGGGGGCGGCCGACCTTGGCGGAAAATTTGTAGCAAACTGCAAAAGGCCTGCAGCGGGGATAGCCGGGCGCAGTCGGGCAGGCGCGGGATACGCCGATTTACAAGCCGATGTTTGTGCAACGCGGAATATTCGTGAACAATGCTCTTTAGGCGTTAGGCAATGCGCCCTTTTGCGGCCCGCTGGCAGGTGGGCCATTCTTTTTTTCCAAAGCCTGCGTCGAGACCGGGCTTTTCCCGCGCGGCGCAAGACCGGCAGGGCTACACTGAGGTCATCGGCTATATCGGCACGGAGGCAGCCATGAACCGTACCCAGTGGATGGAAGATTTCCAGAAGAATATTTCCGAGCTCATCGCCAAGAGCCCGGCCGCGGACATCGAACGCAACGTCCGCTCGATGATGACTCAGGCCTTTACCCGCATGGATCTGGTCACGCGTGAAGAATTCGACGTGCAGGCCGATATGCTGGCCCGCGCGCGGAGCAAGGTGGATCAGTTGAGCGAGCAACTGCGGCAGTTGCAGTCCAGGCTCGACGCCATCGAATCGGGCAAGACCACGGCCGAATAATTTCACCGCGACGCCGGCCGCGGCGTGCAACATCCATGCTCATACCCGATACGGCCGGCATAGCCGAGCCGCAGGATACCTCGGCGCATCTGGACGACGTCGCCTCGCGCCTGATCGTCCAGGCGCAAGCCTTGCTGAAGGCGGGGCAGACCGAAGAGGCGATCAAGCCGTTGCAGCAGGCGACGGTCGCCCGGCCGCTCGAGCCCGGGCTTTATGAGGTTCTTGCCAAGGCCATGCAGGCCGCGGGCCACGAGGCCGACGCCACGGCGGCGCGCCTGGCCGCCAGGGCGATTCGGGAGCGCGCGGCGGGAGACCTCATCGCCATCGGCACCTCTTATGCCCGCCACAAGCAATGGGACGCGGCCGGTTATTGGTTTTTGCGCGCCGTACTGCTCGACCCGGACATGGCGGACACGCACCTGCACATGGGCATCGCCCTGCACGAGCTGGGCCGCGACGACGAGTCCGAAATTTGCGCACGCAACGCCTGCATGCGGCAATCGATTTTCATCGACCAGGTGTGGCCGATGCAGCGACGCAGCGTGCTCGTGCTGTGCACCAGCGGCCATGACAACGTGCCGCTGCAATTTCTCATGCCCACGCCGACCAGCCGCCAGATACGCTGGACGATCGAGTTCGGCATCGTCGGGCCGGTTCGCGAGCTGCCGCCATACGACCTGGTTTTCAACGCCATCGGCGACGCCGACCGGGCACCCCAGGGCCTGGAGGCGGCGGCGCGCTTCGTTCCGGCCGCGGGCAAGCCGGTGCTCAATCCGCCGGACCGCATCCTGCGCACCTCGCGCGATCAGATTCCCGCACTGCTGGCGGGCCTGGACGGCGTTTACATTCCGCCCACGGCGCGCTGGAATCCCGGCGCGAACACGGATCTGGCCGAGGCGATCGCGTCGGCCGGCCTGCAATACCCCGTGACCGTCCGCCCCGTGGGCAAGCATGGCGGCACCGGGCTGCAGCGCCTGGACTCGGCGCCGCAGGCGCAAGAAGCAGGACGCGGCGAGCCGGGCGAGATGTATCTGAGCCGCTACTGCGACTACCGCAGCGCCGACGGATTTTTCCGCAAGTACCGTGTCGTGTTCGTCGATCGCGAGCCGTTGCCCTACCACTTGGCCATCGGCGAGAACTGGGTGCTGCACTATGTGACGGCGGACATGCGGTCGCATGCCTGGAAAACCGAAGAAGAACGCCGCTTTCTCGACGCCCCGCAGGCTGCGCTGGGCGCCGCCGCCTGGGCCGCGGTACGCGAGATCGGCGAGCGCCTGGACCTGGATTACTGCGGCGTGGACTTCTCGCTGCTGCCCGACGGCCGCGTGTTGGTGTTTGAAGCCAATGCCACCATGCTGGTGCATCCGGAAAACGGCGACGATGCGGTCCTGTGTTTCAAAAACCCATACGTGCAGCGCATTTTCGACGCATTCGAAAGCATGCTGGCGCGGCGAATGGCATAGAGCCGGGAGGGAAGATGACGATTGGAGCAGGGCTTCTGGAGAAAACGCGGGTTTCATCGAGCCACGCCATCTGCAAATGCTGCGGCGGCGCCGGTCGCCTGTGCGGCGCCGTCGATTTCTCCCGCTCTTGCGAGGACCGGACGCAAGGCACCCCTGTCGAGCCCCATGCCGGCGTGCCCATCTCGTATTTTTGCTGCGACGAATGCGGCTTCGTTTTCACGCCGGCTATGGACGGATGGACCAGGCAGGATTTCTCCGCCTATATCTACAACGACGACTACGTCCGGCACGACCCCGACTACCTGGGCAAACGTCCGGCCATGAGCGCGGAGCTGATTTCCGGGAGCTTTCCGGAGATGGCCTGGGGCAATGTGCTGGACTTCGGTTCCGGCCTGGGCCTGCTCGAAAAAGAACTGAAATCGCGCGGGGTCGCGAACGTCGACTCCTACGATCCCTATGGCGAAGCGGGCATGCGCCGCGCCCTCGCGGAAAGCTACCGGACGGTGGTGTGCTTCGAGGTGTTCGAACATCATCCTCAGCCGCACGAACTGATGGCCCAGCTGAAGAAATTCCTGGCCGACGACGGCGCGGTTTTGTTCAGTACGCTGCTGGTCACCGACGAGGTGATGGCCGAGGGCATCGAGAACTGGTGGTACTGCGCGCCGCGCAACGGTCATATTTCGCTTTTTACGTCGCGCGCCCTGGTGGCGCTTGCCAGGCAGCACGGATTCAAGGTGGGCGCATTCAGCGACAACCTTCATGTTTTCTACAAGAATGCGGTTCCGGAGTGGGCGGTGAAGTTCGTTGAAGAGCCTCCGGCCCGAGATGCCTCGTCTTCGCTCGGAGCCGCGGCGTCGCTGGTTGTCCAGGGGCGCAGGCTGCTCGAGGCCGGGCAGCTCGATCAGGCCATGGATGCGCTGGAACAGGCCTCGACCGTCGACCCGCTCGTTCCCGAGGCGTACCGTCTGTATGCCCAGGCCTTGCAGGCGGCGGGCTTGCCCATGAATGCCGAGGTGGCGCGCCTGGGCTACGAGGCACTTCTGCGCAGCTCCGCCACCGATCTGTGCGGCCTGGCGCAGGCGCTTTTGCAGCGCGGCGAATGGAGCATGGCCGGATATTGGTACAAGCGCGCCTTGCTGCTCGATCCCGATCTGGTTCAGGCTCACCTGGGCATGGGCAAGGCCATGCTCGAGCTGGATCGCGGCGAAGAAGCCGAGCGTCACGCCCATCGGGCGCACCAGCTTCAATCCGTTTATGTCGACGCGGATCGGCCGACGCAGCGGCGCAGCGTGCTGGGCTTGTGCAGCAGCGGCCTGAATGACGTGCCGGTGAAGTTTCTGATGCCGGACGAACACAATCGCCAGATACGCTGGGCGATCGAATACGGCATCACCGGGCCCATCCAGGAACTGCCGCCTTACGACCTGATCTTCAACGCCATCGGCGATGCCGACAAGGCGCAGTGGGGCCTGAAGGTGGCGCAGGCCTTGCTTGCCACGGCCGACAAACCGGTGCTCAATCCGCCGGATCGCGTCATGTGCACGTCGCGCGATCAGATCGTGAATCTGCTTTCCGGCATCGAAGGCGTTGCCATGCCGCCCACGGTGCGCTGGGACGGCCGCTCGGGGGTGAGCCTTGCCGCGGCGATCGAGACGGCCGGCCTGGCTTACCCGGCGACGCTGCGGCCGGTGGGCGGGCACGGCGGCAAAGGGCTGACGCGCCTCGAAACCCCGCAGCAGGCCGAGGTGCACGGCAAGCAGGCGGAGCCTGGCGAGCATTACCTGAGCCGGTTTTGCGACTACTGCTCGTCCGACGGGTTCTATCGCAAATACCGCGTGGTCTTCATCGACCGCAAACCCATGCCGTATCACCTGGCCATCGGGGAACAGTGGATGCTGCATTATGTGACGGCGAACATGCGATCCGACGCCTGGAAGACCGACGAGGAGCGCCGCTTCCTGGAAGCGCCGCAACAGGCCTTGGGGGCCGGGGCCTGGGCGGCATTGCGCGACATTGGCGAGCGCCTGGACCTGGATTATTGCGGCGTGGACTTTTCGCTGCTGCCCGACGGCCGCGTATTGGTGTTCGAGGCCAACGCGACCATGCTGGTGCATCTGGAAAACCCGGCCGATCCGGTGCTCGGTTTCAAAAACCCCTATGTGCAGCGCATTTTCGATGCGTTCGAAGACATGCTGGCGCGGCGGATGCCATAGCGCCGCGGTGCGGGCAAAACTCTAGCCGATCTTGTCTGCCAACTGCGCCGGGCTGGTGGGCAGGCCGATCAGGCTGTGGATATTGCTCAGTGTCGACTGCGAGCTGCCTGGATTCTGCATTGCGCCGTCGAGCAGATCCTGCAGATTTTTCGACCATGATTGTCGGCTGGGCGTGGTGATGTCTTGCACCAGGTCGCCCATGACGTATTTCTGCATGCGCAGCGACGCGCTGGCGGATTGGTTCAACGTTGCCTGCGCCAGCGCGCCGTCGATGTAGCTGATCGTCGCCTGGCTCTGCGCGCTGTCGTTGATCTGGTCGTAGTAGTAATTTTGCGATGCCTTGCTGCCGTCGAGCGCGAGCGGGCTGCCGGCCTGCAGCGGCGCATGGTAGCTGGCGTGCAGCTGCGACTGCTGCGTCTGCGTGATCGTATAGTCGTACCGACTGCGGCTCTGCACCGTGGTGCGCTGCGAAACCTGGTAAGCGTAGCTGTCCATCTCGCCCGGCTTCATGGGATTGGACGATTGCGCGGCCTGCGTCAGCGTGGCGCTGAAGTCGGCCAGGCCGGTCATCACGCTGTGGGCCGCGTCGCCGACAACGGGCAACTGCGACTCTGCGCGGGAAGACGCAGAACCGTAATGGCTGTTGAGCGACTGGAAGGCCGCGGAGAACATGGCGATGAGTTGAGCGTTGCCGTGTCCGCGCGCGCCTTCGGCGGCGAACTGCTGCAGGTAGTTGCCGATTGCCTGGGCCTGCTGGCCGGCGCTGCCCAGGATGGCCGCGTTGGATGTGTCCACGTTGATCTGCATGACGCCCAGCGGGCCGCTGGTCTGCACCGAGCGCTGTGCGCCGTCGAGGTGCAAGTCCACCGTCTGCGCGCCCTGGCCGTTGCCGTCGACGGACGCATGCAGGTCGACCGCGGCAAATACGTTGGCGTCGAACTGCTGCACGAGACCGTCCAGCGCGAGCGTGGGCTGGGCGGATGAGGTCAGCCCGTCTATGACCTGCTGGAAACCGCCCGCCATTTTCAGCAGGGCCGAGCGGTCGGCGTCGCTAAGCGAGCCGCCGGTGACTGTGATGGCTGCGGCGAGCCCGTTGCTCTGCTCGCCCAGTGCGAGCTGAACCTTGGCGCCGTCGCGCAGGGTGACGGCGAGCGAAATCTGGTTGTCGGCTCCCGTATGCAGGGCGGACTGCATGGCGCTGGCCAGCGAGGCGCTGGGCACGGCATTGGTGGACGGCAGATAGACCGATTGCGAGAAATCGTTCTCGCCGCCGCCCACTTGCTGCAGCATGAGGCGGCCTAAGTCCTGCAGGCGTCCCGAGAGGGTCGGGGCGGAGAAGTTCTGCGCCATGGCCTTGCTGATTCCGTCCACGACGTTGGTTTCCCAGACGGGTTGCGGCGCGGGCATGGCGTAGATCAGCGGCGTCATCGCCTGGATGCCGCGGATCGAAACCGTAGTCGAGGCGGGCGTGCTTTGCGATGCCTCGGCGGCCTGCGGCAAAGCGCTCCCGGCGCTTGCGCTGGAAGCGGTCTGCAAGGCGAGTGTCTGCGCCAGGACGGATGTGCCCAGAGAGGCGACGGCGGTCATGCATTACCCTTGGCGCGCCTGAGCTGCGATGTGGCCGCCGAGATTGCTCGTATCTCTTAACGGCCGGTCGCGGCAGAAGTTAACTCAAGCGCTGGCCCGGCCGGCGGCGGGCAGGGCGGTCGATTGCAGGCCGCGCTCGGCGCGGATCTCGCCGCCGATGCGGGTTTGCAAAGCAGGCGCAATCCGCACAATTGCGCTGTGATTTTTCCATCCCGCTTTGCCCCGCCGGCTTGCGGACCCATCGCATACTGCCTCGTTCCCTAAACTGAGCGAGGCATTTTCATGACCCTGGCCGTTCTTGCCAGCCGAGCCTTGGTGGGTCTGGATGCGCCCGCCGTGCGGGTGGAAACCCACGTAGGCAGCGGTTTGCCCGCCTTTCATGTCGTGGGCCTGCCCGAGGCCGAGGTGCGTGAAAGCCGCGAACGCGTACGTGCCGCACTGGTCAATAGCGGCTACGAATTCCCCTCCGGCCGCATCATCGTCAACCTGTCGCCGGCCGATCTGCCCAAGGCGTCTGCGCGCTTCGACCTGCCCATTGCCCTGGGGGTGCTGTTGGCCTCGGGCCAGTTGGCGCCGCCGGCAGGCCAGCCGCCCGAGGCGCTGGCCGATCTGGTGCTGGCCGCCGAGCTGTCCTTGACCGGCGCGCTGGTGCCGGTGGCCTCGGCCTTGCCCCTGGCGCTGGGCCTGGCGCGCGAGCGCCCCGGCGCGGCGATGATCCTGCCGCCCGGCAGCGCGGGCATCGCCGCCTGGGTGCCGGGCCTGCGCGTTTACGTGGCGCGCACCTTGACCGAAGTCGCGGCACATCTGACCGGCACAGCGCGCCTGCCGCTTGCCGAGCCGGCCCAGCGCCTGCCGGTCCAGGCGCCGCCCTGTCTGTCCGATGTCAGGGGGCAGGCCGGCGCGCGTCGTGCGCTGGAGATCTGCGCGGCGGGCGGCCACAGCCTGATGATGAGCGGGCCGCCGGGTGCGGGCAAGAGCATGCTGGCGCAGCGCCTGCCGGGTCTGTTGCCGCCGCTGTCGTCCGTGCAAGCCCTGGAGGTCGCCGCCTTGACCGGTCTGACGCAAGGCGGCGCGCGTATGACGGGCATCCCGGAGCAGCCTCCGCTGCGGTCCCCGCATCATCTCGTATCGGCGGCGGCGTTGATCGGAGGCGGATCGCGCCCCCGTCCGGGCGAAATCAGTCTTGCCCATCACGGTGTACTGTTCCTCGACGAGCTGCCCGAATTCCGCCGCGAAGCGCTGGAAGCTTTGCGGGAACCGATGGAGACGGGCCGAGTCGCCATTTCCAGGGCGCTGCGTCAGGTCGAGTACCCCTGCCTGTTCCAACTGGTGGCTGCGATGAATCCCTGTCCTTGCGGCTGGCGCGGTCATCCCACGAAGCCCTGTCGCTGCACGCCCGACCAGGTGACGCGCTACGCGAGCAAACTGTCTGGCCCTTTGCTGGACCGCATCGATCTGCATGTGTGCGTGCCGCCGGTTGACCCGGTTGTCCTGGACGGCGCCGCGGGCGAGACGTCCGCGGCGGTGCGCGAGCGTGTCGTGCGCTGCCGCGCGCGGCAGCAGGCCCGGCAGGGCAGTCTGAACGCGCGCCTGGCGGGCAGAGAGCTGGAGCGCCACTGCGCCATGTCGGATGCGGCCCGCGATCTGCTGCGCCAGGCGCAGCAAAGGCTCGACGGTTCGGCGCGAGCCCAGCACAGGGCGCTGCGCGTGGCGCGCACGCTGGCCGATCTGGAGGAGACCGACATCATCGAGCCGCGCCACATGGCCGAATCGATCCAATACCGGCTGGCGGCAAGGCCGGGCCCGGGGGCCCGCTGACGCCATCCGGGCAAAGCAGGGCGCGCATTTGGCGATAACGTCGCGCCTCGGGTCCGTCAACGCCGTTGCATCAGGGTCGCCAGGGCTTGCACGGCGGCGCTGCGGTTCGCATGCCATTCGGGCTCGCCTTGCGGCGCGGCGTTCGCGGGCATCCAGGCCCAGCGCGCGCCGTGCAGGCTGCTGTCGGCCACGACCATGCGCTGGCCGGCGGGCAGTTTGCCGGATCGCGCCAGCATGTCGGCGGCGGTCTGCAGCCGTTGCGCGATGGACAGCATGGCATTGTGGCGGGCGCGGTCCTGCTCGGGGCGGTCCATGATCGTGCCCCAACGCAGCTGGAACAGCACCGCGCAATGCGGCGTGACGGCGTAGTAGTGCGCCGCCTGCTGAGTCAGGCCGTGGCCGGCTAGGCCGAAGGCCACGTAGGGCTCGACCGCCTTGCCGGATTGCAGCTCGTTCAGGAAATGGCCGAAGTCGTACAGCGTCCAGTCCAGGTCGCGGGTGGCGTAGGCCGTGGCGTCGATCTGGCGCAGGCTCGGGACGAAGCCGGCCGGGATGGGGGGGAGGTCCAGGCCTTCGTCTTGATAAAGCGCGCGGGCAGCGTCCAGGGCGGAGGCGTCGAGCAGCGTGTCGGAAGTCGTCATGATGCGTCCTTGGCGTCGTTCGGTTTAGACCCTGAAAAGGTCTTCCAGGTTTTGCCGATCGGTGTCTTCGTGCTCGCGCAGCGTGCCGGCATAGGCGCGGTCGCGTCCCACGTAGCTGTCGAATCGGCCCTGCAGGGCCGTCGTGGCTTGAGCGCCGCCCCATTCGCCGGGTTCGATGATCTTGCCTTCGCGCTCCAGCTTGGCCAGGTGCGTCTTGATGACGTCCAGGCGCTGCACGGCCGCGTCGATTTCCGCGGCCGGAAGCAGGCCGGCGAGCGATGCGCGCAGGTTCTCCGGAGTGATGCCGTCGAAGGCGGCCTTCATCTCGCGGTCGACCACGCCGGGCAGCATCACGCCGTTCAGGCCCTCGGTGCCCGGCCGCGTCACGCCATCGGGCCCTTCGACGCCACGGCCCTGCATGACCGAAAAGAGGAGGTCGTTGGGGTTGGTGATGCTGGGACCGAAAGCCTGGTCGTTGTCGATGGCCACGAGGCCGGTGCAGCGGCCCTGGTCGTCATGCCTGAGGATGTAGTTGGCCTGGTGCCGGTCGCCTTGCGCGGTGAGCGCGTCCAGCAGTTGCAGCTTCACCAGCTCGCGCCGCACCACAGGGTCCTCGAAATTCACGTCGTCGCTGCGTTGCCTCGTGGCGGTGATGCGCAGATCCTGGATGACGTGTCCGTCCTCTATCCGGCCGAGCATCTTGCCGAGGATTTCCTGGGCCTTTTCCTGTTCCTGCGGCGTGCCGGTGGAGAGCGCCAGGATGCGTTGGCCGATGTCGCTGTCGGTGATGTCGACGTTCAGCTCATAGCGGGACTCGCTGGCTTCCAGCACGTCCTTCAAGGTGGAGAGCGCCTCCGGATTGCCGTCCTTGATGGCCTGCAGCGGATCGTCGTGCATGGCAAGCATCATGCCTATCGTCGGCCACATCTCCGCCGTGGTGTTGACGTCTTCGTCGTAGCGGGGCGTGATGCCTTCGGCGTAGCCCATGACCAGCCCGACCTTGCCGCCGAGCACGCCGATACCCGTTTCGGGCACGAGGTTGAATCCGAGCAGTTCGTCGACGGCCTTGGTGGCCACGTTGCGCACCGTCATCTGCGGGCGCTCCGCATCGATGCCCAGGAGCTTGGACGAGGGGCCGTAGCCGCTTTCCGCGCCCGTCTTGGGATTGAACTGCGGCTCTTTGTAGACCATGCGGCGCTCGCCGTAGGTCACGTCGTAGGGTTTGCTGACCGCGCCGCCGCTCAGGGCGCGGGGTTCGCCGTGGACCTGGCCGTCGGTGTAGGCACCGACCAGCGTGCGTTCATGGATGGGGATGCCCTTGTCCAGGTACTGCAGGCCCAGCTCGATGGTCAGGTCGCGGCTTTTCAAGAGCGCGATCTGCTCGGGCGAGAAGCGCATGACGGTGTCGCCCACGTGCATGCCCTGCTGGTGTATCCAGGCCAGATCTTCTTCGTCGAAGCCGTTCTCGCCCAGCCGATCGCGGACGTCCTGCATGGTGCCTTTCGATGTCGTCATGTGATCGACGTCGAGCTGGACGCTCTTCTCCAACGGAAGGTCGCTTATCAGAAGCCGGCACTCCAGCGTTTTGAGGGCACGGTCCTGAAAATGCTCGAGGAACTGCTGCCGCGCGAAGCCGTCGCCATCGTCGCCGAACTCGTTCATGATGATGTGCAGCGCATTCTTGAACCCATGCTCCCGGAATTCGGGGGATTCCGAGATGGCGGTCTGTATCGCAAACGCGGCGACCTGACGGGTCAGGCCCTGGGCCTTGCCGCCAAGCCTGGACAGTGCCGAGTCGGTCAGCTCGGACAGGCATTCTCCGAGCAACTGCCTATTGTTGGCCTGGATGTTGTTGCTCATCCTCTCGGCCTTTTCCATCACCTGCTGGATGCGGTAGCCGGTCAGCGGCCTGCCCTTGGATAGTTGGGCCGACAAATCGCGCGACATGGTGTTGGCGATTTCGTCGCCGTATTTCTCGCGCAAGGCCTGCACGAAGTCCTGGGCGACCGCTTTGTTGGACGCGACCTGCGCATCGCTGCGGGTGATGCAGTCCCAGGCACGGCTGAAGATGTTGCCGATATTGCGCCTGCCGTCGGAGCGCAGCTCGGTCTGTTCATCGAGCTTGAAGCGTACGTTGGTGCCCAGGCTGGCAACGTCGCGGTAGGTGTTCAGCGAGACGGTCATGGCGCGTTCCTCAGGCCCGGTTGGCGAAGAGACCGCCGGGGACTGCCGCGTCGGGCGCGGCCGGTGCGGCGGCCGGCGCGGCGCCGGCCGCGGCCAGGCGGGCGCCCCAGCGTTCGGTGTTCATGACCAGCGCCTGCAGCAGGTTCTCGAGCCCGGCTTGATCCAGGTGCGCGGTCGACTCGCGATAGTGCAGATAGACCATGCCTTCGCGCGAATTGGTCGACAGTGTGCCGCCGCCGGCACCGGTCCAGTAGAAATTGGCGTCGGTGATCTGCTGCAGGACGGCCTCGCGGTTTTGCTCGCCGAGCGCACCGCAGCGTGCGGTGAGCACCACGAGCTCGGCCTCTTCGATGAATTCGACGGCAATGTCCAGCGTGCCGTCCAGGCGCAGCAGGCAATAGCCGTCGTCATCCAGCGACAGATCAGAAATGCCGACTGTCTGGCCGATGCGTTGCAGCAACGTTTGGAGGTTTTGCTTGGACATGATTGTCGTTTCCTTCGCGTGTTTGTCGGCGCGGGCCGTGGTCGGCTATGGCCTGAGTAACGAGCAAGGCCGCAAGGTTCCACGCCGCAATGGGCTGGGGTAGACTTCCCACGTCTTTACCGCAGGGCAGCACCAGACTGCGCGGGCGACACCATGAGGAGACTTGCGTGAACACCATCGATTCGGGTCTTTCCTATGCAGCGGGACCCACCGACGTCCCCCTGATAGAACAGACCATAGGCGATTTTTTCGATGCCATGGCAGATGCCCAGCCCCAAAGCGAAGCACTGGTCTGCCGTCATGAGGGTAAACGCTATACCTACCGTCAATTGCAGACCGAGGCCAACCGCCTGGCCAGCGCCTTGCTGGCCACCGGCCTGGCGCCCGGCGACCGCGTGGGCATCTGGTCGCACAACAATGCGGCCTGGGTGCTGATGCAATTGGCCACGGCCAAGGCCGGGCTCATCCTGGTCAACATCAACCCGGCCTACCGCACGGCCGAGGTCGAGTACGCGCTCAACAAAGTGGGCTGCAAGCTGCTGGTGACCATGTCCACCTTCAAGACCAGCGACTATCTGGCCATGCTGCGCGAACTGGCGCCCGAACTCGCCGCGGCCGGCCCGGGTGAGCTGCACTCGGCGCGCCTGCCGCACCTGCGCCGGGTAGTGTGGATCGACACGGCGGGGCAGGGCGGCGAGGAGCCCGGCATGCAGCGCTTTTCGGCGCTGCTCGCCTCGGGCGACGCGGCCGACGCCCGCGTGGGCCAGGTGCAACGCAGCCTCAAGAATACGGATCCGATCAATATCCAGTTCACCAGCGGCACCACGGGTTTTCCCAAGGGCGCCACGCTCACGCATCGCAACATTCTCAACAACGGCTTTTTCATCGGCGAGTGCATGAAGCTCACGCCCGTCGACCGCCTGTGCATTCCGGTGCCGCTCTACCACTGCTTCGGCATGGTGCTGGGCAACCTGGCCTGCCTTACGCACGGCTCGGCCATCGTCTACCCCAACGACGGTTTCGATCCCCTGCTGGTGCTCGAAACCGTGCAGGCAGAGCGCTGCACCGGACTGCACGGCGTGCCCACCATGTTCATCGCCGAGCTCGATCATCCGCGCTTTGCCGAGTTCGACCTATCCACGCTGCGCACCGGCATCATGGCGGGCTCGCCTTGTCCCATCGAGGTGATGAAGCGCGTAGTTGGCCTGATGCACATGAGCGAGGTCACCATCGCCTATGGCATGACCGAAACCAGCCCGGTCAGTTGCCAGAGCGCCACCGACACGCCGCAGCAAAAGCGCGTGTCCACCGTGGGCCGGGTGCATCCGCACCTGGAGGTCAAGGTCGTCGATCCGGGCACCGGCGCCACGGTGCCGCGCGGCGCGACGGGCGAGCTGTGCACGCGCGGCTATTCCGTCATGCACGGCTACTGGGAAGACGAAGCCAAGACGCGCGAAGCCATCGACGACGAGCGCTGGATGCACACGGGCGACCTGGCCACCATGGACGAGGAAGGCTATGTGAACATCGTCGGCCGCATCAAGGACATGGTCATCCGCGGCGGCGAAAACCTGTACCCGCGCGAGATCGAGGAGTTCCTTTACCGCCACCCGGCCATTCAGGACGTGCAGGTCGTGGGCGTGCCCGACCCGAAATACGGCGAGGAACTCTGCGCCTGGATCATCGTCAAGCCGGGCCAGGCCCTGACCGAAGACGCCGTGCGCGACTTCTGCAAGGGGCAGATCGCGCACCAGAAGATTCCGCGCTATATCCGCTTCGTCGACGCGTTTCCCATGACGGTGACGGGCAAGATCCAGAAGTTCAAGATCCGCGAAACCATGCGTCACGAACTGGGGCTGGACGAGGCGAAAACAGCCTGACTGCCGGTGGCCTGCCTGGATGCGCGGCCGCAAATTAATGGGGCCGCATTGCTTTTTGTGGCATGGGCGCCTCGGCAATTTGCGGGATTGTCTTTCAATGGATTTTTGCCATATAATCAAAGGCTTTCCCGGATTTGCGCCGGGAAATTCGATGTGGCTCAGGTAGGTGGGCGGGCGATCTGAAAAGAACCCGGCTGCCGCAAGTCTCGGGCGCAAGCCCGGGCACCCGACCACAATATTCACCGACCCCACGGTCGCCGATGCGGCCCGAAGGGTAGTTCAACTGGAAAAGCATCATGCCCAAGATGAAAACCAAGAAAAGCGCTTCCAAGCGCTTTCAGGTTCGCGGCAGCGGATCGATCAAGCGCGGTCAGGCGTTCAAGCGCCACATCCTGACCAAGAAGACCACCAAGAACAAGCGCCAGCTGCGTGGCTCGGCCGCCGTTCACGAAACCAACGTCGCGTCCGTGCGCGCGATGATGCCTTACGCTTGATAGGAGACCACCATGCCTCGCGTTAAACGTGGTGTTACCGCCCGTGCCCGTCACAAAAAAGTCATCAACGCCGCCAAGGGCTATCGTGGCCGCCGCGGCAATGTATTCCGGATCGCCAAGCAGGCGGTCATGCGTGCCGGCCAATACGCCTACCGCGACCGCCGCAACAAGAAGCGCACCTTCCGCGCCCTGTGGATCACCCGTATCAACGCCGCCGTGCGTGAAAACGGCATGAGCTACAGCGTGTTCATCGCCGGCCTGAAAAAGGCTGCGATCGAACTGGACCGCAAGGTGCTGGCCGACCTGGCCGTGCGCGACAAGGCCGGCTTTGCCGCCATCGTGCAGCAGGCCAAGGCCGCTCTGGGCGCCTAAGCCGCCCAGGCATGCAGCAAACCGGTGCGCCTGATCGCGCGCCGCGCCTCAGATGGGGCTGGGGTCGATCTCCAGCCCCATTTGTTTTTCCAGGTCTTCCGAGGCCTTGCCCACCGATCCGACAAGTTTTGCGACGCTTATGAGTACATCGCTGGACGACCTGGTTGCCCAGGCTGAACAAAGTTTCGCGCAGGCTGCAGACAACGCCGCGCTGGAAAACGCCAAGGCGCGCTTTCTGGGTAAAGAGGGCGCCCTGACGGTGCTGCTCAAGGGCCTGGGTGCGCTGTCCGCCGAAGAGAAGCGCGATACCGGCGCCCGCATCAACCTGGCCAAGCAGAAGATCGAAGGGCTCCTGAACGCCCGCCGCGCCGGCCTGGCTCAGGCCGAGCTCGATGCGCGCCTGGCGTCCGAGACCATCGACGTCACGCTGCCCGGCCGCGGCAGGCTGCCGGGGGGCATCCATCCGGTGATCCGCACCTGGGAACGGGTCGAGCAGATCTTCCGCTCCATCGGTTTCGACGTGGCCAGCGGCCCCGAGATCGAGAACGACTGGACCAACTTCACCGCCCTGAACAGCCCGCCGGACCATCCCGCGCGCTCGATGCAGGACACCTTCTACGTCGACATGAACGGCAGCGACGGCCAGCCGCTGCTGCTGCGCACGCACACCAGCCCCATGCAGGTGCGCTACGCCCGCATGCACAAGGACAACCCGCCGATCAAGGTCATCGCTCCGGGCCGCACCTACCGGGTCGACAGCGACGCCACGCACTCGCCCATGTTCCACCAGGTCGAAGGCCTGTGGATAGCCGAGGACATCTCGTTCGCCGACCTCAAGGGCGTGTACACCGATTTCCTGCGCTGCTTCTTCGAGAGCGACGACATGGTGGTGCGCTTTCGACCGTCCTTCTTCCCCTTCACGGAACCCTCGGCCGAGATCGACATGATGTTCACGTCCGGCCCCAACAAGGGCCGCTGGCTGGAGATCTCGGGTTCGGGCCAGGTGCATCCGCAGGTGGTGCGCAACTTCGGGCTCGATCCCGAGCGCTACATCGGCTTTGCCTTCGGCTCGGGCCTGGAGCGCCTGACCATGCTGCGCTATGGCGTCAATGACTTGCGCCAGTTCTACGAAGGCGACCTGCGCTTCCTGCGCCAGTTCAACGAATAAAGAGAAAGAGCTGATATGCAATTTCCCGAATCCTGGTTGCGTTCGCTGGTCGATCCCGAGCTGTCCACCGACGAACTCGCGCACGCGCTCACCATGGCCGGCCTCGAGGTCGACGACCTGCAGCCCGCCGTGCCGCCGTTCTCCGGCGTGGTGGTGGCGCGCATCGAAGACATCGCCCCGCACCCGGACGCCGACAAGCTGCGCGTGTGCAAGGTCAACGACGGCTCGGGCGAGCTGCTGCAGATCGTCTGCGGCGCGCCCAATGCGGCGGCCGGCATCACCGTGCCGCTGGCGCGTATCGGCGCCCGGCTTCCCGGCGACATGAAGATCGGCAAGGCCAAGATGCGCGGCGTCGAGTCCTTCGGCATGCTGTGCTCGGCCCGCGAACTGGGCATGTCGCAGGACCATAGCGGCCTGATGATCCTGCCCGAGTCGCTGGTTCCAGGCGCCGATATCCGCCAGGCACTCGACCTGGAAGACATGGTCTTCACGCTCAAGCTCACGCCCAACCGTGCCGACTGCCTGTCGATTCTGGGCGTGGCGCGCGAAGTGGTCGCGCTCACCGGCGCGCCGATGCATCTGCCTGAGATGGCGCCCGTGGCCGTCACCATCGACGACCGCCTGCCCGTGAAAGTGAGTGCGCCCGACCTGTGCGGCCGCTTCGCCGGACGCGTGATCCGCGGCGTCAACGCCCGCGCCGCATCGCCCGACTGGATGAAGACGCGCCTGGAGCGGGCCGGCATGCGTTCGATTTCGGCGCTAGTGGACATCTCCAATTACGTCATGCTGGAGCTGGGCCGTCCCACCCACGTGTTCGACCTGGACAAGGTGCCGGGCGAACTCGAAGTGCGCTGGGGCCGTGCCGGCGAAAACCTGGAACTGCTCAACGGCCAGACCATCGCGCTGGACGAGACGGTGGGCGTGATCACCGCGGCTGGCCAAGTCGAGAGCCTGGCCGGCATCATGGGCGGCGAAGGCACCTCGGTCACGCTGGACACGCAGAATATTTTCGTCGAAGCGGCCTTCTGGTGGGCCGAGGCCATCGCCGGCCGGCCGCGCCGCTTCAAGTTCAGTTCCGAAGCCAGCCACCGCTACGAGCGCGGCGTGGACTACGCCACTATTCCCGAACACCTGGAACGCATCACCGCACTGATCCTGCAGATCTGCGGCGGCCAGGCCGGCCCGTTGCAGGACCAGGTGCTCGCGCTGCCCGAGCGCAAGCCCGTGCGCATGCGCCTGACGCGCTGCCGGCGCGTGCTGGGCGTGCCGGTCGCGGGCGAGGAGGTCGCCGACATCTTCACGCGCCTGAGCCTGCCGTTCACGCGCGAGGGTGACGACTTCATCGTCACGCCGCCTTCCTACCGCTTCGACATCAACATCGAAGAAGACCTCATCGAAGAAGTGGCCCGCATCCACGGTTTCGAGAGCATTCCCGACGTGCCGCCCATGGCCCGCGCCAAGATGCGCGCCGAGCCCGAGAACCATCGCGGCCCGCATGCGCTGCGCCGCCTGGTCGCCGCGCGCGACTACCAGGAAGTCGTCAACTACAGTTTCGTCGAAGCCGACTGGGAACGCGATTACGCCGGCAACGAAGAGCCCGTGCGCCTGCTCAACCCCATCGCCAGCCATATGTCGGTGATGCGTTCGAGCCTGATCGCAGGTCTGGTCGCCAATATCCGCCACAACGCCAACCGCAAGCAGACGCGCGTGCGCGTGTTCGAGCTAGGCGGCGTGTTCCTGCGCGACGCGGCGGTTGCCGATGGTCCCTTGTCGGTGGCCGGCGTGAACCAGCCCATGCGCCTGGCCGGCGCCGCCTGGGGCCCGGCCGTGGCCGAGCAGTGGGGCGAGGCCTCCCGTCAGGTCGACTTCTTCGACGTGAAGATGGACGTCGAAGCGCTGTTCGGCGTGCGCGCGAGCGCGTTGCGCTTTACCGCAGCCAAGCATCCCGCGCTGCATCCGGGCCGCAGCGCCCGCATCGAGCTCGACGGCCAGGCCGTCGGCTGGATCGGCGAGCTGCATCCGCGCTGGGCACAGCAGGCCGAACTGGCGCACGCGCCGGTAGTGTTCGAGCTGGACGTTGCCGCCTTGCAGGCGGGCGTCATGCCCGCGGTGGGCGAGATTTCGCGCCAGCCCGTGGTGCTGCGCGACCTGGCGCTGTGGGTCAAGGCCGACACTCCCGCCCAGGCGCTGCTGGATACCGTGGCCCGCGCCGTCAAGGCCGACGCCAAGCTGTCGGTGGTGCGCGACGCGCGCCTGTTCGACGTGTGGCGCGAGAAGCCGCAGGGCGGCCAAGGAGGGGCGCAAATCCCGACCGAGAAAAGCCTTGCCTTCCGCTTCTGGCTGCAAGACACTGAGGTCACGCTGGACGAAGCGCGCGTCTCCGAATGCATGGCACACTTGCTGGATGCCCTGTCGGCTGCGCACGGCGCGCGGCTGCGGGACTGATCCGACGCACGCATCGACAAGAACAGAGGGGATCAAATGCTCGCCGAACCGCGCACTCTCACCAAGGCCGAACTGGCCGAACTGCTCTTCGAGCGGGTCGGCCTGAACAAGCGCGAAGCCAAGGACATCGTCGATACTTTCTTCGAGGAAATCCGCGAGGCGCTGGCCCGCGGCGATTCGGTCAAGCTCTCGGGCTTCGGCAACTTCCAGGTGCGCGACAAGCCGCCGCGCCCGGGACGCAACCCCAAGACGGGCGAGACCATCCCCATCGCGGCGCGGCGCGTGGTCACATTTCACGCCAGTCAGAAACTCAAGAGCGTGGTCGAGCAGGCCCCCGCCGAAGGCGAACCCGGTCTTGACGAAGAGGCATAATCCCTTCCATGACCCGTCCTGAAAATACCGACGTCGCGCTGCCGCCCATCCCTGCCAAACGCTATTTCACGATCGGCGAAGTCAGCGACCTATGCGGCGTCAAGCCGCACGTGCTGCGCTATTGGGAGCAGGAATTCACCCAGCTCAAGCCGGTCAAGCGCCGCGGCAATCGACGCTATTACCAGCACCACGAAGTGCTGCTCATCCGCCGCATTCGTTCGCTGCTGTACGAGCAGGGCTTCACCATCAGCGGCGCGCGCAATCGGCTGGGCGATACGCGCGGCGATACCGTGGTCAACGATCCGGATGCCGCCGTGCGCCTGAGTTCGGGCGAGCTGCAGGCGCTGCGTACAGAGTTGACGCAGATCGCCGAACTGCTGAGCGATGCGACCAAAGCCGATGCGTGAGCCGCGTGGTTTGAGCACAGCCCGCAAATTATGATATAGTCTCGTTCTTTCGGGGCGTAGCGCAGCCTGGTAGCGCACTTGCATGGGGTGCAAGGGGTCGCGAGTTCGAATCCCGCCGTCCCGACCAGCAGTATCGAGGGAGTTAGTGATGGTAGTCACTAACTCCCTTATTTTATTTGCGTGACCTCTACGTGATTCTTGCGTGCCGCTCAGCGGCAGGCCGGGTGCCGGGCACGAGAAAGCAGGGCTCCTGATCGGCCGGCATCTGCGCCAGTTCGTCGGCGGTAAGGCGCGCATAAACCTCGATCAGATAGCCGCTGGGATCACGCAGCCATAGTTCGTGCAACGGCGTGCCGCGCCAGGTCGTGCGCGGCGGCTTGACGATCGGCGCCCCCATGGACAGCGCTGCATGATAGGCGGCGATCACTTGCGACTTGTCGGCCACGCCCAGCCCCAGATGATAGAGGCTGTAGGTATCGAGCGGCTGCTGGCCGTCATTGACCAGCAGCACCAGGTTCAGATGCAGATGCGGAATCAGGAACGTGCTGTAGCGCGCCGTCGTGTCTTTGGGCGGGGCCGTGAAAAACGCCGTGTAGAAAGCCGTGCTCGCGGCCAGATCGGTCACCCTGAGGCTGACGTGGAACTCCTGCGCTTGCGGGAAAGAAGCAGCGGCGTTCATCAGAAAACGCTTTCGACCGCGAACTGCGCCAGGTTCAGGCCAAAGCCCGGAACCTTGCCGTGGGTCAGGAAGAACAAGTCGCGGTAGCTCATCTTCAGCCGGTATGGAACGCGCCCCATCTTCAGCACATCGTCCTGGCCGCCGAACCAGCTGTTGGAGCGCACATAGACCGCCTTGCCCTCGCCCATATCGCCGATGCAGAAGGTGACCGGCTGCAGCGGGTGATTGGCCTCCTGGGCATCCATGCGGCCCAGGTCGAGCGCGATCTGCCTGCCGATGATTTCGGCTTCCTGGTGGCCGATGCCGCCGATCTTCGGCACGGTGACCGCGGCGCAGTCGCCGGCGGCAAAAATTTCCGGATGCTCGGGATTGCGCATCAGCAGATTGGTCTTGATGAAACCCATGCTGTCGCAGATGGCCAGCTCACGCAGGCAGTCGTGGGCTACCCAGTCGGGCAGGATCAGCTTGATCTCCGCCTCCAGCGTTTCGCCGCCGACAAATTCGACGCCCTCGGCGGTTAGCCGGGCAATATCGGGCATGTTGTGGCGGTAGTGGATTCCCATGCCCGTGGCCATCTGCAGGAACGCCTGGACATTCTTCACGCCGGCGTCTGCCGCGATGATTTCGTCGGGGGTGAATACGGTGATTTTCTCCGGCGTTCCCTGGCCCGAGCGGGTGAGCCAGTTCGCCATCGCCGTCGTCATCTCCAGGATCGGGCCCTCGCATGCCGCTTTCAGATAGGGGATGCTGCCGCCGGGGTAGGGCTGCAGGCCCTCGGCGCCGTCTCCCTGGTGAAAGTGCGCCGCGCCGATCACGATCGGTCCCCCCTTGTAGCCGCCCTCGAAAAGGTACCGGCGCAGCCGCTCGCCATGAAGCAGATCCGAGACGGTATGCCCGTGCTCGGCGAACCCGGGCAGGCGGTCATAGGCCAGATGCGCGCCCAGGGCGATCACGAGGTAGTCGTAGCGCAACGACTCGCAGGCTTCGCCCGGACGCTCGGACGGCAGAAAGAGAACTTTTCTGCCGTCGATATCCACGTGTTCCACCACGGCCTGGATGAAGTGGATGTCATCGTTCGCCAACGCCGGCCGCAGTTGCATGCGCTGGTGCAGGGAAGGATCGCGATTCTCGATCACGTCGGTAGGGATATTGGGCACGAACAGCAGATAGTCCTTGCGGTCGATCAGCGTGATCTCCACGCCGTCGCCCGCGTACTCGCGAATTTTCTGCGCGCTGGCAAGCCCGGCGAAATTGCCGCCGAGCACGACCACATGCGGCTTGGCGCGGATCATGAGCGCTGCTCCTCATCCTGGCGCCGAGGGTTCGGGTTAACCGTCATGCCTTTCTCCATGCAGGCAAACAATGACGCAACCTGGATGGATCAGGCTTTGCGCGGCTCTCAGGCCGGGGGCGTGCACGCCGGCCGGCCATTGCGGGAGGATGTTTGAGTCGGACAAAGGGGCTGCCTCTTCACGCAGGAGCCGCGCGAGCGGCGGGATCGAGGACCGGCCGAACATGGCCGGACAGGCATGGCGGACATGCCGCGCTTGCCGCGTACCGCAAGCGTGCGCCGAACATCGCGGGCGTGTGTTGACCTAAGTCAACGGTGTTCCACGCGGCGCGGCCCGCCTCCTGGGTTTGGATCCGCGCCGCGCAGGTTGCTGCGTTAATCGGCTATATTTTGTCGGCCGAAGCTGAGGCAAACTAATAAGAAAAACGCACCTATCCAAGCCATGCAAGTACGTAACGCAAGACGATGGGCGCAGCGCGGCCCGCGGGTCTGGCTGGCCGCCGCCGCCATTCTGTCGGGGGCGGTCCTGATCCGGCTGCTGCTGCATCCCGTGCTTGGATCTGTCATGCCGGCCGGCGTCTTCTACATTGCGGCCGCCCTGATCGAGTACTACTACGGCCTGGCGCCTGCGCTGGTGGCGATGTTGCTGGGCCTGGGGCTGGCCGATTATCTGTTTGTGCCGCCGTATTTCCAGGTCTTTACCATTACGCAGCGCGACATCGAGCTGGCCGTGAGCTATCCGCTCATCACGTCGGTCGTCATCGTGCTCATAGAGCGCCTGCGTCGCGCCGAGTTTCGCGCCAAGCTGTTTGCCCTGGTGGCGCAGTCGCGCTATGAAATGGTGCTGCGCGACGATAATGAGCGCGCGATTGCGCGCCGCGCCGTCGACGAGACGCACCGGCTGGTGCTGCATCTGGCGCAGTACAACAGGGACTTGGTGCTCATTCAGGCGCTGGAACGCGCCGGCGGCGGCGAGCGCGCGGCGTTACCGGGAATCCGCCTGCCGGTTCCCAACGAGATTGCCCCGGGGCCGCGTTTCGCAGAGCTGGACTCGGACGACCTGCGGCGTTTGCGCGGCGGCGCCTTGATGCCGGGGCGCCTGTGGGTGCGTTTGCGTCGCGGCGAGGACGCTCACGCGCGCGTCGAGTGCGTGTGCGAACGCTTCGTCACCCACGCGGGCGATTTTCTGGTGCTGCGCGTCCAGGAGCAGGCATGAACACCGTGCCCGCCCTATTTCATCAAGAAGGGGGACCGCATGCGGTCCTGCTGCTGCACGGGCTCTCCAGCTCGCCGCTGGAGATGCGCTATCTGGCCAAGTTTCTGCGCGCCCAGGGCTTTAGCGTCAGTGTGCCGGTGCTGAACGGCTACAGCGCAGGAACCCCCGAGCGCCCCATGCATGACTGGGTCGACGCCGCCGTGCTCGAATACGATAGGTTGGCGCAGAGTCATGCACATGTGTCGGTCTGCGGCCTGTCGATCGGTGCCGCCTTGGCCTTGGCGCTGGCTCATCGCCGCCCGAACCTGCGCGCACTGGTGCTGTTGTCCCTGACGCTGTCTTATGACGGCTGGGCGGTTCCGTGGTATCGCTTCCTGCTGCACTTGGCGTACTACACGCCCTTGCGACGTGCGTGGCGTTATCGCGAGTCTGAGCCTTACGGCCTGCGCAACGAGGCCCTGCGCGCCAAAGTCAGGCGCGCGATGGAGCGCGGGGAACTGAGCGAAGCGGGGCCTGCCACGCTCTCGCTGACGGCGCTGCGCGAAGCGCGGCGCCTGGCCGACAGCGTGCGCGCGCACCTGACGAGCATCAAGAACGATTGCCTCATCGTCCATGCCATCGACGACGAGACTTCTCATCCGCGCAATGCCCAGTATGTTGCCGGTCGTCTGGGCTCCGGGTTTCTGCGCACCATATGGCTCGATGATTCTTATCACATCATCACCTCGGATAACGAACGCGAGGTGGTGGCGCAGAGCACGGCGTCATTTTTGCGGGCAAGCGAGGCAATCGGCCGCGGCGACGATCCGGCCGGGCTGGTGGTGTCCAAGGCTTTGGCCCGCCGGCTGCGTCATCTGTCCAGCCTGGTCGGCGCGAGCCGCCAGGCGTGACCCTCGCACCTGCGCCGGCCGTGCGCGCTTGCGTCGATCGCTCGCCGATTATTTGGTCGCGCCTTCTTGCGCATAACGCCCCACGCGTCTCGCGGGCGAGGCAAGGTTCGGCAGCATGCGCTGCAGGACGCCGTCGCGCAGCATGTAGTGATGGAACAGCGCGGCGCACGCATGGCCCATGGCGATCACAATGATCGACCAGGCGGCGAAATCGTGCAGGTCGCCGATGATCTCGTGCGCGATATGCGGCATCGGGCCGAAGGGCGAAGCGATGACCAGGCCGAAAAAGCTGAGCGGACTATGGCCGGACCAGCGCAGCAGGACGCCGAACACGACGACCGCCACCAGCAGCGCGTACAGCACATGATGCGCCGCCTTGGCGGCCCGGTCGGGCAGGCTCGATCCGTGTTCGAGTCGACGGCCCGCCGTCGCACGCCATAGCAGTCGCGCCAGGAGCACCGCGGCCAGCACGATGCCGAACGAGGTGTGCGCGACGATGATGACCTGACGCTCGGACCTGGGGAAAAAATCCCAGATCATCGCAAGCGCGAACTGAAACAGCACAAGCCCTGCGGTGAGCCAGTGCAGGACGATGGTCATGCGGTCGTAGGAAGATTCTTCGTGGGTTTTCATGGGGCTCCCTCATGTCGTTGCCGAATCGGCATAGCGTGCGTTTTTTCCGGAAATTTTCCAGCGCCGCATCCGGTTCGAATTTGCTTGTCCGCGATTCTGCACGGCCTGGATTAAGAGAGCGTTAAGTTCGATTTTTTATTCCACGCGCTTGTCAATCAATGCGAACCCCTAGAGCCATCCCCTGGTTTTATTCAGTATTCGGTCAGCATGTGTGCGGCAAGCTGCGAAGTTAACTACATCACAATACGAGGAGACTACATGTCCACGGATAAATCGGCCGAAATCGCGGCTCGGCTTGATCGTCTACCGTCTTCGCGCACGGTCTGGACGATGGTGCTGCTGCTTTCGCTGGGCGGCGTTTTCGAGTTCTACGATCTCTTTTTCACTGCCTATGTCGCGCCGGGCATGGTGGGGGCTGGCCTGTTCAAGCCCGAATCGCTGGGCTTTTTCTCGGCCCTGGGGCCGATCAAGGTGGCGGGCTTCGGCACCTTCGTCTTCGCGACCTTCGCCGGCCTCTGGGTGGGTGCGCTCTTTGCCGGCCAGCTGGCCGACATCATGGGCCGCCGGGTCATCTTCACCTGGTCCATGATCTGGTACATGGTCTGCACCGCCGTCATGGCGTTCCAGACCACCGGGCTCGAGCTGAACGTCTGGCGCTTCATCGCCGGCATCGGCCTGGGCGTCGAACTGGTGACCATCGACACGTACATCTCCGAGCTGATCCCCAGCCGCGAGCGCGGCCGTGCCTATGCGGTCAACCAATGCATCACCTTCAGCATCGTGCCGGTCATCGCGTTCATGGCCTATGCCATGAAAGATACCCAGCCCTTCGGCCTGGCTTACTGGCGCGTGATCATCCTGATCGGCTCGGTCGGCGCGATCGCGGTGTGGTTCATGCGTCGCCATATCCCCGAGAGCCCGCGCTGGCTGTCGACCCACGGCCGCGTCGAGGAAGCGGAGCAGGTCGTCGCCGAGATCGAGCGCCGGGTCGAAGCGGAGAAGGGCATCAAGCTGTCGCCGCCCGACCTGTCCGCCGTGCAATCCGAGAAGGCCGAGCGCGGTACGCTGGGTGAGGTGCTGCGCGCGCCTTACCTCAAGCGCACGATCATCCTGTCCATCTTCAACATGGCCCAGGTGATCGGCTTCTACGGTTTCGCGGCATGGGTGCCTACGCTGCTGATCGACCGCGGCGTGCATGTCACCCAAGGCCTGGCCTACGCCTTCATCATCGCCATCGCCAACCCGTTCGGACCCCTGCTCGGCGTGCTGTTCGCCGACAAGTTCGAGCGCAAAACGCAGATCGTCGGCGGCCTGTTGGTGATGGCGATCGTCATCGTCCTCTTCTCCATGGCCTCGGCACCGCCGTTGCTCGTCGTGCTGGGCGTGCTCTTCACGCTGGCATCGAACATCATGTCCTATGCCTACCACGGCTATCAGGCCGAGGTGTATCCCACCCGCATCCGCGCGCGCGCGGTGGGCTTTGTCTACTCCTGGAGCCGAATCTCCGCCGCATTCGCGGGGCTGGTCATCGGCATCCTGCTGCATCACTACGGCGTGCCGGGCGTTGCGGCCTTCATCGGCGTTTCGATGATGGTGGGCATTGTCATGATCTTGCTGGGCCCTGCGACGCGAGGCCGTTCGCTCGAGTCCATCAGCCGCTGATACGGGCCGACCGGCCCCGAAAACCTCCCGCGTTGCAGCGGGAGGTTTTTTTTCGGGCTACGCAGTCGCGCCTGCGGATCTGCGAGTTTGCGCATGCGGGTATGATTCAAGGTCCTGGCCCGGCTGAAGCATCGGCGAGCGGTTGCCTGCAGCCGCGGCACTTCGCCGAGTCGTTTTTCATCTTCAAGGGGCCGTCATGAGCATTCCTCGCATCCAGCAAGGCGAGCTGGCTTATTGGCTGGGCGTGCTCGCCGCGCCGAACGAAGCCGGCGGATCCGTGCCCGATCACATCGTCGAGGCCTTGCGGGTTCTGCGCTGCGTCGAAGACGCCGAAGACGGCAGTCTGCGCGTCACCGACAAGGGTTTGCTGGCTTTGCGCATGGCCGATCCGGCCGCCATCCATCATTAATCCATGACACCGTCTGTCTGGGCCGATACCGCGGCCGATCTGCACCGCCACTTCGATACCGTCGTCGCTCCCCTGTGGCTGGGGGCCGGTTTCGACGCGCGCATGGGTTTGCCGCACGAGGCGCTGGATCAATCGGGCGCGCCGTTGCCCGACGTGCGCTACCGGGCCATGGCCTGCGCACGCCAACTGTTTGTCTATGCGCAATCGGCGGGCAACGCGGCGCAAGCCCATGCCGCGCGCCTGTTCGATGCATTGCCGCGGTATTTCCACGACCGGGAGCGCGATGCCTGGCTATTCAGCGTGGACGCGCAGGGGCGGGCGCTGGACCCTACGCAGGATCTCTACACCCACGCCTTTCTGGTGCTGGCCTGCGCGACGTATTTCGAGCGCAGCCGCGACGAGCGGGCGCTGCGGCACATGCTGGCGACGGCGCGTCTTGTCGAGGATCGCTTTGGCGACGGCGACGGCCTGTATTACGCGGCGCTCTCGGCGGACGGGCAACCCGTCAGAGGCCCCGAGCAGAATCCCATCATGCACCTGACCGAGGCCTATCAGGCCGCAGCCGGCGTGGCCGAGCCCGCGTGGTTCGAGCAGGCGCTGCGCCGCATCGCCGACGGCATCGCGCGCCGCTTTCTCGACCCGGATGCGCAATGCATCGCCGAACTGCCCTTGGGCGCGGCGGACAACCGCATCGAGCCCGGCCATCAGTTCGAATGGTATTCCCTGCTGCAGAACGCGCCGCGCGTGTACGAAGGGCTGGCCCTGCCGGCAGCCGTGACGCGTGGTTGTCTATGGGCCCGCGCGCGAGGCGTGGCGCCCGACACGGCGGGCGTCTGCGCCGCGCTGGATCTGCGCGGCGGCATGCGCGAAGCTACCGAGCGCATCTGGGCGCAGACCGAATACGCGCGCTATCTGGCGCTGGCCGGAGAGCACGAGGCCTTGGCGCGGCAACTGGCGCGGTTCAAAGAGCGCTTCCTGCATGCGCAGGGCTGGCGCGAAGTCATCGCAGCAGACGGCGCCCTGATGCGCGCCGACATGCCGTCGACCACGCCCTATCACCTGATGACGGCCTACGCCGCCTTGCGCGCCTGAGCCGATTCCCGCGTCAATGCGGGACCGGCGGAGTTTCGATGCGGTTGGCGCTCGGGCCCTTGCTGATATTCGACCACATCTTGTTGAGGAAGCCGCCGAGCACGTCGCTGTCGTTGGTGACGGGCGTTCCGTCGGGGTTCGTGGCCTGATTGACGCCCAGGTCCAGCGAGGCCACGTTCTGGCCCGGCGGATATTCGGAGAAGTAGTAGTCGCCGTCGGCCTGGATCAGGCCTTGCGGCATGGGCGGCGGGGGCGTTTGCGGCACGTTCGCCAGCATGGGCTGCATATACGCCAGCCAGGTCGAGAGAGCCGTGCCGCTGCCGAACTCGTACGCGCCCAGCGGACCCGGCTGGTCAAAGCCCATCCAGACCGTGGTTTCCAGCGAGGGCACGAACCCCGAGAACCAGAGTTCTTTCGTTCCGTTTGTGGTGCCGCTCTTCCCGGCCACGTCGTTGCGCTTGAGCACGCCGTGCGCCCCAGCGCCGGT
>NZ_JBQCER010000003.1:0-35764 GCF_051960075.1 Bordetella sp.
CGCCACCTCGACCCGATGATCGGGGGTCAGCGCGACGCGGCCTTCGGCCAGCCAACGCACAGCGGCCGGATAGGCCACATGCTCGACACGCAGCACGCGCTCGGCCAGGATCTCGGGCGTGTCTGCGGGGAGCACCGGCACGCAGCCCTGCGCGATGATGGGGCCGTGGTCGAGCACAGGCGTGACGAAGTGCACCGTGCAGCCATGCACGCGCACCCCGGTGGCGAGCGCCTGGGCATGCGTATGCAGGCCGGGAAACAGCGGCAGCAGGGAAGGATGAATATTGACCAGGCGATCCGCGTAGCGCGTCACGAAACCGGCGGTGAGCACACGCATGAAACCGGCCAGCAGCACATAGTCGGGCTGATGGCGGTCGATCTCGTCGGCCAGGGCCTGATCGAAGGCTTCTCGGCTGGGGTAACTCTTGTGGCTCAGGCCGCAGGTCGCGATGCCCTGCCCGCGCGCCCAATCCAGGCCGGCAGCGTCGGGACGGCTGGAGATCACCGCAACGACCTCGGCCGGCCAGCACTCGCGCCGGCAGGCCTGAACCAGCGCCTGCATATTGCTGCCGCGGCCAGAGATGAGAACGACAAAGCGGCACGGACGATTGCCCGAGGCAACGGTGGAAGCGGACGAAAGATCGGCGGAATCCGGCAAGGTGGGTTCCAAATTTAGGGTCGGAAAATCGGGGAAAGTCCCGAAATTGTAAACTCTTGCCTGTGAAACCCGTGCCGCGCATCTTTCGCCATACCCACTCGACCGTTCAGCGCCCCGCGTGCGCCCTGACCATCGGCAACTTCGATGGCGTGCACCGCGGCCATCAGGCCATTCTGGCCCGTGTGCGCCAGGAGGCCCGGGCCCGCGGGCTGGTGCCGGCCGTCATGACCTTCGAGCCGCATCCGCGCGAGTATTTCGCCACGATATACCAGCGCCCAGAACTCTCGCCCACCCGCGTCTCGGGCCTGCGCGACAAGCTCTCCGCTCTGACCCAGGCCGGCATCGAAGAGATTTTCGTACAGCGCTTCAATGCAAATCTAGCCGCCATGTCCGCCAACAGCTTCATCGAAGACCTGCTGGTGCGCGACCTGAACGTGCGGTGGCTGCTGGTGGGAGAGGATTTCCGCTTCGGCCACAAGCGCAGCGGCGACATCGAGCTGTTGCGCGAGGCCGGCCTGGTTCATGGCTTCGAGGTCTACCCTTTGCCCGACGTGGCCGACGCCCACGGCCACCGGATTTCCAGCTCCGAAGTGCGCACCGCGCTCGCCGTGGGCGACTTGCCGCGCGCTGAGCACCTGCTGGGCCACGCCTATCACCTGAGCGGCCATGTCGTCCACGGCCAGAAGCTGGGCCGCACGCTGGGCTACCCTACGCTGAATCTGCGCGTGGCGCCGCGCTGCGCGGCCCGTTCGGGCATCTACGTGGTGCGCGTGCTGGGGCTGGACGAAAAGCCCTTGCCGGGCGTGGCCAGCCTGGGGGTGCGCCCGACCGTCGAAGACGGCGGCCGGGTGCTGCTAGAAGTGCACGTGCTGGACGGCCTGCCGGCCGCGGGACCGCCCGGCATGGGGCCCCTGCCCAACGCTTACGGTAAACTCGTACGGATCGAATTCCTGCGCCATTTGCGGGACGAAGAAAAATTCCCTGACCTTCCTGCGCTGACCGCCGCCATTGCCGAAGATGCGCGCAATGCGCGCGCTTATTTTGCTGTCCATGCCTGACTACAAAAACACCCTCAATCTGCCCGATACCTCCTTCCCCATGCGCGGCGATCTCGCCAAGCGCGAGCCGGCCTGGGTGGCCGAATGGGAAGAAAAGCGCATTTACGCCGCTATCCGCGCCGCCAGCGCCGGCCGCCCGCGCTTCGTGCTGCATGACGGCCCGCCCTACGCCAACGGCGACCTGCACCTGGGCCATGCGGTCAACAAGATTCTGAAGGACATCGTCGTCAAGACCCACAACATGGCCGGGTACGACGCGCACTACGTGCCGGGCTGGGACTGCCACGGCATGCCCATCGAGATCCAGATCGAGAAAAAGTACGGCAAGAATCTGCCCACGGCCGAAATGCAGTCCAAGGCGCGCGCTTATGCCTACGAGCAGATCGACCGCCAGCGCAAGGACTTCAAGCGCCTGGGCGTGCTGGGTGACTGGGATCATCCCTATCTCACGATGAACTTCGGCAACGAAGCCAACGAGATCCGCGTGCTCGGCCGCATCATGGAAAAGGGTTATGTGTTCCGTGGCCTCAAGCCCGTGAACTGGTGTTTCGACTGCGGCTCGGCCCTGGCCGAGGCCGAGGTCGAATACGCCGACCGCGTCGATCCCACCGTCGACGTGGCTTTCCCTTTCGCCGACAAGGAAGCGCTCGCCGCCGCCTTCGGCCTGAAATCCATCGAGGACGGCGCTGCCGTCATCTGGACCACCACGCCCTGGACCATTCCGGCCAACCAGGCGCTCAACCTGCATCCCGAAATCGACTACGCGCTGGTGCGCGTTTCGCCCGCGCCGGCCCACGGCCCGCTGCTGCTCCTGGCCGCCGAGCGCGTGCAAGCCTGCCTGCAGGAATGGAAGCTGCAGGGCGAAGTGATCGCCACGGCCAAGGGCGAGGCGCTGACCGGCATCACCATGCACCACCCGCTGGCCAAGGTGGACGCGGGCTACGACCGCCTTTCGCCCATTTACCTCGGCGACTACGTCACGCTCGATACCGGCACAGGCATCGTGCACTCGTCGCCCGCCTACGGCATCGAGGACTTCATCTCGTGCAAGGCGCACGGCCTGAAAGACGACGACATCATCGGCCCCGTCATGGGCGACGGCCGCTACGCCGGCACCCTGCCGCTTTTCGGCGGGCTCACGATCTGGGAGGCCAACCCCAAGATCATCGACGTGCTGCGCGAAGCCGGCTCGCTGATGCACACGGCGCCGATCACCCACAGCTACATGCACTGCTGGCGCCACAAGACGCCCATCATCTACCGCGCCACCAGCCAGTGGTTCGCCGGCATGGACGTCAAGCCCAAGGACGGCGGTCCCACGCTGCGCGAAAGCGCGCTCAAGGCCATCGACGAGACCGCCTTCTACCCCGGCTGGGGCCGCGCACGCCTGCACAACATGATCGCCAATCGCCCCGACTGGACGCTCTCGCGCCAGCGTCAATGGGGCACGCCCATGGCCTTTTTCGTGCACAAGGAAACCGGCGAACTGCATCCGCGTACTCCGGAGCTGCTGGAGCAGATCGCGCAGCGCGTCGAGCAGCACGGCATAGAGGCCTGGCAGACGCTCGACCCGCGCGAGCTGCTAGGCGACGAGGCCGATCAGTACGAAAAGAACAAGGACACGCTGGACGTGTGGTTCGACTCCGGCTCGACCCACGCTACCGTGCTGGGCGGCAAAAACCACGACCTGAAGGGCTCGCACGCCGAAGGTCTGAACTGGCCCGCCGACATCTACCTGGAAGGCTCGGACCAGCACCGCGGCTGGTTTCATTCGTCGCTGCTCACCGGCTGCATGCTGTACGGCAGCGCGCCCTACAAGGCCCTGCTGACCCACGGTTTCACCGTCGACGGCCAGGGCCGCAAGATGAGCAAGTCGGTCGGCAACACCGTCGCGCCACAGAAAATTTCCGATACCTTGGGTGCCGAAATACTGCGCCTGTGGGTGGCTTCCTCCGATTATTCGGGCGAGCTGGCCATCTCCGACGAGATCCTCAAGCGCGTGGTCGAGGCCTATCGCCGCATCCGCAACACGCTGCGATTCCTTCTGGCCAACCTGGCCGACTTCGACGCCGCCCAGGCCTTGCCCGACGCCGAATTGTTCGAGATCGACCGTTATGCCCTGTGCATGACCGCGCAAATGCAGGCCGAGGTCACCGGACACTACAAGACCTACGACTTTCACCCGGCCGTATCGCGCCTGCAGACCTTCTGCTCGGAAGACCTGGGCGCTTTTTATCTCGACATTCTCAAGGACCGCCTCTATACCACCGCTGCCGACAGCCGCGCGCGCCGCTCGGCCCAGACCGCACTCCTGTCCGTCACCCAGACGCTGCTCAAACTGATGGCGCCCATCTTGTCGTTCACGGCCGAGGAAGCCTGGAAGGTCCTGCAGGATTCGGCGCTCAAGACCCAGGCCGACGACGCGGCGCGCGCCACCATCTTCACGCAGGTCTATCACACCCTGCCTGCCTACGACGACGCGGACGCGCTGTCGGCCAAGTGGTCGCGCCTGCGCGCCATCCGCGCCGAAGTGCTGCGCAAGCTCGAAGAAGTGCGCACGGCAGGCAACATCGGCTCGTCCCTGCAAGCCGAAGTCGACATCAAGGCCAGCGCGCAAGACCGCGCCTGGCTCGCCAGCCTGGCCGGCGATCTGCGCTTCGTGCTCATCACCTCGCGCGCCACCGTGCATGAAGGCGCGGGCGAGCTCGAGGTCACCATCGCGCCCACCACGCACAAGAAGTGCGAACGCTGCTGGCATTGGCGCGCCGACGTGGGTTCGGACGCCGCCCACCCCGATCTGTGCGGCCGCTGCGTGGCCAATCTGTTCGGCGCAGGCGAACCGCGCGAATTCGCCTGAGCCCGGAAGACGCCGCGTGAACACCGCATCGACGGGCCGCTCGGGATGGATGCGATGGCTGGCGCTCGCGGGCCTGGTCATCGTTCTCGACCAGGCCAGCAAACTGGCCATTGATCACCTTTTCACCTACGGCCAGCGCGTGAACGTGCTGCCGGTGTTCGATCTGATCCTGGTCTACAACCACGGCGCGGCCTTCAGCTTTCTCGCGTCGGAGCCGGGCTGGCAGCGCTGGCTCTTCACACTGTTGGGGCTGATTGCCGCCGCAGTCATCGTCTGGCTGCTGCGCCGGCAATCACGCGCTGCCGAGCCGGGCCGCGCCCGCTTCAGCATCGCGCTGGCCCTCATCCTGGGCGGCGCACTGGGCAATGTGATCGATCGCGTCGCTTACGGCCATGTGATCGACTTCCTGCTTTTCTACTGGCGCGACTGGTACTATCCTGCCTTCAATCTGGCCGATAGCGCCATCACCTGCGGCGCCGTGCTGCTGGTCATCGACGAACTCTTTCGCGATCGCGCCAAAAACTAGCCGCTTCCTACGGGGTTGCCCGCAATGGATCTCATCGACAAGCGCATCGTCCTGGGCATGACCGGGGGCATCGCCTGCTACAAGATCGCCGAACTCGTGCGCCGCTTGACCGAGCAAGGCGCGACGGTCGACGTGGTCATGACCGAAGCCGCCACGCACTTCATCACGCCGGTCACCATGCAGGCGCTGTCAGGCCGGCCCGTGTTCATCGACGCCTGGGATGCGCGCGTGCCCAATAACATGGCGCATATCGACCTCACACGCGGCGCCGACGCAGTGCTGATCGCACCGGCCAGCGCCGATTTCATGGCCAAGCTCGCCCACGGCGAGGCGTCGGACCTGCTCTCCACGCTGTGCCTGGCGCGCGCATGCCCCATGCTGGTCGCTCCTGCCATGAACCGCGAGATGTGGGCCAACCCGGCCACGCAGCGCAATGTGGCGCAATTGCGCGCCGACGGCATCGCCATCCTCGGCCCGGACTCTGGCAGCCAGGCCTGCGGCGAAGTCGGCGACGGCCGTATGCTCGAGGCGCATCAGCTGCTGGCCGAGGTCGTTGCTTTCTTTCAGCCCAAACTGCTGGCGGGCAAGCGCGTGCTGATGACGGCGGGTCCCACTTCCGAGCCCATCGACCCGGTGCGCGTGCTGAGCAACCGTTCTTCGGGCAAGACGGGCTACGCGCTGGCGCGCGCCGCGCACGAGGCCGGTGCGCAGGTCACGCTGGTAAGCGGCCCCACGTCGCTGCCCGCCCCTTACGGCGTCAGCTTGATTCCGGTGATGACGGCACGTCAGATGCACGCCGCCGTCATGGCCGAGGCCGGCAGCGCCGACCTTTTCATCGCGGTGGCCGCCGTGGCCGACTGGTATGTGAAAAACGCCAGCGCGCAGAAGATCAAGAAGACCGGCAGCGGCGCGCCCCAGCTGGAATTCGAAGCCAACCCCGACATTCTGGCCGACGTTGCCGGCCTGCCTGACGGTCCTTGGTGCGTGGGTTTTGCGGCCGAGACCGAAAACCTCGCCCAGCACGCCGAGGACAAGCGCCGCCGCAAGAACATCCCTGTGCTGGTGGGCAACCTCGCGCAGAACGTGATGGACGCCGACACCACCGAAATGGCGCTCTTCGACGCTCAGGGCATGCATCCCTTGCCCGCCGCGTCCAAGCTCGACGCGGCTCGCCGGCTCGTCGCCGAGATCGCTGCGCGGCTGCCCAAACGCCGAGCCTGACTCAGCGCCAGGCCTTTTGCCATGACCGAACCCGAGGTTCAAACGTCGACCTCGCCCGTTGCCAAACGGCGCTGGGCAGTGATTCTTTTCGTCGGCGCCGCCGCCGTCCTGATCGCCGCCTTCGTTCAGCTGTCCGCCGCGCTCGAACAAACGACTCACACGGCAGACGATTTCATCATGCCGGGCTTTCTGCTGATCTTCGGCCTGATGCTGCTCGCGGCCTCGCGCGCCGTCCGGCGCCCTTCCACCAAGCTGACCCTGCCCCCCGAGGGGCCTCCTACCCACTGATCCATGAAATCCGTAGACGTCAAAATTCTTGATCCCCGCATGCGCGATGCCTTACCCGAGTACGCCACGCCCGGCTCGGCCGGCCTCGACCTGCGCGCCTGCCTGGATGAACCCATCGACATCGCGCCCGGCGCCACGGTGCTGGTGCCCACCGGTTTGGCCATTCATATCGCCGACCCGGGCTATGCGGCGCTGATTCTGCCGCGCTCGGGCCTGGGTCACAAGCATGGCATTGTGCTGGGTAATCTGGTCGGACTGATCGACGCCGACTACCAGGGCCAGCTCATGGTCTCCACCTGGAACCGCGGCAGCACGTCCTTCACGCTCAACCCCATGGAACGCCTGGCCCAGCTGGTGGTTGTGCCCGTGCAGCAAGTGAGCTTCAACGTGGTCGACGAATTCGGTGCATCCGAGCGCGGCGCAGGCGGTTTCGGCAGCACCGGAAGAGGCTGACGCCACTCAGCGCTGGCCGAACGACGCATCGCGGAACAGCGTCTTGAACTCGCGCGGCTGACTGCGCCAGTACTGGCGCGGCGCATCGACCGAGGCCCCCAGCTTCGCGGCCGCATGCCAGGGCCAGCGCGGATCGAAAAGCATGCCGCGAGCCAGCGCCACCATATCGGCCTGGCCTTTTTGCAGGATCTCCTCGGCCTGCTCGGCCTCGGTGATGAGCCCCACGGCGATGGTAGGCACGCCTGTCTCGCGTTTGATGGCCTCGGCGAACGGCACTTGATATCCCGGCGAAAGCGGGATTCTCTGCAGAGGAGAGACGCCGGCCGAGGACACATGCACGAAGTCGCAGCGGCGTTCTTTCAAGGCCTGAACAAACGTCACGACTTGCGTCGGGTCCAGACCGCCCTCGACCCAATCGGTAGCCGAAACGCGCATGCCGACCGCCACGCCGGCCGGGACCACCTGGCGTATCGCCTCGAATACCTGCAGCGGAAAGCGCATGCGGTTTTCCAGCGTGCCGCCATAGGCGTCGCTCCGCTGATTGGCCAGCGGAGACAGGAATTGATGCAGCAGATAGCCGTGCGCGCCATGCAGCTCGATCAAATCAAAGCCCAGGCGAACCGCGCGCAGCGCCGCATCGACAAACGCTTGCTTGATGCGAGCCAGCCCTGCCGCGTCCAGGGCCAGGGGCGCCTCTTCAGTCGGCCCATGCGCTAGCGCGGACGGCGCCACACTGCGCCATCCGCCTCGTTCCTCGGGAATCTGCTGGCCGCCTTCCCAGGGCGCCTGGCTCGACGCCTTGCGGCCCGCATGCGAAAGCTGCACGCCCAACCTGATGGGCGCATAACGTCGAATGGCCTGCACCACCTTGCCCAGCGCGGCCTCGGCGGCATCGTCGTACAGGCCCAGGTCGTAGGGCGTGATACGGCCGACGGCCTCGACGGCGGTCGCCTCGACGATCAACAGGCCCGCGCCGGACAAGGCCAGGTGTCCAAGATGGATCAAATGCCAGTCGGTGGCACAGCCGTTCTCGGCGGAGTATTCGCACATCGGCGCGACGACGATGCGGTTGTCCAGGGTAATAGGCCCCAGAGAAATGGGGGAAAACAGCAGGCTCATGGAAAAACTCCGCAAACGATCGAATCAGGAAAACCTCGCGCCCTCATGCGGGCTCGGGCGCCGTCGACCGTATATGGACATTGCCGGGCCGACGCCGCGCAAGGATTTTGCACCCAAAGATAGCACCTCGATCTTCCCATCGGCCGTGTACACGGAACAATAGCGCTGCCGCGCGGCCCGGAAAGCGAAACGCAGGAATGGTCGTCGACGGCGCAATCCAACCTCACGCACAGTTCTGCAAGGAAAATCATGCAACTGCAAAACCACCCCGCATGCCGGCCTTTCCATGAAGCCGGAGATATGTCGCAACTGGCTGCCTTCTACGAAGAGGGACGCAACATCATGTGGATGATGCTGCGTTCAGAACCTCGCCCCTGCTTCAACCAGCGGCTGCTTTCCGACATACTCCACCTCGCACGTGTCGCCCGGGAGTCCAAGCTGCGCTTCGACTTCTGGGTGACCGGTTCGCTGGTTCCCGAACTTTTCAATGTCGGCGGCGATCTCAGCTTCTTCGTCGATGCGATCCGCTCCGGCCAGCGCGACACCCTATTGGCTTATGCGCGTTCATGCATCGATTGCATCTGGGAAATGTACACGGGCTTCGGCACCGGCGCGATCTCGATCTCGATGGTCGAGGGCAGCGCGCTGGGCGGCGGCCTGGAGGCAGCCCTCGCCCATCACTACGTACTCGCGCAGAAGGACGTCAAGCTCGGCTTTCCGGAGGTCGCCTTCAACCTCTTCCCCGGAATGGGAGGCTATTCGCTGGTCGCAAGAAAGTCCGGGATGCGCCTGGCCGAGGAACTCATCAGCAGCGGCGAGGCGCACACCGGCGAATGGTACGCGGCCCAGGGGTTGGTCGACCAGACCTTCGAAGCCGGTGAGGCGTTCCTCGCGACACGCACGTTCATCGACGTGATGCGACCCAAGCTCAACGCCACCCGCGCGCTCGTTCGCGCCCGCCAGCGCGTGCTGCCCCTGTCGCGCTCGGAACTGATCGACATCACCGAGGACTGGGTCGACGCGACGTTTTCGATCGAGACCAAGGACCTTGCCTATATGGAGCGCCTTGTGATGCTGCAGAACCGGCGGGTTTCCAGGCTGCGGCCGGCCTCCTGACCGCAGGATGTGAACCACTGTGGCGCCGGGGGAAGAAAGCTCAGGCGATGAGCCTGAGCTTTTTCCTCTTGAGGATCCAGGCCTCGAGATCGTGGGCGGGCATCGGCTTTGCATGGATATAGCCCTGCGCGCACTCGATGCCGACCTGCCGGATAAATGCGTCCTGAGATTTGGTTTCGACGCCTTCGGCCACTACTGAAAAACCCAGCGCCCGGGCCAGCGATGCCACCGAACGCACGAGTTCCTGCGCGCTTGCATCGCCATCGACGCCCGCTACGAAACTGCGATCGAGCTTGATCACGTCCAGGGGCAGCCGCGCGAGCTGGGCCAGCGACGAATATCCCGTGCCGAAATCGTCAAGGTATATCTTCGAGCCCATTTCACGGAACTGTCGCATCAGCGTGAACACGCGATCCTGATTGTCGATAAGGCAGCTTTCGGTCAGCTCGATGTCCAGCAAGCCGGGCTCGGATCCGAAGCCGCTGCAAATATCCCGAAAATGCGCCGCGAAATTCGCGTCCGCCAACTGCAATGCCGAAACATTGATCGCTACGCGCAGATTCAGACCCTTCTCTTTCCAACTCGCGGCCTGCCTTGCGGCCTCCGACATCACCCAGCGGCCTATGGGGCCGATGAGCCCGGACTCTTCCGCATGGCGGATGAATTCGCTCGGTCCGACAAGTCCCTGTTCGGGAGATTGCCACCGGATCAGGGCCTCGACGCTGCGCACGTCGCCCGACGCGGCGTCGACCAGAGGCTGATAATGCAGCACGAACTGCCCTTCCTCGAGTGCCTTGCGCAGATTGGTGTCCAGCCACATCGCTCTAGCGACCTGCTGGTTCATCTCCTGCGCGAACACTCGATAGGTATGCTTGCCCGCTTCTTTGGCGGCGTACATCGCCGTATCGGCGGTTCTGATCAGCGTCTCCACGGTATCGCCATGCTGTGGATGCAGCGCGATGCCGACTGAGCAGCTTGTGTACAACTCCACCAGGGCATCGAGGCGGACAGACGCGGAAAGCCGCTCGATGATGGCCCGCGCGGTGCTTTCGAGCGATTCGAGCGTGGCGCGCTCCATCAGCACGAGAAATTCGTCGCCGCCAAGGCGCGCGAGCGTCGCGCCAGGCGCCAGACAGTCGCCGACGATCGTCGCGACCTTGGTAAGCAGGCTGTCTCCCGCGACGTGGCCGTAATGGTCGTTCACGCGCTTGAAGTTGTCCAAATCAAGAAACAGGATGCCGACCCGATGCGATGCATCGCCCACACTGGCATCGAGGGCGGCACGGATTCTTTCGGTGATCGAATACCGGTTGGGCAGGCCTGTCAACGTATCGGTATTGGCCAGCTCGGTGAGTCGTCGCTGGGCATCGCGCTCCTCGGTGATGTCCACGCCGGAACAGATGAGAAAGCGCTGGTCTACACCGCTGCCGCTCTGCACGAATTTATTGCGGAACTGATACAACCTCGGGCCATTGACCGTATTGATGTACCGCTCTACATCGAACGGTTTGCCGTTTTCGAAGAAGCCCGTAATGTTTTTGCTCGAATACGCGGCCTGCTCCGATGTCATGAACAATTCATAGGCACTCCTGCCAATGACGTCTTCTTCGCGCTTGCCCAGAACCTCTTCGCACAAGCGGTTGAACCGCTGGATGATTCCGTTGGAATCGAGCACCACGACCAGCGAATTGACTTCCGATACGACCAGCTCGGCAAACGCCAGGCCATGGGCGAGATCGCGGGCGACGGCGCGGGTATCGTTATAGGCCGATGCGGTGCCGGCCCAGCTTAGCGTATCGAGCTTCCTGCCCACCAAGTGCAGCTTGAGCGGCCTGCCGAACAGGGAAATATCGAGTTCGAGGGTGGACGTGACGCCTGTAAGGCTGCGAATTGCCGCGGCCTGGACCGGATCGAGCGCCACGCCGACATTGGTCAGACCACGGACGGCCTCCAATTCGAGAGCATTGCTGTCGCTGCCCAGGCGCCAGCAAGGGCTGCTCGTACCGAAGTGGACTTCGAGCACTTCGCTGTCGCTCATGTCATCGTCGTGCATGGCAAACCTCGCCCATAAAGCGCGTATTCAAAACCTATTTCATGAATACAAGTTACTCGTGGACTTTACCATTGAAAAGCCTTGCCTATCGCCAGATTCGTCGTCGGACACGCCAACGACAAAAAAGCGACCAAGCTCAGGCGCTTGGCCGCTTCGGCGGAAACCCCGTCTGCGTTCAGCGGCGTCTGTCGCGGTATTCGTCGATACGGATCGGAACAGGCCTCATGCGCCGCGATCTGCCGGACAGGTTCTCGGCCAGCATGTTCGCTGCGATATTCGTCATTTCCTCGAGGTTTTGCCAATGAGCGCGCAGCATCGTTGACAACGCTTTCAGACTTTTGACGCAGGTGGAGATGACGCTTCGCATGGTGTTCTCCTCATGAAACACGCGACTTTATCTTAGTCCTATGGAAACTGCGCCGCAACCAAGCAGGGTTCGCAAGACGGGCGCAACGCTCATAAAGGCGGTTCCCGACCCGCTTCAGGCTTGTTCGAGCTTGGCCAGATCCACCGGCAAGGCACGGTTGAGCACATTGGCCACCTTCGCGCGCAACGCGTTGGAATGCGCACGGCGCACTTCGCGCTTGACGTCCAGCAGTTGCTGCGCATGCATGGAAAACTCCGACAGGCCCAGACCCAGCAGCAGGCGCGTATAACGCGAATCGCCCGCCATTTCGCCGCACACCGCGACCGGTTTGCCGGCGCGCTCGCCGGCGTTGATCGTGTGGGCCAGCAGACGCAGCACCGCCGGATGCAGCGGATCGTACAGACCGGCAACGTCATGATCGCCCCGATCGATGGCCAGCACATATTGGATCAGGTCGTTGGTGCCGATGGAGAGAAAATCCAATACCTGGACAAACGGTTCGATGGCGATCGCCATAGCCGGTATCTCGACCATGGCGCCCACGGGGATATGGGCCGCATAGGCTTGGCCGCGCGCGTCCAGCTCGCGCCGTGCCGATGCGATGGCGGCGTAAGTGGCCTGCACCTCGTGCATGTGCGCGATCATGGGAATGAGGATGCGCACCGGTCCATGCGCCGACGCGCGCAGAATGGCGCGCAGCTGCGTCGCGAACATCTCTGGCCGGGCCAGGCAATAACGGATCGCGCGCTGGCCCAGCGCCGGATTGGTGGCTACCGTGACTTCGTCGTCCAGGGTCTTATCGGCGCCGATGTCCAGCGTGCGGATAGTGACCGGCCGTCCTGCCATCACTTTCACCACCGAGGCATAGGCCAGATACTGTTCTTCTTCGCCCGGCAGCTCGGCACGCCCCATGAAAAGAAACTCGCTGCGGAACAGGCCGATGGCCTGCGCTCCGGCAGCCAACGCGGCGGGAGCCTCTTCAGGCAATTCGATATTGGCCTCCAGCCGCACGCTGATGCCGTCCAGCGTGATGGAAGGCTCGTCGCGCAACAGCTCCAGCTCGGCGCGCTCGTGTGCATAGACACGCTGCAGCCCGCGGTACTGCTTCAACATGCTTCGCGACGGATTGACCAGCACTGTGCCCGACGCGCCATCGACGATGATCATGTCGCCGTCTCGCACGATGTCGCGCACATTGCCCATGGCTACCACGGCCGGCACCCCCATGCTGCGGGCCACGATGGCAGTGTGGGACGTGGGTCCGCCCAGGTCGGTGGCAAACGCCGAAAAACGCGCGCCGCGCAGGCGCAACATGTCGGCGGGGGAGATGTCGTGCGCGATAACTACCAACGGTTCGCCGCCGTCGCCGCTACACACCGTCTCTGCCGACAGCAGCGTCGGCGTTCCCGAGAGCACGTGCAGCACCCGCTCGATCACTTGGCGCACGTCGCCTCCGCGTTCGCGCAGATATTCGTCCTCCATGGCGTCGAACTGCTCGCCCAGCAACTGTCCCTGCGCCGTGAGCGCCCATTCGGCGTTGTAGTGGCGCTCGCGGATCAGTGCCTGGGCCTCGTCGGCCAGAAGCGGGTCGCCCAGGAGCAAGCCGTGCACGTTGAGCATCGCGCCGAGTTCGCGTGGCGCATCCTCGGGCAGATTATTGGCCAAATGATGCAGATCGGCCTGGGCGCGCGCCAGCGCGTCCCTGAGCCTTCGGCACTCGCTTTCGACGTCGGTCGACGCAATGCGGTAGTGAGCCACTTCGAGGGCGGCAGCGCCCATGACGATCGCGCGGCCTATGGCATAGCCTCGGGCCACGCCCTTGCCGCGCAACGCCACCACCGCGCCGGGAGGTTCGGCCAGCGGAGGACCGTCGAGAAATGCGTTACTCGTGCTCACCAAATTTTTCGTCGAACAGATTCCGGATTTCCGACAGCGCCTGGTCGGCGTCACCGCCCATGGCTTCCAGGCGCACCGTGGTGCCCAGGCCCGCAGCCAGCATCATCACGCCCATGATGCTTTTGGCGTTGACCCGCTGCGCGCCGCGCGAAATGAAGATTTCACTGCTGAACCGACTGGCCAATTGCGTGAGTTTGGCTGCAGCCCGCGCGTGCAGGCCGAGCTTGTTGCTGATGACGATGTCTGAAGTAGCCATGGTGAACCTGTATCGATGCGTTTTTTTTAGAATTGGGGACTAGTCTACCCGCAGACAGCCCTGCACGCCTCCAGCCAAGGCTTTTTCACGCGTTTCGGCCAGTGACAAACCGCGATAGGTCAATGCGCGCAACAGCATGGGCGTGTTCAATCCGGCCAGCACGCAGCAGGTCAGTCCCTCGGCCTGGGCCTGCGCCACCGCGCGCTTGGCGATATTGGCCGGCGTGGCGCCGACCAGGTCGGTCAAAACCAGCGCGCCACCGTCGCGCGCCAAGCGACGGATATCGGCCAACACCGAGGGAGAACGCTCCTCGGGCTGATCTTCGGGAAGAATGTCGTGCACGGCCAGCGTATCGGCGACGCTGTCGCCCAGCACGTGACGCGCCATTTCAGACATGGCCTCGCCCAGCGGGGCATGCACGACGATGACGATACCCGTCATATCACATCTCCCGCTCAAGCGACGGCGCGCTCGAGCGCCTGCGCAAAGAAGTCGGCGACATTGAAGCCGGTCTGCTCGGTGATTTCGACGAAGCAGGTCGGGCTGGTGACATTGACTTCGGTCAGGCAGTCGCCGATGACGTCCAGGCCCACCAGCAGCAGGCCGCGCCCGGCAATGCGCTTGGCCACCGTCTCGGCGATGCGGCGATCGCTGTCGGAAAGCGGCTGGGCCACACCTCGACCGCCGGCAGCCAGGTTGCCGCGCGTCTCGCCTGCCAGCGGAATGCGCGCCAGGCAGTATGGCACCGGCTCGCCGCCGATCAGCAGCACGCGCTTGTCGCCCTTGACGATCTCGGGTATGTAGCGCTGCGCCATGATGGTTCGCGTGCCGTTGTCGGTAAGCGTCTCCAGGATGGCGTTGCGGTTGGGTTCGTCGGCACGCAGGCGGAAGATGCCCGTGCCGCCCATGCCGTCCAGCGGCTTGACGATGACGTCGTGATGCTGTGCATGAAAGGCCTTGATGCGTTCCATGTCGCGTGTGACCAGCGTGGGCGAAACCAGATCGGGAAACTCGGTGATGGCCAGTTTCTCGGGATGGTTGCGGATCGCCGCTCCGCTGTTGAAGACACGCGCCCCCTGCTCCTGCGCATATCCCAGCAGGTGCGTGGAGTAGACGTATTCCATGTCGAAGGGAGGATCCTTGCGCATGACGACTGCGCCGAAGTCCTTGAGTGGCGCCTCGACAGGCGTACCGGACTCATCCCACCAGGCATGTTCGTGCAAGTCTGCGCCCGGCACCAGGGCGATGGGCGTAGCCCGCACACGCACGATGCCCTCCTCGATGTAGAGGTCGCCCTGCGACGCCACGCTGAGCGTGTGCCCACGCGCAGACAACGCCTGCATCATGGCGACGGAACTGTCCTTGTACGCCTTGAGCAGCGGCAAGGGATCGATCACGAACAAGACATGCATCAGGTTTCCTACCCAGGATTCATACCCGATTCATGGTAACTGAATTCAGGCTGGGGCAAAGGCATACCCCTACAAGGGCAACGGCCCGGCCATCCTTCGCGGACGGCCGGGCCGTTGCATAATCTGCGCCGATGTCAGACCGCGGCTTCGACCTTGCCGCTCGCCTTTTTCTTGGGCGCTAGAACCATGACCATCTGGCGTCCTTCGAGTTTGGGCATGGCTTCCACCTGGGCCAATTCGGTCAGGTCGTCGCGCACACGCTCGAGCACACGCATGCCCAGCTCCTGGTGAGCCATTTCGCGGCCGCGGAACCGCAGCGTGACCTTGGCCTTGTCGCCCTCTTCCAGGAAGCGGCGCAGATTGCGCAGCTTGACCTGGTAATCGCCTTCATCGGTCGCAGGGCGGAATTTCACTTCCTTGACCTGGATGACCTTCTGCTTGGAGCGCGCCTCGGCTTGGCGCTTCTGTTCCTGGTACTTGAACTTGCCGTAATCCATCAGACGGCAGACCGGCGGCTCGGCGTTGGGCGCGATTTCCACCAGATCCACGTCGCTCTGTTCGGAAAGCCGGAACGCATCGGCGATCTTGACGATGCCGAGCTGTTCTCCATCCAGACCTATCAGACGCACCTCGGGGACGCGGATTTCACCGTTGATGCGTACGCTCTTTTCAGTGGCGATGTTGAAAACTCCTAGTAGTTACTCAAATGTGCGGCCGTGGCGTCATGCCTGATCGGCTGCGGCTTGCGGCAGGCTGCGGCGCATGGCGACATCTTCAGACAAGCGGCTGGTGAAGTCTTCGAGCGCCATGACGCCCAGATCCAGACCACCCAGACCGCGCACGGCGACCGTGCCGTTTTGCTTTTCTTTGTCGCCTACGACGAGGATATACGGAACCTTTTGCAGGCTGTGCTCTCGGATTTTACGGGTGATTTTTTCGCCGCGCAAATCCGGCTCAATCCTAAAGCCTTGTTTTTTCAGGGTTTGCGTAATTTGCGCCGCATAATCGGCCGAAGGCTCGGAAATGCAGCACACCACGGCCTGCACCGGAGCCAGCCAGGGCGGCATCGCGCCAGCGTAATTTTCGAGCAGCATGCCGATGAAACGTTCCAGCGAGCCGAGGATGGCCCGGTGCAGCATCACAGGCGGGCGGCGCTGGTCGTTCTGGTCGACATACTCGGCCCCCAGGCGCACCGGCATGGAGAAGTCCACCTGCATGGTGCCGCATTGCCACTGGCGGCCGATGGCGTCTTTCAGCGTGTATTCGATCTTGGGGCCGTAAAAGGCGCCGTCGCCGGGGGAGACGACAAAATCGCAGCCGGTCGCGCGCAGGCTCTCCATGAGCGCATGCTCGGCCTTGTCCCAGGTGGCATCGTCGCCGATGCGCTTCTCGGGGCGCGTGGCCACCTTGTAGAGCACCTCGGTGAAGCCGAAGTCCTTGTAGACCTTCTGCAGCAATTGGGTGTACTGGGCGCACTCTTCCTGCAACTGGTCTTCGGTGCAGAAAATGTGGCCGTCGTCTTGCGTGAAACCGCGTACGCGCATCATGCCGTGCAGCGAACCCGAGGGCTCGTTGCGATGGCACTGGCCGAATTCACCGTAGCGCAGCGGCAGTTCGCGATACGAATGCAGGCCGGCATTGAAGATCTGGATATGCCCCGGGCAGTTCATGGGCTTCAAGCCGTACATGCGGTTCTCGGACTCGGTCGTGAACATGTTTTCACGATAGTTGTCCCAGTGGCCGGTCTTTTTCCACAGCGATAGGTCGAGGATCTGCGGTGCCTTCACCTCTTGGTAACCGTTGTCCTGGTAGACGCGACGCATGTATTGCTCGACCTGCTGCCACAGCGCCCAGCCCTTGGGATGCCAGAAGATCAGGCCCGGGCCTTCATCCTGCATGTGGAAAAGATCGAGTTCGCGGCCGATTTTGCGGTGATCGCGGCGCTCGGCCTCTTCCAGCATGTGCAGATAGGCGTCCTGCTCTTCCTTGGTTGCCCAGGCGGTGCCGTAGATGCGCTGGAGCATCTCGTTGTTGCTGTCGCCGCGCCAATAGGCGCCGGCCACTTTCATGAGCTTGAAGACCTTGAGCTTGCCGGTGGACGGCACGTGCGGGCCGCGGCACAGATCGATGAACTGGCCTTCTCGGTACAGGCTGATGGTCTGGTCGCCCGGGATCGCGGCAATGATTTCGGCCTTGTAGTTCTCGCCTATGCCTTTGAAGAAGGCCACGGCGTCGTCGCGCTTCCATTCTTCGCGCGTGACGACTTCGTCTTTTTTGGCGAGTTCGGTCATCTTCTTTTCGATGGCCTGCAGGTCTTCGGGCGTGAAAGGACGCTTATAGGAGAAGTCGTAGTAGAAACCGTTTTCGATCACCGGACCGATCGTGACCTGGGCCTCGGGGAACAGCGCCTTGACGGCATATGCCAGCAGGTGCGCCGTGGAGTGGCGGATCAGATCGAGGCCGTCGGCGTCCTTGGCGGTGATGACGGCCAGGGTGGCGTCCTGCTCGATGCGATGACTTGTGTCGACCAGCCGGGGCTGCTGGCCCGGGATCGTGACGCGGCCGCCCAGCGCCGCTTTGGCCAGACCGGTGCCGATGGACTGAGCAACCTCGGCGACCGTGACGGGGCCGGGAAATTGGCGCTGAGAACCATCGGGCAGAGTGATTTGTAGCATCAGGGTGATTTCCAAAAACGACGAACGCGGCCGGTCGCCGCGTTCGTTTTGATTGCCATGCCGTATCGCCCGATTGTAGCGCTTTATGCAAGGAAGCGGCCCCGATAAAGCGGTCTTCATCGCGGCCGGCTTCCTGTACGTCTGATTTGCGCACGGGATCCGCGCGCCCAACGGCAAAAAGCGGGATTTAGTCTGAAATACGTCCCCAAATTAGGCAAGGATAGACAGGAAAATGAAAGGTTAATGTAACATCACATGCATCCAAATCATTCAGCAAATTTTCAGATTTGATTTTTTGTCCTGTTTGTTTCCTCGCCTATGCTCCCCACTTTCAAGCACGAATCGTTAAACCCGACTCCCCCGCCCGCCGCGCCTGGCGAGTTCGTTGCTCCCCGGCGCCTGCGCGTCGCCATACTCGATGACCACCCCGTAACGGCCATCGGGCTGGCCACCTGTCTGAGCCGGGACGCGCGGTTCGACGTGGTGCTGACCGAAACCTCGACAGATCGCTTTCTCGAGGCACTGACCCAGCTGCGTTGTGACGTAGCCGTCGTGGACTACAACTTGCCCGACGCCTCATGCGACGGCATGAGCCTGATCCGCCGTATCAAGCGCCACGCACGCAAAACAGCCATCGTCACGCTATCGTCCGATCCCGCCCGGGACTCGACGGCCTTTCCGGCATTTCGGGCCGGCGCCTGCGGCTTCCTGTCGAAAGCCGACCCCGAACCGCTCATCCGCGACATGGTGCATGCCGCGGCACAGCAGCCGCTGCAGTTCCATCTTAGTATCGACGGCCGCATCCGCCTCGGCAGGCCGGACGACTCCGCCGATCTGCTGAGCGCGACGGAAACCGAAATCCTGCGCCATATTTCACTGGGCCTGTCTGTCACCCAGGCGGCCCGGCGTCTGTCACGCAGCAAGAAAACCATCAGCAGCCACAAGCGCCGGGCAATGCGCAAGCTCGGGCTGGCCGATGATCTGGCTCTGGGGCTGTATTTGAAGAAAAGATTCGAATCGCGACTGCCGGGGTGAAAAGCTCGCTCTGCACCGTTCGCACGAAACAACCCCGATGCCTCGCAGAGCGCATCGGGGCCGGGAGCGCGTCAGCTGAACAGCTTGAGCGCCTGGGTGAGCGTATTGACGACCCCCCAAACCAGCGGGATCAGAACATAGAGCCAGAATATGACCAGCATGGGCTTGTTGGTCGGGTGAACTTCGTTGGTGTTCATCTCGGCGTCTCCTGTCAGTTTGCCGCGAGCTGGGCTTCGGTCATGTGGTGACGTTCGTCCACGCGCTTGACCAGCATGTTGCAGATGAAGCCGACTACCAGCAGCACGGCCATGATGTGGACGGTCATGTTGTAGGCGTCGGCTTTCACCACGCCATGGGCGACCTGGTAGGCCCGTATGTAATTGATGAGCACCGGCCCGGCAATGCCGGCCGCTGCCCATGCGGTCAGAAGCCTGCCGTGGATGCCGCCGACGTAGGCGGTTCCGAACATGTCGGCAAGATAGGCCGGCACGGTCGAGAAACCGCCGCCGTACATCGAGATGATGATGCAGAATGCCAGCACGAACATCGCGACGTTCACGTTCCCGGCAAAGATCGGCGCACTGACGTAAGCGATCGCGCCAAGCACGAAGAAGATGTAGTAGGTGTTCTTGCGACCGACCCAGTCCGACGCCGACGCCCAAATGAAGCGTCCACCCATGTTGAACAGCGACAACAACCCGACGAAGCCCGCGGCGGCGGTCGCACTGACCGCGCCCTTGAAGCTTTCCTGGATCATGACCGACGCCTGGCTGAGGATGCCGATTCCCGCGGTCACGTTCAGGAACAGAACCAGCCAGATCAGATAGAACTGCGGCGTCTTCAGCGCCTGGTCGATGTGCACGTGACTGGCCGTGATCATCTTGTGCTGAGCGGCCGCCGGCGGCGTCCAGCCGGCGGGCGTCCAGCCGGCTGGCGGCACACGGACCGCGAGCGATCCGATCACCATCGAGATGAAATAAAGAATACCCATCACGACGAAGGTTTCGGCGACGCCTACGCTCGTGGCGCTTTTGAAGTGGTTCATGAGCATGACCGACAAGGGGGCGGCGATCATCGCGCCTCCGCCGAAGCCCATGATCGCCATGCCGGTCGCCATGCCGCGCCGGTCTGGAAACCAGCGGATCAACGTCGATACCGGCGATACGTAGCCGATCCCCAGGCCTATCCCGCCGATCACGCCATAGCCGATATACAACAACCATATCTGGTGGAGATGCACGCCAAGCGCCGAGACCAGAAAACCGCCGCCGAAACAGCAGGCAGCCACGAACATTGCCAGGCGTGGCCCGACGCGCTCGAGCCACTTGCCGCCGAAAGCGGCAGCCAGGCCGAGGCAGAAGATCGCAAGCGAAAAAATCCAGCCCAGCGTTGTCAGCGGCCAGTCGCCCGGCGCCGACTTGTCGATACCGATGACCTTGGTCAGCGGGCCGTTGAACACCGAGAATGCGTAGGCTTGCCCTATGCATAGATGCACCGCCAACGCGGCGGGCGGCACCATCCAGCGAGAGAAGCCCGGCTTGGCGACGGTCGCTTCTTTCGAAAAGAACGGCGCGGCATGGCCGGCTGAGTCATAAGCACGGTTCATTGATTGTCTCCGTATGTGGGTTACACGGCGGTTCGGCATGAGATCGATTCAATATGAATAATTTTTATATGAAAAATAAAGCATATTCGTATTGAGTACCACACAGCCAAAACACCGCACCATCACTACTTTTTTGTAGCTTGTGTGTAAACCATAAAGCACCAAATCAACATCTGCAATGTGATATTTTTTGCATATTTAAAGACAGGCAGGCAAAAGAATTTGACATGGGGACAGAATAAATTAGAATGTCGGTCTTGCTTGACGCAAGGTATGCCCAGGTGGCGGAATTGGTAGACGCGCATGGTTCAGGTCCATGTGCCGCAAGGTGTGGAGGTTCGAGTCCTCTCCTGGGCACCACCGCAGAAGTGTCATGCTTTGAAAAGGCATAAAAAAAACCCCGCAAATTATTGAATTTGCGGGGTTTTTGCTTATTAGAACCAAGGCCTTTTATTAATAAAATCCAGGTCGAATCATGGCCGTGCACCAAACCGGGTGTCACATTGCCGTGCAAGTATTAAATCTCATATCAGCGAGAGGCAATATGAAAGTACCCGCGATTGCATTCGGAAAACGTCCGGATGCGAGACTCCTGTCCAGCGACAAGCCAACGCAGATCGGGGCAGCAGTAAAAAAGAAGGCGCGTGCCCGGCGGCCCATGGCCGTGAAGACGATGCTTCGGCTCGCGTTCGCCCTGTTGCTGGTCGGCACATTCGCCATTGGTGCTTTCTCTCTCAAACAGAGCAGCCGCCTGCACAACTCGACACAGTCGATCTACGAGCAAGGCTACGTCGTGAGCCTCGCGGCCGAAGAAGCACGCGCGGCGATGCTGCGGGCGAGCCGCGCGCAGAAAATGCTGCTCACGGCGACCACCGCAAAAGAGCGCGTCGAACTGGGCAACGACATTCAGTCCAATTCCGCGCAACTGACGGTGCAGATGAAAACGCTGTCGCAGTACCTCGACCCTGCAGATACCAAAGCGGTCGCGCTGGCCAAGCAATTCGATGCCGGCAGCAAGATCTGGGCCGCCGATCTGGAAAAATTCGTCAAACTGGTGCAAGCGCAGTCGCTCGACCTGTCGCAGATGAACTGGCAGGTCGGCATGCAGGACGTGTCGCTGCTCGTGGAAACCGGCAAGCTCGAGAAGACCATCGACGCGCTCGTGCAACAGTGCGGCATCGGCGCCAAGGAGACCATCAACGCGTCCGATGCCGTTTACCGCTCGTCGTTCGTCATGATCGCCGCCATGACGCTCGCGCTCATCCTGCTCGCATTCATCATCAGCGAAGTCGTGGTGCGGCGTCTTACGTCGCAGTTGGGCGGCGAGCCCGGCTATGCCAAGGCCATTGCCAGCCACATCGCAGCGGGCAACCTGTCCGGCCAGATCAAGCTCAAGCGCGGCGATAACGCGAGCATGCTGGCAGCGCTACGCGACATGCAAGGCAGCCTGTCGGGCATCGTGGGCGAAATCGCGACGAGCGCCGAGACGATCTCGCTCGCAGCGGGCGAAATTTCGATGGGCAACCTCGATCTGTCCAAACGCACCGAGCAGCAGTCGATCGCTCTGGAACGCACCGCGACCAGCATGGAAGAACTGACCTCGACGGTGCATCAGAACGCCGATAACGCCAAGCAGGCCAGCGCGCTTGCGAACAATGCCTCGGAGATTGCGGAGAAAGGCGGCGCGGTCGTGGGCCGCGTGGTGACGACGATGACCGACATCAACGAAAGCGCCAAAAGCATCGGCGACATTATCGGCGTGATCGAAGGCATCGCATTCCAGACCAATATCCTCGCGCTGAATGCGGCCGTGGAAGCGGCGCGTGCCGGCGAAAACGGCCGCGGGTTTGCCGTGGTCGCAGGCGAAGTGCGCGGCCTGGCCCAACGCAGCGCATCGGCGGCCAAGGAAATCAAAGCCCTGATCAGCACCTCGGTCGAGCGCGTCGGCAATGGCTCGCAGCTCGCCGAGGAGGCCGGAAGGACCATGGACGAAGTCGTGCAGGCAGTCAAGCGCGTGACCAACATCATGAACGAGATCTCGGCCGCCACTGCCGAACAGAGCTCCGGTATCGAGGAAATCAACGACGCCATTTCGCAGATGGATTCGGGAACTCAGCAGAACGCCGCACTGGTCGAAGAAGCCGCCGCGGCAGCCCAATCGCTCGACGATCAGGCCAAGTCGCTCGCGCACCTGGTCGAAAAGTTCACGCTGAGGTGATTCCGGCAGGCGCAGGGCATGCTTGCGTCGCCAAAAAAGCCGGGCCGTTTGCCCGGTTTTTTTTATGTTTGGACGCTTTATATTTGATCTGAAGCAAATTCCGGAGTCTTGGGCCGGGCTGGCTCGTCACATGGCCAGCTTGAATACGTGAACCGAGCGCTCGAGCGACTCGGGCTGTTCCTGCATGCTGGCCGCCGCCGCGGCGGCCTCTTCGACCAAGGCGGCATTCTGTTGGGTCATTTCGTCCATCTGAGACACGGCACGGTTGACTTCTTCGATCCCGGTGCTCTGCTCCGCACCGGCGCGATGGATGTCGGACATCAGCTGCGTGACTCCCTGCACCGAACTCACGATCCGGGACATGGTCTGCCCGGCTTGGTCGATCAACTGCCCGCCGTCGTTGACCTTGCCCACCGCATCCTCGATCAGGCCCTTGATCTGCCTGGCGGCCTCCGCGCTGCGCTGGGCGAGCGCGCGCACCTCGCCCGCCACCACCGCGAAACCCTTGCCCTGCTCGCCGGCGCGGGCCGATTCGACCGCCGCGTTCAACGCCAGAATATTGGTCTGGAAAGCGATGCCCTCGATCGTGCCGACGATCTCGGTCACTTTGTTCGATGAAGCGCGGATGCCGTGCATGGTGGCCACTGCCTGCTCCATCAAGTCCGAACCCTGGTTGGCCAGATCGAAGGTGGCGCCCACGTGCTGGTTGGCCAGCTTGGCGTTCTCGGCGTTGCTATGCACCGTGGCCGTCAGCTCGTCCATGGCAGCGGCGGTCTGCTCCAGGGAGCTGGCCTGGCTCTCGGTGCGGGACGACAGGTCGGCGTTGCCTGCCGCGATCTGACGCGACGCCACACTCAGGCTGTCGGCCGATACGCGTACATTGTCGACCAGATTGGCCAGACCTGTATTGATGCCGTTCAAGGCGTCGAACAACTGGCCGATTTCGTCGCTGCGCTTGACCGGAACCTGCATGGAAAGGTCGCCGCCGGCCAGGCGCCGCGCCGCAGCCTGCGCAATCTGCAACGGCCTGCCGACTTTGCGGCGAACAACGGCATACATGCCCAGACCAAACAGGCCGGCCGCAGCCAGACTGTGCCATGCATCCATCCAGCTCAATCCGGTGTCGTGCCCGCCCCTGGATAGCGCGAACAGGACTTCCTGCCCGATCTGCAGCGCCAGCGCCAGCGCGAAAGCGGCCAGCCCGACCGATTCGGAAAGGGTCAAAATGCGAACCTTGCTGATGTCCAGGCCCACCGCAAAGATGCCGATGACCTGCTCGTGGGCATCGTAAATGGGACGGTAGTCGAAGACGAACTTGCGGCCGGCCAGCGTCGTATTGCCGAAGTAAGTCTTGCCCGCCCGATTGAGCGCGTAAGCCGGATGCGAGCGGTCCAGCTTGACCCCGAGCGCCCGCTTGCCCTGAGCGTCCTTCACGCTGGTCGTCACCCGGATGAAATCGTCGTCCGTACGCGCCAGAATCGATGCAACGCCGCCCGTCTGCGCTTCGAAGCGGTCGAGCACCTCGTATTGCAGGCTGACCGGCTGGTCGCCGTCGAACATCATCGGGGTCTGGCGGCCGTTTATCTCCACCCGCCGGGACGGATCCAGCCTGAAGCTGCCGGAATACTGAGCCAGCAATCTCTTGAACAGCACGTCCACCTGTGCTTGGAGCGAACGGAATCGAATCATGTCGCCTCTATCGTTTTTAGAAGGTGCTTTCCCATGGCTGGGCGGGCCCAGAACGGTTTTCTGATCGTAAACCCGGGAAAGTGTGCGGCTAAACGGCAACACCTTCAAATTTACGGTTCTTGGCTTTTCCATTGTCCGCAGACCGCAGATGCGAAACGCCTATGCGCGCTGCGGCGGCTGTCGGTTTATGGCAGGGAAGCGCCGCGACAGCGGACCATCGCCTATTTTTTTCACACAAATTCCGGTGTTTGGGCTTGAATAGCGGTCTTCACAGACATTCCTTCCGAGAGAGGCTCCATGCAATCCGATGCTCCGCTCTGGTACGGCCGGCAGGTCATGACCTGGGCCGCCGAACTGGCGGCATGGTCAGACCAGAAAGACAATCTCACCTGCACCTACCTGACCCCCGCGCACCGCGCCACGGCCAGGCAAATAGGCCAGTGGATGCAGGAAGCCGGCTTCGACACCGTGCGCCACGACGCCGTGGGCAACGTGATCGGTCGCTACAAGGCCGACGCGTCGGTGGCGCATCCCGAGCTGGTCGTTACCGGCAGCCACTACGACACCGTGCGCAACGGCGGCCGCTACGACGGCCGGCTGGGCATTCTCCTGCCGATGGCCGTGGTGGCGCAGCTGAGCCGCAGCGGCGAACGCCTGCCCTACGATTTCGACGTCGTGGCCTTTGCGGAGGAAGAAGGCGCGCGCTATGGCACGGCTTTCCTGGCCTCGTCGGCTTATATCGGCCGCTACGACCCGGCGTGGCTGGATCTGGTCGACGCCAACGGCGTTGCGCTGCGCCAGGCCATGATCGAGGCGGGGCTGGTCCCGGCTGCCGTGGGCAGCGCCGCCGTCGATACGACGCGCATCAAACATTATTTCGAAGCGCACATCGAGCAAGGCCCCGTTCTGCTCGATGCCGGTCTGGCGCTGGGCGTGGTCACCTCGATCGCGGGCAGCATGCGCCGCAAGCTGCTGCTCAAGGGCCGCGCCGGGCACGCCGGCACCACGCCCATGTCGATGCGCCGCGACGCGGCCTGCGCCGCCGCCGAAATCGCCCTGTATGTGGAACAGCGCTGCAGCGAAGCCGAGACACTGGTCGGCACCGTGGGTTTGCTTGAGGTGCCTTCGGCATCGGTCAACGTGATCCCGGGCGCCTGTCGCATGAGCCTGGACATCCGCGCTGCCGACGACGCCACCCGCGATGCCGCGGTGGCCGACGTCGAACGCAAGATCGAGGAAATCTGCGCCCGCCGCAACATCGCGATCGAGGACATGCAGCCAGCCTGGAGCGTGGCCGCCGCTCCGTGCTCCGGCGAACATCGCGCGATGTGGCGGGCCGTGCTGGCGGAACTGGGTCAGCCGCAGTTTGAACTGCCGTCGGGCGCCGGCCACGACGCCAAGATCCTCGAAGACGTCGCGCCGGTGAGCATGCTGTTCGTGCGCTGCGGCAACGGCGGCATCAGCCACAATCCGCTGGAAACCATCACGACCGACGACGCCGATCTGGCGGGTCGGGCCGTGCTCGCCTTTCTGCGCAGACTGGGCTGACACCCGCGTGCGCGCCATAGCGGTGCAGACATGCGCCGCCATGGCGCACGCCTGCACGCCGCCAGGCGCAAAACCCCAGACAAACCGATCCGAACGCCTTCATCGCCGGGCTGGCATGATCCTTGCTTTGATTTTGTATACCAATATGGTGTGCATTTTTCAAATCAACGTCCAACCCCGGAGATCCGACGATGAACCGTAGAAAGCTGTTTCTCTCCTTGTGCGCCTCGGCCGCGATGCTGGCATGCACCGCTTCTCATGCGAACGAACTGGCCGACATCCGCCACGCCGGCGTTCTCAAAGTAGCCGTGCCGCAGGACTTTCCTCCGTTCGGCTCGGTGGGCGCCGACATGCAGCCGCAGGGCTACGATATCGACATGGCGCGCCTGATCGCCAAGCAGTTGCACGTCAAGATCGATCTGGTCCCGGTCACCAGCGAGAACCGCATCCCCTTCTTGCAGACGCACAAAGTCGATCTGGTGATCTCCAGCCTGGGCAAGAATCCCGAGCGCGCCAAGGTTCTCGATTTCTCCGATGCCTACGCGCCCTTCTATAACGGCGTCTTCGGCCCGGCCGACGCCAAGGTCAAGGATGCGGCCGACCTGGCGGGCAAGACGATCGGTGTGACGCGCGGCGCCATCGAAGACTTGGCGCTGTCCAAGATCGCGCCGCCCACAGCCGACATCAAACGCTATGAAGACAACAACGCCACCATCACGGCTTTTCTTTCCGGTCAGGTGCAATTGATCGCCACGGGCAACGTCGTGGCCGCGGCCATCGTCGCGCGCCATCCCGCCAAGGAGCCCCAGCCCAAGTTCCTGATCAGCAACTCGCCCTGCTACGTCGGCATGAACAAGGGCGAGCCGGCGCTGATGAAGGAGGTCAACGCCATCATCGCAAAATCCAGAAAAGACGGCGCGCTCAACAAGATCTCCGAGCACTGGCTCGGCATGCCGCTGCCCAAGGATCTGTGACCGCGCCGGCGATCGGAGAGATCACGCATGGCTTATCAGTTTGATTTCGGCGCGGTACTGGCCTACACACCCGTACTGCTCAAGGGCGTGGCGGTGACGGTCGAGCTGACCGTGTTCGGCGCGGTCTTCGGCCTGCTCATCGGCGTGGCTGGCGCCTGGGCGCGCACACAGGGCCCTGCCCCCGTGCGCCGGCTCGTGACCGCCTATGTCGAACTGGTACGCAATACGCCCTTTCTGATCCAGTTGTTCTTCATCTTCTTCGGCCTGCCCTCGCTGGGCATTCATCTACGGGAGATGCATGCCGCCTGCCTGGCCATGGCCCTGAATCTGGCAGCCTACTGCACCGAGATCATCCGCGCGGGCATCGTCGCCACGCCGCGCGGACAGCTCGAAGCCGCCGCGTCGCTGGCCATGTCGCGCGGCCAGGCATTCGTGCACGTGGTGATCAAGCCGGCGCTGCGTCGCGTGTGGCCGGCGCTGGTGTCGCAGATCGTCATCGTGATGCTGGGCTCGGCCGTCTGCTCGCAGATCGCCGCGCCCGAGCTTTCCTATGCGGCCAATTTCATCCAGTCGCGCAATTTCCGCGCATTCGAATCGTATCTGGTCGCCACGGGCCTCTATCTGGCGCTGTCGCTGCTTATCCGGCAGACCCTGCTGGCGTTCGGGCATCGGGTTTTCGGCAGGAGGTCGGCATGACGACATTCACGCAGTGGGACATACTGCGAGGCTTGCTTCTGGGGGCCCGCTGGACCGCGGCGCTTTCGCTGGCGACCTTTGCCGGCTCTGCCATCCTGGGAATGGCGCTGCTGCTGGCCCGCACCTCGCGGCGCCGGGAACTGCGCGTGGCCGCGCGCCTGTATATCGAGCTGTTACAGGGCACGCCGCTGCTGATGCAGTTGTTCCTGGCGTTTTTCGGCCTGTCGCTGTTCGGCCTGGACGTGCCCGCGTGGCTGGCGGCCGGCCTGGCGCTCATCCTCTGGGCTTCGGCGTTTCTCGCGGAGATCTGGCGCGGCTGCGTCGAGTCGGTGCAGCGCGGCCAATGGGAAGCCTCGGCCAGCCTGGCCATGGGCTACTTCCAGCAGATGCGGCACGTCATCCTGCCCCAGGCCCTGAGGCTGTCGATCCCGCCGACCGTAGGATTTTCCGTGCAGATCGTCAAGAGCACGGCGCTCACCTCCATCATCGGCTTCACCGAACTGTCCAAGGCCGGGACCATCATCACCAACGCGACGTTCCAGCCGTTCACGGTCTATGGCTATGCCGCGTTGATCTATTTCGCATTGTGCTGGCCCATGTCCTGCTTGAGCCATAGCCTGGAACGGAGATTGCAACATGCCGCTGATCGCGCTTGAAGATGTACACAAACACTTTGGCGAAAACGAGGTGCTCAAGGGCGTGACCCTGCGTGTGGAAGCCGGCGAGGTCATAGCCATCATCGGCAAGAGCGGTTCGGGCAAAAGCACGATGCTACGGTGCATAAACGGCCTGGAAACGCCTGATGGCGGAGCCATCATGGTCGCCGATTCGCAGGTGGCCGCCGATGAGCTGCGCTTGCGCGCGCTCCGGCTCAAGGTGGGCATGGTCTTTCAGCAGTTCAACCTTTTCCCCCATCTGAGCGTCGGGCGCAATGTCATGCTCTCGCCCATGGTGACACGCAAAGTGCCGCGCGAGCAGGCAGAAGCCACGGCCCGCCGCATGCTCGATCGAGTCGGCCTGCTGCACCGATTCGACGCCTGGCCCGACCAGCTCTCCGGCGGCCAGCAACAGCGCGTGGCTATCGCGCGGGCTCTGGCCATGGAGCCGATGGCTCTGCTGTGCGACGAGATCACCTCCGCGCTCGACCCCGAATTGGTGGCCGAGGTGCTGGCCGTGGTGCGCGAACTGGCGGCAGACGGCATGACGTTGCTGATGGTGACGCACGAAATGCGCTTTGCGCGGGAAGTCTGCGACCGCGTCGTCTTCATGCACCAGGGCCGCATCCATGAATCCGGCGCGCCGCAGGCATTGTTCCAGGCGCCGCAGACGCCTGAACTACGTCAGTTTCTCGGCTTGTGATGACGAGAGGCTCAGGCCAGCAATGCGGAGACCAGGTCCACGCCGCGCTCGTCGTCTTCGGTGAATTTCAGGCTGCGCTCGACATGCTCGATATGCCGCACCATCAGCTCGCAAGCCCGCGCCGCGTCGCCGGCCTTGGCAGCCTTGATGAACGCGACGTGCTCGTCGTGCGAGCAGCCAGCGTCGGCGGTCGATTGGTAGAACACGGTGATGATGGCGCTGCGCGCCGACAGCTCCTGGAGCATCTCGGTCAGCACGGTGTTGCCGACCACTTCGGCCAGCAGGATGTGGAACTTGCCCAGCAATTGGTTGCGCAGATGCACGTCCGACCCGGCAATGGCCTGGCGTTCGCTTTTGAGGTGCACGTCGATGCGCTTGTAGTCGGCAGGCTTGGCGCAGGAGACGAATTCGCGTGCCAGCGCGCTTTCCAGGATGCGGCGCACCGCATAGATCTCGCGGGCTTCGGCTGCGCTGGGCTTGCTGACGAACGCCCCTTTCTCAGGCATGGTGCGGATGAGCTTGTCTTTGGACAGCATCAGCAGCGCAGCGCGGATCTTGGTGCGGCTGACGCCATAGGCACGCGCCAGCGCTTCTTCGCGCAGGCGCGTACCCGGGGGCAACTGGCGCGCAACGATGGCATCGGAAATGCTGCGCGCGATTTGTTCGGCACTCAAATCGGCGGTTTTGACGGCGGAGGTCGGCTTCATGATGACGATAGTCTATCTAAAATTTAACTACATTTATTGAATACAAATTTTGTATTCAATAAACTGATATCTTGCAGCACGGTCCACGCGCCGCTATCCCCTCGCTTCGGTTCTTTCCATGTCCACGCAGATCTTCAATTCCATCGACGCATTTCTCCTGGCCGAGCAGCCGGCCCAGACCCGATTCCTGGCCGAGCTGGTGCGCCAGCCCTCGGACAACCCTCCCGGCGATTGCGCGCCCCATGCCGAACTGGCCGAGCGGTTGCTGACCGGCCTGGCGCTGCCGGTGGAGCGCCACGTTCCGGCCATCGAGCCGGTGCGCGAACAAGGCATGATCTCGATCGTCAACCTGGTGGTGCGCCACGTTTTTTCCGACGATGGCCCGGTCGTCGCGCTCAATGCACACGGCGATGTGGTGCCGCCCGGCCAGGGTTGGACGCGCGAGCCCTACGGCGCGCGGATCGAGCAGGACCCGGAGCACGGCGCAGTCATGTTCGGGCGCGGGGTCGCAGTGTCGAAGTCCGATTTCGCCACCTACACCTGGGCCTTGCTCGCGCTCAAGGCGGCGCAGCGTGCGGGCGCGCGCCTGCGCGGGGCCATCGAACTGCACCTGACTTATGACGAGGAGGCCGGCGGCGTCAACGGCCCGGCCTTCCTGCTCGACAGCGGCGCCAGTCGCCCCGATCTGGCGATTTCCGCCGGTTTTGCCTATCACGTCACCACGGCGCACAACGGCTGCCTGCATCTGGAGGTCAGCGTTCATGGCCGCCAGGCTCACGCCGCCATGCCGCATACCGGGGTGGATGCCCTGCAGGCGGCAAATGACGTCATGCAGGCGCTATACGCCTATCGGCGCACGCTGGGCGCGGCCACGTCCGCAATGACCGGAATCGGCTCGCCGAGCATGACCATCGGCCTGATTCGCGGCGGCATCAATACCAACGTCGTTCCCGATCTGGTGACATTCCGCCTCGATCGGCGCTTGATTCCGGAAGAGTCGGGGCCGCAGGCCGAAGAAGAATTGCTCGCGGTCATCGCCGAGGCAGCCCGTGCCTGCCAGCCGGGCATCGAAGTCCGCACGCGGCGTCTTCTTCTGGCCGAACCGCTGGTGCAACTGCCGGGCGCGGCGGCGCTCATCGAACCGCTGCAGCGTCATGCGCAGGCGGTTTTCGGCGTCGAGATCCCCGTACACAGCGTTCCGCTCTACACCGATGCGCGCCACTATACGCAGCGCGGCATTCCTACCGTGTTGTACGGCGCGGGACCGCGCACGCTGATGGAGGCGCGCGGCCATAATGCCGACGAGAATCTGCGCTTGAACGATCTCTACGGCGCGACCCGAGTGGTGGCGCATACGCTGGCCGACATCTTGCGCGCGGATTGAGGCCTGCGCGCGGACGCGGGCGGCTCGGCCGGCCCGCAGGCTTATGCCAGCCGCGACAGGAACGCCTGCGTGACGGTCGCCGCCGCATCGATATCGGCGGCGCTGACGGTTTCATCCGGATGGTGGCTGATGCCGCCGTTGCCGCAGCGCACGAACAGCATGCTCACCGGCGCGACGTCGGCCAACTTGATGGCGTCGTGCCCCGCGCCCGAGGGCAGTTCGCTGACTTCCAGCCCCTGGGCGGCGATCGCTTCGCGCCAATGCGCGCGAGCTTGCTCGTCGCAGGGCGTGGCCGGCACGCTCATCAGGGTCTCGCATTCCAGCTCGATGCCGCGCCGCGAGCAGATATCGTCGGCAGCCGCCAGGATATCGGCAAGCGCGGCGTCGCGCAGCGCATCGGCAGGCGCGCGCAGATCCAGGGTGAAAGTGCAGCGCCCCGGCACGACATTGACCGAACCGCCGGGAGCGTCGATCTTGCCTACCGTGCCTACCAGTTCCGGATGGGCGCGGCAACGCGCTTCGATCGCCAGCACGATCTCGGCCGCGGCGCAGATCGCGTCGCGGCGCATATCCATGGGCGTCGTGCCCGCATGTCCGGCCCGGCCTCGCAGCATGAAGCGTCTACGCGTAGCTCCGGCAATGGCGCTGACCACGCCCACGGCCAGTCCGCGCGCCAGCAGCACGGGCCCCTGCTCGATATGGATCTCGAAATACGCATCCGGGCGCGCGCCTGCGACGGGCGCCGCGAGCGCCTGCGGATCACGGCCAGCGTCGGTCAACGCCTGTGCCATGGAAACACCGCCTGCGTCGCGGGTCTCCAGCAAGGCAGCATCGAACCGGCCGATATAGGCGGACGAGCCCAGGAAAGTGCTGCCGAAGCGCACACCCTCTTCTTCGGCAAAGCCCACGACCTCGAAATCGAAAGGCGGACGCCACTGCCTGGCATGCCATCCGCCCACCAGCGCGATGGGCAGCAGGATGCCGAGCCGGCCGTCGTAGAGGCCACCGTTGCGCACGGTGTCGTAATGGCTGCCGGTCGCCACCAGGCGCGCAGACTCGGCCCGGACGCAGGCCCGATAGCGCCCGATCACGTTGCCGGCCGCATCGATCCGCACCGCATCGAAACCGGCTTCGCGCATCCATTGGGCTAGTTGCCCCGCGACCTCGCGGTGCGCCGCAGTCATATACGCGCAGGTCAGGCCGTCGGGGTCGTCTGAATGCCTGGCGAGCGCACGGGCCCGGGCAAGGATCGATTGGCCCATAGCGGGGGCGCTACAAGCTGCACGGTCAGGCATGGCGATCTCCACTACTGCGCCGGGACCGGCGCGCAGCGGAGAATTTTAACAATTTTTGTATACAAAAATAGACCGCGCTATCCTGACTTCAGTAGGTCTCCACATGCAGGCGTCCCTGCGCTCGCAACTGGGCGTGCAAGGCGTCCCAGCCCGCGCCAGCGACGTCCCGCAAGGCCTGCAGCACGCCGGCTTCCATGCCCTTGAGGCCGCAGACGTAGATATACGTGTTTTCGTCGGCCAGCAACGCAGCCACATCGACTGCGCGCTCTCGCATGGCGTCCTGCACATAGCGCTTGGGCTGATCCGGTTCGCGCGAGAGCGCGAGGTTGATGTCGATGAAATTTTCGGGCAACTTCATCAGCGGACCGAAATACGGCAGCTCGCGCCGGGTGCGCGCGCCAAAGAACAGCATCAGTTTGCCATTTACGTCCTGCGCGATGCGCCGCCTGCAATGCTCGGTCATGGCGCGCATGGGCGCCGAACCCGTGCCGGTGCAGATCATGAGCAAATTGGCGCGCGCATGGTTGGGCATGAGGAAGCTGCTGCCGAACGGGCCGATGACCTGCACTGTGTCGCCCTTGGCCAGATCGCACAGATAGTTCGAGCACACGCCCGCATAGGGTTTGCCGTCGTAGTCTTCGGTGACGCGTTTTACCGTCAGGGACAGGTTGTTGTAGCCGGGCCGCTCGCCGTCGCGCGGGCTGGCGATCGAATACTGGCGCGCAAAATGCGCGCGCCCGTGAGCGTCGACGCCCGGCGGCAAAATGCCCAGCGACTGCCCTTCCAGCACGGGAAAGAACAGCGAGCCGAAGTCGAGCACGATGTGATGTACGTCGCTGCCCATGTCGGCATCCGTGACGCGATAGTTGCCTACCACGGTCGCGGCGACGGGCGCTTTTGGCGCATATAGGTTCACGTAGGGATGGGCAGCCGACCAGGGCGGCACCATCGACCCGGACGCCGTGGACGCCGGCGCCTGGACCTCGGGCACGGCGTCGTGCTGCGGGACCTGCAACGGCGGCGGGTCCGCCTGGTACTCGGCCGGCGGCTTTTTTTCCCGAGGCAGTTCGTCCCAGCCGAACTGATCCTCCAGACTATAAGCCTCCTCGCGCAACATCAGCCGCCAATTGTCGATCGAACCGGTGGGGCACGGCGGAATGCAGGCCATGCAGCTATTGCAGATGGCAGGATCCACCACATAGTTGCGGCCGTCGTGCGTAATCGCGTCGACCGGGCAGGTTTCTTCGCAGGTATTGCACCGGATGCAGATCTCGGGATCGATCAGATGCTGCTTCAACATATCGGCTGGCAGGGGCGCGTTCATCTTTTTGCTTCCATTGCGGGATCGGCGAATCGGCAGACCGGCGGACGAGCCGGCGCCATCCGGTTGTGCGCCTCAGTTGAAGCGTACGTATTCGAACTGCACAGGATTGCGGTTGATGCCCATGACCGGCGGCGCGATCCAGTTGGCGAATTTACCGGGCTCGGCGACGCGCCCCATGAGCGACGCGACGAAAGCGCGGTCTTCGGGCGTGGGCAGCCAGCGGTCGACGTTGGCCTTCCACTGCGCATCGCTCAGCACCTCGCCCTGCGGCGACACGCGCACGCCCGCGAGCGTGCCGATCTGGCGGTTGAACGCCTTGTGCGGCACAGTCAGCCTGAAGGCAATGCCCGCCTTCTCGATCACCTTGTTCCAGCGCCCGACGCCGGACACCGAATCGCGGATGAAATCGTCGCGCAGCACTTCGTTGAGCGCGTTGAGCATGGGCACTTCGACCTCGACCAGTTTGCCGTCCTGCACCTGCAATACGCGGTAGGTGTCGTTCCTGAGCTGGTGGTCGTCGGCGCGCTTGCCTTCCTCGAAGCGGCCTTTCAGGCCGGCGTTATAGAAGATGGCGGCATTGGACGACTGGTCAGCGCCGAAGAGGTCGATGGTGACGCTGTAATGGAAGTTCAGGTAACGCTGAATGGTGGGCAGATCGATGACGCCGGCCGCGCGTATCGTGGCGGGATCGTCGGTCTTGAGCTGGTTCATCACTTCGCAGGTGCGCTGAATCACCCGCGACACGCCCGACTCGCCCACAAACATGTGGTGCGCCTCTTCGGTCAGCATGAACTTGGTGGTGCGCGCCAACGGGTCGAAGCCCGATTCGGCCAGCGCGCACAGCTGGAACTTGCCGTCCCGGTCGGTAAAGTAGGTAAACATGTAGAAGGCGAGCCAATCGGGCGTCTTCTCGTTGAAGGCGCCCAGGATGCGCGGATTGTCGGTGTCGCCCGAACGGCGCTCGAGCAGCGCGTCGGCCTCCTCGCGGCCGTCGCGGCCGAAATAGCGATGCAGCAGATAGACCATGGCCCATAGGTGGCGGCCCTCTTCCACATTGATCTGGAACAGGTTGCGCAGGTCGTACTGCGACGGCGCGGTGAGGCCGAGGTGGCGCTGCTGCTCGATTGACGCCGGCTCCGTGTCGCCCTGCGTGACGATGATGCGGCGCAGATTGGCGCGATGCTCGCCGGGCACGTCCTGCCACACCTCGCGGCCCAGGTTTTCGCCGAAATGGATTTTGCGCTGGCCGTCCTGCGGCGCGAGGAAGATGCCCCAGCGGTAGTCCGGCATTTTGACGTGGCCGAAATGCGCCCAGCCGTCGGGCTCGACGCTGACCGCGGTGCGCAGGTAGACGTCGAAGTTGTGCGAGCCGTCCGGCCCCATGTCCTGCCACCACTGCAGATAGTTGGGCTGCCAGTGTTCGAGCGCGCGCTGCAGCGCGCGGTCGCCGGACAAATTGACGTTGTTGGGGATCTTCTCGCTGTAGTTGATGCCGGACATGAGGTGTCTCCTGGTTCTGTCGGGCCGGCGCCGGGCCGGTCCTCGGTGTGTCGCTGACGGTGCGCGGAAAGCGTGCGCGGTCAGACCCGGTTCCAATCGAAAGCAGCCTGCTCACCCTTGCCGTACAGCTTGAGGGCGCCTTTCTCGCCGGCCGCATTGGGCCGGTTGAAAATCCAGTTCTGCCAGGCCGTGAGCCGGCCGAAGATGCGGGTCTCCATGGTTTCGCCGGGACCGAAGCGCAAATTGGCCTCCAGGCCTGTCAGCGCGTCGGGCGACAACGCGCGGCGCTCTTCCAGCGCCATGCGCAGTTCGTCTTCCCAATCGATTTCGTCGGGCGTGGAGGTGACCAGCCCCAATCGCAGGGCCTCGCCCGCATCGACGGCCTGACCGATCCGTTCTCGTACCGCTTGCATCGGGCCGGATTCGTCGTAGAAGCGCCGCTGCAGGCGGCTCTGTCCATTGACCATGGGATAGG
>NZ_JBQCER010000004.1:0-11017 GCF_051960075.1 Bordetella sp.
AGATCCAAATGGATTGTTAACAATAAAATCAAAAATAATAGGACTTTTAAGAGAATGGCCGAAAGAAAATAAAGAACTTAATTTTGATTATTTTGAAAAACAATTTAAATGTTTAAAAAAGATAACAATAAATATGATAAACATTATTGATAAAAGTAAAAACGCTTCAAATGTTATAAAAACCCAATTAGACGTGTTTACAATCAATGAAACTGATACATTTTTAAAGGATACAGATTCTTTTTTAAATGCAAACAATTTCAAAATTGAAGAAAAAATAATTATATTACAAAAAAGATTATATGATTTATTAATAAAATCTGTTTTTAAAATCACTAATCTATACAAATGCGCGTGTTTTTGGGGGGGCGCGTGGCCGCGCGCATTCACTGGGACGAGTCTTTTGCCCGGGTACTGGACGACAGCCGCCCGCCTTTTGCCCGCTGGTACGTGGGCGGACGCACCAACCTCTGTTACAACGCGGTCGACCGCTGGCTGCCCCAGTACGCCGACCGTCCGGCGCTGGTGTGGGTGTCGACCGAGGTCGACCGGGAGCGCGTCTATACCCGCAAGCAGCTTTACGACGAGGTCAACGCCGCGGCCGCCATGCTGCGCGGGCTGGGCGTGGAACGGGGCGATCGGGTGCTGCTCTACATGCCCATGGTGCCCGAGGCCGTGTTCACGATGCTGGCCTGTGCACGCATCGGCGCGGTGCACTCGGTGGTGTTCGGCGGCTTCGCCTCGGTGAACCTGGCACAGCGCATCGACGACGCGGCGCCCAAGGTGGTGGTAAGCGCCGACGGCGGCTCGCGAGCCGGAAAGGTGCAGGCCTACAAGCCGCTCCTGGACAAGGCCCTGGGCCTGTGCGCCAAGCCGCCGCAATCGGTGGTGATCTTCGACCGGGGATTGGCCCCTTTCGAACCCGTGGCCGGGCGCGACCTGGACTATGACGTGCTGCGCCGCAAGCACTGGGGGCAAGCGGTGCCGATCACTTGGCTGGAATCTTCCGAGCCCAGTTATGTGCTGTACACCTCGGGTACCACAGGCAGGCCCAAGGGCGTGCAGCGCGACACCGGAGGCTACGCCGTGGCGCTGGCCGCTTCCATGGAATACGTGTTCGGCGGCAAGCCGGGCGATACGTACTTTTGCACCAGCGATATCGGTTGGGTGGTGGGACACTCGTACATCGTGTATGGCCCGCTCATCGCCGGCCAGACCACCATACTTTACGAAGGTACGCCGGTGCGTCCCGACGGCGCGATCCTGTGGAAACTGGTGGAGCGTTTTCGCGTCAACGCGCTGTTCTCCTCGCCCACGGCGGTGCGCGTGCTCAAGCGGCAGGATCCGGCCCTGCTCAAGCGGCACGACCTGTCGTCGCTGCGCGCCGTGTATCTGGCCGGCGAACCGCTGGACGAGCCCACGGCGCGCTGGCTGTCTGACGGCCTGGGCAAGCCCATCATCGACAACTATTGGCAGACCGAATCGGGCTGGCCCATTCTGTCGGCGCAGCCGGGCGTGGAGTTCACGCCGGCGCGCTTCGGCAGCCCCTCGTTTCCCACCTACGGCTATGACGTGCGCGTGGTGAGCGAAACCACCGGCGAAGACCTGCCCGCGGGGCAGAAAGGCGTGGTGGCCATCGTGCCGCCACTGCCACCGGGGGCCATGTCCACGATCTGGGGCGACGACGCGCGCTTCGTGCAGACCTACTTCACGTCCATACCGGGCAGGCAGTACTACTCGACCTTCGACTGGGGCAGGGTGGACGCGGACGGCTACTGGTTCATCCTGGGCCGTACCGACGACGTGATCAACGTGGCCGGGCACCGCCTGGGCACGCGCGAGATCGAAGAGTCGATCAGCACGCATGCCGGCGTGGCCGAGTGCGCGGTGGTGGGCGTGGCCGACGAACTCAAGGGCCAGGTGGCCATGGCTTTCGTGGTGCTCAAGCAGGCTGTGCCCGCCGAGGACCTCGATGCCGCCCGCGCGCTGGAAGGCGATATCATGCGCGTGGTGGAACAGCAGCTCGGCGCCGTGGCGCGTCCCGCGCGCATCCGCTTCGTGGGCGCTTTGCCCAAGACACGTTCGGGCAAGGTGCTGCGGCGGGCCATCGCGGCCGTATGCGAAAAGCGCGACCCGGGCGACCTCACCACGATCGAAGATCCCTCAGCACTCGAACAAATCAAGGAATCCCTGCAATGAAGACCAAGGCCGTACTGGGCGCGCAAGACGTGAAGAACATCCTGGCCGCCGCCGAGGCGCATGCCCTCAAGAACAACTGGGCTGTGACCATCGCGGTAACCGACGACGGCGGCCACCTGCTGGGCCTGCTGCGTGGCGACGGCGCGGCGCCCGTCTCGTCGCACATCGCCCCGGCCAAGGCGCGCACCGCCGCGATGGGCCGGCGCGAGTCCAAGGTCTATGAAGACATCATCAACCAGGGCCGCTATTCCTTTCTCTCGGCGCCGCTCGATGGCATGCTCGAAGGCGGCGTGCCGGTGGTGGCCGACGGCCAGGTCATCGGCGCCGTGGGCGTGTCGGGCGTGAAGTCCACCGAAGACGCGGAGATCGCCCGCGCCGGCATCGCCGCGCTCGGCCTGTGAGCGCGGCCGCCCCGTCCACCGATGTCGCGGCCGGGGAGGCCGGCTGGTCGCTCAATCCCGGCGTGACGCGGCGCGAAGTCTGGGCCTGGGCGATGTATGACTTCGCCAATTCGGGCTATTCCACCGTCATCATCACCACGGTCTTTTCCGCGTATTTCGTCGGTGTGGTGGGCGGCGCGGCGCCTTGGGCCACGCTGGCCTGGACGTCGGCGCTGTCGCTGTCCTATTTCTGTCTCATGCTTACCATGCCCACGCTGGGCGCGCGCGCCGATGCGCGCGCGGGCAAGCGCCGGCTGCTTTACAGCAGCACGCTGGGCCATGTGGGCTTCATGCTGCTGCTTATATGGGCCGGGCCGGGCGACGTATGGCTGGCCCTGGTGGGTGTGGCTTGCTCCAACTATTTCTATTGCATCGGCGAGTCCGTGATCGGGGCCTTTCTTCCCGAGCTGGCGCGGCCTCATGCATTGGGGCGCGTCTCCGGCTGGGGCTGGAGCTTCGGCTATTGCGGCGGCATGCTCAGCCTGGGCCTGTCGCTGGTGGTGGTTCTCGTCAGCCAGTCGCATGGTCTGCAAGCGCCGCGTTATGTGCCCTGGGTCGTCATGGTCACGGCCGCCGTATTCGTGCTGGCAGCGCTGCCGTCCTTTCTCATGCTGCGCGAACGATCCACGCCGCGCAATCTGCCTTTGCAGAGCCTGTGGCGCGACATGCGCGACATGCTGGCGCGGTTGGCCCGGCTCTGGCGCGAGACCGGCGTCGATTACCCGCAATACCGCCGCCTCTTGATGTGCTGCGCCTGCTATCAGGCCGGCATTTCGGTGGTCATCACGCTAGCTGCGGTCTATGCCCAGCAGGTCATGGGTTTCGGCATGGCGCAGACCATGATCATGGTGTTCACCGTGAACATCGCGGCGGCCGCGGGCGCCTTCGCCTTCGGCTACGCGCAGGACCGCATCGGCCACAAACGCGCGCTGGCGATCACGCTGTGCGGCTGGATCGCCATGGTACTGACGGCCTATGCCGCGGTCACCGTGCCGGTGTTCTGGGCCGCGGCTTTCCTGGCCGGCCTGTGCATGGGCACCAGCCAGAGCGCGGGGCGGGCCATGGTGGGCGTGTTCGCGCCTGCCGGCCGCCTGGCCGAGTTCTTCGCCTTGTGGACCTTCGCGGTGCAGCTGGCCGCGGTGGTCGGGCCGCTGACCTACGGATTGGTGACCTGGATTACCCACGGCAATCAGCGCCTGGCCATCCTGATCACCGGCCTGTTTTTCGTGGGCGGCCTGGCGCTGCTGGCTCGCGTACGCATGCCGCGTCCTGCTTGAAATGGCGTTCCGTTGACTTTTGTCAGTCAGGTGGAAGTAAGAGCACGGCGATACGGTATCGAAGTTGTATAACTCAAGATGGCGATACTGAAAAAATAACCCCACACGGAGACAAAGCATGTCCAATTCCATCGAATCGGTCCTGGTCGAAACGCGTGTATTTCCGCCGCCCGCCAGTGCGGCCCAGGGCGCGACCATCTCGGGCATGGAAGCCTATCGCGTCCTGGCCGCCGAGGCCGAGCGCGACCCCGACGCGTTCTGGGCCCGCCTGGCGCGCGAACACCTGCAATGGACCAAACCCTTTACCCAGGTGCTCGACGAATCGAAGGCGCCGTTCTACCGCTGGTTCGGCGACGGCGAGCTGAACGTATCGGCCAACTGCCTGGACGCCCAGGTCGCTCAGGGCAATGGCGACAAGGTCGCCATCATTTTCGAAGCCGACGATGGCAAGGTAGACAAGATCACCTATCGTCAACTGCTGGCGCGCGTGAGTCGTTTCGCCAACGGCCTGAAGAGTCTGGGCTACAAGGCGGGCGACCGCGCCATTGTCTACATGCCCATGTCCATCGAGGCCGTGGTGGCCATGCAGGCATGCGTGCGCCTGGGCGTAACGCACTCGGTGGTGTTCGGCGGCTTCTCGGCCAAGAGCCTACAGGAGCGCATCGTCGACGTGGGCGCCTCGCTCGTTCTGACGGCCGACGAGCAGATGCGCGGCGGCAAGCAGATCCCGCTCAAGCCGGCGGTCGACGAGTCGCTGGCCATGGGCGGCTGCGAGGCTGTGCGCAAAGTCATCGTCTACAAGCGCACCGGCGGCAAGATCGACTGGACCGAAGGCCGCGACGTATGGATGCACGATGTCGAGGGCGGCCAGTCCGACGTCTGCGAGCCGGTTCCGGTCAATGCCGAGCATCCGCTCTTCATTCTCTACACCTCGGGCTCGACGGGCAAGCCCAAAGGCGTGCAGCATTCCTCGGCAGGGTATCTGCTGTGGGCCATGCTCACCATGAAGTGGACCTTCGACGCGCGCCCCGACGACGTCTTCTGGTGCACCGCCGACGTGGGCTGGATTACGGGCCACACGTATATTGCATACGGCCCCCTGGCGTGCGGGATGACGCAAATCATGTTCGAAGGCGTGCCCACGTATCCCGATTCGGGCCGCTTCTGGGACATGATCGCGCGCCACAAGGCCACGATCTTCTATACCGCGCCCACGGCCATCCGCTCGCTCATCAAGGCTTGCGAAGGCAATCCCAAAACGCATCCCAGCAACTACGCCATCGACTGCCTGCGCATCATCGGTTCGGTGGGCGAGCCCATCAATCCTGAAGCCTGGATGTGGTATCACAAGAACGTGGGCCGCGAGCGCTGCCCTATCGTCGACACCTGGTGGCAGACGGAAACGGGCGGCCACATGATCACGCCGCTTCCTGGCGCCACGCCGCTCAAGCCGGGCTCGTGCACGCTGCCGCTGCCCGGCATCACGGCCGCCATCGTCGACGAGACTGGCGAGGACGTGCCCGCCGGCAACGGCGGCTTTCTGGTGATCAAGCGTCCCTGGCCGTCGATGATCCGTACCATCTGGGGCGATCCGGACCGCTTCGTCAAAAGCTACTTCCCTCCCGAGCTCAAGGGCTATTACCTGGCGGGCGACGGCGCGCAGCGCGATGCCGACGACTACTTCTGGATCATGGGCCGCATCGACGACGTGCTCAATGTGTCGGGCCACCGCCTGGGCACCATGGAGGTCGAATCGGCGCTGGTGGCGCACGAGATGGTGGCTGAAGCCGCGGTGGTGGGGCGTCCCGACGATACCACCGGCGAGGCCGTGGTGGCCTTCGTGGTGCTCAAGCGCGCCCGGCCCGAGGGCGATGAAGCCAGGGCCATTGCGCAGCAGCTGCGGGATTGGGTCGCCAAGGAAATCGGCCCCATCGCCAAGCCTAGGGACATCCGCTTCGGCGACAACCTGCCCAAGACCCGTTCGGGCAAGATCATGCGCCGCCTGCTGCGCGTGGTCGCCAAGGGCGAGGCCATCACGCAAGACGTCTCCACGCTGGAGAACCCGGCGATTCTGGAGCAACTGTCCAAATCGCTGTAGTGCTACAGTCATCGGATTCTTTTCGCAGTAGCGAGGGCCGCAGGGGCCGGGCCGCGGCCCGGCCCCGGAATGGATCGGCAAATCCCGGGCGGCCCCTGCCTTTTTGGAGCATCCGATGATTGATTTGCGCAGCGACACCGTCACCCGTCCCACCGAGGCCATGCTCAAGGCCATGATGCAGGCCCCGGTGGGAGACGACGTTCTGGGTGACGACCCCACCATCATTCGATTGCAGGCCGTCGTCGCAGAACGCGCCGGCAAGGAAGCCGGTTTGTTCTTTCCGTCCGGCACACAGAGCAATCTTGCGGCGCTCATGGCCCATTGCGACCGCGGCGACGAATACCTGGTGGGCCAGCTCGCGCACACCTACAAATACGAAGGCGGCGGCGCCGCCGTGCTGGGCAGCATCCAGCCGCAGCCCATCGAGAACGCCGCCGACGGCACGCTGCCGCTCGACAAGCTCAAGGCTGCGGTCAAGGTCAAAGGCAATCCGCACTTCGCCAACACCAAAATACTGGCGCTGGAAAATACCTTCAGCGGCAAGGTGATCCCGCAGAGCTATGTGCGCGAGGCCACCGACTGGGCGCACTCCATCGGCCTGTCGACGCACCTGGATGGCGCGCGCGTGTTCAACGCGTCGGTGGCCAGCGGCCTTTCATTAAAGCAGCTGAGCGAGACCTTCGACAGCGTATCGATCTGCTTCTCCAAGGGAATGGGCGCGCCTGTCGGTTCAGTGTTGGTCGGCAGCAAGACCTTGGTCGACAAGGCCTACCGCTGGCGCAAGGTGCTGGGCGGCGGCATGCGGCAGGGCGGCATCCTGGCTGCTGCGTGCCTGTATGCGCTGGACCACAACGTCGAGCGGCTGGCGCAGGACCACGCCAATGCCGAGCGCCTGGCCGCCGGGTTCAAGACCCTGCCGAACGTGAGGTCGGTGTCGCAGGCGACCAATATGGTGATGATCGATTTCGAGCCGTCGGTCTGCGAAGGCCTGTTCGCTGCTTTCAAGGCGCAAGACATCCTGGTGCTGGGCGCTTATGGCGGCCCCACGCGCATGGTCACGCATCTGGACGTGTCCGAGGCGGACGTGGATCGCGTCGTCGCCGTCGCTCAGTCGTATCTCTCTAAGCGTTGATGAGCGTCGCATAGCCGGCCCGCGAGTCGGGCCAGCGCAGCGCATAGCCGCTGGATTTCAGGCGGGCGTTGTCCAGCCGCTTGCTGCCCACGCCCGCGGGTGCCGGGCCGATCGCCGGCGAGGGGGCGCCCAGCAGCCCGGCCAGATACGCATACAGTTCGTGCAAGGGTTGCGGCCTGTCGTCGCAACCGATGTAGACCGGCTGTGCATCGGCCAGGGCCAAAAGATGCACCAAGGCCGAGGCCGCGTCTTCCACATGGACGCGGTTGGCCCAATGCGGCGGGTCTATCGGCGCGTGGGCCTGTCCGGCGCGCAGACGATCCAGCAGCTGCGTGCGGCCCGGCCCGTAGATCCCGGCCAGGCGCAATGCGACTGAGGGCAGTCCCTGATCCCTCAGCCACTGCTCGGCCTCGAGCAGAATGCGCCCGTTTTGACCGGGCGGAGCGGGCGGCGTGTCCTCGTTCACCCAAGCGCCTGCGCACTCGCCGTAGACCGCAGACGAAGACACGAACACCACCCGTTGCAGTGCGCCGCAGTCGAGCGCGCCGAACACATGCTTGATGCCTTCCGTGAAAACGCGGGCGTAGGCCTGCGGATTACGCGCGTCGGGCGCGGCAGCCCATGCCACGTGCGTGACGCCTGCGGGCAGATTGCGCAGGGTTCCGGGCTCGCCGAGATCAGCCGCGAGCCAGTGCAGCCGCTCGTGTTCGATTGCCGCCGGATGCCGGCGTAGAGCCCAGACTTCGTCGCCCTGCGCCAGCAGCTCCCGCGCCGCGCGCAGGCCTACGTCGCCTGCGCCGACCAGCAATATGCGTTTCTTCATGTGCATTGCCCGTGAAAAAGGCGCCGAAGATCGCGGTCTGCGGCGCCTCGATTGTGTGCAGCCGGTGCAGGCTACATGCCGCTATACACCGGCCCTTCGCCGCCTTGGGGTGCCGTCCATACGATGTTCTGCGTCGGGTCCTTGATGTCGCAGGTCTTGCAGTGCACGCAATTCTGCGCGTTGATCTGCAGCTTGTCGGCGCCGTGGTCGTCCTTGACGAATTCGTACACGCCGGCTGGGCAGTAGCGCGCTTCGGGGCCGCCGTACTGCGCCAGGTTGATGGCCACGGGTACCGACGCGTCTTTGAGCTTGAGATGGATGGGCTCGTTCTCTTCGTGGTTGGTGTTCGAGATGAACACCGAGCTGGGCTTATCGAAGGTGAGCTTGCCGTCGGGCTTGGGGTAGTCGATGCGTGCGCACTGCGAGGCAGGCTGCAGGCAGGCGTGATCGGGCTTGGTGCGGTGGAGGGTCCAGGGCATCTTGCCCTTGAGTAGCCACTGCTCGATGCCCGTCATCACGGTGGCCACGGTGCGGCCCTTTTTGAACCACTGCTTGAAATTGCGCGCTTTGTTCAGTTCGGTGTGCAGCCACGACGATTCGAACGCGGCCGGGTAGGCCGAGAGCTCGTCCTGCTTGCGGTCGGCCACAATGGCGTCGAACGCCGCTTCGGCGGCCAGCTTGCCGGTTTTGAGGGCGGCGTGGCTGCCCTTGATGCGCGATGCATTGAGAAAGCCCGCTTCGCAGCCCACCATGACGCCGCCCGGAAACACCAGCTTGGGCAGCGACAGCAGGCCGCCGGCGGTGATGGCCCGCGCGCCATAGGCGATGCGCTTGCCGCCCTCGAAGGTGGGTCGGATGGTCGGGTGGGTTTTATAGCGCTGGAATTCGTCGTAGGGCGAGAGCCAGGGGTTGGCGTAGTCCAGGCCCACCACCATGCCTACCGCCACCTGGTTGTTGTCCAGGTGATAGAGGAACGAGCCGCCGTAAGTGTCGGAATCGAGCGGCCAGCCCGCGGTGTGCATCACCAGGCCGGGCCTGGACTGCGAGGGGTCGACTTCCCAGAGCTCTTTGATGCCGATGCCATAGCTTTGCGGATCGCGGCCGGCGTCGAGCTTGTAGCGCTCGATCAACTGGCGGCCCAATTGACCTCGCGCGCCTTCGGCGAAGACCGTGTAGCGCGCCAGCAGTTCCATGCCGGGCTGGTAATGATCGGTATGGGAGCCGTCGCGCGCCACGCCCATGTCGCCCGTGACCACGCCGCGCACCGCGCCGGCCTCATCGTAAAGCACCTCCACGGCGGCAAAGCCGGGGAACACGTCCACGCCCAGGGCCTCGGCCTGCTCGCCCAACCATTTGACGAATTCGCCCAGGCGCACGATGTAGTTGCCGTGGTTTTGGAAACACTGGGGCAGCAACCAATCGGGCGTGCGGCGCGCGCCCGATTGCGTGAGAAACAGGAACTGGTCCTGCGTGACCGCCACGGTCAGCGGCGCGCCTTTTTCTTTCCAGTCGGGAATGAGCTCGGTGAGCGCCTGCGGGTCCATGACCGCGCCCGACAGCGTGTGAGCGCCCAGCTCCGCGGCTTTCTCCAGCACGCAGACGCTGACGTTGTGATTGCGCTCGCCGGCAAGCTGCTTCAGACGTATGGCCGCAGCCAGACCGCCGGGGCCGCCGCCCACGACGACCACGTCGTATTCCATCGACTCGCGTTCGGACATGCTCTTATCCCCTGTTATGTGCGACCGGCCCGTTGGCTGCCGAACCCCGGGCCGGGCCTGCTGCAAGGCGGTTTATCATTGAACGAAGTATAGAGTAGGGAGACTGGAGCATGAATCTGGTGATGGACGACCGCGGCGGCGCGGGTCCGGAAATCGGGCGAACGCTGGGCGTGGGCGATACGCACACCCTGGACGTGCCCCTGCGCTGGGGCGACTCCGATGCGCTGGACCATCTGAACAACACCCTGTATTTCCGCCTCATGGAAGAGGCGCGGATGCAGATCCTGTACGGCGCCGGCCTGAAGCTGCCGGACGATCACGGCGCCATTTTGGCGCATGCATCGTGCGATTTCCTGCGCCCGCTTACCTATCCGGCCAGCGTGCGTGTCACGCATCGGGTCGGTCGCATCGGCCGCTCCAGCCTCGAGTTCGAACTCATCCTCGACAAAGTGGGCGACGCGTCGGGCGCTTATGCCCGCGGACGCAACGTGCTGGTGTGGATGGACTACATCAACAACCGTTCGCAGCCCTGGCCCGCCGAGGTGCTGGGCAGGCTGGGCGCGGTCTTCACGCCCGCGGGATAGCGCCAATGCGGCTGCCGTCTGGCTGCCGCTACAATCTTTTCGATTTCAGGCAAGGACTCTGGGTCGGTTCGGCCGGCGCCGGGAATAGATAACCAAGGAGCAGGAGCAATGAACAAAATCTATGCGAGCGCGGCCGACGCGCTGGCAGGCGTCGTCAAGGACGGCCAGATGATCGCCGTAGGCGGCTTCGGTCTGTGCGGTATTCCCGAGGCATTGATCGCCGCGCTGCGCGATTCGGGCGTCAAAAACCTGACTTGCATCAGCAACAATGCCGGTGTCGATGGTTTCGGCCTGGGTCAGTTGCTGACCACGCGCCAGATCCGCAAGATGATCGCTTCTTATGTGGGCGAGAACAAGGAGTTCGAACGCCAGTACCTGTCCGGCGAACTCGAGCTCGAATTCACCCCCCAGGGCACGCTGGCCGAGAAACTGCGCGCCGGCGGCGCCGGCATCCCGGCTTTCTTCACCAAGACCGGCGTCGGTACCATCGTCGCCGACGGCAAGGAAATACGCGAATTCGACGGCCAACAGTACGTCATGGAGCGTTCGCTGGTGGCCGACGTTTCCCTGGTCAAGGCCTGGAAGGCCGACAAGGCTGGCAATCTGGTCTTCCGGCGCACTGCGCGCAATTTCAATCCGGTATGTGCGATGGCCGGCAAGGTGACAGTGGCCGAGGTCGAGATTCTGGTCGAAACCGGCGAGCTGGATCCGGACGAGATCCACACACCGGGCATTTTCGTACAGCG
>NZ_JBQCER010000005.1:0-19913 GCF_051960075.1 Bordetella sp.
CGTCCCCAGCGCCTCGGCCGGCGCCGCACAGGCCGGCAATGTGCCTGCCACGACGGCCACGGCTACCGCAGCCGACAGCTCGGCCCCATCGGCCCGAATCGTGGTCACTACCGACGTGCTGCGCCTGACTTTCGACACGACCGGTGCGCAGCTGGTACATGCCGAAGTGCTCAAATACCCCACCGATGGCCAGCCCACGGTACTGTTCGATCGCTCGCCCGCGTCCACCTACGTGGCGCAGACGGGCGTGGTGGGCGCGCCGGCCAATGCGCCGGGGTTCCCCACGCATCTGACGCCGTTCCACCTGGTCTCCACCCAGCTCGATCTCACCGGAGACAAACTGCCCATCACCTTCGAAGCGGAGTCGGGTGGCCTGAAAGTCACCAAGACCTACATCCTGCATCGCGGCAGCTACGACATCGACGTGCGTAACGACCTGACCAACACGGGCACTGCGCCGCTCACGCCTTCGCTGTATCTGCAGCTCGAGCGCGACGGTAACGACCCGGTGGGCACCACGCGCTTCTATCACACGTTTACCGGCATGGCGATGTACTCCGAGCAGGGCAAGTTCCAGAAGATCGCCTTCTCGGACATCGAAAAGAACAAGGCCGACTACACCAAAAAGGCCGACAATGGCTGGATCGGCGTGGTGCAGCATTACTTCGCCACCGCCTGGATTCCGCCTCAAGGCCAGCAGCGCGCCATCGACGTGCTGCAGGTGCAGCCCAACCTGTACGCGATCCGCACCGTCGAACCGGTCGGTCAGATCGCCCCGAACTCCACGGCCAGCGTCGACGCGCACCTGTGGGTCGGTCCGCAAGACCAGAAGGCCATGTCCGCCGCCGCCCCCGGCCTGGACCTGGTGGTCGACTACGGCTGGGTCACCATCGTGGCCAAGCCGCTTTTCAAGTTGATGACCTGGCTGCACACGCTGATCGGCAACTGGGGCTGGACCATCGTCGCCCTGACCGTGCTGATCAAGGCCGTGTTCTTCCCCCTGACAGCCGCCAGCTACAAGTCCATGGCCCGCATGAAGTCCGTGGCGCCGCGCATGCAGCTGCTCAAGGAACGCTACGGCGACGACCGCGCCAAGCTCAATGCGGCCATGATGGAGATGTACCGCACCGAGAAGATCAACCCGCTGGGCGGCTGTCTGCCCATGGTGATTCAGATCCCGGTCTTCTTCGCGCTGTACTGGGTGCTGCTGAGCAGCGTGGAAATGCGCGGCGCTCCTTGGATTCTCTGGGTTCATGACCTGTCCGTGCCCGACCCCTTCTACATCTTGCCTGCGGTAATGATGGGCACCATGTTCCTGCAGCTCAAGTTCAACCCCAAGCCGCCGGATCCCATGCAGGCCAAGGTCATGATGTTCATGCCCCTGGTGTTCGGCGCCGTGATGTTCTTCGCCCCGGCGGGCCTGGCCATCTACTACTGCGTGAACAACACGCTGTCCATCCTGCAGCAGTGGACCATCACGCGCGGCCTGGCCAAGCGGGCATCGAACGCGGCCAATAGCTGACGCCCACGCGGCAGCTCTCCCGAAAAATCGGGCCGACCTCGGCGGGTCGGCCCGATTTTTTTTGCCCGCCCAACACAAGGGCGTTAGTCAAATACGTCGGATCATTTGCGCACGATTTAGATTTTCTAATATGCCGCCATGAAGTAAATCAATTTCTCCTGGTCATCCATCGCTCCTATCATGGTTGTGTCTTTCCCTGCCGCAGGCCTGTGCCCGGCTTCACGAATGGAGCAAGCGATGACCGACAATACTGCTAAATGTCCCTTTCACCACACAGCGGGTGGCGGCACGACCAATAGCGACTGGTGGCCCCAGCGGCTGCGCGTCGATCTGCTCGGCCAGCACTCGAACAAGACCGACCCGCTGGGCGAGCAATTCAACTACGCCCAAGCGTTCAAGACGCTCGACTACGATGCACTCAAGGCCGACCTGCGCAAGCTGATGACCGATTCGCAGGAATGGTGGCCCGCCGACTTCGGTCACTACGGCCCGTTCTTCATCCGCATGGCCTGGCACGGCGCGGGAACCTATCGCACCGGCGACGGCCGCGGCGGTGCGGGCCGCGGCCAACAGCGCTTTGCGCCGCTGAATTCCTGGCCCGACAACGTCAATCTCGACAAGGCGCGGCGCCTCTTGTGGCCCGTCAAGAAAAAGTACGGTCAAAAGATCTCCTGGGCTGACCTTTTCATGCTCACCGGCAACGTCGCGCTGGAAACGATGGGCTTTCGCACCTTCGGCTTCGGCGCCGGCCGCGAAGACACCTGGGAGCCCGACAACGACGTCTACTGGGGCGCCGAGACCGAATGGCTCGCCGGCACCAACAATCCGCACAGCCGCTATTCCGGCAAGCGCGATCTGGAAAACCCGCTCGCCGCGGTGCAGATGGGCCTGATCTACGTCAACCCCGAAGGCCCGGACGCCAATGGCGATCCGCTCTCGGCCGCGCACGACATTCGCGAGACCTTCGCCCGCATGGCCATGGATGACGAAGAAACCGTGGCGCTCATCGCCGGCGGCCATACTTTCGGCAAGACGCACGGCGCGGGCCCCGCTACGCACGTAGGCCCCGAGCCCGAAGCTGCGCCGCTGGAGGCGCAGGGCCTGGGCTGGGCCAGCAGCTATCGATCGGGCAAGGGAAGCGACGCGATCACCAGCGGCCTGGAGGTCACCTGGACCAAATCCCCGGCACAGTGGAGCAACGATTTCTTCGAACTCCTGTTCAAGTACGAATGGGTCAAGACCAAATCGCCCGCAGGCGCGATTCAGTGGAAAGCCAAAGACGCCGAGGCCGTCATCCCGGGCCCCGCGCCCGACTCGCCCAAACGCAAGCCCACCATGCTCACCACCGATCTGTCGCTGCGCATGGATCCGGCCTACGAGAAAATCTCGCGCCGCTTCCTGAACAATCCCCAGGCTTTCGCCGACGCCTTCGCCCGCGCGTGGTTCAAGCTGACCCATCGCGACATGGGCCCCAAGGCCCGCTACCTCGGCCCCGAGGTACCCAAAGAAGATCTGATCTGGCAAGATCCCTTGCCCCGCGCCACGCATCATCCCGGCGCGGCGGACATCGCCGATCTCAAAGCCAAGATTGCGGCATCCGGCTTGTCGGCATCGGCATTGGTCGCTACGGCCTGGGCCTCGGCATCGACCTTCCGCGGCTCGGACAAGCGCGGCGGCGCCCACCGCGCGCGCATCCGTCTGGCGCCGCAGAAAGACTGGGCCGTGAACAAGCCCGTTCTCGCGACGCTGGCCAGGCTTGAAGAAATCCAGAAGGCATCCGGCAAGGCATCGCTGGCCGACGTGATTGTGCTGGCGGGCGGAGTAGGGATCGAAATGGCAGCCAGGGCCGCAGGCGTTGCCGTTTCGGTACCTTTCGCCGCGGGCCGGGTAGACGCGTCGGCGGAGCAAACCGACGCGGTTTCTTTCAACGTGCTCGAACCGATCGCCGATGGTTTCCGCAACTACCTCAGGGGCAAGAGCAGCGTGCCGGCCGAAGCCCTGCTTATCGACAAGGCCCAGCTGCTGACGCTGACCGCGCCGGAGCTGACCGTGCTCATCGGGGGCCTGCGCGCCATCAACATCAATGCCGATGGCGGCAAGCACGGGGTCTTCACCGACAAGCCGGGCGCGTTGACCAATGATTTCTTCGTCAACCTGCTCGACATGGGCACGCAGTGGCAGCCCGCCGGAGACCTCTTCGAAGGCCGTGACCGCACGACGGGCGCCGTAAAGTGGACGGGAACGCGTGTCGACCTGGTGTTCGGCTCGAACGCGATCCTGCGCGCGCTGGCTGAGGTTTATGCCAGCGCGGACGCCGCGCAGAAGTTCATCGACGACTTCGTTTCGGCCTGGGTGAAGGTGATGAATCTGGATCGCTTCGATCTGGCTTGATCGCAGCGCTGGTCAGGCCTTAAAAAAGGCCTCGACCAGCTTCACCCAATACGTCGCCCCCACCGGCAGCAGGGCGTCGTTGAAGTCGTAGTTGGAGTTGTGCAGCTGGCACGGCCCCATGCCGTGATAGCTGCCTTCGCGATGGTCGCCCTCGCCGTTGCCCAGAAACAGGTAGGCGCCGGGGATCTTTTGCAGATAGAAAGAGAAATCTTCCGCGGCCATCAGCTGCGTCGTGTTCTCATCGACGTTCTCGGCGCCGAAAGCCTCACGCGCCACCTGCGCGGCGAACGCCGTTTCTTTAGTGTGATTGACCACCGCCGGATATGCGCGAAAGAACGTCAATTCGCCCGTCGCGCCGTAGACCTGCGGCAATGACGTCACGATGCGCTGCATGTCGCTCTCGATCTGATCCAGCGTCTGGGTCGTGAACGTGCGCACCGTGCCACGCAACACGACTTCGTTGGGAATCACGTTGTACGCATCCCCTGCGTGAATCTGCGTGATCGACAGTACGGCCGGGTCGAGCGGGTCGCGCCTGCGCGAAATGACCGATTGCAGGGCCTGCACCACCTCGGCCGAGATCACAATGGGGTCGATGCCCCGATTCGGCATCGCGGCATGTCCGCCCACGCCGCGGATGACGATGTCCCAGCGATTGCTGGACGCCATGAGAGGGCCCGCGCGAAAGCAGAATTTATTGGTCGGTTGACCCGGCATGTTGTGAATGCCGAAAATCGCGTCGCAGGGAAATTTCTCGAAGAGACCCTCTTCGATCATGACCCGCGCGCCGGCGTGACCGCCTTCCTCGGCCGGTTGAAAAATGAAATTCACCGTGCCGCCGAACAATTCGCGATGCTTGGCCAGGTACTGCGCTGCGCCGAGCAGCATGGTGGTATGACCGTCGTGGCCGCAGCCATGCATGCGGCCGCTGAAGGTCGAGGCGTGGGCAAAGCGGTTGAGTTCGGGCATGGGCAGCGCATCCATGTCGGCGCGCAAGCCCAGGGCCTTTTGCGATGCTGCGCCCGTGCCGCGCAGTACGCCGACCACGCCCGTCTTGCCTAGCCCGGTATGTACTTCCAGCCCCCACGCCCGCAAGCGATCGGCCACCAATTGAGCGGTGCGGGTTTCTTCGAAAGCCAACTCGGGGTTGGCATGGATGTCGCGCCGAATTGCGATGAGCTCGCCGCGCGCGCGTTCGATTTCGTCTAGGGTCTTCATAAAATTTCCTGTCTGGCAACGCACTGCTGTCCTACATCATAGTCATGCATGCCCCCTTGCCGCCAATCCGGGGCAATTTGCCGCGCGCGCCGGTATTTCGGCTTGGGCACGTTATATTTCTTCATTGCTTCTTTTCACGCCATCATGCCCGCATCCATCCCCATCGCCGCCATTGCCACCGCTCCGGGCCGCGGAGGAATAGGCGTGGTGCGCGTCTCGGGCGGCAATCTGGCCCCGTTGGTACTGCGTCTTTTCGGCCGCGTGCTCATCCCGCGCCATGCCCACTACCTGCCGTTTACCGCCGCCGACGGCGAAGTGCTGGATCGGGGCATCGCGCTTTTTTTTCCTGGGCCTCACTCCTACACGGGCGAAGACGTGCTCGAACTGCAAGGCCACGGCGGCCCCGCCGTGCTGAGGCGCCTGCTGGCGCGCTGCGTGGAGGCCGGCCGCGATGACGGCCTGCGCCTGGCCGAACCCGGCGAGTTCACCCATCGCGCGTTCCTGAACGACCGCATGGACCTGGCCCAGGCCGAGGCCGTAGCCGATCTCATCGATGCGTCGTCGGACGCTGCGGCGCGCGGCGCCATGGCCTCGTTGTCCGGCGAGTTCTCAACCCGGGTCAACACCCTGGCCGACCGTATCGTGCACCTGCGCATGCTGGTCGAAGCCACGCTCGATTTTCCCGAGGAAGAAATCGACTTCCTCGAAAAATACCAGGCCCGTCCGACACTCGATGCGCTGGCGGCCGATCTCGACGCGCTCATCAGGCAGGCCCGCCAGGGCGTCATTCTGCGCGAAGGTCTTCACGTGGTGCTGGCCGGCCAGCCCAACGTAGGCAAGTCCAGCCTGCTCAACGCGCTGGCGGGCGACGAAGTGGCCATCGTCACACCCATCGCCGGCACCACGCGCGACAAGGTCGTGCAGGAAATCCACATCGATGGCGTGCCGCTGCACATCGTCGATACCGCCGGCCTGCGCGACACCGACGACGCCGTCGAAAGCCTGGGCATTGCCCGCACCTGGAAAGAAATCGAACGGGCCGATGTCATTTTGCATTTGCAGGACGCCACGCGCCCCGGCGACGCGCTCGATACGGAGATCACCGCGCGGCTGCCGGCCCGCACGCCGGTTCTGGTCGTCTACAACAAGGTCGATTTGCTGCCCGCGCCTTTTGCCGCGCACGCCGGCGGTCATGCCGATGCGGGTGCCCTGGGCATCTCGGCCCATGCCGGCACGGGCCTGGCCGAGCTGCGCGCCGAGCTGCTGCGGCTGGCCGGCTGGAACCCGGGTGCCGAATCGCCCTGGCTCGCGCGCGAGCGGCATCTGCATGCGCTGCAGGCCGCCGCGGAGCACCTGGATTTTGCCGCGCAACATGCTTCGCAGAATGATCGCGTACTGGATCTTTTTGCCGAGGAACTGCGGCTGGCCCATGAAAGCCTGACCGCAATAACCGGCAAATTCACCAGCGATGACCTGCTCGGCGAAATTTTTTCCAGCTTCTGCATCGGCAAATGATCCGATGGCGCGCGGAGAGGATCACAAAACGGCATTGCAAATTTTCATGTCCGATTCTTTAAAGAATCATCAAGTTATTCGGCCAATGTTCTTATTTTCATATCGCGGCTTGACGCCCGACAAAATCCAGCCAAAGATGATGCAATCCTTTCAGCCCTGCGGCCTATAACCCATGCCATTAAAAGTCCGGCGCTCTCTGACCATGCGCAATCTCTGCGGCATCACCCTGATTTCAGCGCTTGCGCTGGCCGCGATGCCGGCAGCAGCAGAGGAATCAATCGACGACTTATGGAGCATGACCATCGCTGCCGCCAACTCGATCGTGGCGCAGGCTCAGGCCAACAACGATAAAAAAGCCATGGGTCTCATCGTCGACGAAGTGCAAGACTGCATGACGCGGGTCAACGATGCGCTCGCCGCTCAATCAAAACCCGACAGCATCGTCAGGGAATGCGCCCGCAAGGTCTCGAACGACGTCTGCACCGGCGCCGGTTTTGCAAACACGAGCACGGCGGCATCCATCAAAACCACGCCTCAATGTGAAGACCTCGCCGATTCGGTGAAGATGTAGTCCGGCCCGGACTTTCTCCTGCCTATGCATAGGCAGCTCGGGCGCGCGTTTCGTAGTCGACTCCAACAGCCAGCTGCCGCTTTTTTCGATCTCTTTGAAATCAAAGATTCGAGGTCTTCCTGCTTGTTATCGTGGCGGCCGCGATCGCCGCAGCCACGACCATCGATGCCGCCCCGATCGTCGTCGACGCTTTCAATCCTGTGACGATGTGGTTCGGTTCGTCACCCGCCAGCGCCCCGAAGAGCGCCACGCCGATCGCGCCGGCGGCTTGCCGCGCGGCATTGAGCACTGCTGCGGCAACACCGGAACGCGCGCGTTCGACATTGGCCAGTACTGCCGTGGTCATCGCGGGCACGCCCAGCCCCATGCCGCCCGGAATCATGACGAAAGCGACGGCCAGCTGCCAGTAGGGCGTCGTCGCCGTCGCAACCAACGTCAGCAGTAAAAATCCGACGGCGTCGATCAGGGCGCCGATCGTCATGGGAGCGCGCGATCCGACGCGCCCGACCCACCAGCCGCTGATGATATTGACGAACAGAAACGTTGCAGTAAGCGGCAAGAATGCAATTCCCGACAGCGCCGGCGTATAACCCAGCACGCGTTGCAGATAGAGACTCAGGACGAAAACGGCACCGTAATAGGTGAAATTGGCGAGTGAACCGAATCCAACAGCACCGCAGAAAATCCGCGACTTGAACAAAGACAGTGGCAGCATCGGCGCCTGCATCCGCGCCTCCCAGCGCACAAATGCAATGGCGGCAGCGACACCGGTCAACGCGCATGCCCCTACAAACGGGTTTTCAAAGCCCAGGGGCTTGGCTTCGATCACCGCGCCGATGATGGCGCTCAGCGCAATGATGCCGAGCAACTGGCCAACCACGTCGAAACCTCTCCGGATCGGCGGTCGTGGCGTTTCTTCGCATCGTAGCGTCAGCAATACCGCAATGACGCAGATGGGCAAGTTGACCAGGAATATGCTGCGCCAGCTCGTCACGCCGATCAAAAGGCCGCCCAGGATAGGTCCCGCGGCAACGGTGATCCCACCCACTGCCGTCCACCAGGCCACGGCCATGGCACGGCGCTCGGGCTGGGTCGAGGCGGCGTGATTGATGAGCGCGAGCGAGCAAGGCAACATCACCGCGGCTCCCAGGCCTTGCAGCATGCGCCCGGCAACCAGCAAAGAAACATCGGAAGAGAAACCGCACACCAGCGACGCCAGCGCAAATACGACAATGCCGCCAATATAGGATCGCTTGGCCCCCCAGCGGTCACCGATATATCCTCCGCTCAACAGCAAGGCGGCAAATATCAGGGCATAGGCGTCGACGACCCACTGCAGGCCGTCGACGGCAGTGCCCAGTTCTTGCGCTATCGTGGGCAGCGCGACATTGACGATGGTCACATCGAGCTGAATGATGCCAAAACCGAAGCTGGCCGCAATGGTCGTGGTAATGATGGAGGCGGGGTTTCGGCGCGTTTTCATGACGCCATAGTAGTGATTGCCTCGGAGGCAAAGCTTCGGGCCGAACCGAAGCGTGTGCAATATCCGCGTCAAAGCGGAACGGCAGACACCAGCGCTTGTCCGGAGAAGTGCCTCGTCGCGTTGTCGACGAATCTTTGATACGACGCTTGCGCTGCCTCGGGAGAGGTTCCTGCCAGGTGCGGCGTCAGCACCACGTTATGCAGATTCCTCAACGCCTCGGGCAGCTCCGGTTCGCCCTCGTAGACGTCGAGCCCGGCGCCGGCGATCCCCCCTTGCTCGAGCGCAGTTGCCAAAGCCGCCGTATCCACCACGCTGCCGCGCGCCACATTGACGACGAACCCCCCAGGCCCCAACGCCTTGAGCACGTCGGCATCGACCAGATGATGAGTCGCCGCACCGCCCGGCGTCACTACGACCAAATAGTCCGACCAGGCAGCCAGAGCTTGAGCGCTGTCGAAATAGGCATAAGGTTCGTCCTCGATGCGGCGGCGATTGTGATAGCCGATTTCCAATTCGAATCCCAGCGCGCGCCGGGCAATTTTGCGCCCTATGGTTCCCATACCCAGAATACCCAGGCGTTTGCCCGAAAAATTAGGCGGAGCCGGCAAGGCATCTCGCCAGCCACCGGCGCGTGTATGAGCATCGAGAAAAACTAGACCGCGCACGGCGGCCAACAACAGGCCCATGGCATGATCGGCCACGCAGCTGTCGTTGGTGCCGGCGCCATTGCCCACAGCAATACCCCGCCTGCGTGCAGCGGTCAGATCGATGTTTTCATAGCCTGCGCCCAAAGCACAGATCAATTCCACCTTGGGTAGAACTTCCAACAGCTCTGCGCGGCAACCGACAGTGCCGTTCGTCAATACCGCCCGGACATCGGCATATTCGGCCAACCGCTCAGGCGTCTGGTCGCGCACACAGGGAACATGATGAATGTCGAAGTGTCTGGCTATCATCTCCCGGTATTCATCTTTTACGGGAACAAGCACCAGCAATTCGGGTTTCATGACGACAAGGATAGACGGCGCCCGGAACGGGCAATGTCGTCAGCATGTCAGGATCGTCGCCCGTTGTCGACCCGCGTCCTTATGACGCGCCGCCGCTGCCATACTTGTGGATAACTAGGGATAAGGTCTATGGTGCGCAGCTGTGCACAGCATGTGGACCCAAGTTGAACAAGCGTCCGTTTTTCAGGCTCGCCAAAATGTTGTTCAACTTTGACCTTGCTGAAAAAACCCCTCGCTACACAGGCAAATTTGCGCGTAAGCTATTGAAATATTTATGGTTTTTTTAGTTGATGGAGTTGTCCACAGACACTCACCACCACCACCAAATAGATATAAAGAAAACATAGGATAAAAGATAGAGTCGCCAGCCCATCGCGCGTCAATCAGGTTTGATCATCATCAAACGAACGGCTTGGAAGATTCATCTGAAGTGTTCGTTACGCGTAGGTCCTGCTGATATGCCGACGTAAACCGGGTGGGCGACGATGCCATACCGACTGAAATCTCTGATAGCATCCACCTTCGCGATAAGTGTCGCCGTCGGAGTTCTTGCGCGGTTGATGGCCACATCCGCGCATGTGTCCTGTTTCAGGGCAGGGAAAGAGGCGCTGAAGCGGCGCACGCGTGTAGGAGCGAACGCGTCGCCTTATTGGCGAAAGCAGACGGCATGACGAGGGTGGACAATCGCTATGCCCTCGATGACATCCTGAGCCGGGAGTGACACTGCGCAAAGCGTGTTCTCTCTGCTGTTCATGGATATCGATTGGTTCAAGGCATACCACGACACCTATGGCCACCGAGCGGGCCACAAGGCGTTGATGGCGGTCGCTGGTGTCATTTCGGACACTGCGCGTCGGCCCTCGGGATATCCGGTCCGATATGGTGGTGAAGATTTTGTTGTCGTGTTTCCGGATATCGACCCGGAGAGCGCATGGCGGAGAGAGTCCGCATGGTGGTCGGCGATCTAGGCGACGACCATGCGGGTAGTCGTTATGGTCACATCACCATCAGCATCGGCGTGGCAGTATGGATGCCCGGAAGCGATAGCGATGCTAGTTCGCTGGTCGGTAGCGCTGACAAGGCGATGTACGGCGCCAAAATGGCCGGACGTAACCGTGTCGTGCGGTTCGAAGATATCGCTGCCTAGACCCGCTGTAGTTTTTCTATCGCCGCGTCCAGCGTACTTTCTTTCTTGGCGAAGCAGAAACGCACGAGCTGGTGATTCGATTGAGGCGCGTCCGGCTCGCGATAGAAAGCCGATACGGGAATGACTGTGACGCCGTGCGTTACGGTCAGCCAGCGGGAAAATTCGGCCTCGTTTTCGTCTGAAATTTCGCGGTAATCCGCCATCAGGAAAAACGTACCAGGGCTTGGCAGTACCTTGAATCGGCTGCCGGTCAGCCCCTGGGCGAGGCGGTCGCGCCGGATCTGATAGAAATGAGACAGCTCCAGGTAAGGCGTGGGATCGCGCATGTACTCCGCCAACGCAAACTGCATGGGCGAAGAAACAGTAAATACGATGAATTGATGGATTTTGCGCAACTCGGCGCTCATGATTTTGGGAGCGCAACAATAGCCGACCTTCCATCCCGTGGCGTGATAGGTCTTGCCGAACGACGAGATTACGAAGGCATGGTCCGACAATAGTGCACGGGTAGCCACGCTGCGATGGTGTTGCCCATCGAACACAATGTGTTCATAGGGCTCGTCGGACAAGAGCAGCACGCCGGTGTCGCGGACGATATTTTCCAAAGCATCCAGATCGCTGTCTTGCAGAATGATCCCCGTAGGATTATGGGGAAAATTCATCATGATCAGTCGAGTGCGGGGTGTGATGGCGTCGCGAACTTGCTGCCAGTCCACGCGAAAGCTGGGATCTTCCTGGGTGGGGGCCCGCAATGGAACGGTTACCGGAATGCCGCCCGCCAGGCGGATGGCCGGTAGGTAAGAGTCGTAGCAGGGTTCGATAACCACGACTTCATCACCGTTGCCGACACAGGCCAGTACGGCGGCCATCAGCGCCTCGGTTGCACCGCTGGTTACCGTGATTTCGGAGTCGGGGTCGTAGGTCCGTCCATAGAGCGTCCGGACTTTGTGCGCGATGGCATGGCGTAGGGGAGGCACGCCTGTCATGTATGGGTACTGGTTATGGCCTTCGGCCATGGCTTTGGACACCAGCTGACAAAGGGCGGGGTCCGGGTCAAAGTCCGGAAAACCCTGACCGAGATTGATTGCCTGGTGTTCCTGAGCCAGACGGCTCATGATGGTGAATATGGTCGTACCGACATCGGGAAGTTTCGATTGCAGCATGAAGTTTTAACGTACTTTGGGAATAGGGGACTTAGCCTGTGATGATAAGTCGCGAGTCCGAGGTGCTGGGTTATTTGGTTCCGCCTTGGCGATATATTGAAAATGACCTAGGGAAAGTATCTAGTGTCCCATGCTTGGCGGCTGAGTATGCTCACTTTTGCAGTTGACTCAAGAAGTGCGCAAGTCCGTTTGGTGTACTGGTTTTGGCGTCCTTGATTCATTTGCGTATTTTGTTTTATCCATCAAGGGCGCTATAGGAAAATGGCAAAAGGTAAAGTCAAGTGGTTCAACGCCGATAAAGGTTATGGGTTTATTACCCCCGACGGCGGTGGTCCGGAAGTCTTCGCACACTTTTCGGCTATTCAGGGTCGCGGCTATCGCAGCCTGAACGAAGGCCAGGAAGTCGAGTTCGAAGTCAAGGATGGTCCGAAAGGACCCCAGGCGGCTGAAATCAAGCCGCTCTGATCGCAGGAATCCCGTTCCTGCTTGCCAGCGTCGTCTGGCTGCAACGCCCCAAGGCCTTATGGTCTTGGGGCGTTGTCACTTTCGTGGCAAGGAAAATCTTGTGGATAAGTCGTGTATAGCTTGGGATAAGTTGGGATAACTTCGCGCAGGAGGGTAGGGAATCTTGTGGAAATTCCAATATGAAAGCTGTGATCGGGGCACTTGTTCACACTCGCGATTGCGCGGCAGATCGCAATGTGCCGGTGCCTTTCCCGGGGGAAATGATTCGAGCATCTCAGGATTTCGGTGCGGTGCAGCATAAGTCGGAGAGTTATTCACAAAGATATCCTCAGCGCGTGTTGCTTTGAGTAGATCGTCGATTACATCCATGCTGTAGATGGGTTCAGGCTGTGGATAGGGTTGGCTAGTTGCGGTGAATGCGGCGTTGTTTCACGTGAAACAGTGTCTTCGATGGGAATTTCAGTGTTTCACGTGAAACAGCAATCTCCTCAACCTCTATAATGAAAACTGATGCTCTTTCACCTTTACCCATTATGGATTTCCCACGCAAATTTGATGTGATTGTCGTTGGTGGCGGTCATGCAGGTACAGAGGCTGCCTTGGCTTCTGCGCGCGCTGGCGCGACGACGCTTCTGCTTACCCACAATATCGAGACGCTGGGGCAGATGTCCTGCAATCCTTCGATTGGTGGCATCGGCAAGGGACATTTAGTTAAAGAGGTGGACGCCCTCGGGGGAGCCATGGGTATCGCCACCGATGAGGCAGGAATTCAATTTCGCATACTCAATAGCTCCAAAGGTCCGGCCGTACGGGCAACCCGTGCTCAGGCAGATCGCGTACTGTATCGAAAGGCCATACGCGGACGTCTCGAAAATCAACCCAATCTCGGGCTGTTCCAACAGGCTGTCGATGATTTGATGGTCGAAGGCGATAAGGTCGTCGGCGCAGTGACGCAGATAGGACTCAAATTCTGGGCGCACACCGTAGTGCTAACTGCCGGGACCTTCCTTAATGGACTGATCCATGTCGGGCTGCAGAACTACTCGGGTGGCCGTGCAGGGGATCCGCCCGCTATCTCTTTGGGTGCGCGGCTCAAGGAACTCAAACTACCTCAAGGTCGGCTGAAAACGGGAACGCCGCCGCGCATAGATGGTCGGACCATCAACTACAGCATTCTGGAAGAGCAGCCGGGGGACATGAACCCTGTTCCGGTATTCTCTTTCATGGGTAGTGCTGCTATGCATCCGCGGCAACTGCCTTGTTGGATTACCCATACCAATAGCCGCACTCACGACATTATTCGTGGCGGACTGGATCGTTCGCCTATGTATAGCGGAGTGATCGAAGGTGTGGGCCCGCGATATTGCCCGTCTATCGAAGACAAGATTCATCGCTTCGCCGATAAGGAATCGCATCAGGTTTTTCTCGAACCAGAAGGGCTGGATACGCATGAGATCTACCCCAACGGGGTGTCTACCAGTTTGCCGTTCGATGTCCAACTGGACTTGATCCATTCCCTGCCCGGCCTGGAGCACGCTCACATCTTGCGCCCCGGCTACGCGATCGAGTACGACTACTTCGACCCTCGTGGGCTAAAGTCCACCCTGGAGACCAAGGCTATCTCAGGCCTATTTTTCGCTGGCCAGATCAACGGGACGACCGGCTACGAAGAAGCCGCGGCTCAGGGGCTGTTGGCCGGAATAAATGCAGCCCTTCAGGCGCAAGGCAAAGAAAGCTGGACGCCACGCCGTGACGAAGCATATCTGGGTGTGCTGGTCGATGACCTGGTCACGCGCGGTGTCACCGAACCCTATCGTATGTTTACTTCGCGCGCCGAATATCGCCTGAGCTTGCGCGAAGACAATGCCGATCTGCGGTTGACCGAAATCGGCCGCAAGCTGGGCCTGGTCGATGACGCTCGCTGGGATGCATTCAGCCGCAAGCGCGATGCCATCACGCAAGAGTTGGAACGACTCAAATCTACCTGGGTCAATCCACGCCTGATGCCGGTCGAGACGGCCGAGCCTTTGTTGGGCAAGGCGATTGAGCGTGAGTATTCACTATCAGACTTGCTCAAGCGTCCCAATGTCAGCTATGCCAATCTGATGACGGCCAAACAGGCCGACGGCAGTCTGTTGGCGGGTCCCGGTCTGATTCACGACGATACCTTGGCCGAGCAGATCGAAATCCAGACCAAATATGCCGGCTACATTACGCGTCAGCAAGACGAGGTGCGCAAGCATACCGAACATGAACAGCAGCCTATCCCGGCAGACATCGATTACGACGCAGTCACCAGCCTGTCGTTCGAAGTGCGCCAAAAGCTCAAGATTCACAAACCGGAAACCATAGGGCAGGCGGGCCGCATTTCCGGCGTCACTCCCGCGGCGATCTCGCTCCTGCTCATCCACCTGAAGCGGCGGCACTACGGCGCTCGCAAACAGGCGGCATGATGCAGAGCACCCCGATATCCGGCGACTTCGATCGTCGGCTGATGCAGGCTTGTCAGCGGCTCGATCTGCAGACGACGCAGGCGCAGCGCGACAAGCTGCTGCGCTATGTCGAGCAAATGCAGCGCTGGAATCGCACCTACAATCTCACGGCGATGCGCGATGCCGATCAGATGCTGGTGCACCACGTATTCGACAGTCTGGCCGCAGTTCGACCGATCGAAGCGCAAGCCGCCGCGCGCCCGCTGCGCATCATGGACGTGGGCTCCGGCGGAGGATTGCCGGGCGTGGTGCTGGCGATTCTGCATGAAGTCTGGCAGGTGCAATGCGTCGATGCCGTGGATAAAAAAATGGCTTTCGTGCGCCAGATGAGCGGTGCGCTGGGTCTGCCCAATTTGCAGGCCTGTCATGCACGCGTCGAAGCCTTGCCGCCATCCGGCTGCGACATCGTCATTTCTCGCGCCTTTGCATCGCTGCTGGACTTTGCTAACTTGGCGGGTTCGCACGTATGCGAGCAGGGCGCTTTGCTCGCCATGAAAGGCAAGACACCGGAAGACGAGATCGCCGCCTTGCACACGCAAGGCGTCTGGCAAGTGCGGCGCATCGAAACGTTGCGGGTACCTGACCTCGACGCGCAACGTTGCCTGGTGTGGATGCATCGCACCAAGCAAATCTGAACACTCAAAAGCAAATCCCCGCTACGCAGCAACCCCGACAGGAATTCCATGACTGCCTCCGTGTCCCAGATCCAGCCGATCGCACAAGTCTTCTGTATTGCCAATCAGAAGGGTGGCGTCGGCAAGACGACGACCGCCATCAATCTGGCCGCAGGCCTGGCCACGCAAGGACAGCGGGTGCTGCTGGTCGACCTGGATCCGCAGGGCAATGCCACCATGGGCAGCGGCATCGACAAGAGCACACTCAAGGGTACGCTGTATCAAGTGTTGATCCGCGAGATGACCATCGCCGAGGCACGGGTGCATTCCGAAGTGGGCGGATACGATGTATTGCCTGCCAATCGCGACCTGGCCGGTGCCGAGATCGATCTGGTAGATATGGAAGAGCGCGAGCGGCAGCTTAAAGGAGCCATTTCCCAAGTTGCCGATCAATACGATTTCATCCTCATCGATTGCCCGCCCACGCTGTCGCTGCTCACGCTCAACGGCCTAGTGGCCGCCCATGGCGTGATCATTCCCATGCAGTGCGAATACTTCGCGCTGGAGGGCCTGTCCGATCTAGTCAACACCATCAAGCGTGTGCATCGCAATATCAACGACGAGCTGCAGCTCATCGGCCTGCTGCGTGTCATGTTCGATCCGCGCATGACATTGCAGCAGCAGGTTTCGGCCCAGCTCGAGTCCCACTTCGGCGATAAGGTGTTCAAGACTGTCGTACCGCGCAACGTACGCCTGGCCGAAGCGCCGAGCTATGGCATGCCAGGCGTGATCTACGATCGCAGCGCGCGCGGCGCACAGGCTTACATCGCCTTCGGCGCCGAAATGATCGAGCGCGTGAAAGCCATGCGCAGCGGTGCCTGAATGCGGGAGCGTCAAAGTTCGCCCGACGCGGGACAGATCGCCCGCATAGAAGAAGCGTCGCTCAACGCCACGGTCGTGCCCGAGCAACAGCTCTACAACGGATGGGTGGTCCGATGGGCCGATTCCGCGGCCAAGCGGGCTCGCAGCGTCAATATCCTGGCGCCGTCTTCGGTGCCCTTGGACGAACGCCTGGACTATGTGGCCGGAATCTACAAGCGGCATAATCTACCCCTGCTTTTCCGGGTTGCCGACGCGTGCCCCGACGTCATGCTGGAAAGCGATCTTGCAGCACGTGGCTTCGAGGCGTTCGGGCATACACTGGTCATGACCGCGTCCATGCGGCAAGCGAACGACATTGCCGCGCAGCAAGAGCGGGGTGCCAGACAACTGCGCACGGTCGACGAACAGGTGTTCGCGGCACAGGTGGGCCGGATCAAGGGCGCCGACGCCCAGCACATTGCCGAGCATGCGTTGCGCCTGTCCAGTGTAGCGGTGCCCAAGCAGATGCTGTTGGCGTACGACGATCAGGTTTGCGTCGGCGCCGCACTCGGCGTGTTCGACGGCAAGCTGATGGGCATCTTCGATGTCGTCTGCGATGCGGCGCATCGCCGGCAGGGCGTCGCGGCGCAGCTGCTGCGTGCGCAATTGCAAGAAGGCGACAAGCAAGGCTCCACGCAGGCGTACCTGCAGGTCGAGACGGGCAACCAGCCTGCGCGCGCGCTCTATGCCCGCTACGGCTTCACGAATCATCACCAATACTGGTACATGTCGCTGGCCGAAGGCCGGGGCGACCAATAAGCATATCGAGAAAGAGGAATCACATGGCGACGAAAAAACCCAAGGGCTTGGGCCGGGGTCTGGATGTATTGCTGGGCGCCGACATGCCCGCCGTCGACAATCTGGGCAAGGCCGTGCCCCAGAAAGAAGGCCCGCCGACGACGCTGCCCGTCGGCAAGCTGCGCGCGGGCAAATACCAGCCGCGCACCCGCATGGACGAGGGCTCGTTGACCGAACTGGCCGAATCCATACGTGCACAGGGTGTGATACAGCCCATCACGGTCCGTGCCTTGGGCGCCACTGAGCCGGGCGAGTACGAGATCATCGCCGGCGAACGGCGCTTCCGCGCGGCGCAACTGGCGGGCTTGAAAGAAGTACCCGTGCTGGTGCGCGAGGTCTCCGACGAAAACGCGGCCGTCATCGCACTGATCGAGAACATCCAGCGCGAAGATCTCAATCCGCTGGAAGAAGCGCAGGGCGTGCGACGTCTGCTGGACGAGTTCGGCCTGACCCATGAGCAAGCCGCGCAATCCATCGGTCGCTCGCGCTCGGCGACCAGCAATCTGCTGCGCCTGCTCAATCTGGCCGCGCCCGTGCAGACCATGCTGCTGGCCGGCGATATCGATATGGGCCATGCGCGCTCGTTGCTGTCCGTCGATGCGGCCACGCAGATACAGCTGGCCAACCAGATCGTGGCCAAGCGGCTGTCGGTGCGCGAAGCAGAAAAGCTCGTTGCCCGGGTCCAGAAAGAAGCCGAAGCTGCCACGAGCAAAAAAACCAGGAGCGCTTCGCGCGATGTCACGCGGCTCGAAGAGGCCTTGTCCGATCATCTGGGTACGCGGGTGACGCTAAAGGTCGGCGCCAAGGAAAAAGGCCAAATCCTTATCGATTTTCATGGTTGGGAACACTTGAACTCGTTGCTTGAACGCCAAGGCCTGTCGGGAGCGCTCGATGCTTGAACAAAATTTGCCCTGCATCGCGCTACTCGCCACGGGCGGCACCATTGCAGGCGCCCAGGCCCAGGCCAATGCCGCGGGCTATAAGTCGGGCGCTCTTCCGATCGGAAATCTGGTCGATGCCGTGCCCGGTCTGACCAGCCTGGCCCGGATACAGGCCGAGCAGGTCGCGAGCATCGGCAGCCAGAACATGAGTCACGCCGTATGGGCGAAGCTCGCGGGGCGCATTGCCGAGCTGGCCGACGACCAGGCCATACACGGCATTGTCGTGGTGCATGGCACCGATACGCTCGAAGAAACCGCGTATTTTCTGAGCCTGATCGCGCATACCGACAAGCCGCTCGTGCTGGTGGGCGCCATGCGCCCGGCGACGGCGCTGGGGGCGGAAGGCCCGGCCAACCTATATAACGCCGTGGCGCTGGCCGCCAGCGACGCGGCGCGCGGCCGCGGCGCGCTGGTCGTGATGAACGAAGACATCCATTACGCGCGTGAAGCACAAAAGATCGCCAGCATGGGCATCTGCGCCTTTGACTCGCCCAATCGAGGCAGGGCAGGCGTTATGCACGGCGGCGAGCCGCACTTTTATTCACGCAACACGACGCGCCATTCTCTGGACAGCGAATTCACGCTATCCGCGCTGCAAGCCGCAGGCTGGCCACGCGTGGACGTCGTTTATGCTCACGCCGGCATGGACGGTCTTCTCGTCGACGCCTTGGCCGGCCATGCCGCAGGCATCGTATTGGCGGGCGTGGGCGACGGCAACGCCACCGACGATGCACTGGCGGCGCTGGCGCGGGCCGCTGCGGCCGGCGTGGCGGTGGTGCGCAGCAGCCGGACGGGCCGCGGGCTGGTGGGGCGGGGTGTCGAGATAGATGATGACGCAATGCGTTTCATCGCTGCGGGCGAACTCAGTCCTCAAAAAGCCCGAATCCTGTTGATGCTGGCCCTGTCCGTCAGTCAAGACCCGGCAGCGTGGCAGCGCTGCTTCGAACAATATTGATCTTAATCGGGGGAATACCCTTCCTCGATTTGACAAGAGTCATCAAGTCACCCATAATTTCAAATTCTCCGCGGAGGGGTGCCCGAGTGGTTAAAGGGGGCAGACTGTAAATCTGTTGGCCTTGCGCCTACGTTGGTTCGAATCCAACCTCCTCCACCAAGAAACCTGCAGGGCATTGTGTTCTTGCAGGTTTTTATGCACGGAGAAAGCCAGATAAGTGCCAGGCATGGCCGACTGGTGCAGGAATAGGGAAGCCTTAGGTGGTATGCCGCGGGTGTAGCTCAATGGTAGAGCAGAAGCCTTCCAAGCTTACGACGAGGGTTCGATTCCCTTCACCCGCTCCAGCAAAGTCGGCATTGCGCGGTAATTGTCTGGGCTATGCAGTACATGCCCATGTGGCTCAGTGGTAGAGCACTCCCTTGGTAAGGGAGAGGTCACGCGTTCGATCCGCGTCATGGGCACCACGAATTCTTTCGTAGTTCTTCATTCTTCACTTCAAGTCTGGTTCGCAGCGGTTTCCCCAGGCGGGAGACTCAGGCGGGCAGAGTCTACAAGGTCCAGGAGTCAGCCATGGCAAAAGGCAAGTTTGAGCGTACCAAGCCGCACGTGAACGTGGGTACGATTGGTCACGTAGACCACGGCAAAACGACGTTGACGGCGGCGATCACGACGGTGCTGTCGACCAAGTTTGGTGGTGAAGCGAAGGGATA
>NZ_JBQCER010000006.1:0-19513 GCF_051960075.1 Bordetella sp.
AAATGGTGCTGCCCGGCGATAACGTGACCATGACGGTCAAGCTGCTGGCCCCCATCGCCATGGAAGAAGGCCTGCGCTTCGCCATCCGCGAAGGCGGTCGCACCGTCGGCGCCGGCGTCGTCGCTAAAATCATCGCCTAAACAACGGTGGGCGGGCCTCACGCCCGCTAGGCAAATGCCCGGCTAGCCCGGGCATTTGTTACGAGAAGAAAAAGGGCCGCACGGCCCTCTTTCCATCTCTGCTAGAAAAGTAGTATCATGTATGGTTCCGCAAGGCGCTATGCATGCCAGAATCATTGCCATAGGGGTATAGCTCAATTGGCAGAGCGTCGGTCTCCAAAACCGAAGGTTGTAGGTTCGATTCCTACTGCCCCTGCCAAAGCTCAAGTTTTGGCCCTGACTCGTTCTTAAAATGTCCAACACCAACGTAGAAACCGTAACCAGCACCGCCGACCGGATCAAGCTCGGATTCGCGGTTCTTGTCATCATCGCAGGAATCGTCGGTTTCTCGGTGTTGGAATCGCAGTCCATGGGCGTGCGCATCGGCGTATTCGTCGGCGGTCTGGTCATCGCCGCGATCATTGCCTGGTTCAGCGAGCCGGGTCGTCGTACCCTCAGCTTCGGCAGCGAGGCCTATAACGAAATGCGCAAGGTCGTTTGGCCGAGCCGCAAAGAAACCACCCAGATGACCGGCATTGTGTTTGCCTTTGTGGTCGCCATGGGCGCGTTCATGTGGGTGATGGACAAATTGATCGAATGGATACTCAACGTCCTGTTGCTGGGCTGGAAATAAAGGGCCGTCATGAGTAAGCGTTGGTATGTCGTCCATGTCTATTCGGGCATGGAAAAAAGCGTCCAGAAGGCCCTGAACGAGCGCATCGAGCGGGCGGGCCTGCAAACGTCTTTCGGCCGCATTCTCGTGCCGTCGGAAGAAGTCGTCGAAATGAAGGGCGGCCAGAAATCGATCAGCGAGCGTCGTATTTTCCCGGGCTATGTCCTGGTCGAGATGGACCTCACCGACGAAACCTGGCATTTGGTCAAGAACACCAATCGAGTCACCGGTTTTCTGGGTGGTTCGGGCAATCGCCCTTCGCCGATTTCCGAAAAGGAAGTCGAGAAGATCCTCTCCCAGATGGAAGAGGGCGTCGAGAAGCCTCGTCCCAAGGTGCTGTTCGAGGTGGGCGAAATGGTGCGTGTCAAAGAAGGTCCGTTTGCGGACTTCAACGGCAACGTCGAAGAAGTCAACTACGAGAAAAGCAAGGTGCGCGTGTCGGTCACCATTTTCGGCCGTGCGACACCGGTGGAACTGGATTTCAGCCAGGTCGAGAAGACCTGATCTGATGGGGCCATGCCCCGATAGCTGTACCCCTTCAAGCAGTATTTTCATCAACCCCCGGGGAGCCCGCCGCAGACGTCGGGCGTTTGAACCCGCAAGGAGCAAAGCATGGCGAAGAAGATCGTCGGCTTTATCAAGCTGCAAGTGCCGGCTGGTAAGGCTAACCCCTCTCCCCCGATCGGTCCGGCGCTGGGTCAGCGCGGCCTGAACATTATGGAATTCTGCAAGGCGTTCAACGCCAAGACGCAGGGCATGGAGCCCGGCCTGCCGATTCCCGTGGTGATCACCGCCTTCGCGGACAAGTCGTTCACCTTCATCATGAAGACCCCGCCCGCCACGGTCCTCATCAAGAAGGCCGCCGGCGTGCAGAAGGGTTCGCCCAAGCCCCACACCGACAAGGTCGGCACGCTGACGCGCGCCCAGGCTGAAGAAATCGCCAAGACCAAACAACCCGATCTGACCGCGGCCGATCTGGACGCCGCCGTCCGCACGATCGCTGGCAGCGCCCGCAGCATGGGCATCACCGTCGAGGGCATCTGATCATGGCAAAACTGTCCAAGCGCGCCGCCGCTATCGCCCAGAAGATCGACCGTACCAAGCTGTACCCGGTCTCTGAAGCCCTGACTCTGGTCAAGGAAACCGCCACCGCCAAGTTCGACGAATCCATCGACGTGGCCGTGCAGCTCGGCATCGACCCCAAGAAGTCCGACCAACTGGTTCGCGGCTCCGTCGTCATGCCCGCCGGCACCGGCAAGACCGTTCGCGTCGCCGTGTTCGCCCAGGGCGACAAGGCCGAGGCTGCCAAGGCCGCCGGCGCCGACATCGTCGGCATGGAAGACCTGGCCGAGAGCATCAAGGGCGGCAATTTCAATTTCGACGTGGTCATCGCCTCGCCCGACACCATGCGTATCGTCGGTACGCTGGGTCAGATCCTGGGCCCGCGCGGCCTGATGCCGAACCCCAAGGTCGGCACCGTGACCCCCGATGTCGCCACCGCCGTGAAGAACGCCAAGGCAGGTCAGGTGCAGTACCGCACCGACAAGGCCGGCATCATTCACGCCACGATCGGCCGCGCCTCGTTCGGCGTGGAACAACTGCAAACCAACCTGGCTGCCCTGGTCGACGCCCTGCAAAAGGCTCGCCCCGCCGCCGCCAAGGGCATTTATCTGCGCAAGCTCGCCGTGTCGTCCACCATGGGCGGCGGTGCACGCGTGGAAATTGCCTCGCTGTCGGCCTGAGCCGACGGCACGTAACGTACTTTGGGCCGCACCCGAATTTTCGGGTGTAGCTGTCAAAGACCGCTGGAGCGCAGGGCCTCATGCTGTAACGAGGACCTGGGCTTAATACCGGAAATCCTGAGCAATCGGCGAAATTCGGATCCAGCGTAGATGGCGCTCCCAGGAAGAATTCTTTATCTGAAGAACTCAACCCAGGCGCCGCATTCGGTAGACGCGCAAGACAGCAAGGAAAACCCGCAAGGGAATCCGAATCCGTCCCAGGCGTCTTTTGATGGAGTGTTCAAACCGTGAGTCTCAATCGTCAAGAGAAAGCGGTCGTGATCGAAGAAGTCTCGGCGCAAGTCGCCAAGGCGCAGTCGATCGTGGTCGCCGAGTACCGTGGTCTGGACGTCGCCTCTGTCACCGTACTGCGCAAAACTGCGCGTGAATCGGGCGTTTACCTGCGTGTTCTGAAGAACACGCTGGCCCGTCGAGCTGTTGCCGGCACGGCTTTCGAGTCGCTGTCCTCGCAACTGACCGGTCCGCTGATCTATGGCATCAGCACCGACCCGGTTTCGGCGGCCAAGGTTCTCGCCGGCTTCGCCAAGAGCAACGACAAGCTCGTGCTGAAGGGCGGTTCGCTGCCCAACAGCACCCTGAGCGCTGAAGGTGTGAAGGCTCTGGCCACCATGCCGTCGCGTGACGAGCTGCTCTCGAAGCTGATGGGCACCATGCAAGCCCCGATCGCGCAATTCGTGCGTACGCTCAACGAAGTTCCGACCAAGTTCGCCCGTGGCCTCGCCGCCGTGCGCGATCAGAAGGCCGCCGCGTAAGCGGTGGCCAGCGGAAATTCGTCGAACGACATAGCGACAATCCAACCCTGGCATTTATCCAATTCTGGAGTTCTGAAAAATGGCACTTAACAAAGCTGAAATCCTTGACGCCATCGCTGGCATGACCGTGCTCGAGCTGTCCGAGCTGATCAAGGAAATGGAAGAGAAGTTTGGCGTGTCGGCTGCTGCCGCCGCTGTCGCCGTGGCTGCTGCCCCGGCCGCCGGCGCCGCCGCCGCTGTCGAAGAGCAGACCGAGTTCACCGTCGTGCTGGAAGAAGCCGGCGCCAACAAGGTCAGCGTCATCAAGGCCGTGCGCGAAATCACCGGTCTGGGTCTGAAGGAAGCCAAGGACCTGGTCGACGGCGCTCCCAAGCCCGTGAAGGAAGCGCTGGCCAAGGCTGACGCCGAAGCCGCCAAGAAGAAGCTGGAAGAAGCTGGCGCCAAGGCCACGCTGAAGTAATTCCTGGCTTTACTGCCCGGGGACAGTGCAGTTTGCCGTCCCCGGGCTTTTGCGTTTCCAGGAAAGCCCTCTTGAATGTAGGGGTTAGCCCTTAAGGCAGCCTCCGGTAGATGCCCAGATAGCAAGGGCGTACATGGCAAGTGGAATTTCCTGGAGTCGTAACACCTGGGGCCGTGGTTGACGGCCCATGCAACCTCGAGTCGGAGTGCTCATGCCTTACTCGTACACCGAAAAAAAGCGCATCCGCAAAAGCTTCGCCAAGCGTGAAGACGTCCAGAACGTGCCCTTCCTGCTTGCGACACAGCTTCAATCCTACCTAACGTTCCTGCAATCCGACGTGCCTGCCGCACAGCGGGCCAGCGATGGTCTGCAAGCCGCGTTCACGTCGATATTCCCGATTGTCAGCCATAACGGTATGGCGCGCTTGGAGTTCGTCAGCTATGTGCTGGGCGAACCCGTGTTCGACGTCAAGGAATGCCAGCAGCGCGGCCTGACCTATGCATCGCCTCTGCGCGCCAAGGTTCGCCTGGTGCTGATGGACCGCGAAGTCAGCAAGCCCACCGTCAAGGAAGTGAAAGAACAGGAAGTCTACATGGGCGAAATTCCGCTCATGACCGGCACCGGTTCCTTCGTCATCAACGGCACCGAACGCGTCATCGTGTCGCAGCTGCACCGTTCGCCCGGCGTGTTCTTCGAGCACGATCGCGGCAAGACTCACAGCTCGGGCAAACTGCTGTTCTCGGCCCGCGTGATTCCCTATCGCGGTTCGTGGCTGGACTTCGAGTTCGACCCCAAGGACGTGCTGTTCTTCCGTGTCGACCGTCGCCGCAAGATGCCCGTGACGATCCTGCTCAAGGCCATCGGCATGACGCCCGAGACGATCCTGGGCGAGTTCTTCGACTTCGACGATTTCACCTTGCAGAGCGAAGGCGCCATGATGACCGTGGTGTCCGAACGCTGGAAGGGCGAGATCGCGCGCTTCGACATCACCGACCGCGCCGGAAAGGTGCTGGTCGAGAAAGACAAGCGCATCAACGCCAAGCATTTGCGCGACATGGCCGCTGCCGGCATCGAACGCATTACGGTGCCCGAGGACTTCCTGCTCGGTCGCGTGCTGGCCAAGAACATTGTCGACGCCGAGACTGGCGAGATCGTGGCAAACGCCAACGACGAGATCACCGAATCGGTGTTGATCGCCATGCGCGACGCCAAGGTCGCCAGCTTCCAAACCTTGTATACCAACGATCTCGATCGTGGTCCGTACATCTCGCAGACGCTGCGTACCGACGAGACCGCCGATCAGATGGCCGCGCGCGTGGCGATCTACCGCATGATGCGTCCTGGCGAGCCGCCGACCGAAGAAGCGGTCGAGGCCCTGTTCCAGCGTCTCTTCTACAGCGAAGAAACCTACGATCTGTCGCGCGTGGGTCGCATGAAGGTCAACAGCCGCCTGGGTCGCGGCGAAGACAATACCGGCCCGATGACGCTGACCAACTCGGACATCCTTGAAACCATCAAGGTGCTGGTCGAGTTGCGCAACGGCCGCGGCCAGATCGACGATATCGACCACCTGGGCAACCGCCGTGTGCGTTGCGTGGGCGAGCTGGCCGAAAACCAGTTCCGCGCCGGCCTGGTGCGCGTCGAGCGCGCGGTCAAGGAGCGTCTCGGCCAGGCCGAGACCGAAAACCTGATGCCGCACGACCTGATCAACTCCAAGCCGATCTCGGCTGCCATCAAGGAGTTCTTCGGTTCGAGCCAGCTCTCGCAGTTCATGGACCAGACCAACCCGCTGTCGGAAATCACGCACAAACGCCGCGTTTCCGCCCTGGGCCCCGGCGGCCTGACCCGCGAGCGCGCCGGCTTCGAAGTGCGCGACGTGCATCCTACGCACTACGGCCGCGTCTGCCCGATCGAAACGCCTGAAGGCCCGAACATCGGCCTGATCAACTCCATGGCGCTGTACGCTCGCCTGAACGAGTACGGCTTCCTGGAAACCCCTTATCGCAAGATCATCGACGGCAAGGTCAGCGACCAGATCGACTATCTGTCGGCCATCGAAGAAAGCCACTACGTCATCGCCCAGGCCAATGCCGAGCTCGACGAGCAGGGGCACTTCGTCGACGACCTCGTGGCTTGCCGCGAAGCGGGCGAAACCATGATGACCTCGCCGGCCAACGTGCACTACATGGACATCGCGCCGTCGCAGATCGTCTCGGTGGCCGCTTCGCTGATTCCGTTCCTGGAACACGACGACGCGAACCGCGCGCTGATGGGCGCCAACATGCAGCGCCAGGCCGTGCCCTGCCTGCGTCCGCAGAAGCCGCTGGTCGGCACCGGCATCGAGCGCACCGTTGCGGTCGACTCCGGCACCACCGTGCAGGCGCTGCGCGGCGGCGTGGTCGACCACGTCGACGCCGAACGCGTAGTGATCCGCGTCAATGACGACGAAAACGTCGCCGGCGAAGTGGGCGTGGACATCTACAACCTCATCAAGTACACCCGCTCCAACCAGAACACCAACATCAACCAGCGTCCCATCGTCAAACGCGGCGACAAGGTCGCCAAGGGCGATGTGCTGGCCGACGGCGCGTCGACGGACCTGGGCGAACTCGCTCTGGGCCAGAACATGCTGATCGCGTTCATGCCCTGGAACGGCTACAACTTCGAAGACTCGATCCTGATCTCCGAGAAGGTCGTGGCCGACGATCGCTACACCTCGATCCACATCGAGGAACTGACGGTCGTCGCGCGCGACACCAAGCTCGGACCGGAAGAAATCACTCGCGACATCAGCAATCTGGCCGAAACCCAGCTCAATCGACTCGACGAGTCGGGCATCGTCTACATCGGGGCCGAAGTCAGCGCCGACGACGTGCTGGTGGGCAAGGTCACGCCCAAGGGCGAAACCCAGCTCACGCCCGAAGAAAAGCTGCTGCGCGCGATCTTCGGCGAGAAGGCTTCGGACGTCAAAGACACCTCGCTGCGCGTGCCCTCGGGCATGATCGGCACTGTCATCGACGTGCAGGTGTTCACCCGCGAAGGCATCGTGCGCGACAAGCGCGCCCAGTCCATCATCGACGACGAACTGCGCCGCTATCGCCAGGACCTGAACGACCAGCTGCGCATCGTCGAGAACGACCAGTTCGATCGCCTGGAAAAGATGCTCAACGGCAAGACCGTCAACGGCGGTCCGAAGAAGCTCGCCAAGGGCGCCACGATCACCCGCGCCTACCTGGCCGATATGGACCGCTGGCAGTGGTTCGACATCCGTCTGGCCGACGAGCAGCACGCCGTTGTCCTGGAACAGGCCAAGGAGTCGCTCGAGCAGAAGCGCCACCAGTTCGACCTGGCTTTCGAAGAGAAGCGCAAGAAGCTTACGCAAGGCGACGAACTGCCGCCGGGCGTGCTCAAGATGATCAAGGTGTACCTGGCCGTCAAGCGCCGCCTGCAGCCTGGCGACAAGATGGCCGGCCGTCACGGCAACAAGGGTGTGGTCTCGCGCATCACCCCCGTGGAAGACATGCCGCACATGGCCGACGGCACCACCGCCGACATCGTTCTGAACCCGCTGGGCGTGCCCTCGCGGATGAACGTCGGCCAGGTGCTGGAAGTCCACCTGGGCTGGGCCGCCAAGGGTGTGGGCCAGCGCATCGCCGACATGCTGCGCGACGAACGTGCGGCGCAGGTCAAGAACATTCGTGCTTACCTGGAAAAGGTCTACAACTCGACCGGTTCCGGCGCGCACATCAATGAACTGACCGACGACGAAGTCATCGAAATGGCACACAATCTGAAGGACGGCGTGCCGCTGGCTACGCCGGTCTTCGACGGCGCCACCGAAGAAGAAATCGGCGCGATGCTAAAGCTGGCCTATCCGGACGACATCGCCCAGAAGATGCAGCTCACGCCGTCGCGTGCGCAGGCATGGCTCTTCGACGGCCGCACCGGTGAACAGTTCGAGCGCCCGGTCACCATCGGCTACATGCATTACCTGAAGCTGCACCACTTGGTCGACGACAAGATGCACGCCCGTTCGACCGGCCCGTACTCGCTCGTGACCCAGCAGCCGCTGGGTGGCAAGGCGCAGTTCGGCGGCCAGCGCTTCGGCGAAATGGAAGTGTGGGCGCTGGAAGCCTACGGCGCGTCGTACACGCTGCAGGAAATGTTGACGGTGAAGTCCGACGACATTACCGGCCGTACCAAGGTTTACGAGAACATCGTCAAGGGCGATCACGTCATCGAAGCCGGCATGCCGGAATCGTTCAACGTGCTCGTCAAGGAAATCCGTTCCCTGGCCCTCGACATGGATTTGGAGCGTAACTGATGAAAGCGCTACTCGACCTCTTCAAGCAAGTCTCTCAAGACGAGCAGTTCGATGCCATCAAGATCGGCATTGCCTCGCCCGAGAAGATCCGTTCCTGGTCTTACGGCGAAGTCCGCAAGCCCGAGACGATCAACTACCGTACCTTCAAGCCTGAGCGCGACGGCCTGTTCTGCGCCAAGATCTTCGGGCCCATCAAGGACTACGAGTGTCTGTGCGGCAAGTACAAGCGCCTGAAGCACCGTGGCGTCATCTGCGAAAAGTGCGGTGTCGAAGTCACCGTCGCCAAGGTGCGCCGCGAGCGCATGGGCCACATCGAGCTGGCCAGCCCCGTCGCGCACATCTGGTTCCTCAAGAGCCTGCCTTCGCGCCTGGGCATGGTGCTGGACATGACGCTGCGCGACATCGAGCGCGTGCTGTACTTCGAAGCCTGGTGCGTGATCGAACCCGGCATGACGCCGCTCAAGCGCGGCCAGATCATGTCCGATGACGACTTCCTGGCCAAGACCGAAGAGTACGGCGACGACTTCCGTGCCCTGATGGGTGCGGAGGCCGTGCGCGAACTGCTGCGCACCATCGACATCGACCGCGAAGTCGAGACCCTGCGTGGCGAGCTCAAGGCCACCAGCTCGGAAGCCAAGATCAAGAAGATCTCCAAGCGCCTGAAGGTGCTGGAAGGCTTCCAGAAGTCCGGCATCAAGGCCGAGTGGATGGTCATGGAAGTGCTGCCCGTGCTGCCGCCGGACCTGCGTCCGCTGGTGCCGCTCGATGGCGGCCGCTTCGCCACGTCCGACCTGAACGACCTCTATCGCCGCGTCATCAACCGCAACAACCGCCTCAAGCGCCTCCTGGAGCTGAAGGCGCCCGAAATCATTCTGCGCAACGAAAAGCGCATGCTGCAGGAAGCCGTCGATTCGCTGCTCGACAACGGCCGCCGCGGCAAGGCCATGACCGGCGCCAACAAGCGCCAGCTCAAGTCGCTGGCCGACATGATCAAGGGCAAGAGCGGCCGCTTCCGCCAGAACCTGCTGGGCAAGCGCGTCGACTACTCGGGCCGTTCGGTCATCGTGGTGGGCCCGCAGCTCAAGCTGCACCAATGCGGCCTGCCCAAGCTGATGGCGCTGGAATTGTTCAAGCCTTTCATCTTCAATCGTCTCGAGATGATGGGTTTGGCCACGACCATCAAAGCTGCCAAGAAGTTGGTCGAGAGCCAGGAGCCGGTGGTGTGGGACATCCTCGAAGAGGTGATCCGCGAACACCCGGTCATGCTCAACCGCGCCCCGACGCTGCACCGCCTGGGCATCCAGGCCTTCGAACCGACGCTGATCGAGGGCAAGGCCATTCAGCTGCACCCGCTGGTCTGCGCGGCGTTCAACGCCGACTTCGACGGCGACCAGATGGCCGTTCACGTGCCGTTGTCGCTGGAAGCTCAGCTCGAAGCCCGCACACTGATGCTGGCCTCGAACAACGTGCTGTTCCCGGCCAACGGCGAACCGTCGATCGTCCCGTCGCAGGATATCGTGCTGGGTCTGTACTACACGACTCGCGAGCGCATCAACGGCAAGGGCGAAGGTATCTTCTTCACCGACGTGGCCGAAGTGCAGCGCGCCTATGACAACGGCGAAGTCACGCTGCAAACGCGTATTACCGTGCGCCTGAAGGAACACGAGAAAGACGCCAACGGCGACTGGCAGCCCGTCATCCGCCGCCACGAGACCACCGTGGGTCGTGCGCTGCTGTCCGAGATTCTGCCCAAGGGACTGCCCTTCACGGTGCTCAACAAGGCGCTGAAGAAGAAGGAGATCTCGCGCCTGATCAACCAGTCGTTCCGCCGCTGCGGCCTGCGCGACACGGTGATCTTTGCCGACAAGCTGATGCAGTCGGGCTTCCGCCTGGCTACGCGCGGCGGCATCTCGATCGCCATGGAAGACATGCTGATCCCCGAAGCCAAGGAGACCATCCTGGCCGAGGCCAGCCGCGAAGTGAAGGAAATCGACAAGCAGTACTCGTCGGGTCTGGTCACCTCGCAAGAGCGCTACAACAATGTCGTGGACATCTGGGGCAAGGCCGGCGACAAGGTCGGCAAGGCCATGATGGAACAACTGGCCACCGAACCGGTCGTCAACCGCGCCGGCGAAAAGGTGCGCCAGGAGTCCTTCAATTCCATCTACATGATGGCCGACTCGGGTGCGCGCGGCTCGGCCGCCCAGATCCGCCAGCTGGCCGGCATGCGCGGCCTGATGGCCAAGCCCGACGGTTCGATCATCGAGACGCCCATCACGGCGAACTTCCGTGAAGGCCTGAACGTTCTGCAGTACTTCATCTCGACGCACGGCGCCCGTAAAGGCCTGGCCGATACGGCGCTGAAGACGGCGAACTCCGGCTATCTGACCCGTCGCCTGGTCGACGTCACGCAGGATCTGGTCATCACCGAGGACGATTGCGGCACCTCGCAGGGCTATCTGATGAAGGCGCTGGTCGAAGGCGGCGAAGTCATCGAACCGTTGCGCGACCGCATTCTGGGCCGCGTCGCCGCAGCCGATATCGTCAATCCCGACACGCAGGAAACCGCCATTCCCGCCGGTACGCTGCTGGATGAGGATCTGGTCGATGCCATCGACAAGCTGGGCGTTGACGAGGTCAAGGTCCGTACGCCGCTGACCTGCGAAACCCGCCACGGTCTGTGCGCGCATTGCTACGGTCGCGATCTGGGCCGCGGCGTGCGCGTCAACTCCGGCGAAGCGGTCGGCGTCATCGCCGCCCAGTCGATCGGCGAACCGGGCACGCAGCTCACGATGCGTACCTTCCACATCGGCGGCGCGGCGTCGCGTTCGGCCCTGGCCAGCGCGGTGGAAACCAAGTCGGCCGGTACCGTCGGCTTCACCAGCACGATGCGCTATGTGACCAATGCCAAGGGCGAACGCGTGGCGATCTCGCGCTCGGGCGAACTGGCGATCTTCGACGACAACGGCCGCGAACGCGAACGCCATAAGATCCCCTACGGCGCCACGGTGCTGGTGGGCGATGGCGAAACCGTCAAGGCCGGTACGCGCCTGGCCACGTGGGATCCGCTGACCCGCCCGATCGTGTCCGAGTACGGCGGCGCCGTGCGCTTCGAGAACATCGAAGAAGGCGTCACGGTTGCCAAGCAGGTCGACGAAGTCACCGGACTGTCGACCCTGGTCGTCATCACGCCCAAGACGCGCGGCGGCAAGACCACCATGCGTCCGCAGATCAAGCTGGTCAACGAGGCCGGCGAAGATGTGCGCATCGCCGGCACCGACCATGCGGTGAACATCTCGTTCCCGGTGGGCGCGCTGATCACGGTGCGCGACGGCCAGCAGGTCGCGGTGGGCGAAGTGCTTGCCCGTATCCCGCAAGAATCGCAGAAGACTCGCGACATTACCGGCGGTCTGCCGCGCGTGGCCGAACTGTTCGAAGCCCGCTCGCCCAAGGACGCCGGCATGCTCGCCGAAGTCACGGGCACGGTCTCCTTCGGCAAGGACACCAAGGGCAAGCAGCGTCTGGTCATCACCGATCTGGAAGGCACCAGCCACGAGTTCCTCATTCCGAAGGAAAAGCAGGTTCTGGTGCACGACGGCCAGGTGGTGAACAAGGGCGAAATGATCGTGGACGGCCCGGCCGATCCGCACGACATCCTGCGCCTGCAGGGCATCGAGAAGCTTGCCACCTACATCGTCGACGAAGTGCAGGACGTTTACCGTCTGCAGGGCGTGAAGATCAACGACAAGCACATCGAAGTGATCGTGCGGCAGATGCTGCGCCGCGTGAACATCGTCGATGCCGGCGACACGTCGTTCATTCCCGGCGAGCAGGTCGAACGTTCTGAACTGCTCAACGAAAACGATCGCGTCGTTGCCGAGAACAAGCGTCCGGCCTCGTACGAGAACGTCCTGCTGGGCATCACCAAGGCCTCGTTGTCGACCGATTCGTTCATCTCCGCGGCGTCCTTCCAGGAAACCACTCGCGTGCTGACCGAAGCGGCGATCATGGGCAAGCGCGACGACCTGCGCGGCTTGAAGGAAAACGTCATTGTCGGCCGCTTGATTCCGGCGGGTACCGGCCTGGCGTATCACCTGGCCCGCAAGGACAAGGAGGCCATCGAAGCCGCCGAACGCGAAGCCGCCCGCCAGCTGGCCAACCCCTTCGAAGAAGCGCCGGTCACGGCGTCCGTCGAATCCGATACGGATTCGGCGCCCAGCGAAGAGTAAGCCGTCTGCACGCGCTCCGGCTCGGCCGGAGTGCGCGTGGAACGAAAAAGCCGCCGGATTTTCCGGCGGCTTTTTTACTGTCGAGACGACGCCCGCATTAGCGCGGCACGCTGCTCATGCTGCGCGATCGTCCGCGCGCGCGATCTCGTCTTCGGTATAAGCGGGCAATCGCAGCGTGAAAGTCGATCCGGCGCCGGGGCGGCTATCCACCTCGACGCTACCACCGTGGCGGGCCGCCACGGTGTTGACGAAGGCCAGGCCCAATCCCGCACCGTTGCTGTCGCTGCGCGCAGCCGGCCCCACGCGCATGAACGGCTGAAAGATGCAAGGGAGGTCTTCCTGCGCGATCCCCATGCCGCTGTCGACAATGTGGATCAGCCAGTTCATGCCGTCGCGCCGCAGGGACACGCGCACCCGTCCGCCGCTGGACGTGTACTTGAGTGCGTTGTCGATGAGATTGCAGACGGCGCGCAGCAGCAGGGCGCGGTCGCCGCGAAGCAAGGCCTGGGGCAGGGCGTCGTCGATCGACAGCTCCACCCTGCGCGCTTGGGCCAGGCCCCAGAAGTCGTCCATTGCCTCGTGCAGCAGCATGTCCACGTCAATGACCACCTGCGCGAGGCGCACCGATTCGGCACGTGTCAGATGTACGAAATCGTCTACCAGGCGCAGAGTGCGCCGCGCCAGTTGGCCGATGCGCGACCAGGCGTCGTGCTGCTTCTTCGGATCGGTTTCCTGGCTGTTCAGATAGACCAGCGCGAGGATGGAGTTTTGCGGAGCGCGCATGTCGTGGGAAACGAAGCGCAGAGTTTCTTCGCGCTTGCTTTCGGCCTGGCGTATGGCGCTGATGTCGTTGAAGGTGACGACCGTGCCGGCGAATTCGCCGGCGCTATTGTGGATGGGTGCGCATTTGAGAATGATGCTGCGGCCCTGGCGATCGTGAATTTCCATATCCAGACGCCATGGCGAGGCATCGGACTGCTGGCCGGTCAGGGCAGGGCCGATTTTGTTCAGCACGGCCGCATCGGACACGAGTTGCTCGAGCAGCCACGTCGTCGATTGGCCCAGACGCGGCGCGCGCAGCGCAAGATCGCGAAAATAGGCCGTCGCGGCGCGATTGCGCATGCTCAGGCGGCCGTCCTTGTCTGAAACGAAGACAGGATCCGTGATGCCATCGAAGCCGTCGACGAGAAAGCGCCGCAGATTGCGCACCCGCGTCAGCGCCTGGCGCAGCTCATGCAGGCGAGCGCTCATGGCGTCCTTCTTGTCGAAATGCGTCGAGAGCTGCGCTTCGTCGAGAATGGGCGGATATTCCTGTCGCAGGCGCAGCAGCTCGCTATCCATGTCGGCGAGTATGGCTTCCTGCTGGCGCCAGCACCACAGCGGATAGCTGGCGAGCAGCATGAGGACGGACGCCGACGGCGCTATCCAGTAGTGCGCATAGTTCAGCACGGCAAACGCGGCAGCGACCACCAATGCGGCGGCGGCCAGCGATAACAGCAACGCGCGACGCGGCGCCATGCGGCGCAAGGCAAGGCAGGCCAGCAACGTGCACAGCGCGGTGCCCAGCGCGGTAAGCCAGGCCGGCGCGGTGCGGATCATGAGGCCCGCGCGGGCGGCCTGCAGCTGCTGTCCGAGCATCTCGATTCCGCTCAGACGCCCCATCGGCGTGGGAAAGCGGCGCGACCATCCGTCCGGCTGCGAGCCCACCAGTACGTATTTGCCCTGAATCTGCGCCGCGGGCACCTGGCCGCGCAGAACCTGCAAATAGGATACGGCACGCATGCGGCCGGAGGGGCCGACGTAATCGATGCCCGTACGACCGGCCGGGCCGGCGCGTCGCAAGATGGCGTCTGCCTTGTCTCTTTCGCCGCCCGCGGCGAGCAGGGCCAGAACCAGATAACGGTAGTCTCGACCGTTTCGCAGGCGCGTGTCCCATTGCACGCGGCGGATGATGCCGTCGCCGTCGGGCAGGCTGTTCAAATATCCCGCGTCTGCTGCTGCCGCGGCGAGTTTGTCGCTGGCAAGCGCGCTGCGAGTCGGGGCAGTCAGGCTGTCGAGCACGGCGGGCAGCACCACGTGGCCGTTGCGCTCGATGGCTGAGATCAAGAGCGCGTCATCGCCCGGTTTGAGCGCCGACGCTTCGTGAAGCGTGGTCAGCCCGACGGCGCGGGCGCCGTCCAGCTTGTCCAGCAGCCGCGCGAGCACGCCGTGCGGCCATGGCCAGGGCCCCAGCGCATCCAGAGACGCGCTGTCTACGGTGACCAGAAGAATATCGGGCGAAGCTTTCCGGCTCGACCAGGCCATGGCTTGGTCGTAGAAACCCTGGTCGAAGCGACCCAGGCCATTGAAGGAACCCAACAGGGTCGCAACGGCGATGAGCAGAGCTATCAGCAGATGGTCCGCGGACCATGCAAGGCGCCTGCGGCGTTCTCGAGCCTGGGCCATGTCAGCGTTGCCGGATCCGGCTCAGGGTGCGATGGGAAATGGGGAAACGCGCTCGCTGGCTTCCTGCTCGGCGATATGCACCAGATCGAGACGGTAACCCAGGGCGTACGAAGAGCTCAGGCGCACGCCGTGCTGCGCTCGTAGCTGCAGCTTCTGGCGGATATTGGACAGATGGGTATCCAGTGTGCGCGACGTGGCCGGGATCTCGCGGTTCCAGACGCTCTCGGCGAGCACGTCGCGCGACAGCAGTCGGCCGATGTTGCGAAAGAATAGCACCGCCAGATCGAACTCTTTCGGCGCCAGCACGATGTTGCGGCCGTCTAGGGTAATGAAGCGCTCGCTCGGGTCGATGCGGTACGCGCCGACCGTGAAAGCCGCCTCTGCCGACTGCACCGGCTGGGCGCGACGCAGCAGAGCACTGATGCGGGCCAGCAGTTCGGCGTGCCGCAGGGGCTTGGAGATGAAATCGTCCGCGCCTGCCTGCAAGCCGTGCACCACGTCTTCTTCTTGGGTGCGGCTGGTGAGCAGAATGACCGGAATGGCATAACCGAAGTGGTTGCGCAGATGCCGCAGCACCTCGTCCCCGCTCATGTCGGGCAATTGCCAATCGAGCAGCACCAGGTCGTATGTGGTTTCGCGCATGGCCCCCAGCAAATCGACGCTTTGCTGAAAACTGTCGCAGTGGTAGCCGGCCGAGGCCAGAACCTGCTGTATTTGACGGGCCTGATCCAGGTCGTCTTCGAGCGACGCGATCTTCATAGGTTTACGCTTGTTGGTGGAACAACAAATAGTGCAACCATATGAACGGCTTGGCTTAACATCTCTTAAGGTTTGTAAAGATTAAAGCATGCAGATTTTAGGAATGTTACTTGTAGATACCACTCAATGCATCCGTAGTGTCATGCCTTGCGCACGGGATGTAAACGCCACCCATGTGCCCCTAAATTTTATAGGGCCCAATAAAGGGTTCTCCCGATATTTTTTTGACAAAAAGGCCCGTCTGGGCTAAGCTTTCCGGCTCACTGCTACATTTGCGCGTGAAAAGGCTTTTCTTCGGGTCTTTCCCGTTGATTGCCTGGATTATCGCAATTGTGCCGCCTGGCCGTGCGCTTGATGGAATCCATAAGTGTGGAATCCATAACGCAATGCCTGCATAGCCTTCTTCACTATGCGGACTTGGTCGGGATGAGAGCCGCTCTTTTACGTATGCGACATGGTGCGACGGAAAACGGGCGGGTCTGTGTGAGCTGCCTACACATCCAGTGGTAATACGTAAAAGGAATTCCCGAGGCCATGCCTACCATCAGCCAACTCGTGCGCAAGCCGCGCGAAGTCAGCATCAGCAAGAGCAAGAGCCCTGCGCTCGAAAATTGCCCGCAGCGTCGCGGCGTCTGCACGCGCGTCTACACCACCACCCCCAAGAAGCCGAACTCGGCTCTGCGTAAGGTCGCCAAGGTGCGCCTGACCAACGGTTTCGAGGTCATCTCGTACATCGGCGGCGAAGGTCACAACCTGCAAGAGCACTCGGTGGTGCTGGTGCGCGGCGGTCGTGTCAAAGACTTGCCTGGCGTGCGTTATCACATCGTCCGCGGTTCGCTGGACCTGCAAGGCGTGAAAGACCGCAAGCAGGCGCGTTCCAAGTACGGTGCCAAGCGCCCCAAGAAGGCCTGATCCGTTCAAGCCGATTGCAGTAAGTCATAAAGCCGCAAGACCCGAACGGCACACTGCCGCGAGGAACGTGCAAACGCACAGCATTTACGTATGCGTGCGGACCGTAAGGGGCCATTTGAATGAATGGCCACGGCCGTGGAGTCGAATAAGCCCGCGGTTCAACTGAATAGACACAAGGAAGCAAGAAATGCCCCGTCGTCGCGAAGTCCCCAAGCGCGAGATTCTGCCCGATCCCAAGTTCGGCAGCGTCGAGCTCGCCAAATTCATGAACGTTGTGATGCTGGACGGCAAGAAGGCCGTCGCCGAGCGCATCGTTTACGGTGCCCTCGAGCAAGTCCAGACCAAGACTGGCAAAGAGCCGCTGGAAGTCTTTAGTCTGGCCATCAACAACATCAAGCCCATCGTCGAAGTGAAGAGCCGTCGTGTGGGTGGCGCCAACTACCAAGTGCCGGTCGAAGTGCGCCCCGTGCGCCGCCTGGCCCTGGCCATGCGCTGGTTGCGCGAAGCCGCCAAGAAGCGCGGCGAAAAGTCCATGGACCTGCGCCTGGCCGGCGAACTGATCGACGCCTCCGAAGGTCGCGGCGCCGCGATGAAAAAGCGCGAAGACACGCACAAGATGGCCGAAGCCAACAAGGCTTTCAGCCATTTCCGTTGGTAATACAAGGAATACCGAATCATGGCCCGCAAAACCCCGATCGAGCGCTATCGCAACATTGGTATCAGCGCTCACATCGACGCTGGCAAGACCACCACGACCGAACGCATCCTGTTCTACACCGGCGTCAACCACAAGTTGGGCGAAGTGCATGACGGCGCAGCGACGACCGACTGGATGGAGCAGGAGCAAGAGCGCGGCATCACGATCACCTCCTCCGCCGTGACCTGCTTCTGGAAGGGCATGGACCTGTCCCGCCCCGACCACCGTATCAACATCATCGAGACCCCGGGCCACGTCGACTTCACCATCGAGGTGGAGCGCTCCATGCGCGTGCTGGACGGCGCTTGCATGGTGTATTGCGCGGTCGGCGGCGTGCAGCCGCAATCGGAAACCGTGTGGCGCCAGGCTAACAAGCACAAGGTGCCACGCCTGGCCTTCGTCAACAAGATGGACCGTACCGGCGCCAACTTCTTCAAGGTCTACGACCAGATGAAGCTGCGCCTGAAAGCCAACCCCGTGCCCGTCGTCATCCCGATCGGCGCCGAAGAAAACTTCAAGGGCGTGGTCGATCTGGTGAAGATGAAGGCCATCTTCTGGGATGAAGCTTCCCAGGGCATGAAGTTCGACTACGCGGACATCCCGGCCGAACTGGCCGCGGACGCCAAGAAGTGGCGCGAGAACATGGTCGAGGCCGCCGCCGAGTCCAGCGAAGAACTGATGAACAAGTATCTCGAAGAGGGCGACCTCAACGAGGACGATATCAAGCAGGGTCTGCGCATCCGCACCATCTCGACTGAAATCCAGCCCATGCTGTGCGGTACTGCGTTCAAGAACAAGGGCGTGCAGCGCATGCTCGACGCGGTTATCGACTACCTGCCTTCGCCCGTGGACATTCCTCCCGTCAAAGGCACCGACGAGGACGAGAACCCCGCCGTCCGCAAGGCTGACGATGGCGAAAAGTTCTCCTCCCTGGCGTTCAAGCTGATGACCGACCCGTTCGTCGGCCAGTTGACCTTCGTGCGCGTCTATTCGGGCGTGCTGAAGAAGGGCGACACGGTGCTCAACACCGTCAAGGGCAAGAAGGAACGTATCGGCCGTATCGTGCAGATGATGGCCAACGACCGTATCGAGATTGAAGAGATCGTCGCTGGCGACATCGCCGCTTGCGTGGGCCTGAAGGAAGTGACGACGGGCGAAACGCTGAGCGACCCGAGCGCCGCCATCGTGCTGGAGCGCATGGTGTTCCCTGAGCCCGTGATTTCGCAGGCCGTGGAACCCAAGACCAAGGCCGACCAGGAAAAAATGGGCATTGCGCTGCAGCGCCTGGCTTCCGAGGATCCTTCGTTCCGTGTTCGCACCGATGAAGAGTCGGGCCAGACCATCATTTCCGGCATGGGCGAACTGCACCTGGAAATCATCGTCGACCGCATGAAGCGTGAGTTCGGCGTGGAAGCCAACGTCGGCAAGCCCCAGGTGGCCTACCGCGAAACCATCCGCAAGACCGTCGAAGAAGCCGAAGGCAAGTTCGTCAAGCAGTCGGGCGGCCGCGGCCAGTACGGCCACGCCGTTCTCAAGGTCGAGCCCCTGCCTCCCGGCGGCGGTTACGAGTTCGTCGACGCGATCAAGGGCGGCGTGGTGCCTCGCGAGTTCATCCCCGCGGTGGACAAGGGCATCCAGGAAACCCTGCCGGCCGGCATCCTGGCGGGCTTCCCCGTCGTGGACGTGAAGGTCACGCTGCACTTCGGTTCGTACCACGACGTGGACTCGAACGAAAACGCGTTCAAGAGGGCCGGTTCGATGGCCTTCAAGGAAGGCATGCGCAAGGCCAGCCCGGTCCTGCTCGAGCCCATGATGGCCGTGGAAGTCGAAACGCCCGAAGACTACGCCGGCACCGTGATGGGCGACCTGTCGTCCCGCCGCGGTATGGTGCAGGGCATGGACGACATGGTCGGCGGCGGCAAGATCATCAAGGCCGAGGTTCCCCTGGCCGAGATGTTCGGCTACTCGACCTCGCTGCGTTCGGCGACCCAAGGCCGCGCCACGTACACGATGGAGTTCAAGCACTATGCCGAAGCTCCCAAGAACGTGGCCGACGAAGTCATCGCCGCTCGCGCTAAGTAATCAGCTATCCATGCCGCGCCCCGATGTCGGGGCGCGGCGATTCAACAAAATTTTTTCCTTGCAATCAAAGGACAGAGATCATGGCAAAAGGCAAGTTTGAGCGTACCAAGCCGCACGTGAACGTGGGTACGATTGGTCACGTAGACCACGGCAAAACGACGTTGACGGCGGCGATCACGACGGTGCTGTCGACCAAGTTTGGTGGTGAAGCGAAGGGATA
>NZ_JBQCER010000007.1:0-6106 GCF_051960075.1 Bordetella sp.
GCGCACGTTCAGGCCCTGGGCGCTTTGCTATCCGTTCGGGTGCTGCAGGCCCGCGTGCGCGTGCCCGACGACACCGGCAAGGGTGTCGAAGCCGCGGCGCGCCAGGCGCGCTACGAAGCGTTGGCCGGCCTGGCGAAGCAGGCCGGCGTCACGCTGGTGCTGTTGGCCCATCACCAGGACGACCAGGCCGAGACCGTGCTGTTGCGGCTGCTGCGCGGCGCCGGGCTGCATGGCATGGCTGCGATGGCCGCCGAAACCGAGCGCGACGGCGTGCGCTATCTGAGGCCTTGGCTGTCGGTGCCCCGTGCGGCCATCCGCGCGGCGGCGGCGGTTTTTGCCCAGGTCCAGGGCTGGCAGCCCGTGGAGGATCCGACCAATACCGACGCGCGCTATACCCGCGCAGCGGTGCGCACGCAGCTCAAGCCCGCGCTGGACGCGCGCTGGCCGGCGTGGCAGGCCGTCGTCGCGCGTCACGCGCGCCATATGGCCGAGGCCGCCGAAGTGCTGGACGAAGTTGCCCGGGCCGATCTGGCAGCGCTGGATTTTTCGCCGGCCGACGCCAGTTTTTCTCTCGCGGCCTGGCGCGACCTGTCGCCGGCGCGTCAATTGCATGTGCTGCGCCATTGGCTGGCCGGCCGGGGGCTGCCCATGCCCAGCGACGCGCGGCTTTCCGAACTGGCGCGCCAGCTGCGGCAACTGCACGCCCTGGGCCACGACCGCCAACTGCGCTGGGAGCATGCGGGCAAAGTGGTGGGGTGCGCACGCGGACGCGTGGTTATTTCCTTATCGCCCCCGGTTTGAAGCAGGATTTCGCCGTCGCGCTAAAATATTAGGCTTTGCCAATTGCTTGCCAGCCGATATGCAAAATATGGCCGGCAGCGTCGTTTTTGTTCCCAGCACGAAATTCAGAGCACTATGTCCCTGATCGTTCATAAATATGGCGGCACGTCGATGGGCTCGATCGAGCGCATCAAGAACGTCGCGCGCCGCGTTGCCAAATGGCATGCAGCAGGCCACCAAGTGGTGGTCGTTCCTTCCGCCATGTCGGGCGAGACCAACCGCCTGCTGGGGTTGGCGCGCGAACTGTCGCCGCAGCCCGATGGGCGCGAGCTCGATGCCATTGCCGCCACCGGCGAGCAGGTCAGCAGCGGCCTGCTGGCCATTGCGCTGCAGGCCGAGGGTGTCCAGGCGCGCAGCTATGCCGGCTGGCAAGTGGCCGTCAAGACCGATTCGTCCTACACCAAGGCGCGCATCAACTCGATCGACGACACCCGCATCCGTGCCGACCTGAACGACGGCCGCGTGGTCATCGTCACCGGTTTCCAGGGCGTGGACGACGAAGGCCACATCACCACGCTGGGGCGTGGCGGTTCCGACACCTCGGCCGTTGCCGTGGCGGCCGCCATCGGCGCCGACGAATGCCTGATCTACACCGACGTCGACGGCGTCTACACCACCGACCCGCGCGTGGTGCCCGAAGCGCGCCGCATGGCCGTGGTTTCCTTCGAGGAAATGCTGGAGATGGCCTCGCTGGGCTCCAAGGTCCTGCAAATCCGCTCGGTTGAATTCGCCGGCAAGTACCGCGTTCCCACGCGCGTGCTCTCGTCGCTGACCGACCCGCTCATGCCGCTCGACGAAGAAATGCGCTCGGGCACGCTGATTACTTTTGAGGAAGACGAAAAAATGGAAGCCGCCGTTGTCTCGGGCATCGCCTTCAGCCGCGACGAAGCCAAGATCACTCTGTTGGCCGTGCCCGACAAGCCGGGCATTGCCTACTCCATCCTGGGCCCGGTCGCCGCGGCCAACATCGACGTGGACATGATCGTGCAGAACGTGTCCGTGGCCGGCACCACCGATTTCTCCTTCACGGTCAACCGCAACGAGTTCCTGCGCACCATCGACGTGCTCAAACGCGACGTGATCCCGGCCGTAGGCGCGCGCGAACTGATCACCGACGAGAAGGTCGCCAAGGTTTCCATCGTCGGCATCGGCATGCGCTCGCACGTGGGCGTGGCCAGCCTCATGTTCCAGACCCTGTCGCAGGAAGGCATCAACATCCAGATGATCAGCACCAGCGAGATCAAGACCTCGGTGCTCATCGACGACAAGTACCTGGAACTGGCCGTACGCGCGCTGCACAAGGCGTTTGACCTGGACAAGGATCCGGCGGCCAAGGGCTGACGCGGCTGCGTGGCCGGTTTTTCCGCATCGCAGTAACGATGCGGAAATTCTGCTAGAATCTTGTGCTCTTTCCGGAGACATGGCCGAGAGGTTGAAGGTACTCCCCTGCTAAGGGAGCATGTGAGCTAAAACTTGCATCGAGGGTTCGAATCCCTCTGTCTCCGCCAGTAATATAGAGAAAGCCTTGCGAGTCATCGACTTGCAAGGCTTTTTCCCTTTCTGCACTGCTGGTTTCGAGTCTGGTGTCCCGAGTGGGTGTCCCAAGTCAGACTCTCAATGGCGATTTTGCTTCCCTCGCACATGTGCTGAACCAGCATGGCACGCTCTATTTCCGGTTATCAATACCCCACGCATAGTCCGGAAGGCTGCTATTGCTACTCTTGCTACGGTTGCCAAGAGGTTATCGATGATGAACGGCACGCAGAAGCCATAGAAAAAATAGCAGTGGCAGCAAGATGGTCTGCGCTGAGGGTGATGCCGCTCTACTCTTGCCTCATGCACGAGGTGACGTGGAAATGAAGACAGCTATGGTTGTCGACCTAGATGCGAACCCTTATACTCTAAACACTCAATTACGTGTTTTGTTGGTCTAGTCACACACTGGATCAATAATGTCGGGCGCTTCGCCAGACTGTCGATAATTGTGAGCATTTACGGCGCAGAGAGGCCCGCGCGGCCCAGTCTCCGCAGCCGTAGTTGCTCCGTCCGGGCCACGCGGGCCTCTCTGCGCCAAATCAAAGGTAGTTGAGTTTATCGGTCGAACTGTTACGTGCATTCAACAATAAAAACCGTTGCGGATTCGATTGATCTTACTAAGACACGTGTTCGCCGTGCTGGGCGTCGCATTACTGTCTTCGGTGGAGCACTGCAGAACCCTGATCAGCCTCCAAGCCAGCGTAATGCATTTATAACAACACTCCATCTTGTTCATTCCAGGTATACAAAGCGGATAATTACGCCCGAGAATTACAAAGATTGGAATCATTTTGGCGTGTATCACGATCTTCTGTCATTTGAAGAGGATCTGTGCGCGCTGGTCGATGTTATCGTCATTTTCTTGGAAACTGAGGGAGCAATTGCTGAGTTCGCAAGCTTCATTAAGGTTCCAATTGCATTACCCAAGCTCGTTATAGGTGTGACTGAAGGGTATGAAGAGGATGATTCTTTCATTAATTTGGGCTTGGTGCGTTACCTCCGAGCGCAGCCGAAGCATAGGGATACCGACCCAGACCCAGTTTTTGTAGTGCCTCCTCAAATAGATGTAGACGATGCAACCTTTATCTGGGAAGAAGTTGATCGGCGCTTAGGACTGCTTTCTGAGACAGAAGCCTTTGACCCTCGTAACTTATCTCACCAGATGTTGCTTGTGGCGGATTTCATCGAGTTAATGCAGGTCGCACGGCAGAACGATATCAATATTTTTCTTGAACAACTTGGTATTAATATTGCGGCACATCGGCTAACTCAATTTTTATTCGTCTTGCAGCGACTGGAGATAATTGAGTTGCTTTCTGCATCGAACGATCGCTTCTTTCGATTTTGCGCGGGAGATAACTATTTTATCGATTACGCCCAAAAAGAAGCAGCTACTCCCCGCGAGCGTCTTAAAGTGCGTCTGTATGAAAAAATGCAAAGCGAGCCTCGACGTAAGCATGCATATAAAAAAATGACGAAAATGGGCGGAGCAGATAATGGCGCTTAGAGATTCCATTTTGACTGATCTGCCGTTCACGCCAAGCGAGCTTAATCGACTCGTTAAAACTGCGCCACTTCGGTACAAAGAATATTTCATACCCAAGAAAACCCCTGGGGAGTTTCGCGCGATTGCGCAACCTACACCAGAGATTAAGCTCTTACAGCGATGGTTAATGAGCTCCGTATTGAAGGAATTTAAAATTCACGGAGCTGCGACTGCATACAGAAAGGGGCACGGTCTCGCAGACAACGCACGTCCTCATCTACATAATCGCTTCATGTTGAAGTTGGATTTTCAGAATTTTTTCCCATCGATCAAGATGGATGATCTGATGCGTTATCTGACAAATGTAGGCTGGGAAAATCCTGATGATATGGATTTGCTCGGGAGGGTGCTATTCAAGTTCAATCGCAGGAAGAAATGCCTTGAATTGTCTATCGGCGCTCCAAGTTCGCCCATGGTATCAAATTTTTTATTATTTTCGTTTGACACTTTGATTGAGGACTATTGTCTAGAGCATGATATTACCTATACGCGATATGCAGATGATTTAACATTTTCTACCAATAGTCCTAACGTACTACGAGACTGCAAAACCTTCGTGGCCGAAACGCTTGCAAACATCGAATCGCCTCATTTGAGTCTAAATGGCAATAAGGTGGTTGAAACTTCGAAGAAACATGGGCGTCGGGTGACTGGACTTATTATCACGTCAGATAATAGAATTTCTATAGGTCGTGATAAAAAGCGTGAGCTACGTGTGCTGATACATCGCCATATGCAGCAACTTCTCACTCCAGACGAATTTCAATCTTTAAAGGGTTATCTCGCTTTTCTGAAGTCAGTCGAACCTGAACATTTAGAACGGCTTCGTGCTTCTTTCGGTGACGATACTATGCGTTCATTACTTCCTTAATTGCATTTGTCCTCATAATAGTAATGAGGAAACTTTGCGATGGTTTGATTATAAATAGATCACGTTATGACTCAAGAATGATCGTTTTCTGTTCTGTGTGGCTCCCACAATTTACCAATTAAATGAGCAGAAAAAATTAAACCTCCGGCAGATATAGCTATTTTTTATAGGAGAGGCAAGCTGTTGAGATATAGATTGGACGGATTCCCAGCGATAAAAAATTGCTTTTCCAGTACTATTCTTAACTAAGATGCCTTTTTCCATCTGACGCAGGATTGTCACCTCGACTGATTGTGATGGTGAGGATAATGTCAGCAAAACGGTTGGCTGCTCGATGAGTTGCGAGATTCCTTTTGCATATCCCAAGTCATAAATGAAAAAAGCAGTTGGAATTATAAAAATAATTAATTTGCGCAACAACGGAGAAATACTGTCTGCTACTCGTTTGTGCGAGAAAGACCATCGAATTATTTCATACATCATAAGCGCGGTCGCTATCGGCATAATCCTTATGAATGTATATCCGAACAAGGGATTAAGAATAATTATAAGGAAGGCGAGGCCTACAAGTAATCCGTATAATAACCACCGAGGCCTTGTGGTGCGATTCGATTCTTCTGTTTGATCAATCTGCTTGTCTTTAATGAGTCCTTGTTGGGCGCGGCGGCGCATCAATTCCATCATCGTATATGCCAGCGCCGCAAATAATACTCCGGGGGCCCATAAAAGTGCATCTCGAACGTGATCGGCTATTGTTGTTGGTACGTCGGAAAACGAGAGCCCAAGTGCTTCAAGATTTCCCAAATCGAAGACAACTGAAAGACAGAAAGTAGCTGTGGTTATTATTCCAATCCCTGTACTAATATCGTAATTTTCGATTTTATCGGAATCATTATTTTTCATAATTTTTTACGTCCTTAGAGTAAGAGGGAGACGTTCTGTTTTGCTCTGACGGGCGTAAGCATATAAAAAAGTGCTACATGGTTTTATAGTGCTCCTATCTTTTACGCGCCCATGCTTCTTCTACCTGGTATTGTTCCCACCGAAGGTCGCTGAGATACGATAGTCAAAGATAGCCCATGTTTGAATCCATCCTAACGCTGGGCTCGCGTCACAAAATCGGGATTTGTATATCCTTTCGTGCATCGCGGCGTAAGCTTACGAGATCATTCCGTAAGCTTCCCCGTGCGGTAGACAGTCGTCAGTAGAATATTCGGAGCCTCCCCCGTTAGGAGTCTCCCTTGAAGAAAACCAGATTTACAGAAAGCCAGATCGTTGCCGCGCTGAAGGAAGGTGAAGCCGGTGTACCGGTG
>NZ_JBQCER010000008.1:0-38454 GCF_051960075.1 Bordetella sp.
ACCGAGTAGATCTCGACGCCCAGTTTCTGGAACTCGGCATAGTTGTCGGCCAGGTCTTCGAGTTCGGTGGGGCACACGAAGGTGAAGTCGGCAGGGTAGAACACCATCACGGCCCACTTGCCCTTCAGGGTGGCTTCGGTCACTTCGATGAACTTGCCGTCGCGCAGCGCTTGAGCTTTGAAGGGTTTGATTTGGGTATTGACGAGAGACATTGCAATTTCCTCTGTACGTGGGTGAAAAGACGGTATGAAAGACATGGTAGGGGGTCTTGTACTTTAGATCAAATTTATTAAATAAATATGATCTATTGTTTTTAACTATATCAAGGAGGTTAGTTCTCGATATCGACAAGTCGATCCATGCCTTGGCCGGGGAAAGCACAGCGGCGTCACGCCGGGAGCGGAGCCCGGCGCTGGCGCACACCGCTATTTTGCCGCCGGAGCGCTCCAAGGCAAAATCGGCTTCTTCGTGAGAGATAGTCCTGGTACCGGAGCGTCTCGCGGTGAGCCGAGCCCCGGGGGGGCGTGGCAGGCCTTTAGCAGCGGGCGCGGCGCAAGCGGTCTACTTCGGCAGCAAAGTGGTGATTGCAGGCCAGAGCCCGGCGACGTCATCGGCCCTCGCCTCGGCCTGCCAGGTGTCGATCGGGCCGCCGTCGCCCAAATAGCCGTAGGCCGCGGCGACGGCAGGCATGCCGGCGGCATGGGCTGCCTGAATATCGCGCAGATCGTCGCCTACGTAGAGGCAGCGGTCGGCGCCGTAGCCTGCTTCCCGGGCCGCATGAAGCAGCGGCGCAGGGTGGGGCTTGGCGTGGGGCGTGGTGTCGCCGCACACCAGGGCGGCGCAGTGCCGCATCAGGTTCAGATGCTCGACGATGGGGCGGGTGAGGTGAGTGGCCTTATTGGTGACGATACCCCAGGCAAGACCTTGAGCGCGAATGTGCTCCAGGAGTTCTGCGATGCCGGGGAAGAGGCGGCTGTGCAGCGTGGAGTTGGCCGCGTAATGGTCGAGAAATCGCTGCCGCGCGGCTTCGTATTCGTCATGGCCGGGTTGCAGGCCCAGCGCCACGCGCAGCATGCCGCGCGCGCCCTGCGAGGCCACGGGGCGCAGCACATCGACCGGCAGGGGTCCCATGCCGCGCAGCGCGCGTTGCGCATTGGCGGCGGCAGCCAGATCTGGCGCTGTATCGGCCAGGGTGCCGTCGAAATCAAACAGAATTAGCGATGTCATAAGAAAAGGCACGTTTTGCCGCCGGGCCGCCCCAAGGCAAAACAGCCCCCTTGGGGGGCAGCAAGCACGAAGTGCGCGGCGTGGGGGTCATTGCTCTTTGCGGGTGGCGACCAGATAGTTCACCGAGGTGTCGCCGCTGAGCGTATAGATCTGGGTCAGCGGGTTGTATTCCATGCCTTTGAGCTCGACGGTGGCCAAGCCCGCTCGGCGCGTGTGGGCGGCGAGCTCGCTGGGCTTGATGAAGCTGGCATAGCTGTGAGTGCCGCGAGGCAGGAGTTTGAGCAGATACTCGGCGCCGACGATGGCGAACAGGAATGACTTGGGATTGCGGTTGAGCGTGGAGAAGAACACCCAGCCGCCGGGTTTGGCCAGCTCGGCGCAGGCCCGCACGATGGAGGCGGGGTCAGGGACATGTTCGAGCATTTCCATGCAGGTGACCACGTAGTAAGAACCGGGTTGCTACATCGCCAGCTGTTCGACCGGCACATTGCGGTAGTCCACCTTGATCCCGGACTCCAGACCGTGCAGTTTGGCGATCTTCAGCGATTTTTCGGCCAGGTCGATGCCGGTGACCTCGGCGCCGGCGCGAGCCATACTTTCAGACAGAATGCCGCCACCGCAACCCACATCCAGGATGCGTTTCCCAGTTAGATTGCCCACGCGCTCGCGAATCCAGTCCAGACGCAAGGGATTGATGGCGTGCAGGGGCTTGAATTCGCTTTCAGGATCCCACCAGCGAGAAGCCAGGGCGCTGAATTTATCGAGTTCGGCTTGATCGGCGTTGACGCCAGTCTTGGAGGAAGTGTCGGTGCTCATGGGATTAGGCAAAAAAAAGAGCCTCGCATAGCGAGGCTCTTTATTGTAGCGGCTGGCAAGGTTTGCAACCTCGCAGCCGCTGCGTCTGGGGCAATTACTTGCGGGTACCGACGATTTCGATTTCCACGCGGCGGTTCTTGGCGCGGCCGGCAGCAGTCTTGTTGTCCGCAACGGGGTTGGCCTTGCCCTTGCCTTCCGTGTAGATACGGTTGGCATCGATGCCCTTGGACACCAGATAGGCCTTGACGGCGTTGGCGCGGCGCTGCGACAGCTTGAGGTTGTAGGCAACCGAACCGATCGAGTCGGTGTAACCGACGGCGATGATGGTTTCCAGATTGATGGTCTGGACCTGGGTCGCGACCTGATCCAGCAGCTTACGACCTTCGGGCTTCAGAACAGCCTTGTCGAAGTCGAAGAAAGCGTCGGCGTTGAAGACGACCTTCGAGGCGACCGGCGTGGGCTTGGCAGCCTGGGCGACTTGAGCGCCGCAAGCTTGCGAAGCGGTGGCGGGCGTCCAGAAGTTATCGCGCCAGCACAGTTCGCTGTTGCCGTTCTTGACCACTTCGCCGAAGTTGCCTTGCCAGTTGTTGATGGCGGTTTGGGCGGAAGCAACGCCCGAAGCCGTCAGAGCGGCAACGGCGAGCGCCAGGGCGAATTTGGAGGGTTTGTTCATGTTTCTCCTCGTTGAGCTTGAAGCTGGGATAGGTGACTCGCAGCGTCCCCCGCCGCATATCAGTAAAACGGGGCCAGTATAGCAGTGCAAAGAACAGGTTCAAAGCGCGCCACTGGCTGCGTGCTGGAAACAATCTTAAGCCATTTGCCGAGCTTTGGCGTCTCCCGCCTCTCGCATTGCTGCGGGATGTGACCTTTTCAGCCCTGTATGGGATTTTCATGTTGGTTTTTGACAACAAGGCTTACGCGGTGCGCAGAAGATTCAGGGATTCGTCATTTTTCGGCGGAGCTCCGTGCATTTCGGCCTTCGCCGCAATGGCGGACGGAACGTCGATGCGTCAATGATAGAATTTTCTGTTTTCCCGGCCGGGAACCAAGGGCTTGGTTTGCCCGGGCTTGCCCGGCGCCGGGTCCGGCCTACTCTTTAATAGCTGATTCAATATGGATTCCTTTGCCAAGGAGACGCTTCCGGTATCGCTGGAAGAAGAGATGCGCCGCAGTTACCTCGATTACGCCATGAGCGTAATCGTAGGGCGGGCCCTGCCGGACGTGCGCGATGGCTTGAAGCCCGTGCATCGGCGTGTGCTGTACGCCATGCACGAACTCAACAACGACTGGAACCGGGCCTATAAAAAATCCGCCCGCATCGTCGGCGATGTCATCGGTAAATTCCACCCGCACGGCGATCAGTCTGTCTACGACACCATTGTCCGTATGGCGCAGGATTTCTCCATGCGCTACATGCTGGTGGACGGCCAGGGCAACTTCGGCTCGATCGACGGCGACAATGCCGCTGCCATGCGTTACACCGAAATCCGTCTGGCCAAGATCGCTCACGAGCTTCTGGCCGATATCGATCAGGAAACCGTCGACTTCGGCCCCAATTACGACGGCAGCGAACAAGAGCCGCTGCTCCTGCCCTCGCGCCTGCCCAATCTGTTGGTCAACGGCAGCTCGGGCATCGCGGTGGGCATGGCCACCAATATCCCGCCGCACAATCTGTCGGAAGTGGTCGAGGGGTGCCTGTACTGCCTGCGCAACCCCGAGTGCACGGTCGACGAACTTATCGAAATTATTCCGGCCCCGGATTTCCCCACGGGAGCCATCATCTACGGCATCTCGGGTGTGCGCGAGGGCTACCGCACCGGTCGGGGCCGGGTGGTCATGCGCGCCAAAACGCACTTCGAGGATATGGAAAAGGGCAACCGTCAGGCCATCGTGGTTGACGCGATTCCCTATCAGGTCAACAAGAAGTCGCTGCAGGAGCGAATTGCCGAGCTGGTCAACGACAAGAAGATCGAAGGCATTTCCGATATCCGCGACGAGTCCGACAAGGACGGCATGCGCTTGGTCATCGAACTCAAGCGCGGCGAAGTGCCCGAGGTCGTCCTCAATAATCTGTATAAGAACACACAGCTGCAGGACACCTTCGGGATGAACCTCGTGGCGCTGGTCGACGGCCAGCCGCGCCTGTTGAATCTGAAGCAGCTGATCCATTACTTCCTGCAGCATCGCCGCGAAGTGGTGACGCGTCGTACGGTGTTCCAGCTGCGCAAGGCGCGTGAGCGCGGCCACGTGCTGGAAGGCCTGGCGGTGGCGCTGGCCAACATCGACGATTTCATCGCCATCATCCGCGCCGCGCCCACGCCGCCGGTCGCCAAGCAGGATCTGATGGCGCGGTCGTGGGATTCGTCCCTGGTGCGCGAGATGCTGGCGCGCGCCGAAGGCAATGTGCTGGGCGGCAGCGCGGCATATCGCCCCGATGGTCTGGACGCCAATTACGGTCTGCAGGGCGACGGCCAGTACCGCCTGAGCGATACGCAGGCGCAGGAAATCCTGAACATGCGCCTGCAGCGACTGACCGGCCTGGAACAGGACAAGATCGTCGGCGAATACCGCGAGGTGATGGACACTATCACCGATCTGCTCGACATTCTGTCGCGGCCCGAGCGCATAACGTCCATCATCAGCGACGAACTCACGGCCATCAAGGCCGAATTTTCGACTGGCGCCAAGGACACGCGCCGCGCCGAGATCGAACCCAACGCCACCGAGATCGACACCGAAGACCTCATCACCCCGATGGACATGGTGGTGACCATGTCCCACGGCGGCTACATCAAGAGCCAGCCGCTGTCCGAATACCGTTCGCAGCGCCGCGGCGGCCGCGGCAAGCAGGCCACGGCCATGAAGGAAGACGACTGGATCGATCAGCTCTTCATCGCCAACACGCACGATTACCTGCTTTGTTTCTCCAACCGCGGCCGGGTGTACTGGTTGAAGGTGTGGGAAGTGCCCTCGGGCTCGCGCGGCTCGCGCGGCCGGCCTATCGTCAATATGTTCCCGCTGGCCGACGGCGAGAAGGTCACGGTAGTGCTGCCGGTCAAGGAATTCAGTGACGATCACTACATTTTCATGGCGACGTCGCGCGGCACGGTCAAGAAGACTCCGCTGTCCGATTTCTCCAACCCGCGCAAGGCCGGCATCATCGCCGTGGATCTGGACGACGGCGACTACCTGATCGGCGCCGACCTGACCGACGGCCAGCACGACGTAATGCTGTTTTCCGACTCGGGCAAGGCCGTGCGCTTCGACGAAAACGACGTGCGCCCCATGGGCCGCAACGCCCGCGGCGTGCGCGGCATGATGCTCGAAGACGGCCAGTCGGTGATCTCGCTGCTGGTTGCCGGCGACGAGTCGCAGAGCGTGCTCACCGCCACCGAGAACGGCTACGGCAAGCGCACGTCTATCGTCGAATACACCCGCCACGGCCGCGGCACCAAGGGCATGATCGCCATCCAGACCTCGTCGCGTAACGGCCGGGTGGTTGGGGCGGTGCTGGTCGATGCGACCGATGAGATCATGCTCATCACCACGGGCGGCGTACTGGTGCGCACCCGCGTGAGCGAAATCCGCGAAATGGGCCGCGCCACGCAGGGCGTGACGCTCATCAACGTCGATGACGGCAGCAGCCTGTCGGGCGTGCGACGCGTGGTCGAGAGCGACGCCGACGAGGAAGAGGGCGCCGAGCAGAACGACGGCGCGCCGCAAGACACACAGTAGAGACGAAGGAGCAGCAGCATGGCGCGTCCCTGGAATTTTTCGGCCGGTCCGGCCGCCATCCCCGAGGCCGTGCTGCGACAGGCGGCGGCCGAGATGCTGGACTGGCATGGCAGCGGCATGTCGGTGATGGAGATGAGTCATCGCGGCAAGCAGTTCGTCCAGATCTGCGATGAAGCCGAAAGCGATCTGCGCGACCTGTTGTCCCTGCCGCCCGATTACGCCATCCTCTTCATGCAGGGCGGCGGCCTGGGCGAGAACGCCATCGTGCCCATGAATCTCCTGGGCCGGCGCGCCAGCCCCGCGGCGGATTTCCTGGTGACGGGCCACTGGTCCGTGCGCTCGCATAAAGAAGCGGGCCGTTACTGCGATGCCCGCATCGTCGCCTCCAGTGCGCTGCCTGCGCAGATCGACGGCCGCGACCAGTTGCCCTGGACCTGGGTGCCCGCCATGGATGCCTGGACGGTCAACAAAAATGCCGCCTACCTGCACCTGTGCAGCAACGAGACCATCGGCGGCGTCGAGAACATGGAATGGCCGGACATGGCCGCGCTCGGCGCGCCCGACGTGCCGCTGGTGGTGGACGCGTCCTCGCACTTCCTGTCGCGCGCACTGCCTATCGAAAAGACCGGACTGGTATTCGCCGGGGCGCAGAAAAACGTCGGCCCTGCCGGCGTTACCGTGGTGATCGCGCGCCGCGACTTGCTGGGTCATGCGCTGCCCATCTGCCCGTCGGCTTTCGACTATGCCAATGTGGCGGCCGAGCATTCGCGCTACAACACGCCGCCCACTTTCGGCATTTACATGGCCGGGCTGGTGTTCAAGTGGATCAAGGCGCAGGGCAGCGTCGCGGCCATCGAGGCCGCCAACATCGCCAAGGCCGAGCTTCTGTACGGTTATCTGGACGGCAGCGGGTTCTACCGCAATCCGGTGCATGAGCCGCTGCGTTCGCGCATGAACGTGCCTTTCGTGCTGCGCGACGAATCGCTCAACGACGCCTTTCTCGCTGGAGCGGAAGAAGCAGGCTTGCTGGCCCTGAAGGGTCACAAGAGCGTGGGAGGCATGCGCGCCTCGATCTACAACGCCATGCCGATGGCAGGCGTGCAGGCCCTGGTCGACTATCTGAAAGAGTTCGAGCGTCGCTATGGATGAGATCTTGCAGGCCAGGCTGGCCCCCCTGCGCGCGCGCATCGACGCGCTCGATGCGCAGATCCTAGACCTGCTGAGCCAGCGCGCCCGTGCTGCGCAAGAGGTGGGCATCGTCAAGCATGAACTGCATGCCGAAGGCCCGGTGCTCAAGCCCGAACGCGAGGCGCAGGTCATTCGCACTCTGCAGGACCGCAATCCGGGACCGCTGCCCGATACGGCCATTGCCGCCGTGTGGACGGAGATCATCTCCGCCTGCCGCGGCCTTGAGCGCGGCATGGTCGTGGCCTATCTGGGTCCGCAAGGTTCGTTTTCCGAGCAGGCCGCGTTCGAGCACTTCGGCCGCGCAGTAACAGGCCTGCCATGTGCCTCGTTCGACGAAGTGTTTCGCGCGGTGGAGGCCGGCCAGGCCGAGGTAGGCATGGTGCCGGTCGAGAACTCGACCGAAGGCGCAGTCAATCGCAACCTTGACCTGCTGCTCAATTCGCCGCTGAAAATTCTGGGCGAGCGCTCGCTCGTGATCCGGCACTGCCTGATGACGCGTTCGGGCAATATGGACGGCATCACGACGATCTCCGCGCATCCGCAGGCACTGGCCCAGTGCCAGGGCTGGCTGTCGCGGCATTATCCCGATCTGCGCACCGTGGCGGCCGCCAGCAATTCCGAGGCGGCACGCGTGGCTTGCGAAGACGCAAGCGTGGCAGCGATCGCGGGCGAGACCGCGGCCAAGGCCTGGAGCCTGGCCGTGGTCGAGGCGGGCATACAGGACGACACGCAGAACCGCACGCGTTTTCTGGCCATCGGCCGCATTCAGCCGGCCGGCAGCGGTCGCGACAAGACCAGCCTGATCCTGGCTGTGCCCAACCGGGCCGGCGCCGTGTACGAGATGCTGGCTCCGCTGGCCGAGAACGGGGTGTCCATGAGCCGTTTCGAGTCGCGCCCGGCGCGCACGGGGCAATGGGAGTATTACTTCTATGTCGACATCGAGGGGCATCGCGACGATCCGCAGGTGGCCAAAGCCCTGGCCGTCCTGCAAAAGCAGGTGGCTTACTTCAAGCTGCTGGGCTCGTATCCCGCTCAATGAGGCCGCGCTTGGCCGCATGCAAGAGCAATTTCCGATAAAAATCCACGAGACATCGAGCCTCAGATGAGCACGCAAGAATTCGCAGCGCAGTTCTGCATCGGGGCGCGATGAGTACGCCGCGCATTCCGGTGCTGGCCGTGGTCGGCGTGGGGCTGATCGGCGGATCCTTTGCCGCAGCCTTGCGGCGGGCCGGCCAGGTTGGGCGTGTGCTGGGCGTGGGGCGCGATCCCAGATCCTTGGAGCGCGCCCGCGAACTGGGCCTCATCGATGAAGCCGTGAGTGTTGCCGAAGCCGCGCAGCGCGCCGATCTGGCAATGCTGGCCGCGCCGGTGGGCAGCCTGGGCGGTTTGCTGGTTCAGATGCGCGCGCATCTCAAGCCCGGCATCGTGCTGACCGACGCCGGCAGCACCAAGGCCGAAGTAGAGCAGGCTGCGCGCCAGGCGCTGGGCGAACGCATAGACTGCTTCGTGCCGGGCCACCCCATCGCCGGCGCCGAGCGCACCGGGCCGGGCGCCGCCGATGCCGATCTCTATCGCGACCGTAACGTGGTGCTATGCCCTTTGCCGGAAAATACGCCGCAGGCGGTAGAGCAGGTGCGTCTGGCCTGGCAAGACTGCGGCGCGCGGCTGCTCGAAATGGACGCCGGGCTGCATGACCGCATGCTGGCCTGCGTGAGCCATATTCCCCATTTTCTCGCAGCCGTCTATGTGGCCCAGGTGGCGGGCGAACCGGACGCCGAGCGACGTCTGGGCCTGGCGGGCTCTGGCTTTCGCGATTTCACGCGCATCGCGGCGGGTTCTCCCGAAATGTGGCGCGATATTTTTCTATCCAACCGCTCGGCCATGCAGGCCGAGCTGGCTGCCGTGCGCGCCGTGCTGGATCAGGCCGAACAGGCATTGGCTGCCGGCGACGGCGCTGCACTGCTCGACCTGCTGCAGCGCGCCTCGAGCACGCGCCGCGATTGGCGGCTGGGTTCAACGGAGTCTTAATGACGCTTGACTTTCTCGACCTGCCGCACGCGGCGCGAGCTCAGGGCACCGTGGCGCTGCCCGGTTCCAAAAGCATTTCCAACCGCGTGCTGCTGCTGTCCGCACTGGCCGAGGGCAGCACGGAAATTTCCGGCCTGCTAGATTCCGACGACACCCGCGTCATGCTGGCGGCCTTGCGCCAGTTGGGCGTGCCGGTCGAGGAACGGGGCCAGGGCAATGCGCGCGTACAGGGCGCCGCGTCTTTCCCCGTCAAACAGGCCGACATCTTTCTGGGCAATGCCGGCACGGCTTTCCGGTCGATGACGGCGGCGCTGGCGCTGATGGGCGGCGACTATCGCTTGTCGGGGGTGCCGCGCATGCACGAGCGGCCCATCGGCGACCTGGCCGATGCCTTGAACGCGTTGGGCGCCGACGTCGGTTATCTGGGCCAGCCGGGCTACCCGCCGCTGCACATCGGGCCCGGCCAGCCCCGGGCTCAGACGCCGGTGCGGGTGCAGGGCAATGTGTCCAGCCAGTTCCTTACGGCCCTGCTGATGATCTCGCCCTTGCTCGCGCGCGCTGGCGGCCGGCCGGTCGTGGTCGAAGTCGTCGGCGATCTGATCTCCAAGCCCTACATCGAAATCACGCTGAACCTGATGGCGCGCTACGGTGTGACGGTGGTGCGTGAGGGCTGGCAGCGATTTGTCGTTCCGGCCGACGCCGCCTATCGCAGTCCGGGACGCATTCTGGTCGAGGGCGACGCCTCGTCGGCCTCGTATGTCCTGGCGCTGGGCGCCATCGGCGGCGGTCCGGTGCGCATGACCGGCGTGGGTGCCGACAGCATCCAAGGCGACGTCGCTTTTGTCGAAACTTTACAGGCCATGGGCGCGCGCATCGACGCCGGCCCTGATTGGCTGGAATCGCGCGGCGTGAACGTGGCCGCGGGCGAAAAGCTGCGGTCTTTCGACGCCGATTTCAACCTTATTCCCGACGCAGCCATGACGGCCGCCGTCCTGGCCTTGTACGCCGACGGCCCGTGCCGCCTGCGCAATATCGGCAGCTGGCGCGTCAAGGAAACCGATCGTATCCACGCCATGCACACCGAACTGGCCAAGCTGGGCGCGCAGGTCGAATCCGGACCAGATTGGTTGCAAGTGACCCCGCCTGTGCAATGGCGCGACGCGCATATCGGCACTTATGATGATCATCGCATGGCCATGTGCTTTTCCCTGGCCGCATTCGGTCCGGCGCAGGTGCGAATACTCGACCCGGGATGCGTGAGCAAGACTTTCCCGACGTATTTCGATGTCTATGCGGGACTGGTGAGGACGGCATGAACACGATTCCAGTCATCGCCATCGACGGCCCGACCGCTTCCGGCAAGGGCTCCGTGGCTCACCGAGTCGCCCAGACGCTGGGGGGATGGAGCGTGCTCGACAGCGGTGCCCTGTATCGCCTGACGGCCCTGGCGGCGCTCAGGCGCGGCATTGCGGCTGACGATGCCTGGGCCTTGGCCCGGACCGCCGGGTCGCTGGACGTTCATTTTCACAACGAGTGCATCTTCCTGGAAGGCGAGGACGCCACTGACGCCATCCGCCAGGAAGAGGTCGGCAATATGGCCTCGCGCATCGCCGGCTACCCCGATCTGCGCCAGGCGCTGCTCGAGCGTCAGCGGGCCTTCCGGGTGGCGCCGGGGCTGGTGGCCGATGGTCGAGATATGGGGACAATTGTCTTTCCCGACGCACCCCTCAAGGTCTTTCTGGTCGCCGCTCCCGAGGCTAGAGCGCAGAGACGCCATAAGCAATTGATCGATAAGGGAATTTCTGCTAATATTGATGACCTCCTGCAAGATTTGCGGGCACGGGACGCGCGCGATATGCAGCGTGCGGTCGCGCCCTTGAAACCTGCAGAAGATGCCCGTGTGCTTGATTCGTCGTTTCTGACGCTAGAACAAACGGTGCAAGCAGTGTTGAAGATGTGGAAAGAGATTTCCGCAGCTTGATCGAAATAGTGAAGCAGCACGGCCCTGTCGGCCTTTTGCAGTTCTGAGCGGCGCGACAGGTTTTGACACTCCACTGCGCTTGCCGCGGTGTGTATTTTTTAACGGCCAATTCCGGCCAGGACCCTTAACCTAATGTCTTCCCTTAACCAAGCGACCGGCGGCGAAAGCTTTGCCGACATGTTTGCCCAAAGCCTCAAGAGCCAGGACATGAAGTCCGGCGAGGTCATCAGCGCCGAAGTCGTACGCATCGATCACAATTTCGTGGTCGTCAACGCCGGCCTGAAATCCGAAGCGCTCATCCCGCTCGAAGAATTCCTGAACGATCAGGGCGACATCGAAGTCAACCCCGGCGATTACGTCTCGGTGGCCATCGATGCCCTGGAAAACGGTTACGGCGACACCATCCTGTCGCGCGACCGCGCCAAGCGCCTGTCGGCCTGGCTTTCGCTGGAAACCGCACTGGAAAACGGCGAACTGGTCACCGGCACCATCACCGGCAAGGTCAAGGGCGGCCTGACCGTCATGACCAACGGCATCCGCGCTTTCCTGCCCGGCTCGCTGGTCGATCTGCGTCCCGTCAAGGACACCACGCCGTACGAAGGCAAGACCCTCGAATTCAAGGTCATCAAGCTCGACCGCAAGCGCAACAACGTCGTGCTGTCGCGCCGTCAAGTGCTGGAAGCCAGCATGGGCGAAGAGCGCCAGAAGCTGCTCGAGACGCTGCACGAAGGCGCCGTGGTCAAGGGCGTGGTCAAGAACATCACCGATTACGGTGCGTTCGTGGACCTGGGCGGCATCGACGGCCTGCTGCACATCACCGATATGGCCTGGCGCCGCGTGCGTCACCCCTCCGAAGTCCTGACCGTCGGCCAGGAAGTCGAAGCCAAGGTCCTGAAGTTCGACCAGGAAAAGAGCCGCGTCTCCCTGGGCGTCAAGCAGCTGGGCGAAGATCCGTGGGTGGGTCTGGCTCGCCGCTACCCGCAAGGCACCCGCCTGTTCGGCAAGGTCACCAACCTGACCGACTACGGCTCGTTCGTCGAAGTCGAAGCGGGTATCGAAGGCCTGGTGCACGTGTCCGAGATGGACTGGACCAACAAGAACGTCGATCCGCGCAAGGTTGTGACCCTGGGCGAAGAAGTCGAAGTCATGGTCCTGGAAATCGACGAAGATCGCCGCCGCATCTCGCTGGGCATGAAGCAGTGCCGCCAGAATCCGTGGGAAGAGTTCGCCACCAACTTCAAGCGTGGCGACAAAGTCCGCGGTGCCATCAAGTCGATCACCGACTTCGGCGTGTTCGTCGGTCTGCCCGGCGGCATCGATGGCCTGGTGCACCTGTCCGACCTGTCCTGGACGGACACGGGCGAAGAAGCCGTGCGCAATTTCAAGAAGGGCGACGAGATCGAAGCCGTGGTTCTGGGCATCGATACCGACAAGGAACGCATCTCGCTGGGCGTCAAGCAGCTCGAAGGCGACCCCTTCAACAACTTCGTCGCCACGCATGACAAGGGCGCCGTCGTTCCCGGAACGATCAAGTCGGTCGAAGCCAAGGGCGCCGTGGTGACCCTGTCCGTCGAAGTCGAAGGCTACCTGCGCGCTTCGGAAATCTCCGCGGGCCGCGTCGAAGACGCCACCACGGTTCTGAAGGCAGGCGAAAACATCGAAGCCATGATCATCAACGTCGACCGCAAGACGCGTTCGATCCAGTTGTCGGTCAAGGCTCGCGACAACGCCGAGACCGCCGAAACCATCCAGCGCATGTCCGAAGCCAGCGCTTCGTCGGGCACGACCAACCTGGGCGCTCTGCTCAAGGCCAAGCTCGACCAGCAGCGCGGCGAAGGCTGATAGCGGGTTGGTGCCTCAGTGACCAAATCGGAGCTGATCGCAGCGTTGGCGGCCCACTACCCCCAGTTGGCCGCCCGCGACACCGATTACGCCGTCAAGACCATGCTCGATGCGATGACCCAGGCCCTGTCCACGGGTCAGCGCATCGAGATCCGTGGTTTCGGCAGCTTCTCGCTATCGCAACGGTCTCCCCGCGTCGGACGCAATCCCAAATCGGGCGAACAAGTGCTGGTGCCTGGCAAACAGGTGCCGCACTTCAAGGCTGGCAAGGAACTGCGCGAGCGCGTCGACCAGGTTGCCGGCGAACAACTCGCCGGCAATGCTGAAGGGTCTTCCGATCCCGCGTCATCCGAAATGGATCTGCATGCCATGCATTGAGTTCGGCGGCCGTCTCCATAAAAAAACCCTTCCGGCTCGGAAGGGTTTTTTTATGGCGATTATTCGCGTTAAAACGCGTCGGTTGTGGACTGGCGCGCTACTTATGTCGTTTCGATCAGTGCTGCGATCGCCTTGCCCGCTTCGGTTGTTTTTAGCGTGCCGCCCAAGTCCGCCGTGGTCTGGCCCGCCGCCAGTGTCTTCTCGATGGCCTGCAGAATGGCGTCGTGCGCTTGGCGGTAGACGCCCTGGCCGTTGCCCAGAAAATCCAGCATCATCGCCCCCGACCAGATCATGCCCACCGGGTTGGCGATGTTCTTGCCGTAGATATCCGGTGCCGAACCGTGCACCGGCTCGAAAAGCGACGGGAAGGTGCGTTCGGGATTGAGGTTGGCCGACGGCGCGATGCCGATGGTGCCGGTGCAGGCCGGGCCCAGGTCGGACAGGATGTCGCCGAACAGGTTGGAGGCCACCACCACATCGAAGCGTTCGGGGCTGATGACGAAGCGAGCCGCCAGGATGTCGATGTGGTATTTGTCCTGGCGCACGTCGGGGTACTGCTTGCCCATTTCGGCGAAGCGCTCGTCCCAGTAGGGCATGCTGATGAAGATGCCATTGGACTTGGTGGCCGAGGTCAAGTGCTTCTTGGGCCGGCTTTGCGCCAGGTCGAAGGCGTATTTGAGGATGCGGTCGGTGCCCTTGCGCGTGAAGATCGACTCTTGCAGGACGAATTCGCGGTCGGTGCCCGCGAACATCTTGCCGCCTACCGACGAATATTCGCCTTCGGTGTTCTCTCGCACGATGTACATGTCGATGTCGCCCGGTTTGCGGCCGGCCAGGGGGCAGGGCACGCCCGGCATCAGCCGGGCAGGGCGCAGGTTGACGTATTCGTCGAAGTCGCGACGGAATTTGAGCAGAGACCCCCATAGCGAGACGTGGTCGGGCACGATGTCGGGCCAGCCTACCGCGCCGAAATAGATCGCGTCGCAGTCCTTGAGCTGGTCGAACCAATCGGCAGGCATCATGTCGCCGTGTTTGGCGTAGTAGTCGCAGCTGGCCCACTCGATGTGCTTGAATTCGAGCGCGATGCCGAAGCGCTTGGCGGCGGCTTCGACCACACGCAGGCCTTCGGGCATGACTTCCTTGCCGATGCCGTCTCCGGGAATGACGGCGATCTTGTGCGTCTTCACTGCTTGCCTCGCTGGGTTTGTTTATTAGGATTGGGCATTCAATCTAGCACGGTCGTGTTCGGGTGGGATTGAAGCGCCGCGCAAGTTACAATCCGAGGTCCGAATTCCTAGCTGGGAGTCTGTCTCATGCGCTATCTCGTCTGGATCCTGCGCCTGTTGGTCTTCATCGCTGTGCTCATGTTCGCCGTGAAGAACACCGACCCCGTCAAAGTCAATTTCTACGCCGATTACGCGATACAAAATGTGCCGCTCATCGTGGTCATGCTGGCTACCTTCGTGGTGGGGGCCGTTTTCGGCCTGTTGCTGACCGTGCCCATGGCCATGCGCCGTCGTCGCGAGGCCTCGCGCCTGCGCCGCGAGGTCGAGCGCCTGAAGTCGCTGGCCCAGGCCGCCGCGTCGCCGAATGCGGTGCCGCCCGAGGCCATCGCCCCCATGTCGCCGCTGTGAGCCGGCCGTTTTTTCTAGCAGTGAGCACGATTCGTGGATTTTGAACCCTGGTGGCTGATTTTTATTCCTATGCTGTTCGGCCTGGGCTGGGTGGCCGCGCGCTTCGATTTTCGCCAGATGCTGCGCGAAACGCGCACGCTGCCGGACTCGTACTTCCGCGGCCTGAACTTCCTGCTCAATGAAGAGCCCGACCGGGCCATCGATGCCTTTGTCGAAGTCGCCAAGCTCGATCCGGAAACCACCGAGCTGCACTTCGCCCTGGGCAGCCTGTTCCGCCGCCGCGGCGAGATGGAGCGCGCCATCCGCGTGCACCAGAGCCTGCTCAACCGCACCGACCTGCCGGTGGCCGAGCGCGACCACGCCCAGCACGAGCTGGCGCAGGATTTCCTCAAGGCCGGCATGCTGGATCGCGCCGAAAGCACCTTCAATACGCTCAAGGACACGCGTTTCGCCTTGCCGGCGCTGCGTTCGCTGGTGCGCATCTACGAGTCCGAGCACGACTGGCCTCGCGCCATCGAGGTGGTCAAGACGCTGCAGGGCCTGGTCGATGAACCCGTGCCGCAGATCGTGCACTACCACTGCGAACTGGCGCAGATGGCGCTGGCGTCCAAGCCCGTGAACATCGAAGCAACCAACGCGGCGCTGGATGCCGCAGATCATGCGATCAAGAGCTCCGATGCCGCCTCGTCGCGCGGAGGCAGGGCACGCATCGCCATGCTGCGCGCGCAATTGGCGCGGATCGAGCAGAACCCCAAGCGCGAGCGCTTGTACCTGGAATCCATCCTCACCAGTGCGCCGGAATACGCGGGCCTGGTGGCCGAGCGCCTCCTGGCCAACTACACCCAGACGGGCGAGGCGGCCCAAGGTCTGGAGGTGCTGCGGCGACACTATGCGCAGCATGCCTCGCTCGATCTTTTCAACGTCGTGTTCCGCGAACTGCGCGCGCAGCGCGGCCCGGCGCAGGCCTGGAGCTTTGCCCGGGAGGCGATGCGCAGTCATCCGTCGCTGCTGGGGCTGGATCGCCTGCTCGAAGCCGAGCTGTCCAATCCCGTGGCGGAAACTGCCGCCGGCCTGCCGCAGGCCGTGCCGAGCGATACGCGCCGCGACGACGCCGTGCCCGGCGGAGACCTGACCCTGCTGCGCAGCCTCATCCACAAGCACACGCAGCGGCTGGACCGCTACGTCTGCAAGTCCTGCGGTTTTCAGCCGCGCAGCTTCTATTGGCAATGTCCGGGCTGCAATGCCTGGGAGACCTCGGCTCCTCGCCGTCTTGAGGAACTGGAATGAGCGACAAATCTTCGTTTCCCGCTCGCGCCGTCGCGCGCAGTCGCGTGCTGGTGGTGGGCGACGTCATGCTGGACCGCTATTGGTTCGGCGAGGTGGACCGCATTTCGCCCGAGGCGCCTGTGCCTGTGGTGCACGTGGCGCGCCGCGAAGACCGTCTGGGCGGCGCGGCCAACGTGGCGCGCAATGTCGCGGCCCTGGGAGGACTGGTCACACTAATCGGCGTGACCGGAACGGACGAGGCCGGCGCGTGCATCAGTCAATTGGCGCAAGAGGCCGGCGTGCACGCAGACCTGGTCAGCGACGCAGGGCATCCCACCACGCTCAAGATGCGCGTGCTGGGCCGACAGCAGCAGATGCTGCGCGTCGACTTCGAGCAGCATCCCTCGCAAGCTTCGCTGGACAGCCTGAACGCAGCCGTGGCGCGGCATCTGCCGAACCACGACGTGATCGTGCTGTCCGACTACGCCAAAGGCGCGCTCGAGCGTGTCCAGGACCTGATCGCGCTGGCGCGCGAGCATAAAGTGCCGGTGCTGGTGGACCCGAAGGGCGACGACTATGATCGCTACAGGGGCGCGACGATGGTCACGCCCAATCGTTCCGAAATGCAGCAGGCCGTGGGCCGCTGGAAGGACGAAGACGACCTCACGTCGCGCGCACAGCTGCTGCGCGCGCATCTGCAGCTCGAAGCCTTGTTGGTGACGCGCTCCGAGCAAGGCATGACGCTGTTCTCGGCGGGTTCGCGCGAGCACGTCGACGCGCAGGCGCACGAGGTGTTCGACGTGTCCGGGGCTGGCGACACGGTGCTGGCGACTCTGGCGTTGATGCGCGCCGCAGGCCTGTCCTGGGGCGAGGCCATGGGCTGGGCCAATCGCGCCGGCGGCATCGTGGTAGGCAAGCTGGGTACGTCAACCGTCACTGCCGCAGAATTGGCTGGAGCTTAATATGACCCCTACCTTCACTGCGCTTACTACCCCCTCCGGGAGGCTCAGCCTCGTTCGGGCGGACGCGCGGAGGCTGACATGACTTATATCGTTACCGGCGCCGCCGGCTTCATCGGCAGCAATCTGGTGCGAGGCCTGAACCGCCGCGGCATCGACGATATCATCGCTGTCGATGATCTGACCGACGGCGACAAGTTCCGCAACCTGACCGACTGCCGCATCGCCGACTATCTGGACAAGCACGACTTTCGCGCTCGTGTGCGAGAAGGGCGTCTGCCCGAGGTGCGTGCCGTGCTGCACCAGGGGGCCTGTTCGGATACCACCGAGCGCAACGGTCAATTCATGCTCGACAACAACTTCCGCGTCACGCTGGAGCTTTTCGAGTATTGCCAGAGCCGCGCCGTTCCCTTTTTGTACGCCTCTTCGGCGGCGATCTATGGCGGTTCGTCGGTCTATTCGGAGGAACCGGCCAACGAGGCGCCGCTCAACGTCTACGGCTATTCCAAGCTGCTGTTCGACCAGGTATTGCGCCGTCGCATGTCGCATTTGAGTGCGCAAGTGGTGGGTTTGCGCTATTTCAACGTTTACGGCCCGCATGAGCAGCACAAAGGTCGCATGGCCTCGGTGGCTTTTCACAACATGAACCAGTTCCTGGCCGAAGGACATGTGCGTCTGTTCGGCGGCTGGGATGGTTACGGCGACGGCGAGCAGAGCCGCGACTTCATTTCGGTGGAGGACGTGGTGGCCGTGAATCTGTATTTTCTCGATCACCCTGAAAAATCGGGCATTTTCAATTGCGGCACTGGCCGCGCTCAGCCGTTCAACGACATTGCGGTCGCTGTGGTCAACACGCTGCGCGCCGAGAAGGGCGAGGCGGCATTGCCGCTGGCCGAACTGGTCAAGGCCGGGTTCGTCCGCTACGTGCCTTTTCCTGACGATCTGAAGGGCTACTACCAGAGCTATACCCAGGCCGACACGACCAATCTGCGCGCCGCAGGCTTTAACGCGCCCATGCGCGATGTCCAGACCGGCGTGGCCGAGTACGTGCGTTACTGGCGCGCGAAAAAATAAGGCTCTCGCGCCTTACGTATTTCCCGCGACGGATATTTTTGTTCACGCATTCCCCGACATCGAGTGTCGCCGCGCATGATGGCCGGCCGGGCTTCACCCGATAGTCCGGCCAACCAGGAGTGCGTATGAACCCCTTTCTGAACGACACGATCGCCCGGCCCTCGCTGTGCGCGGATTTTTCCGTTGGCCGTTTTTTGCCGAGGAATCGTCCCGGCGCAAAAGCGGCGCCTCCGGGCGGCGGCAAACCGAAGGTGCGACATGGGAACGCTCCTCGTCGCCGATTCATGGGGGGGACTGCAGGGCGTCTGGCCTTGGCGGGTGGCCTGGTTCTTGCCATGTCGTCGTCCGCCTCTGCGCTGGATGTCAACAGCGCCAGCGCCGAACAGCTTGAATCTTTACGCGGCGTCGGTCCCAAGATGGCGCGTGTCATCGTGCAGGAACGCCAGCGCGGCGGCCGCTTCGAATCGATCGAGGATTTTTCCGACCGCGTGCGCGGCATCGGTCCCAGGAAAGCCAAAGCCTTGCAGGCCGCGGGCCTGACTGTGGGCGGCGGCCCGCTGCCCCTGGCGTCGGATATCTCGGCTGGCGCGCCCCGGCTCCTACCGTCGCGCTCTTCAGGCAGGCCCTGACGGGGCCACCCTGTTTTGAATATGGATATGCCGGACCGGTATGAGGCCGGGCAGTATCATCGACACTTGTAATTTTCGGCATCCGGCATGAACATCACCGATTACCCCACCATCGAACAGACTATCGGCAACACGCCCCTGGTGCGCCTGCAGCGCATCCCGGGGCAAGCCGGCACCCCGCGCGGCAACGTCATCCTCGCCAAGCTCGAAGGCAACAACCCCGCAGGTTCCGTGAAAGACAGGCCCGCGATGTCCATGATCCGGCGCGCCGAAGAGCGCGGCGAGATCAAGCCCGGCGATACGTTGATCGAAGCCACCAGCGGCAATACCGGCATCGGCCTGGCCATGGCGGCGGCCATACGCGGCTATCGCATGATCCTCATCATGCCCGACAACCTCTCGCTGGAGCGGCGCGCGTCCATGTCGGCCTATGGCGCACAACTCATTCTCACGCCCGCCGACAAGGGCGGCATGGAGTACGCGCGCGACCTGGCCATGGAAATGCAGTCCGAGGGCAAGGGCAAGGTGCTGGACCAGTTCGCCAATCCGGACAATCCGCTCGCTCATATCGAGACCACCGGCCCCGAAATCTGGCGCCAGACGCAAGGGCGCATTACCCATTTCGTCAGCGCCATGGGCACGACCGGCACCATCATGGGCATGTCCACCTACCTGAAGGGGCAAAATTCCGCCGTACAGGTCATCGGCGCGCAGCCTGCCCCAGGCTCGCAGATTCCCGGCATCCGCAAATGGCCTGAAGCCTATCTTCCCAGAATTTTCGACGCCAGCCGGGTCGACGGGTATGAATCGATCGAGCAGCATGAGGCGGAAACGATGGCCCGCCGCCTCGCGGCCGAAGAGGGCCTCTTCGCAGGCATCTCGTCCGCCGGCGCTCTGGTCGCGGCGCTGCGCGTGGCCGAGCGCGTCAACGACGCCACGATCGTCTTCATCGTCTGCGATCGCGGGGATCGCTACCTTTCCACGGGCGTGTTCAACACGCCGAGCTGATCGGTCACAGTTCGGCGCCCGCCAATCGCGGCCCGACGGCGGCCGCAACGGCATCCGCCAGATCCGACACTGCAGCAGCGTAGAAATAGCTGTGGTTGTATTGCGTGATGGCGAAGAAGTTGGGTGTGCCCGTGCGGTACTGAGCCGTTGCGCGCGCCTCTTCATCCAGGTTCACGATGCCCAGTGGCTGCTGGGTCCACGCTCCGGCGCCGGCGCCCGGTTCCACATGGGCGCCGCCGGCCTGCAACTGGCTCCAGGTCAGGGTGGGTGCCAGCCCGCCTGCGACCAGTGCGGAAGGATCGGCCGGCAGCGTCACCGGCGCAAATACCGGTACACCGCGCACCCAGCCGTGCTGGGCCAGGTAATTGCCGACCGACATGATGGCGTCGGCCGGATCGTTGGCCAGATCGATGTGTCCGCCCGGATTGCCTGCGCTGTCCACCGCGTATTGCATGATGCTTTGCGGCATGAACTGCGGCATGCCGATCGCGCCCGCGTACGAACCGCGGGTGTCGATGTCGAGCCGACCTTGCAAGGCCAGCGTGATGAAATCGCCCAGTTGGCCGCGGAACATCGCGGCGCGGTCGGGCTTGTCGGGGACAGGGTAGTCGAAAGCCAGCGTCGAGAGCGCGTCCATCACGCGAAAGCTGCCCATATTGCGGCCGTAGATCGTCTCCACGCCGATGATGCCGGCGATGATTTTGGCCGGCACGCCATAGCGCTGCTGCGCCTGATTCAAGGCAGCGGCGTTTTCGCGCCAGAACTCGGCGCCCCAGCGGATGCGCTTGGGTTCGACGAAACGTGAACGGTAAGTGAGCCAGCTGCGCCATATTTTGTGACCCGGCACGGAAGGCAGGATCAGGCGCGCCACGGTCGCGCTATAGCGCGCATCGGACAGGCTGGCACGCACCCGTTCCAGCGGCAGGTTTTCGCGGCTGGCCAGGTCGCGCGCAAAGGCGTCGACCTCGGGGCGCAGCTGGCCGCCTGGCAGCGTGGTGGAAGAGGGCTCGTCCGACGGGCCCGGTTCGGTCGGGCCTATGTGTATCGGGCCGGACGACGAGGCAGTGGGGGGAATGTTGGGAACAGGTGCCCGGGGAGGGGAGGATGCGCAACCGGCAAGCACGAAAGGAATCACTACCGTGCCGGTTTGCAGCAAACGCCTGAGCATGAACATACAATCTTCCCCATGGAGACCTTGTATTTTACCCACCCCTCGTGTCGGCTGCACGAAATGGGCGGCTGGCATCCCGAGAGCCCGGAGAGGCTCGATGCCATATCCGATCAGTTGCTGGCCAGCGGCATGATGTCTTTTCTTGATGCGCGTACGGCGCCCGAGGCGACCCGCGAAGCCTTGTTGCGCGTGCATGATGCGCAGTATCTCGATTCCCTGTCGGCAAGCGTGCCGCCTGAAGGGGACTACACCCCCATCGATCCCGACACGCTGATGAACCACCATACGCTGGATGCGGCGCTGCACGCCGCCGGCGCGGCCGTGGCAGCAGTAGATGCCGTGATGGCGGGCCAGGCCGAGACCGCGTTCTGCTCGGTACGGCCTCCTGGCCATCATGCCGGCCGCCGTCGCGCCATGGGCTTCTGTTTTTTCAACAACGTCGCCGTCGGCGCCGCGCACGCCATGGCTGCGCACGGGGTGCAGCGCCTGGCCATCGTCGATTTCGACGTGCACCACGGCAATGGCACTGAAGAGATCTTCGCTGGCGACGAGCGCGTACTGATGTGCAGTTTTTTTCAACACCCGCTCTTTCCTTACGGTGAAACGAGCCATCCCGCGGCCAATATGCTCAACGTGCCGGTGCCGGCCTATACCTCCGGGCCGGCCGTGCGCGCCATCGTGACCGAACAGTGGCTGCCGCGGCTCGAGGCCCATCGGCCCGAGCTGATCCTGGTGTCGGCGGGCTTCGACGCGCATCGCGAGGACGACATGGGCCAGATGGGCCTGGTCGAATCCGATTATGCGTGGATTACCGAGCGTGTCGTCGAGGTGGCCGACCGCCATGCCGCGGGACGCGTCGTCAGCACTCTGGAGGGCGGTTACAGCTTGTCGGCTCTGGGCCGCAGCGTGGTGGCCCACATACGGGCGCTGTCCAAGCTGTAGAATCGAAAAATTGCCGAAAACCCGTTACTGGAAAAGTTTCTAGGAAAGATAGGAGACTGTTGGATGAAGGTGCTTGTACCCGTCAAGCGCGTGGTTGACTACAACGTCAAGGTGCGCGTCAAGAGCGATCAGACCGGTGTCGATATCGCCAATGTGAAGATGTCCATGAACCCGTTCGACGAGATCGCGGTCGAGGAAGCCACGCGGCTCAGAGAGTCGGGCAAGGCCACCGAGGTGGTGGCGGTATCGTGCGGCGTGGCCCAGGCGCAGGAAACCCTGCGCACGGCGCTGGCCATCGGCGCCGACCGCGGCATTCTGGTTCAGACCGATGTGGAGCTGCAGCCGTTGGCGGTGGCCAAGCTGCTCAAGGCCCTGGCCGACAAGGAACAGCCGCAGCTGATCATTCTGGGCAAGCAGGCGATCGACGACGACGCCAACCAAACCGGGCAGATGCTGGCCGCGTTGTTGGGTTGGCCGCAGGCGACTTTTGCCAGCAAGGTCGAACTGGGCGATGGCACGGCCACGGTGACCCGCGAGGTGGACGGCGGCCTGGAGACCATCAAGATCAAGCTGCCGGCCATCGTCACGACCGACCTGCGCTTGAACGAGCCGCGCTATGTCACGCTGCCCAACATCATGAAGGCCAAGAAAAAGCCGCTGGAGACGTTGGCTCCGGCAGACCTGGGCGTTGATCCGGCGCCGCGCATCAAGACGCTCAAGGTGACCGATCCGCCGGCGCGCAAGGCCGGTATCAAGGTGGCCGACGTGGCGGCGCTGGTGGACAAGCTCAAGAACGAAGCGAAGGTGGTGTGAAGATGACGATTCTGGTTATTGCCGAACACGATAACGCCCATCTGAAGGGCGCGACGCTGAACACGGTGGCCGCGGCGGCCAAGATCGGCGGGGACGTGCACGTGCTGGTGGCGGGGAGCGGTGCCAAGGCTGTCGCCGATGCCGCCGCGCAGGTTGCGGGCGTGGCCAAGGTGCTGCTGGCCGACGCGCCGCAGCTGGCCGACGGCCTGGCCGAGAACCTGGAAGCCCAGATTCTGGGCGTTGCCGCGAACTACAGCCACATTCTGTTCCCGGCCACCGCCTCGGGCAAGAACGTGGCCCCGCGCGTGGCCGCCAAGCTGGATGTGGCGCAGGTTTCGGACATCATCGGGGTGGAATCGGCCGACACGTTCGTGCGCCCGATCTACGCGGGAAACGCAATCGCCACCGTGCAATCGGGCGACGCGGTCAAGGTGATCACGGTACGCACCACGGGCTTCGATGCGGTAGCCGCCACAGGCGGTGCGGCCACGGTGGAACCGCTGGCTGCAGTGGCCGATTCGGGTCTGTCCAGCTTTGTGAGCCGCGAAGGGGCCACGAGCGACCGCCCCGAGCTGGCGGGCGCGAAAGTCGTGGTGTCGGGCGGCCGAGGCATGGGCAGCGCCGAGAATTTCAAGATCCTCGAACCGCTGGCCGACAAGCTGGGCGCGGCCATGGGCGCTTCGCGCGCGGCGGTCGACGCCGGGTATGCACCCAACGACTGGCAAGTGGGCCAGACGGGCAAAATCGTCGCGCCGCAGCTTTATGTGGCCGTGGGCATCTCGGGGGCGATCCAGCACCTGGCCGGCATGAAGGATTCGAAGGTGATCGTGGCGATCAACAAGGATCCCGAAGCGCCGATCTTCGGGGTGGCCGATTACGGTCTGGTGGGCGATCTCTTCCAGGTGGTGCCCGAACTGGCCGCGGCGCTCTGAGCCGGCTTGATACGCAGTGCTGAAAGTTCGAGGCTGCCGGGCCTGGCCCGGCAGCCTCGAACTTTTTACGAGAAGAAAAAACCGACGGACTACTTCGTCTTGATGAACGTGCCCTTGAGCGCCACGCCCGTGACGAACGCGCCGGCATGGCATTCGTATTCGGCGGGGCTGGAGTACACGTTCTTCTTGTAGTAGCTGACGATGTTGACGACCGCATTGGCGCCCTCGGAGTCTGCACGCTCCTTCAGTTGTATGAGCGCCGACAGCATCGCCCAGCGGCAGGCGTTGACGTCGCTTTTGCTGAAGCCGTTGGTTTTCTTGTTGGTGACGAACTCGCCAAAAGACTTCAGCGCTTTTGGCGCCGGCTGGTTGCCGAAATAGAATTGAACGCCATTGCCGACTTTTTGCTGAAAATCAGGGCTATTGAGCACGTCCTGGATGGGCAGATGCAGCGTGGTGTCGCGGGCGTAAGCCTGATTGGCAAGGCTGGCCAGCGCTAGGGCGCAGGCGGCAAGGGCAATTCGCATTGAAAGCTCCGGTAGATTGGTATTTTGAGGATCGGGCGGGTCGTCGACCCGGCCGAAGGTGTGGTTATTACGCATGGCAGGCTTGCCGTCAAGCCGACGCCTATCGGCGCGGAGCAGGAAATATAATGAACGCATAAATATAGGGAGACAGCTTTGGCCTACCAGGTTCCATTGCAGGACATACGCTTCACGCTCAATGAATTGGCCGGTCTGACCGACGTGATCGGCTTGCCGGGCCAGGAAGACGCCAGCCTCGATCTCGTCGACGCCATTCTTGAAGAGAACGCCCGTCTGGTCGAGGAAGTGGTGGCGCCGCTGAACCCGCAAGGCGATCGCCAGCCGCCCGTCTGGCAGGACGGTCAGGTGCGCGTGCTGCCCGCCTGGGCCAAGGCTTACGCTCAATATGGCGAAGGCGGCTGGCAAGGCTTGCCGCATCCCGTGCAGTGGGGCGGGCAGGGGTTGCCCAAGCTGATCGCGGCGCCGGTGCACGAGAACTTTCAGTCGGCCTGCCTAGCCTTTACGCTGTGCCCCATGCTGACCGACGCGGTGATCGAAGCGCTGCTGACGGTGGGCTCCCAGGCGCAACAGCAGCGCTATCTGCCCAAGCTGATCACCGGGCAGTGGTCGGGCACCATGAACCTGACCGAGCCGCAGGCCGGTTCCGACCTGGCGCAGATCGCGTCGCGCGCAGTGCGCCAGGACGATGGCAGCTACCGCCTCTACGGCCAGAAAATTTTCATCACCTACGGTGAGCACGATCAGGCCGAGAACATCGTGCATCTGGTGCTGGCGCGCACGCCGGACGCGCCTTCGGGCGTGAATGGCTTCTCGCTTTTCATCGTTCACAAGTTCCTGGTCAATGATGACGGCAGCCTGGGCAAGCGCAACGATATCTGGTGCGCCAAGCTCGAGCACAAGCTCGGCATCCACGGCAGCCCAACCTGCGAACTGGTCTACGGTTCGGGCAAGGGAGAGGTGGGCGAGGGCGCCGTGGCCTATCTGGTGGGCGAAGAGCGACGCGGCCTGGAATACATGTTCATCATGATGAACGCGGCGCGTTTCGCGGTGGGGCAGCAGGGGGTGGCGGTGGCCGAGCGGGCCTACCAGCACGCACGCGACTACGCCCTTGAACGCGTCCAGAGCCGTGCGGTGGAGGGCTCGGCCGGTCCGGTGGCGATCGCGCATCACCCAGATGTGCAGCGCATGCTGCTGACCATGCAGGCCCTCACCGAAGCGGCGCGATCGGTGTCCTACGTGGCCGCGGCCGCGCACGATCTGGGCACGCATCATCCCGATGCCGCGGTGCGTGCCAGTCAGCAGGCGCTTTACGAATATCTGGTGCCGGTGGTGAAGGGCTTCGCCACCGAGTCTGCTGTGGAAGTGGCTTCGCTGGGCATCCAGGTGCACGGCGGCATGGGTTTCATGGAAGAAACCGGCGCGGCCCAGTATTACCGCGATGCGCGCATTCTGCCCATCTACGAGGGCACCACGGCCATCCAGGCCAACGACTTCGTGGGCCGCAAGACCGTGCGCGACGGCGGTGCCACGGCACATGCCTGCATTGCGGCCATGCGCGAAACGCTCAGACTCGTGACCGCCGAGGTGCAAAAAGCCGATGCAGGCGACCGCGACGCGCTGGATCTGCTACGCCTGAATTTCGACCAGGCCATCTGCGCCTACGAGGACGCCGTGGCCTATGTGCTGCAAAACGCGGCGGGGCAAGTACGGGCCGTGTATGCGGGCAGCGTGCCCTTGCTGATGCTGGCTGGCACGGTGCATGGCGGCTGGCAGATGGCGCGCGCGGCGCTGGCCTGCCGCAAGCATCTGGCCGCAGGCTCCTCCGATGTCTATTACCGTCGCAGGCTGGCCACCAGCCTGTTCTATGCCGCACATATTCTGCCGCGCGCATCGGGCCTGTCGGCGGCGGTGCGCGGCGGCGCGGTCGCCGATGCCTGCGGCATGCAATGGGAAAAAGCCAGCCAGCCGTAAATTCAGAGCATCGTTCATAAGGTTATGCGGGCAGGCTATTTTTGCCCGCCCCGCATAGCTGCCAGAATGGTCTACCCGGTCCCACAACCTTGCAGGAGAGTTTCCATGGCACAGCTACGCCTGGGCGACACCGCCCCTGATTTCGAGCAGCAATCCTCTGTCGGTCCGATTCGTTTTTACGAGTACCTGGGCAATAGCTGGGGGGTGCTGTTCTCGCATCCGGCAGACTTCACGCCCGTGTGCACTACCGAACTGGGCTACACCGCCAAGCTCGCCAGCGAATTCGCCCGTCGCAACGTCAAGGTGCTGGCACTGTCGGTCGACGGTGCCCAGTCGCACAAAGACTGGATCCACGATATCAACGACACGCAGTCGACCACGGTGAACTTTCCCATCCTGGCCGACGAAGACCGCAAGGTTTCCGAGCTTTACGACATGATTCATCCCAATGCCAGCGCCACGGCAACGGTGCGCTCGGTGTTCATCATCGACCCGGCCAAGAAGGTGCGGCTCACGATCACCTACCCGGCCAGCACGGGGCGCAATTTCAACGAGATCCTGCGCGTGATCGATTCGCTGCAGCTGACCGACAGCCATAGCGTGGCCACGCCGGTGAACTGGCAGGACGGCGACGACGTGATCATCGTGCCGTCGCTCAAGGACGAGGCTGTGCTCAAAGAAAAATTCCCCAAGGGATACAAGGCCGTGCGGCCTTATCTGCGCATTACGCCGCAGCCCAATAAGTGAGACCCGAGCGCTGATCGACTGCTATTTGGGGCCGGACGCACATGCGTCCGGCCTTTTTTATTCGGGTATGCTCTTGCGCGAACAGAGAATCGATATCCCTTCCTCAATGAACATTTCGCCGGCGCAACGCGCCACGCAGGTCTCCGACATTCCGCGCTGGAACAAGGCTGTCTTCAACGCCGCCCTGATTCTGAACGGCATCGTCGCCTATTGCATCCTGCATGCCGACCGCCTGTATGTGGACGATCTGGGCCGAGTCCATAGCGGCTACACAGGATGGACGGGAGACGGGCGGCCGTTGACCACGCTCGTCATGCAGTCGCTCAATATGGGCACGCCCCTGACCGACCTGACGCCCTTGCCGCAGGTCTTGGCGGTGCTGCTACTGGCCTGGTGCGCAATGCTGGTGGCCCGCAAGTTCGAGATTCGCGATACCGCCACCGCCATGCTGGCTGCGTTTCCGCTGGGTGCGAGTCCCTTCTTTCTGGAAAACCTGTCGTACAAATTCGACGTGTTGACCATGGTCCTGGCCATGAGCCTGGCCGTTGCGGCTGTTTGCGAGACGCCTTGGCGCGGCCGCAGGATGGGGTGGGGCGTGCTTTGCCTGCTCGGCACACTGTGCCTGTACCAGCCTTCGCTCAATGCTTTCCTGGTCTTCGGCGTGCTCGAGTTTCTGTATTTGATGTGGCGCGATGCCGCGCCCGGCATGCTCGTGCGCCAGGCAATGGGCCGCCTGGCTCAAGTGGCGGCGGCGATGATCCCGTACAAGATCATCGCCGCCGTGATCCTGCGCAATACCTACGCCAGCTATCACGCCGCGTTGCTGCGTCCCGGCGAATGGTCGGCGTTGTCCGACAACGTGCTGAGCTACTGGGAACTGATACGCGAAGGCTTGAGCGAGACCGGTTCGTGGCCGCTCAGAGCGGCGCTGATCCTCGGCCTGGCGCTCGCTCTGGTGTTCGGGCTGCGCTATGCGGCGCACGCCTGGCGTTTCTGCGGCATGGCGGGGCGCATCGGACGTCTGGCGCTGGCGTTGATCGTTCCTGCGGCACTGGCTTTGAGCGCCATGGGGCCGCTGCTGTTTTTGAGCGAGGCCGTGATCGAGCCGCGCATCATGGTGGGCATCGGCGCGCTGATCTCGGCCAGCCTGGTGCTGTTGTGCATTCTATGGCGCGAGACCATACCCTGGCCGCGTCTGCAGCGCTATGGCCTGTGGCCGCTCCTGGGGCTGCCGGCCTACAGCATGCTGCTTCTGGCTGCCGTCTACGGCTATGCCATGCTGGCGCAGAACGGCTACGAGCATCGCATTAGCGCCAGTCTGGCCGACGACTTCGTCAATATCAATCAGCGCTATGCCGCGCGCGGCATCCAGCTTGAGCACTACGTGCTCAACGGCACGGCCGGCTATCCGCCGGTGCTCAATCTGACGATGAAGAAGTACCCCTTTCTGCGGCGTCTGGTGCCTATCTACCTGACTTCGGGTTGGGGCTGGGTGCGCGATCTGCTGGGTCAATACCGCATGCGCGAAACCATGGACACGCTGCCGGGCAGCTTGAGCGAGGCCGTCAGTCATCAATGCGACAATCCGCCGGTGCGCATTACCGCGAACTACCAACTTTATGTGGTGGGTTCCATCGTGGTGGTGTCGTTCAACAACGCCATGCAGTGCACGTTCGATCAACTGCAGCAGCCCGTCGCGCCGATTCGGCATCTGGGGATTCCGAAGGGGCAGTTGCCACAGTGAAGTTCTTCTCAATGGATGCCCGCGAGTCGGTGAATGCACATCGGCTACGCGATAACAGCAATGCCCGATGCGGGTCAACGAATAATTTTTTGCCCTGTTGCTTTGTTGATAAATCGTTTAAAAACAATGGATTGTGATTGTTTTTGAAGGTTTTTTCATTAGACGAAATCAATAGTTCTCCAGAGCGCTTTTCTTGGAGTAAATTGGGTTTGTCGATTCGAGGGCGCTGAGCTGCTTGCAAAAAGTACTGTTTTTTTATACAGTGCTTTCATGGCAAACATCGATCGTTCCTCTTTCGCTGTTTCCGCCGGTTCTGGGTCCCCGGCTACCGCCCCCGCCGCCTTGCGCGGCCGGGGTGCGGTTACTAATGTGGGGCACCGCTACCAGTCGGATACGCGCGTCGCGCCCCTCGAAAACGAGTGGTCGACCGAGGCCGCTGCCGAGCCTGGCAGCGAGGGTGACGACGTTTCCTCATCCCCAGTCACGCTGGTGCGACCTGAGCAGATCCGTACGCTGCTCTCCCGCAACGATTCTCCCGACATTCCCTTCGAGCTGGCCGTCAACCCGTACCGGGGCTGCGAGCACGGCTGCTCCTATTGCTACGCGCGCCCCACGCATGCCTATTTGGGGCTCTCTCCTGGGCTCGATTTCGAAACCAGGCTGACCGCCAAGGTCAACGCCGTCGAGGCGCTACGCACAGAGCTGGCCAAGCCCAGCCACCGCGTCTCACCTATCAATCTGGGCTCCGCCACCGACATCTACCAGCCCATCGAGCGGCATTGGCGCCTGACGCGAGGCCTGCTCGAGCTTTTGCTCGAGACACGCCATCCGCTTACGCTGGTCACCAAAAACGCGTTGGTCGAGCGCGACGTCGATCTGTTGGCCGCCCTGGCCGAGCGCAACCTGGTCGTGGTCTACGTCAGCATTACCACGCTGGACGCCGACATGGCCCGCACGCTGGAACCCCGGGCGTCAGCGCCATGGCGCCGACTGCAGGCTGTGCGCGCCTTGACTGCGGCCGGCGTACCGGTCGGGGTATTGGCCGCGCCCATGATTCCCTTCATCAACGACGCCTTCCTCGAAACCATTCTGGCCGAGGCGGCCGAAGCCGGTGCGCGCTGGGGCAGCTACACCGTCGTGCGGCTGCCCTGGGAGGTTCAAGCGGTCTTCGAGCAATGGCTACGCACGCATTTTCCCGACCGTGCCGAGCGCGTCCTGCACCGCATCGAAGATCTGCGCGGCGGCCGCCGCAACGATCCGCGTTTCGGCACTCGCATGCGTGGTACCGGTTTGTGGGCTGATCTGCTGCGTCAGCGGTTTCTGGTCGCGGCGCGCAAGCATGGCCTAAACCTCGCGCCCCGTGTGCAGCTCGACTGCCAGCAGTTTGTTCCTCCGGTCATCCCTATTCGCAGTGTCCGCAATACCCCGACGTCTCCCCAGTTGTCCCTGTTCGTTTGATTCGGTTCATTTGATCCGCATCGTTTAGTTCGATTCGCGGCAGATCGGAGCATGGCGCTCCGACCTGCCAGACCTAAGGAGTGCCACCATGAGCATCGCCGCATCCGCCGTTTTGCCCTCGCTGCCCTCGCTGCCGATTTCCGGCCTGCGCAGGCCTGCCTCCGCTGCACCCTCTTCCGGAAAGTCTCGCGCCTGCGCGCCCGCGCGCCAGCAACCTGCCGCCCAGGTTCCCCGCAAATGGCCTTTCCCGCCCGAACCCCAGTCCTCGGGGGCGCAGGCTATTGCTTTTCAGTCTGCTGCGTCGCTGGGCGACGTGCGCCAGATGTCCGCCAACCAGATCGTCTCGCGCAAAGCCATGCTGCTTGATGTGCTGATGGTCGCCGCCTGGGGCATTGCCATTCCCGCTGTTCTATGGCTTGGCTCGGCGGCGGGGTTCTGAGATTTTTGCGGGTTCTGGCCCTTAGGCTATCTCCTCAGTCTGAGCTAAGTGCTTTGCATATATAGGCTTTTTGGTATAGAATCTTTTGTTGCTTCATCCTCTGCCTACAGACACAACAACTTTCTCCTCTGTTGGCAAGATGCTTAAGGAGCTATATCCATGAATCTCATCCAGACTCTCGAGCAAGAAGAAATTGCTCGTCTGACCGGCGGCAAAGCCATGCCCGACTTCGGCCCTGGCGACACCGTAATCGTCAACGTCAACGTGGTCGAAGGCACCCGCAAGCGCGTGCAGGCTTTTGAAGGCGTGGTCATCGCCCGCCGCAACCGTGGCCTGAACTCGTCGTTCATCGTGCGTAAGATTTCGTCGGGCGAAGCGGTCGAGCGTACCTTCCAGTTGTATTCGCCGCAGATCGCCTCGATCGAAATCAAGCGCCGCGGCGATGTGCGTCGCGCCAAGCTTTACTACTTGCGCAACCGTTCGGGCAAGTCGGCTCGCATCAAGGAAAAACTGGTCAGCAAGGCCCAGCATCAAGCTCAGGCTTGAGTCCACAGTCGGTCTTCGCCGCTGCAAGACAAAAAGAAGGCACCCGATGGGGTGCCTTTTTTACACCGATTCAATATGTCCGATTCCGCTCCTTCTCGTCCCCGCACATCGTTCACGCCAGGCTTCGATCCGTCGAGTCAGCCTTGGCAGGTGGCCGACCAGGGGTTGTCTGCCGTCGGTTCGCAGTGGTTCGAGCCGGAGTCGTTTCGCCAGCTATGGTCGGCCATTCCAGGCTGGCAACTGGACGCCAAGTCGGGCGGCGCCGATCTTCGCTCCACGGGGCGCGAGGCCGCCGTGCTGATCCCGTTGGTGGCGCGCCCCGAAGGCCTGCGAATCATGCTGACCAAGCGGACGGCGCATTTGCGGGATCACGCCGGGCAGATCAGTTTTCCCGGCGGCAGTATCGAAGCCGACGACGCCAGCCCGGTGGATGCGGCCTTGCGTGAGGCCTTCGAAGAAACCGGCTTGCCGCGGGCCCATGTGGAAGTGCTGGGCGCCATGCCCAAGTACGGCACCGGCACAGGCTTTGCCGTGACGCCCGTGGTGGGGCTGGTGAGCCCGGGGTTTGCGCTGGCGCCCGACGCTTTCGAAGTGGCTGAGGTATTTGAGACGCCCATGGAGTTCCTGATGAATCCGGTCAATCACCGGCTGTATCAGGCCCAGTTGCCCGACGGCCGCCAGCGGCAGTATTTCGCAATGCCTTGGGAAGGGTATTTCATCTGGGGCGCCACGGCAGGGATGTTGCGCAATCTTTACCGCACCTTGCTTAGCGCAGTGTTGAAAGTCGAAGATCAAGGGTTTTGACGGAGGCTGGTGTCTCGAGCCGTCGGTCGGGTTGCACAGGTCTCGAGGCTGGTCGGCCTCGGCAATTCAGCAAGCGCTGCGGCTTAGGCTTAATACCGCGGCGCCGCCTCGTGCTCCTGCAGAATGCGCTCGTACAAGGCATGGCGCTGCGGCGTGATCTGTCCATTTCGCACCGCGGCCACAACGCCGCAGCCCGGTTCGTGCCGGTGGCTGCAGTTATAGAAGCGGCAATGCTCGATATGCGCCGTGAATTCCGGAAAGCCGCGCACGATATCTTCGCGCGACAGGTGCGAGAGGCCAAAGGCCTGAAAGCCGGGAGAGTCGATCAGGTCGCCACCGGGCTTCGGCAGATGATAGAGCCGCGTGCTGGTGGTGGTGTGGCGTCCCATGTCCAGGGCGGTCGAATATTCCTGTGTGGCAGCCTGGGCATCTGGCACCAACGCGTTGAGCAGGGTGGACTTGCCCATGCCGCTCTGGCCCAGCAACAGGCTGGTCTTGCCGGTCAGGTACGGGGCCATCTGCTCGCGCACGGCCTGCGGGTTTTTCGCGCTCAGCTCGACGATGGGTACATGCAGTGTCTGCAAAGGAGCCAGGCGTTCGCGCGCGGCAGCCAGGCCATCTGCCAGGTCGGTCTTGTTGAGCACGATGAGCGGGACGATGTCGGCGCTCCAGGCGCCGGCCAGGGCGCGGCCGGTCAGGTCATCGGAAAATGTGGGTTCTACCGCCACTACGATGAGCAATTGGTCGACGTTCGCGGCGAACTGCTTGGAGCGCATGTCGTCGGAACGGTAGAGCAGGTTGCGGCGCGGCAGCACGGCGTCGATGGCGCCTTCGTCCTGGCCTTGGGGCGTGATGCGCACGTAGTCACCCACGGCGGCACCGGTCTTCTTGCCGCGCGGAAAGCATTGCCGCGTACTGCCGTCGGGCAGTTCCACGCGATAGTGGCGGCCATGGGCCGCTATGATGCGTCCTTCGAGCTCGGTCTTGGGCGCGTTCATGCGGCAGCCTTGCGTGTCATGCACCGCGTGAGAAAAACTCGGGAGCGGCTCGTCGCGCTCATGTCGGCTGCGAGGCGGCTTGCATCAGATGCCGGATGCGCACGGACGCGGGCGGGTGGCTGTCGTAGAAAGCCGAGTGTACCGGGTCGGGCGTGAGCGTGGCGGCATTGTCGTCGTACAGCTGGACCAGGGCCGACACCAGTTGTGCGGCCGAGCTTTGCCTGGCGGCATAGCGGTCGGCCTCGAACTCGTTGCGGCGCGAATACCAACTGCCCAGCGGCGTGAGAAAAAAAGTGAACACCGGCAGCGCCAGAAAAAAGAGCAGCAGGGCCATGGCGTCGTCGCTGCCGTCGCTGCGCATCGATGCGCCCAATCCGGCATAAAACCAAGGCTGTTGCGCCAGCCATCCCAGCATGGAGAAGAAGACCAGCGCCAGCACGAAGCTCGTGACGATGCGTTTGACGATATGCCCGTGCGCGAAATGCCCCAGTTCGTGGGCCAGCACAGCCTCGATCTCGTCGGCATTCAGGCGCGCGAGCAGCGTGTCGAAGAAGACGATGCGTCGCGCCTTGCCGAAGCCGGTGAAGTAAGCGTTGCCGTGTCCCGAACGGCGCGAGCCGTCCATGACGAACAAGCCCCCGAGGGCGAAGCCGCAGCGCTGCGCCAGCAGGCGGATGCGGTCGGCCAGCACCGCATCGGTCAGCGGCGTGAACTTGTTGAAGAGCGGCGCGATGAACATGGGATAGATGAAGAGCATCAGCAGATTGAAGGCCATCCACAGACCCCAGGCCCACAGCCACCAGATCGAGCCGGCCCGGCCCATCAGCCATAGCACGGCCGCGGCCAGGGGCAGGCCCAGCACCAGGCCCAAGGCGATGCCCTTGACCGCGTCCACCACGAACAGCGCGGGCGTCATGCGGTTGAAACCGAAGCGCGCTTCCAGGCGGAACTGCCGCCATAGCGTGAAGGGCAGGTCCAGCACGCCCATGATTGCCGTCACGGCCAGCAGCAGCAGCAACTGGCGCGGCAAGGCGTGAGCGGAGATATGCTGCACGGCCTGGTTCAGCCATTGCAGGCCGCCGGACAACGTCAGCCCCAACAGAATGGCTGCGTCGTAGACATGCTGCACGGCCTGGTTCAGCCATTGCAGGCCGCCGAACAACGTCAGCCCCAGCAGAATGACTGCGTCGTAGATCTGCTCGAGCATGCCCAGTCGTGCCCTGGCCCGGGTGTAGTCGGCGGCCCGCTGGTGGCTTGCCAGATTGATGCGGTCGGCGAATTCGGCCGGTACCTGGTCGCGGTGGCCGGCCACATGCCGCATCTGCCTTGCGGACAGCCACATGCGCGCGGCCAGGTCGGCCAGCAGCATCATGACGAAAACCAGGGAAAAGAGGGCGGGAGAGGACACGTCGGGGTATGAGAAAATCGGGTTTTGATTACGCAAATTATAGGGCGACAGACACATGGCCGACGACGCAAACAATCAACCGGGTGCAGGGCCGCAGCAGGGTGTGGCGCAACACGAGAGCCGCCTGGTCTGGCTCGACATGGAAATGACCGGGCTCGAGCCCGAAACCGACCGCATCATCGAGGTGGCCGTGGTGGTCACCGAACCCGACCTGACCGTCGTGGCCGAGGGGCCGGTGTTGGTGGTCCATCAGCCCGACAGCGTACTCGACGCCATGGACAACTGGAACAAGAACACGCACGGCAAGAGCGGCCTGATCGACAAGGTCAAGGCTTCGACGCTTACCGAGACCGAGGCCGAGCAGCAGCTCATCGCCTTCCTGTCGCAGCACGTCCCGGCGGGCAAGTCGCCGCTGTGCGGCAACAGCATCAGCCAGGACCGCCGCTTCATGTTCCGCTACATGCCGACTTTCGAGCGCTTCTTCCACTACCGCAACCTGGACGTGAGCACGCTCAAGGAGCTGGCGCGCCGCTGGGCGCCCAAGGTATACAAAGGCTTCGAGAAGAAGAGCCGCCACGAAGCCCTGGCGGATATCTACGAGTCGATCGACGAACTCAAGTATTACCGCGAGCACCTTTTAAAGCTGTAAGACGCGGGCAGCGCAGCGCGCTGCTCACTCGCGCCGCGCGGCCAGTTCCTTGGCCACGGCGTGAAAGTCGGGCCGCTCCAGCAGCCACGACACGACAAAACCCGCCACCAAGCCCCAGAAGGCCGCGCCGATATTGGCGATGCTCAGGTTGGCTACGGTTACCAGAAATGCCACCATCGCACCCAGCGTGAAACGCGTGCGAAAGGCCGTGACGAAAGAAGCCTGCAGAACCCGCAGCATGGCCAGGCCGCCCAGCGCCATGATGAAGGCGTGCGGAGTATGCAGCAGCAAGCGGGTGAAAAGGGGCGAGAAAAGACCGAAGGCGACGGCGAGCAGTGCGCAGAAAATGGCACCGGCATAGTGGCTTTCGCGTCTGCCCGACGAGGTGACGATGGCGTTGGTCGGGCCTGTGAGGCATGTGCAGGCGCAGCCCACGGCGGCGGTAATGAGGCTGCCGATACCGCAGGCCACCGCCACTGCGTTGGTCGGGGTGTCGTGGTCCGCCGCCTTCAGGGCGGCGATTCCCTGGCCGTTCTGTACGACCAGCACGGCGATGGCCAGCGGGATAACCAGCTCGACCATGGCGCGCCAGGACCAGACCGGCGGCTCGAAGACGGGACGGGCCAGCATGGCGCCGGCACTGCCCAGGTTCATGTCGTGTCCCTGGCCCGACAAATAGATGGCCAGCACGCCGATGACAAGCGCACCCAGGATGGGCGGCATGCGTCTGCCCAAAGCGGGAACGACGCCCAGCGTCAGCCAGGTCGCGACCATCGGAATGGCGATGACCACGTTGTTGTGCATGGCGCGCACCAGATCCAGCCCGAAGCTCAGGAACACGCCGGCAACCATGCCCATCACCACGGGCATGGGAATGGCGTCCATCACGCGCCGCACCCAGCCGGACAGCCCCAGCAGCAGCATGAAGAGGCCGGTGGCATAGCAGGCGCCCATGACCTGGGCAAAACTCAGATGGCCCAGCGCAGGGCCGATGAGCACCGTGCCCGGTATGGTCCAGAAACAGACCAGCGGCTTGCGATAGAACCAGCACAGAAACAAGCTGAGCAGGCCGTTGAGGGTGAATGCGCCGAACAGCCAGGAAGCTATTTGCGCTTCGCTCAGACCGCCGTGGGTGCCGACCGCGAGCACGATGGCCACCGGCCCGGTGGCGCTGAAAATCATGCCTATCAATCCGTTGGCGGCGGCGGTGGGGGTGAGGTCGGTAAGAATCTGGCGCCAGCCAGGCGGCGGGGTATCGGGGCGTTCGAGCGTGTTGGGAATCATGATTGGTCAGGCGTGCGCGTCGCGCCCGCCGAAGCGTTTGAGGGCGGCCTTGCCCAGCGACTGGTAATGCGCGTTGTCCTGGCCGGCTATACGGTCCAGGTGGGCTTCGGAAGCATCGAACAACTGCCAGTACAGCCGCGCGCAAAGCGCACGGGCTTCGTGGCCGGGCCAGGCGGCAGGCAACAGGGCAACGGGCAGCCTGGGGTCGTGCAGCACGGCGCGTCGCCAATGGTGCAGCATCAGCACTCGAGCGGCAAAAGCCTGCGCGGGAGTCGGACGCTCGTCTTGCAGCAGGCGGGCCAGGGGTTCGAAATTGCGCGTATGCAGCCGATATTGCTCGGCCACCTCGTCCAGGTTCCAGCATTGCGCCGCCAGACTGGCGATGGGCAGGCCGCCCGCGTCGGCCAGATCCTGAGCCGCCAGTACCAGCGCCTTGTCGGGGATGCCGAGCTTTTCGAGGATGTCGTGCGCCGCGCTCGCCGCGATCTGGGGGTGCGCGAACAGGCCCGGCGCCATCATGCCGAAGCCTTCCCACAGCAGTTCGCGGCGCAGTTCGGCGCGCTCGGCCATGGCGTTGTTGCCGATGCGCGGCAGGGCCACCAGCGTCCAGCTGCCGTCCCATTCGGGCTGAGAGCCCTCGTAGATGCGTGGCGAGGCATGTGCGGTGTCGCGCCGGCCCAGCTCGTCCAGCAGATAGAGGCTGCGCCGACCGTGACGCTCGGCCCGCAGCCAGCCGCGGGCCACCAGGCGGAACACGCTGGTGCGCAACTGGCGTTCGTTGATGCCGAGCGGTTCCAGCAATTCGATCAGGCTACCCAGCCAGATGGCGCCGCCGTGGGGCGCCAGCGCGTCGCCCAGCAGACTTACGCATAGCGATTGCGCGCGCGGCGGATCGTCCTTGAGCAGGCGTTGCAAAAATCGGTCCAGCGGGGAAGGGGCAGCGGCCATGGCGCCGGCTCCGGCAGGGGATCGGGGACAGTTCCGACATGATACATAAACCGAAAGTGATACGGTTTTTTGATTGACAATGAAAAATGTGTATTGAATAATCCTTGGCATCGACAGGCTGTGTTTGCAGGCGTAAGTTCAAGTTCGCCAGGCAAGCGAAATGGCCTTCCCTAGGGTGTGCAAGGAGACAAATCATGTACGCGCAATTGGTCGAAACCGGCGTGGCCCGCGTGCGCGGCGTCGACGAGCTGTCCGGCGATGAGCAGACCTTTCAGCGGCGCCTGGAAGAGGGCGTGCGCATCGAGCCCAAAGACTGGATGCCCGAGGCTTATCGCAAGACGCTGGTGCGCCAGATCTCGCAGCATGCGCATTCCGAAATCGTCGGCATGCTGCCCGAAGGCAACTGGATCACCCGCGCGCCCAGCCTCAAGCGCAAGGCCATTCTCATGGCCAAGGTACAGGACGAGGGTGGCCACGGCCTCTATCTCTACAGCGCCGCCGAAACGCTGGGCGTCTCGCGCGATGAGCTCGTGGCCGATCTGCATTCGGGCAAGGCCAAGTATTCGAGCATCTTCAATTACCCCACATTGACCTGGGCCGACGTGGGCATGGTGGGCTGGCTGGTCGATGGCTCGGCCATCATCAACCAGATTCCGCTGTGCCGCTGCTCTTACGGCCCTTATGCGCGCGCCATGGTGCGCGTTTGCAAGGAAGAGTCTTTCCATCAGCGCCAGGGCTACGACCTGCTGGTGCAGATGTGCCGCAACGGCACGCCCGAGCAGAAGGCGATGTGCCAGGAGGCGCTCAACCGCTGGTGGTGGCCGGCCTTGATGATGTTCGGTCCGCCCGATGCAGACTCGCCCAACAGCGCGCAGTCTATGCAATGGAAGATCAAGCTTTTCTCCAACGACGAGCTGCGCCAGAAGATGATCGACCAGACGGTGCCGCAGGCCGAATATCTGGGGCTGACGGTGCCCGATCCCGAACTGAAGTGGAACGCCGAGCGCGGTCATTACGATTTCGGCGAGATCGATTGGGCCGAGTTCTATGCGGTGCTCAAGGGGCATGGGCCTTGCAACCGCGAGCGGCTGGCCGAGCGCGTCAAGGCGCATGAAGAGGGGGCCTGGGTGCGCGATGCGCTGGTGGCGCATGCCGAGAAGCGCGAGCGGCGCAAGGCGGCTTGAAAGAGCTTTCCGTTCTTAATCCGTCCTGTGTCCGCCGGGTATGCCCTGGTGGCTTCGAAGTGACGGGTTCGGCCGCCGCCTGAGGCGGCCGAAGGCCCGGCGGGAC
>NZ_JBQCER010000009.1:0-30997 GCF_051960075.1 Bordetella sp.
CCCCCCGGCGGGGGGGGGGGGGGGGGGGGGGGGGGCGGCCCCGGGGGGCGCGGCGCGGCGGGGCGGGGCGGGGGCGGGGGGGGGCCCCCCCCCCCCGCTTCTGCTCCAGAAAAATCTCGGGTTCGCCGATGAAGGATCGGATGAAGAACGCCGCCACGGCCGGCAGTATGCCCACCAGGAAAATGCCGCGCCAGCCTATGTGCGGCAACAGTATGGGTGCGAGCAGCGCGGCGGCCAGCACGCCGGCTTGCCAGCCCAGGCCCACGTAGCACGCCATGCGGGCGCGGTGCTCGGGGCGGGACGCTTCGGCGGCCAGCGCCATGCCGATGCCGAACTCGCCGCCCAGACCCAGGCCGGCGATGGTGCGATAGATCAGCAGGTCTTCGTAGCCGCGGGCCAGCGCACACAGGCCGGTGAAGACGGCGAACAGCAGGATGGTCCAGTTCAGCACCCGCACACGGCCGAACTTGTCGGCCAGCCAGCCGAACAGCACGCCGCCGGCCACCGCGCCGACGAGGGTCCAGGTCACGATCGAACCGGCCTGAATGGGAGAGAGGCCGAGATCCTTGGAGATCGGCCCGAGGATGAACCCCAGGATGAGCAGATCGAAACCGTCGAGCGCGTATCCGACGACGGACGCGAGCACGGCTTTACGGGCGTAATGCATGGATTCCCCTTGTCGTTGTTTGAACCGAGACCTGTTGTTTACACTTAACGGCGCGGCTGGTGCTGGGCTTTACAATGACGCCGCCCCCTGAACGCGGCGCCGGGTTCCACCCGCCGCATCCGTACTGTAACCGCCGTGCATCAAATTCCCGCCTCCGACGACATCAATACATTCCGCGCCGACTTCGTCCGGTTCGCCGCCGAACTGGGCGTTCTCAAATTCGGCGCATTCACCACCAAAGCCGGCCGCCTGAGCCCCTACTTCTTCAACGCCGGCCTGTTCAACACCGGCGCGGCGGTCGCCACGCTGGCCGACTTCTATGCACAAGCCCTGCTGACGTCGGGCGTGCAGTTCGACATGCTCTACGGCCCGGCCTACAAGGGCATTCCCCTGGTCACCGCCCTGGCCCTGGCACGGGCCGCGCGCGGCCACGACGTGCCCTTCGCCTTCAACCGCAAAGAAGCCAAAGATCATGGCGAGGGCGGCTCCCTGGTCGGCGCGCCGCTCAAGGGCCGCGTCATCATCATCGACGACGTCATCTCGGCGGGCACGTCGGTGCGCGAGTCCGTGCACATGATCCAGCTGTCCAAGGCCACCCCTGCCGCCGTGCTGATCGCACTGGATCGCATGGAGCGCGCCGGCCCGGACAACGCCCTCTCGCCCCATTCCGCCGTGCAGGAAGTCGCCAACACCTACGGCATGCCCGTGGTCAGCATCGCCAGCCTGCGCGACATCATGGGGCTGCTCGAAGACGACGCGGGCTTTGCCGAACACAAAGAGGCCGTCGCGGCCTACCGCGCCAAGTACGGCGTCTGATCTCCCCAGGAAAGAGCCCATGTTCCGCGTCATCTCCGCCAATCTGAACGGCATCCGTTCGGCCGCCTCCAAAGGTTTCTTCGACTGGATGGGCCGGCAAAACGCCGACGTCGTCGGCGTACAGGAAGTCAAGGCCCAGCATGACCAGGTCACCGGCGTCTTCGACCGCCACGAGAAAATGGCCGGCTACTTTCATTACGCCGAGAAAAAGGGCTATTCCGGCGTGGGCTTGTACTCGCGTCACGAACCCAGCGAGGTCGTGCGCGGCATCGGCAACCCGGAATTCGACGCCGAAGGCCGCTGGGTGGAATTGCGCTTCGACACGCCCGAGCGCAAGTTCAGCGTCGTCAGTTGCTATTTTCCCAGCGGTTCCAGCGGCGAAGAGCGCCAGCAGGCCAAATACCGCTTTCTCGACTACATCTATCCGCACCTTATGCGTCTGAAGGCCGAGCGGCAGTTCATCCTGGTGGGCGACGTCAATATCGCGCACAAGGAAGCCGATCTGAAGAACTGGAAAGGCAACCTGAAAAACAGCGGCTTTCTGCCCGAAGAGCGCGCCTGGATGACTCGCCTGCTGGACGAGGGCGAGCTGGCCGACGTTTACCGCGCCCTGCATCCCGACACCACCGACGCGTGTTATACGTGGTGGAGCAACCGCGGCCAGGCCTATGCCAAAAACGTGGGGTGGCGCATCGACTACCACCTGGCCACCGAGCGCGTCGCGGCCTGCGCCCGGGCCACCAACGTCTACAAAGACGAGAAATTCAGCGACCACGCGCCGCTGACGGTCGACTACGACTTTACGCTGTAGTTGTAGTCACGCGGCGGCTTCGGCCCGGCCCGCGTAGAAACACACCTGGTTTTTCCCCAGCGCCTTGGCGCGGTACATGGCCTGGTCGGCGCGATCGAGCAGCGCTTCGGGGCTCATTACGCCAGGCGAAAGACTCACGCCTATGCTGGCGCTGACGGCGACGCAATGGCCGTCGACCTCGATGGGCTGGGACAGCGAAGTCAGCAGCATCTCGGCGATTTGCCCGACATAGGCGTTGGATTCGGGATGATCCAGGCCCTCGAGGATGACGGTGAACTCGTCGCCGGACAGACGGGCAACCGTATCGGTATCGCGCAGGTCGTGCTTGATCCTGGCCGCCACGACCTTGAGCACGGCATCGCCGCCGGCATGGCCGTAGGTATCGTTGACCTGCTTGAAACCGTCCAGATCGATGAACAGCACCGCCAGCGATGTCGACGCGCGGCGCGCGCGGGCCATCGCCTGCTCGATGCGATCGGAGAACTGCAGACGGTTGGGCAGACCGGTCAGTGCGTCGTGCAGGGCCAGATAGCCGAGGTATTCGCGATCCATATGGCTTTCCGTGGCATCGGAAGCCAGCACCATATAGTTTTCGTAGGCGCCCGATGCCAAGGGATCCAGACCCTTGAGTGCGACCGATTCCAGGTACAGCGAGCCGTCTTTGCGGCGGTTCCAGATCTTGCCTTCCCAGTGCCCGTGTTCTTGCAGGGCTTTCCAGATCTCTTCGTAAAACTCAGGCGCCTGCCGGCCGGAGTTCAGGTCGCGCAGCCGGGTGCCCAGCAGCTCGGCTTCGGTGTATCCGGTCATGCGCACGTAGGCGGGGTTGATCCGCTGCACGAGGCCTTGCGCGTCGAGTACGGCAACGCCGTTGCGGGAGTGTTCGAAAATGCGGTCGAAAATGCTGACGGCATGATCCGATTGGCGCCGCGCCTCGATGCGGTCATAGCCCAGCAAGCAGGCGATGGCCGCAGCGCCGAGGGCCAAGAGCAGCGCGCGTGCGCTGCCGGGCCAGATCAGCCCGCACAGCACGACCAAGCCAACGATCCCGGCGATCATTTTGTATTGGTGCGCTCGGGGGGGCCTGACCATGGGAATCATCCGCGCTGTTGTTTTGATTTGAGCGCAGCAATGCTAGTGCGATTCCCCTATCAAACAGATCAGTGAAGACCCTGATTTTTTGCATATCTCCGGCCAAGAGCCCGGTTCACACCGGTTAACTGCCGCGAAATTGACACTTTAAAATGTCAATTTCCTGCCTTATTGCTTTTGATTACATTTTCTCCAGCGCCGCGATCCGCGCGCGGTAGGCGTACAGCATGAGCAGGCCGGGCACGCTGATGACCACGGTAAACAGAAAGAAGCCAGGCCAGCCCATGTGGTCGACCAGCGTGGGCGTGAGCGGTCCAGCCAGGTAGATGCGGCCCACGGCCGACAGCGCCGACAGCAGCGCGAACTGTGTTGCGGAGTATTCATGCCGGCACAGGGCCATCAGCAGACCGACAAAAGCCGCCGTGCCCAGGCCGCCACACAGGTTTTCGACGCCCACGCCCGCGGCCATCAGCCAGAGATGGCTGGGGCTGACCGAGATCAGCCAATAGCCCAGGTTGGATACCGCCTGCAGCAGGCCGAACGCCATGAGCGAACGGTACAGGCCCCAGCGCGCCATGATGGACCCGCCCGCCAGCGCCCCCACGATGGTCGCGGCCAGGCCAAGCACCTTGTTGACCGTGCCGACCTGGGTGGCGGTGTAGCCGGCCGCTCGGATGAGAAAAGTCGTGGACAGTGCGCCGGCGAACGCATCGCCTAGCTTGTAAAGAACGATGAGCATCAGCAGCCCGATTGCGCCGCGCCGGCCGAAAAACTCGCGGAACGGTTCAACCAGGGCCTGCCCCAGATTGCCGGGCGCGGCGGCCGGCGCGTCGGGCTCCGGCGCCCATAGCGTGGCGGCCATGCAGACCAGCATGAGCGCACCCATGAGCACATACGTATGCCTCCAACCCAGCCAGCTGTCGGCCAGAACCAGGGCCAGTCCGCCCGAAACGATCATGGCAATACGGTAGCCCAGCACCTTGACGGCCGCGCCGGCGCCCCGCTCTTCGCTATGCAGCACGTCGGTGCTGTAGGCGTCGAAGGCAATATCCTGCGTGGCCGACAGCACGGCCACGACCACGGCCAGCATGGCCAGCTCGGGCAGCGCCGAGCCCGGCGAGAGCAAACCCATGCCCATGATGGCCAGGGCCAGCAACAACTGCATCAGCAGCATCCAGCCGCGGCGCCGGCCCAGCCAGGGCGGCGCATAGCGGTCGATCAGCGGCGACCACAGGAACTTGAGCGTGTAGGCCGTGCCCACCAGGGTGAGAAAGCCGATGCTCTGCAACGAGACATTCGAAACCGTGGCCCAGGCCTGCAGCGTGCCGCCGGTCAAGGCCAGCGGCAGGCCACTGGCGAAACCCAGGGCCAGCTGCGGCGCCACGCGACGGCTGAAATAGACGTTGCCCGCCGATCTCGTGGTGCTCGCATCCGTCATGGGCGCTTCCTTTGCAAAGTCAGTCCGAGGCGAACCGGTACATGGCCAATGTGCTGCGCCATTGCGGCAGCATGCGCACCTCGCGCTCTCCGTTGAACGTGGCGCGTTCTAGAATGCGCAAGCCCACCTGCGCGGCCAGGTCCTCGAAATCGCGCAGCGTGCACAGATGAATGTTGGGCGTGTTGTACCACTGGTAGGGCATCTGCCCCGTCACCGGCATGCGACCGCGCAAAATGGACCAGCCGTGCGGCCAGTAGCCGAAATTGGGAAAAGACACGATGCCCTGGCGCGCCACCCGCATCATCTCGCGCAGAATGTGCGTGGTGTGATGCATGGACTGCAGCGTCTGCGACAGCACCACGGTCTCGAACTGCTTGTCGCCGAAAAGGGCAAGTCCGCCTTCCATATTCTGCTGAATGACCTCGACCCCGCGCTGCACACACGTGATGACGCACTGATCGTCGATCTCAACGCCGGCGCCGCGCACCTGGCGGTTATCGCGCAGCCACGCCAGAAGCGCCCCATCGCCGCAGCCCAGGTCCAGCACCCGGCTGCCCGGTTCGATCCACTGCGCGATGCGCGCCAGGTCGGGACGCAGTGCGGCGACGCCGGAATTTGCTGATACCGCAATCATGCAACCACCTCGGGCAGATTGAGCGCGCGCGCGATGCGTTCGTAATAGCCGCGCACCACGGCAAAGTAACGCGGATCGTCCAGCAGGAAGGCGTCGTGGCCGTGCGGCGCGTCGATCTCGGCGTAGGTGACCGGACTGCCGTTCTTGAGCAGCGCGCGGACGATCTCGCGCGAGCGCTCGGGCGGAAAGCGCCAGTCGGTCGAAAAAGACGTCAGCAGGAAATCCGCCTTGGCCGGCGCCAGCGCGCGGGCCAAGTCGCCCCCCGTATTGCGCGCCGGGTCGAAATAATCCAGCGCGCGCGTGATCAGCAGATATGTGTTGGCGTCGAAATAGCGCGAGAACTTTTCGCCCTGGTAGCGCAGATAGGATTCGACCTCGAACTCGACGTCGTAGCCGTAGCGGTAGTCGCCGTCCGCCGCGGGCTCGCGTTGCGCACGGCCGAATTTCTCGGCCATGTCGTCGTCCGACAGATAAGTGATGTGGCCGATCATGCGCGCCACCGACAGGCCGCGGCCCGGCACCGTATCGTGCGCGTAGTAGTCGCCTCCGTTGAAATCCGGATCGGTGATGATGGCGCGCCGCGCCACTTCGTTGAAGCCGATGTTCTGTGCCGACAGGCGCGGCGTGCTGGCGATGACCACGCAATGCGCCACCCGCTCCGGACAGGTGATGGCCCAGGACAGCGCCTGCATGCCGCCCAGCGATCCGCCCATGACTGCCGCGAAGCGTTCGATGCCGAAGTGGTCGGCCACGCGGGCCTGGGCCCGCACCCAATCTTCGACGGTCAGCACGGGAAAGGCCGCGCCCCAGGGTCTGCCGGTGGCCGGATTGATGCTGGCCGGCCCGGTCGAACCGAAGCACGAGCCCAGATTGTTGATGCCGATGACGAAGAAACGGTTGGTGTCGACCGGCTTGCCCGGCCCGACCATGTTGTCCCACCACCCTTGCGAACCGTCGTCGGCCGCGATGCCGGCGACATGGTGCGAAGCATTGAGGGCGTGGCAGATCAGCACCGCGTTGCTGCGTTCGGCGTTGAGCGTGCCGTAGGTCTCCACGGCGAGCTCGTAGGCGTTCAGCTGCTGGCCGCTCGCCAGGGACAAGGGCTCGTCGAAAGACAGGAAGGTCGGGGATACGATGCCGACGGAACCGCCGGATCCGGGCGGAATCGGGACAGAGGATGAGGCGGACGGCGCGCATTGATCAGGCGCACCTGCCTCGTCAGGGGCAGTGAGGGTCATACGGACCTCTTTAGCTGGATTTATACAAGCGCCCGCAAGCGGATCAGGCAAATCGGCGCAGTTCAGGCAAGGATTCTAGCACCAGGGACCCGAATCGATACCCCTGCCCACAACTGCGGTAACTTACAGATAGCCGCCCATACCCCCTAAAATCGTGGGCCGTTCCGCCTGGATACAAGAAGAACCCGTGACTGATTCCCAACGCTACGCCCGCCTGGCCGCCCACGCCCGCCTGCTCGACCAGACCCTGCGCGGCATCGAGAAAGAAGGCCTGCGCGTCGACAACCGGGGCGCGCTCGCCCTGACGCCGCACCCCGCGGCGCTGGGTTCGGCGCTGACCAACGAACACGTCACCACCGACTATTCGGAATCCCTGCTCGAACTTATCACCGGCACGCACACGCGCGTCGAGACGCTGATCGGCGAGCTTGCCGAAACCCATCGCTTCGTGCAGGGCGCGCTCGGCGAGGAACTGATCTGGAACCAGTCCATGCCCGCCGCACTGCCGGGCGAAGCCGACATCCCCATCGCGTGGTACGGCAAGTCCAACACGGGCATGCTCAAGCACGTGTACCGCCGCGGCCTGGCCGAGCGCTACGGCAAGACCATGCAGTGCATCGCCGGCGTGCACTACAACTATTCGCTGCCCGAGGCGCTGTGGCTGGCGCTGGACCCCACCGACGACGACGCGCGCGCGCACCGCAATCGCGGCTATATCGGCCTGATCCGCAATTTCACGCGCTATGCCTGGCTGCTGATGTATCTGTTCGGCGCCACGCCTGCGCTGTCGCGCGACTTTCTGCACGGCCGCGATCACAGTCTGCAGACGCTGGACGCGGACACGCTCTATCTGCCGCATGCCACCAGCCTGCGCATGAGCGACCTAGGCTATCAGAACAACGCGCAGGCGCAGCTAAAGCTGCACTACAACGATCTGGAAACCTTCCTGGCCCGCCAATACGCCGCGGTTACGCAGCCCTGGCCGGCCTACGAGGCCATCGGCACGCATCGCAACGGACAGTGGATACAGCTGAACACCAATGTGCTGCAGATCGAGAACGAGTACTACTCGATCATCCGCCCCAAGCGCACCACCGGGCGCTGCGAGCGCCCCATCACCGCGCTGGCCGAGCGCGGAGTGCAATACGTGGAAGCGCGCTGCATGGACATCGACCCCTGGACGCCCACCGGCATCGCAGCCGAGACGGCCCGGTTCCTCGATGCCTTCCTGCTGTTCTGCGCCGCGGCCGACAGCCCGCCCTTCCCCGAGGACGGTCGCTGCCAGCGCAGCGCCGACAATTTCGCCACCGTGGTCAAGCGCGGGCGCGAGCCCGGGCTGATGCTCGATCGCGACTGCTCTCCCATCGGCCTGCGGCAGTGGGGCGAGGAGCTGCTGGACCGCATCGCGCCCTATGCGGCGCTCTACGACCAGACCCAGGGCGGCCATGCTTACGCCGAGTCGCTGGCCGCGCAGCGCGCCAAGCTTGCCGACGCCGAGCTCACCCCCTCGGCGCGTCTGCTGCGCGAGGTGCGCGAGTCGCGCTTGAGCTTTCACGATTACACGCTGCGGCAAAGCGGCGAACATGCCGCAGCGTTGCGTGCGCAGGCACTGCCTGCCGATCGCGCTGCGTTCTATGCCGATATGGCGCGCAAATCGATAGCCGACCAAGCTGCGATCGAGGCGTCGGACGAGGTGGACTTCGATACCTATGTGGCCAAGTATCACGCGGCGCTCAAGCGCCCATCTCTAGGGTAATCGCCGACCCGGGCAGCCTTATCTTTGCGTTTCGCGCTGGCGCTTGCGCGCAAGCATTTTCATTTTCAGCATATCGCGCATGGTGCGGATGAAAGGCTCCTGGCTGCGCCCGCGGCGAAAGATGGCCGAAAACGGCGCCTGATAGCCGAATTCGTTGGGCATGATCACCCGCAGCCGTCCCGCTTCGAGCCAGGGATGGGCATAGTGCTCGGGCAGATAGCCCACATATTTGCCTGAAAGAATCAGCATGAGCTGGGCCTCCATATTGTCGACGGTGGCCGTGCTGTGCTTGAAGCCTTTTGCGCCGAGGTCGGTCGGACTCCAGTAGCTGCGCGTGACGAAGCCGTGCTGCGTGACCTGCAGCAGATCGAGCTTGCCTTCGCCGAAGAGCGGATGCTGGTCGCTGCAGTACAGCCAGTGCTGCTCGTGATAGAGCGCCAGTTCGATCACGTTGCTCACGCGAAAGGGAAAGGCGCCGACGGCCAGGTCCAGGCGATTGTCCTGGATGCCCATGAGCAGATCGTGCGGACTGCGAATCAGCAGGTTCAGGTGTACCGCCGGAAACTGCTCGTTGAAGCGGCCGATGAGCTCGGGCAAGGCCAGGTCAGGATCGTTGGCGGTGGCATCGAGTACGCCCAGGCGGAAATTGCCGCCCATATCGCCTTTCAAGGCGCCGGATTCACGCTCGAATTGCGCGATCTCGGACAGCAGCCGCAGGCTGTGCTGGAGAAATTGCTCGCCTTTGGGCGTAAGCGCGAAACCCGAACGGCCCCGCTGGCACAGCACATAGCCAAGACGACCCTCCAGTTCGTTCATGTAGTTGCTGATGGCCGAGACCGTCAGATTGAGTTCATGCTGGGCCCGGGCATAGCCCTGGTAGCGCACGACGGTCGTAAATACTTCCAGTAGCCGCAGATTCAGATGCTTGCCGGGTGCTTTCATAGGAAGGAACAGGCCTGGGACTTTCCCTAGGACATAAGCAGCGCGGCCACGAATTCCGCGGGGAGAAATGGATAGTTCAGTAAACACTGAACTGATTTTTTATGAAAGCCCTATTTTCCCGGGCGTAGCGACGTCGCACTATGGGGTCACATTTACATGGCCCGTTGCGTCAGGGCCCGCGCGCAGGAGTCCCGCATCATGCAGAAAATTTTCCATCAACCTCAGGGCGGCAATGAAATGCCGCGTTTCGCAGGCCGCGGCACGATGATGCGGCTGCCTTTCGTCGAAAACCCGGAAGGTCTGGACGCCGCTTTCATCGGCGTGCCGCTGGACATCGGCACGTCGCAACGGGCCGGCACACGCTACGGTCCGCGCCATATCCGCAACGAGTCGGTGATGATCCGCCCATTCAATATGGCAACCGGCGCGGCGCCTTTCGAATCGCTCTCGGTGGCCGACATCGGCGACGTGGCCATCAACACGTATAACCTGCTCAAATCGGTCGACATCATCGAAGCGCACTACACCCGCCTGTGCGCCCATCCGCTGGTACCGCTGACGTTGGGCGGGGACCACACCATCACGCTGCCCATCCTGCGCGCCCTGGTGAAAAAGCATGGCCCGGTGGGGCTGATTCACGTCGACGCGCACACCGACACCAACGACGAAATGTTCGGCGAGAAGATCGCGCACGGCACGACATTTCGCCGAGCCGTCGAGGAAGGTTTGCTCGACCTCAAGCGCGTCGTGCAGATCGGCCAGCGCGCCCAGGGCTATACCGCCGAAGATTTCCGCTGGGGCGTGAAACAGGGGTTCCGCCTGGTGCAGGCCGAAGCGTGCTGGCACAAGTCGCTGGCGCCGCTGATGGCCGAGGTGCGCCAACAAATGGGGGCCGGGCCCGTATACCTGACTTTCGATATCGACGGCCTGGATCCGATCTGGGCGCCAGGCACGGGCACGCCCGAAGTGGGCGGCCTCACCTCCATTCAGGGCCTGGAAATCGTACGCGGCTGCCGCGGCCTGAATCTGATCGGCGGCGATCTGGTCGAAGTCTCTCCTCCCTACGATCTGAGCGGCAATACGTCGCAGTTGGCCGCCAACCTGCTCTACGAAATGCTCTGCGTCCTTCCGGGCGTGAAGTATTACTGAGGCGCCGTAACGCGCGAAGCCCCATCTCTACGCAAGTCGTTTTTGAAAAACGCCGGTACCCAAGCGGCCTGATTGCACCGGCCTTTGTCATTCAACTTTTCAGTCACTTGTCTCAAGGAACCACCATGAACTCGAAGTCCTCTCTGTTCAAGCGCCTGCTCGCGGCGTCGGCCCTGGCCGGCGCCGGCATCATGACTGCCCATGCCGCGGCCACGCTGAAGGCCGGCGATCTCCAGGTCGGCATGGAGATCAGCTACCCCCCGTTCGAATCCTGGGACAAAGGCAAGGTCGTGGGTTTCGACCCCGAGCTGGCGCAGGCCCTGGCCAAGGCCATGGGAGACAAGGCGAGTTTCGTCGACACGAAGTTCACCGGCCTGATCCTGGGCCTGGGTTCGGAACATTTCGATGTGGTGATTTCGGGTATGTACGTGACGCCCGAGCGCCAGGCCCAGGCCGACGCCCTGCCCTATGGCAAGACCGGCGCCCTGATCCTGGTGCGCAAGGGCAGCGCCAAGCTGCCCAAGACCGAGCAGGACCTGTGCGGTATGAAGGTGGGCCTGGAGCAGGGCACGACCTGGGTGAAAGCGCTGCAGACGCTGTCGGCCCAGACCTGCGTGCCCGCAGGCAAGGGCGCCATCGCCGTCAGCGAATTCCCCTCCGCGCCCGAAGCGTCGCAGGCCTTGCTGTCCGGCAACGTGGACGCTCAGCTTGAAATCGCCGGCGCGGCCCGAATGTTCGCCGAGCGCACCAAGGACCGTCTGGTCATCAGCTCTCCCGAACTGGTCTATCCGCAGACCTTGGGCATGTATGTGAAGAAGGGCAACACCCAGCTGATGGACGCCCTGAAGAAGGCCATGGCAACCATCCGCGCCAACGGCGAATACGGCAAGCTGCTCAAGAAGTACAACATCGCTCCGGTAGAGTAAGTTAAGACCCGGACGGCGCCCGGCAGCGCAAATTCGAAGAGTCCCGCATGAACCTCGATTGGTCTTATTTTTTCTCGCTGTTCTCCATGTCGGCCTTCTGGCAGGCGTGCGTTACGGTCATCGCCCTGAGTACGGCCTCCTGGCTGCTCGGCCTGGTGCTGGGCTTCGGCCTGGCCAGCGCACGCCTGTCGCAGATGCGCTGGCTAAGCCGGATGGCCGGCGCGTACATCTGGTTTTTCCGCAGCGTGCCGCTCCTGGTGCTGTTGGTGTTCGTCTACAACTTTCCGCAAGTCATGCCGGCCACGCGCGTCGTGCTGGGCATTCCCTTCCTTGCCGGTTTGATCAGCATGGTGCTGTGCGAGGCCGCTTACATGGCCGAGATTCATCGCGGCGGCCTGTTGGCGGTAACCAAGGGTCAACGCGAAGCCGGCCATGCGCTGAACATCGGTTTTTTCGGCGTGCAGCGCCTGATCGTGATTCCCCAGGCTCTGCGGGTAGCTTTGCCCTCGCTGGTCAACGAGTACGTCACCATCATCAAGCTCAGCTCGCTGGTGTCGGTGATCTCGTTGCCCGAGTTGCTGATGACGGGGGAGCGCCTGTACGCGCAGAACTTCCTGGTGCTGGAGACGCTGCTGGCGGTAGCCGTGTACTACGTGCTGATCGTCACGGTGTTCAGCTGGCTGTTCCAGTGGTTCGAGCGCCGCATCGACGTGCTGCTGCGCAAGCCCGGCACGCTCGACGACGCCGCTTGCGCTGCCCTGCGCGCAGATCTGCCTGCCGGTCCGCTGCTGGGCAATACCTTGCCAGCCGGAGCGCAGGCGCCTGCCGCGTTGCAGTTCGTCGCGGTGCAGAAGTCCTACGGCGCGCATCAAATCCTCAAGGGCATAGATCTGCGAATCGACGCCGGCGAGGTCATCAGCATCATCGGTCCGTCGGGATCGGGCAAGACCACGTTGCTGCGCACTATCAATGGCCTGGAAACCATGGATGGCGGCGAGATCAAGTTGTTCGGCGAGCGTTATATCGACGCCGCCGCACCCGTCGATCCTCATCGAATGCGGCGAGGCCTGGCCCGCATCGGCATGGTGTTCCAGGGTTTCAACCTGTTCCCGCATCTGAACGTGCTGCAGAACATCATGCTGGCTCCGCGCTACCATGGCCGCCCCGCCGATCCCGCGACGACCCGCAGGCAGGCCCTGTACCTGCTCAACAAAGTAGGTCTGCTGATGCATGCCGAAAAGTATCCGCATCAATTATCGGGCGGCCAGCAGCAGCGCGTAGCCATCGCTCGCGCCTTGGCGATGACGCCCGACATCATGCTGTTCGACGAGCCCACGTCGGCGCTGGACCCGGAACTGGTGGGCGAAGTGCTCAAGGTGATCCGTGATCTGGCCCAGACAGGCATGACCATGCTTATCGTCACGCATGAGATGGATTTCGCCATGTCGATATCCAGCCGCGTCGTGATGATGGAAAACGGCGTAATACAGGTCGACGCGCCGCCGGCGCAAATTCGCCTGGCGAACGATGGCGACGCGCGCATGAGCCGTGCGCGCCAGTTCATAGGTTGCGCCTGACTTCTTCATGCCGGCAAGGCAAAACCATGAACAACCCCTTGAACGTCACCCAGCAAGAATGGCAGATCCGCTGCGATCTGGCCGCGCTCTATCGCCTGGCCGCGCACTTTCGCATGACCGACATCATCGACACGCATATCTCCGCGCGCGTGCCCGGCCATCAGGATCAGTTCCTCATCAATCGTTATGGCGTGATGTTCCATGAGATGCGTGCCAGCGATCTGGTGAAGATAGACAAGCAGGGGGATGTCATCGAGACCGGTCGCCGTGCGCAGGAACTGCGCGTCAACACGGCGGGCTTCATCATCCATTCGGCCGTGCATGGCGCGCGCCACGAGTTGAATTTCGTCATCCATACGCATACGGCCGCCGGCATTGCCGTGTCCGCCCAGGAAGGCGGGCTGTTGCCCATCAGCCAGCATGCCCTGAAGTATTACGACAGGCTGAGCTATCACGACTACGAAGGCATCGCGCTCGATCTCGAAGAGCGCGAACGCCTGGTTGCCGACCTCGGGCCGGACAACAACGCCATGATCCTGCGCAACCATGGCCTGCTGGCCGCCGGCCGCACGGCGTCCGAAGCCTTTCAGGAAATCTACTTTCTGGAACGCGCCTGCCAGGCACAGGTGGCGGCCATGGCAGGCGCCACTGCGCTGCGCTATCCCAGTGAAGCCGTGTGCCGGCGCACCGCCGACCAGTTCGCCGGCGACGCGGACTCCGGCTACTCCGACGTGTTCTGGCAGGCCAGCCTGCGCCTCATCGAGAACGACAAACCCGACTATCGCAGCTGACCTGCGTCAGGGTTTGTTCGTCGCCCAACCCGGTCCCGCCAGGGCAGGGTCGACGTTGCCGTCCGCGGCGATCTCGGGCTCCGTGGTGTAGCGGGCTGCGACCTTGCCATCGGGATAAAAACGCAGCGTCAGCACGGCAGCCTTGGAAGGCGCGGCGGGCAGGTCGAGGGTGGCGCCGTAGGTATAGGCATCACCATCGCGCGGCGCATTGGCGGCCGTCACATAGCGCCAGCGCACCGGTATGCGGCCCTTGTTCGCAAGCGCCGGCACATAGCCTTGCCTGAGCACCAGCTTGCCTGCGGCCGCGCCAGGCGGCAAATAACCTATCAACCCCGGACCGACCAGATAATCGATACCCTTCGAGGTGAAGTTGTAGGGATAGACCGTGACAGGATCGGGCTCCGTTTCCTGGCCGGACAGCCTCTGCATGAAATGGCGGGTCTGGCCGGGAAAACCGAACAGCATGGCCGCGCTCAGCGCGGCGATGATCGCTGTGCCGCGCAAAGCACGCCGCAGCGGCCCGCGCAAAAATCTAGACTGCATGGGTACTCGTCGATCTGGCTGGAACAGCCGCAGTTTTAACTCATGCGGGCCGGCTCGCGCGGCCGGGGCGCCAAAACTTTCGCAGGTGTAGACTGCCATCACTTTGCGCCTGCCGCCGTCGGCACGCTCCATTCACCTTTCTGCGCCATGTGGAGATACGCATGAAAAAATCGACTTTGGCCCCCTTGGGCGCACTTGTGCTGGCCGCGGCCGCCATCGCTCCCGCGCATGCGGCGAATCAACAGCTGGTCGCCGTGACCGCCATCGTGCGCCACCCCGCTCTGGACGCCGTACGCGACGGCATTCAGGACGGCCTGAAGGCCGACGGTTATACGGTCGGCAAGAATCTGAAGTGGGAATACCAGGATGCCCAGGGCAATCCCGGCATCGCCGCGCAGATCGCGCGCAAGTTCATCGGCGACCAGCCCAGCGTGATCGTGGCCATTGCCACGCCGTCGGCCCAGGCCGTGGTGGCCGCCACCAAGACCGTGCCCGTGGTGTTTTCGGCGGTGACGGACCCGGTTGCCGCCAAACTGGTACCCGGCTGGGGCGCCTCCAAGACCAATGTGACCGGCGTGTCCGATCTGCTGCCGCTCGGGCCGCAGATGGATCTGCTCAAGAAAGTGGTGCCCAACGCCAAGCGCATAGGCATGGTCTACGATCCGGGCGAGACCAACTCCACCGTCGTGGTGAAAGAACTGAAGGAAATGCTGCCCAAGATGGGGATGACGCTGGTGACCGCCGCGGCCCCCCGCACGGTGGACGTGAGCAGCGCCGCCCGCAGCCTGGTCGGCAAGGTGGACGTGATCTACACCAACACCGACAACAACGTCGTGTCGGCCTACGAAGCGCTGGTCAAGGTGGGCGAAGAGGCCAAGATTCCGCTGATCGCCTCGGACACCGATTCGGTCAAGCGCGGCGCCGTTGCGGCGCTGGGCATCAATTATCACGATCTGGGCGAACAGACCGGCCATATGGTGGCGCGCATCCTCAAGGGCGAGAAGCCGGGCGACATCAAGCCCGAGGTGTCGACCAGGATGCGGCTCTTCGTCAACCCAGGCGCCGCCAAGAAGCAAGGCATCACGCTGTCCGATGCCCTGATCAAGTCCGCCACTCAGGTCGTCGAGTAAAAATTGAATCTGTTTTCCTTTTTCGGCGCCCTTGAAATCGGGCTGATCTACTCGCTGGTCGCGCTGGGCGTATTCATCTCGTTTCGCCTGCTGCGCTTTCCCGACCTCACCGTGGACGGCAGCTTCGCCACCGGCGGGGCGGTCTGCGCCGTCCTGATCGCCGGCGGCCACAGCCCTCTGGTCTCGACTATCGCGGCCACGCTGGTCGGCGCGTTCACGGGCCTGGTCACCGGCTGGCTCAACGTCAAGCTCAAGATCATGGACCTGCTGGCCAGCATCCTGGTCATGATTGCGCTGTATTCGGTGAATCTGCGCATCATGGGCGGGCCGAACGTGCCGCTCATCAACACGCCCACGCTGTTCACGCAGCTTCAGCCGGCGGCGATGACGGACTACATGTTCCGGCCGCTGATGCTGCTGGGGGTGGTGATTGCGGCCAAGCTGATCATGGACTGGTTCTTCCTCACCGAGAAAGGCCTGGCCATCCGCGCCACCGGCACCAATGCCCGCATGGCGAGATCGCAAGGCGTGAACACCGGCCGCATGATTCTCCTGGGCATGGCGATTTCCAACGGGCTGGTGGGACTGGCCGGTGCGCTCTTCGTGCAGAGTCAAGGCGGCTCGGACGTCTCCATGGGCATAGGCACCATCGTGATCGGCCTGGCGGCCGTGATCGTGGGCGAAAACATTCTGCCCTCGCGCCGTCTCACCATGTCCACGCTAGCCGTGATATTCGGCGCCATCCTCTATCGCCTCTTCATCGCGCTGGCGCTGGACAGCAACTTCATCGGTCTGCAGGCGCAGGATCTGAACCTGGTCACCGCCGTGCTGGTGACGGTTGCGCTGATCATTCCGCAGATCAAGCGCCGTCTGGCGCGAAAGTCGTGAGGCTAAAGGAAAGATCATGCTGAGCGCAAAAGACCTCAAAATCACCTTCAACCCCGGCACGCCGATCGAGACCCGCGCGTTGCGCGGCGCCACGCTGGAGATTCCCGCGGGCCAGTTCGTCACCGTCATCGGTTCCAACGGCGCCGGCAAGTCCACCCTGCTGAACGCCATCTCCGGCGATCTGCAGGTCGATGGCGGCACCATCCTCATCGACGGCCAAGACGTGACGGGCAAGCCCGTGTGGGAGCGCTCGGCGCGCGTGGCCCGGGTGTTCCAGGATCCGATGGCCGGCACCTGCGAAGACCTCTCCATCGAAGAGAACATGGCGCTGGCGCACAACCGCGGCAGGTCCCGCGGTCTGTCCAAGGCCGTGAAGAACGCCGGTCGCGAACTCTATCGCGAACGCCTGGCCATGCTGGGCCTGGGCCTGGAGAACCGACTGACCGATCGCATCGGTCTGCTCTCGGGCGGCCAGCGCCAGGCGGTGAGCCTGCTGATGTCGGCGCTGCAGCCCTCGCGCATTCTGCTGCTGGACGAACACACCGCGGCGCTCGATCCGCGCACGGCCGACTTCGTGCTCAAGCTCACCGCGCGCATCGTCGAAGAAGGCAAGCTCACCACGATGATGGTCACGCACAGCATGCGTCAGGCGCTGGACGTAGGCACGCGCACCGTCATGCTGCATCAGGGGCAGGTCGTGCTGGACGTCTCGGGCGACGAACGCGCCAGCATGGACGTGACCGATCTGCTGCACATGTTCGAGAAAGTGCGCGGCGAGACCCTCGACGACGACGCACTGTTGCTGAGCTGAAGCGCGGCGCCTGGCCGACCCGCTACGGCGCATCGGCTTGTGCGAGCCACGCGACGAATTCTTCGCGCGGCATCGGCCGCGCGAACAGATAGCCCTGCGCGTAGTCGCAACCGGCCGCGCGCAAGAAATCGCACTGCTCCTGCGTTTCCACGCCTTCGGCCACCACCTTCAGCCCCAGCTTGTGCGCCATCGCGATAATGGCCTCGACGATAGTCTGATCACTGTGGCTCGACACCAGCGCATGAATGAAAGAGCGGTCTATTTTCAGCTCGTCGAGATCGAATTTCTGCAGGTACGACAAGGCGGAATAACCGGTGCCGAAGTCGTCGATGCTCACCGTCATGCCGGCGTTGCGAAACTCTTGCAGGGTTTCCGTCACGACAGGCCTCTCGTCCAGAAGCAGTCTTTCGACGATTTCGACGGACAGCAGATCGGCCTGCAGCGAGGCCTGCTGCAGAGTTTGCAGCCAGGCTCGACAGCTGCCGCTGATGAATTGGCGCGGCGAAACATTGATGCAGATCTTGGCGCCGGCCTGTCGCTTGCGCCACCAGACCGCCAAGTCCAGGGCCTGGGAGAACACCTCGTCGCCGATCGCGCCGATGAGCCCGATTTCTTCGGCGGTGGTGATGAACTCGTCGGGCGGCACCATCCCGCGCGCCGGATGCGGCCAACGCAGCAGCGCCTCTGCCCGCGTGACCTTGCCCGTGGCGAGGTCGACGATGGGCTGGTAGTGCACCTCGAACTGCTTTTCCTGAACTGCCTGCCGCAAATCGTTGCCCAGATCGAGCCGCAGACGCGCCAGCACTTGCATGGACGGGGTGAAATAGCAGAACGCATTCTTGCCCTGCGCCTTGGCCGCGTACATGGCCTGGTCGGCATAGCTGAGCAAGGTGCTGTCGGTTCCGTCCTGCGGATAGACGGCGATGCCGAGGCTGCCGGTCACATAGACCAGCTTGCCCTCGAGTTCGTACGGTTCGGACAGCAGCCGCAGTATCTTCTCGGCCACCACACCGGCCGCGGAAGATTCGGTCATCTGAGGCAGAAGCACCGCGAACTCGTCGCCGCCCAGGCGCGCCACGGTGTCGCTGGCGCGCAGCGCCGAGCTGATGCGCCGCGCCGCCTGCCTCAGCAGCTCGTCGCCGACATGGTGGCCCAGGGTATCGTTCACTTCTTTGAAGCCATCCAGATCGATGAACAGCAGCGCCAGCAACTCCTCCTGGCGCTTGGCCCGCAGCAATTCTTCGGTCAGTCTTTCGCGCAGCAGCCGCAGATTGGGCAGGCCGGTCAAGGCATCGTAGTAGGCGTCGTGCCGAACCTGCTCCATCTGCTTGCGCTCGCTGATGTCGAGGATCACCCCCACCAGCCCGCCCAGCGTGCCGTCGGCCTTGTCGAAGGTGGCTTTGTAGAACACCACGTCGCGCCGGTTGGCCTGTTTGCCGTACGCAACCGATGCTTCGTAGGTCTGCGTGCCGCGTCCAGCGAACAGCGCCTGGTCGGCCGCGACGTATATTTTTGCGAGGTCGGGGGGAGACAGGTCTTCCGTCGAGCGGCCCACGATCTGATCGCGCGGCAAGCCGACGAACTCTTCGAACGCGCGATTGCATCCCAGGTAGCGCCCCTGCACGTCCTTGTAGAACACCGGATTGGGTATCGTGTCCAACAGCCGGGTAATGAATTGCAGCTGATTGGCCGACTCTCGCTCGGCCCGGCGGCGCTCGGAGATGTCCTGCAGCAAACCGATGGTGGCCGGCGTGTTGCGATAGCTCACCGTCACGCTGAACACTTCCACATCGAAAAGCGAACCGTCGCGCCGCAGGCCTTGGAATTCATACGCGCAGGCCTGCTTTTCCCCGCTCATGCGCCGGGCGATTTCTCCCGCGACGCGCTCTCGATCGAACTCGGCGGTCAAGGCTTGCGACGTCATGCCCGCGCACAGCTCGGCCGCGGTGTAGCCGAACAGGCTCGCCAACCTTTCATTGACAAAGACGAAGCGCCCGTCCTGCACGACATATACCCCCACCAGCGCATTGCTGCACAGGCTCTGCAACAAGGTATCGGCTTCGTTCACCAGGTATTGGAACAAGGGTTGGCCGCTTTGAGTCATAGCATCCCGTGCGAGATTCAGGGATCATCAACGCTACGCCTATCGGCGGCGGATCACAACGGCGAGTATGCGTATACCAACAAAATCCCACGGAATCTCGCGTTCTCCCGCCGCAGCAAAACCTAGGCCGAATTTCGCGGCAAGTCTTACGGCCTCTTGCGCTGCCTGGCCACGTACGCCAGGCTGTCGAGCAATACCTCGAACTTGCGGGCAATGTCGGCCTCCGGCACGCAGGCATAACCCAACAGCAGCCCTTGCCTCGGCGGCTCGCCGCCTTGCGGCGCTGCATCGTAGTAGCGCGACAGCGGTCGCGTCAGCACGCCGCGGGCATGTGCGGCCTGCACCACCGCCTCGTCGGGTATCTCGTCGGGCAAGTCCAGCACCAAATGCAGGCCCGCATCGCTGGAGTCGCGATGCAGCCAATCCACCCCCAAGCGGCGCTCGATCAAATTGACCAGCATCGCGCGGCGGCGCCCATAAAGCATGCGCATGCGGCGCACGTGCGCCGCATAATGCCCTTCGGAGATGAAGGCCGCCACGGCCGCATGCGTCATGAGGTGACCCTCGCGATACAGCTCGGCGTGTGCGGCCTGGAAGGCCTTGACCAGCCGTTTGGGCAGCACCAGATAAGCCAGGCGCAGGCCGGGGTACATCGTTTTGCTGAAAGTGCCCAGATAAATCACCGGCGCGTCCGACTCCAGGCCTTGCAGGCATGGAATGGGGCGTCCGGTGAATCGGAATTCGCTGTCGTAGTCGTCTTCGATGATCCAGCTGCCCCATTGCCGTGCCAACGCCAGAAGCCGCCGGCGCCGAGCCAGCGACATCACGGCTCCCAGGGGATATTGATGCGAGGGCGTCACGAAGACCAGACGCGGCGGCGCCTGCACCGGCTCGGAGGGCAGATGCAGGCCCTCCTCGTCGACGGCGCGCGGTACGGCGCGTATGCCGTTAGCCTGCAGAACGGATCGCGCTCCCCAGTAGCCAGGATTCTCGATCCAGGCCACCTCGCCCGCCTCGCAAAGCATGCGGGAGATCAGGTCTATGCCTTGATGCACCCCTTCGGTCAGCAGGATCTGCTCGGGGTCGCAGTCGATCGAACGCGTGAGCGCCAGGTGCTGGGCCAGCGCCTCGCGCAGAGCCGGCAGCCCCCCGCCATAAGCGTAGGTAAGCAATTGGGCGGGCGGCCTGCGCCATATAGACGAAACAATGCGGCTGAATTTCCTGTGAGGAAACTCGGTCACGTCGGGCACGCCCGGCATGAAAGCGCCCCATTGGAAGGGCGAAGCCGAAGCGCCATCGACAATGCGCGCGCCCCGCACTGACAGCGACGGACCGGCGGGCCGGGCGCCAACCTGCCGTGCGCGCCGACCGCTGGCCAAGTAATCGTCGGGCAGGGTATCGGCCACGTAGGTGCCGCTGCCCTGCCGGCTGCGCGTATAGCCCTCGGCCTGCAACTGGGCGTAGACGTGTACCACGGTATTGCGGGCGATGCCCAACTCGGCCGCCAGATCCCGCGAAGCGGGCAGCCGGGTATCCGCGGCGATGGAACCATCCAGGATGGCCTCGCGCAGGCAGCGGTACAGGCGCTGGTTCATGGGACCGTCGCTGGACTCGCCTAGCCGCAGCAACAGCAGATCGCCGGTTATGGTGCGCAAATTGGTTCCATCAATATTGACGAATTGGAACTATACCGTGGGTCCATCCTGGCATTAAAGTTTTACTCAGCGCATCCCCCTTCACGCCCGCAGCGCCGCGGTGCTCCATCGACACGAGGTCGTCATGCAAAACCTGGATATCAACACCCGCCGCCAACTGGCCACGCCTCGCGGCGTCGGCGTCCAATTCGATTTCTACGCCGCTCGCGCCGAAAACGCCACGCTGTGGGACGAAAAAGGCAAGGAATACATCGACTTCGCCGGCGGCATTGCCGTGCTGGCCACCGGCCACCGCCATCCCAAGGTAATCGCCGCGGTCCAGGAACAACTCGACAAATTCACGCACACCGCCTTCCAGATCGTTCCTTACGAAAGCTATATCGCCTTGGCCGAGAAGCTGGCCGCCGCGGCGCCGATGTCGGGCCTGAAGAAGGCCGCCTTCTTCACCGTCGGCGCCGAGGCCGTCGAGAACGCGCTGAAGATCGCCCGCGCCCATACCGGTCGCTCGGGCGTGGTCGCCTTCACCGGCGCCTTCCACGGCCGCACTCACATGACCGTGACGCTGACCGGCAAGGTCGCGCCTTACAAGGCCTCGCTCGGCCCCATGGTGCCCGACGTCTTCCACGTGCCCTTTCCCAACAAGACCCAGAATATTTCCGTGGCCGATTCGCTCAAGGCACTGGAACTGCTGTTCAAGTCTTCCATCGATCCCAAGCGCGTGGCCGCCATCATCCTGGAGCCCGTGCAAGGCGAAGGCGGTTTCAACATCGCCCCGCCCGAACTGATGGTCGCCCTGCGCAAGATCTGCGACGAACACGGCATCGTGCTCATCGCGGACGAAGTGCAGACCGGCTTTGCCCGCACCGGAAAGATGTTCGCCATGGAGCATTACAGCGTCGAGGCCGATCTCATCACGATGGCCAAGAGCCTGGCGGGCGGCTTTCCCCTGTCGGGCGTGGTCGGAAAAGCCGAAATCATGGATGCTCCTGCGCCCGGCGGCCTGGGCGGCACCTATGCCGGCAACCCGCTGTCCATCGCCGCCGCGCTGGCGGTGCAAGATGTGATCAAGGAAGAAAACCTGTGCTCACGCGCCGTCGCGCTCGGCGACAAGCTGGTCGCGCGCCTCAAGCCGCTGCAGGCCGGCAACAAAAAGATCTTCGACGTGCGCAATCTGGGCTCGATGGCGGCCTGCGAACTGGTCGATGCCGACGGCAAGCCCGATGCGGCCGCCACATCCGCCGTGATCAAACAGGCCGCCGCCAAGGGCCTGCTCCTGCTTTCCTGCGGCGTGTACGGCAACGTGCTGCGCTTTCTGTATCCGCTGACCATCCCCGACGCGCAATTCGACCGCGGCCTGGATATCCTGTCGGAACTGCTGGCCCAGTAAACCCCTGATCCCGGTGGGCGGCGTCTCTTTCTCGAGGCGCCGCCCGCCGCATTTTCCAAAAGAGGCTAACCCATGTCATCCCAACTCGATCTCAAGCGCCCCGACCTGCTGCGCGATGCCTGCTATATCGACGGCCAATGGGTCAAGGGCAGCACGAGCTTCCCCGTCGTCAATCCGGCCACTGCGCAGGTGATCGTCTCGGTGCCCATGCTGGGCCGCGGTGAAACCGAACGTGCCATCGCCAGCGCCAAAGCCGCGCAGACGCAGTGGGCCGCCAGAACGGCCAAGGAACGCGCCGCTGTGATGCTCAAATGGGCCCAGCTCATGATGGCCAACCAGCAGGACCTGGCCGTCATCATGACGGCGGAACAAGGTAAGCCCCTGGCCGAGGCCGCCGGAGAAATCGCTTATGCCGCCTCGTTCCTGGAATGGTTCGGCGAGCAGGCCAAGCGCATCGACGGCGACGTGCTGCAAAGCCCCAAAACGGGCCAGCGCCTGATGACACTCAAGCAGCCCATCGGCGTCACCGCCGCCATCACGCCCTGGAATTTCCCGGCCGCCATGATCACCCGCAAGGCCGGCCCGGCCCTGGCCGCCGGCTGCGCCATGGTGCTCAAGCCCGCCGAGCAGACGCCGCTGTCGGCCCTGGCCCTGGCCGTGCTGGCCGAAGAGGCCGGCGTGCCCAAGGGCGTCTTGCATGTGATCACGGGCGACGCGCCCGAGATCGGCGCCGCGCTGTGCGAGAGCGACATCGTGCGCAAACTCAGCTTTACGGGTTCCACCGAAGTGGGCCGCCTGCTGATGAAGCAATGTGCGCCCACCATCAAGAAGCTGTCGCTGGAACTCGGCGGCAACGCGCCCTTCCTGGTGTTCGACGACGCCGACCCCGAAGCGGCCGTCGAAGGCATACTCGCCTCGAAATACCGCAATGCCGGCCAGACCTGCGTCTGCGCCAACCGCATCTACATCCAGTCGGGCATTTATGAAGAAATCGTCGAGCGCCTGACCGCGAAGGTTCAGTCCACGCTCAAGGTGGGCAACGGCTTCGACACCGGCGTGAATCAGGGGCCGTTGATCGACCAAGCGGCCATCGCCAAGGTCAAGGAGCACATCGCCGACGCCACGGCCAAGGGGGCCAAGGTAGTCACGGGCGGCAAGCCCCACGCGTTGGGCGGCACGTTCTTCGAGCCGACCATCCTGCGCGACGTGACGCAGGCCATGAAGGTGGCAACCGAAGAGACCTTCGGACCGGTGGCGCCGCTGTTCAGGTTCGAGACCGAGCAAGAAGCGCTGCAGATGGCCAACGAAACCATCTTCGGCCTGGCCGCCTATCTGTACACGCGCGATTACGCGCGGGTGTGGCGAGTATCGGAAGCGCTGGAGTACGGCATCGTGGGCATCAACACGGGCATTATCTCCAACGAGGTCGGGCCGTTCGGCGGCGTCAAGCAGTCCGGCCTGGGACGCGAGGGGTCGAAGTACGGTATCGAGGACTATCTCGAGGTCAAATACTTGTGCATTGACCTGGGCAAGTAAGCCTGCACGCATCGGGCGGCCGCTTTTCCCGGCCTCAACGACAGACATCTTCGGGAGCCGCGCAAGCGGCTCTTTTTTCGAGGTGCTTTTTCGAGTCCTCGCAGCGTTGGCGCAGCCGGACTGTGCGTCCGGTGCAGCGCGATGCACCTAGTATTTACACCCATAGCAACGCATGGCGCCCGGGCCTTGCCCGGGACTTGTCAGAGGCAGCGCGGGCAGGCATGCAAAAAATGCATGCCTGCCATGAGAACTAATCGATTGTTTACCGTCTGTGGCAACACTGACAATGATTCGAACCAGGCTGCCTAGCAAGGCAAACCTTCTCTACCTCGGAATCAGAGCAGCGATCGATGACTTCCCCGACCTTCTACCCCTGCCAGGATGAAGCCCCCGTGCGCCGGCACACGCCCGGCGCCGCGCCCACTTGCGGCGAGTCCCTCGTCACATTGCTCGAACGCTACGGCGTCGATTATGTGTTCGGCATTCCCGGCGTGCATACGATAGAGTTGTACAGGGGCCTGGCTGCGTCGTCGATCCGGCACGTCACGCCGCGCCACGAACAGGGCGCAGGCTTCATGGCGGACGGCTATGCCCGCGTCACCGGCAAGCCAGGCGTCTGTTTCATCATCACCGGGCCGGGCATGACCAATATCGCCACGGCGATGGCGCAGGCCTACGCCGACTCGATCCCCATGCTCGTGATCTCCAGCGTCAACGCGCGGCGCGAGCTGGGCAGCGGCGACGGACGGCTGCACGAACTGCCGTCGCAGCGCGAACTATTCGCCGGCCTGACCGCCTTCTCGCATACGCTGCTCGACGCAGCCGATCTGCCGCAGGTCCTGGCGCGCGCGTTCGCCGTCTTCGGCAGCGCGCGGCCGCGTCCCGTGCATATCGAGATTCCACTGGACGTTATCGTGTCGCCGGCCGGCGCATTGGCCAACGCACCGGCGGCAGCAGCAACGCGGCCGGCACCCGATGCCGAGGCGATTGCGGCAGCAGCCGGCCGCCTGGCCGGCGCCAAGCGGCCGCTGATCCTGGCGGGCGGCGGCGCCGTGGACGCAGGCGAACCGCTGCGCGCACTCGCCGAACGCCTGCAGGCGCCTGTCGCGCTCACCATCAACGCAAAGGGTCTGTTGCCCTGCGGCCATCCGTTGTTGCTGGGGTCGACCCAGTCGCTGCCCCAAACCCGCGAGCTGGTGCGCGATGCCGACGTGGTGCTCGCGATCGGCACCGAACTGGGCGAAACCGACTACGACACCGTCTTCGACGGCGGCTTCGCGATCGAGGGTCATCTGATACGAATCGACATCGATGCCGGACAGTTGATGCGCAATTTCCGGCCCGACAAGGCCATTGTCGGCGATGCGAAGGCGGCGCTCACCGGTTTGGTCCGCGCGCTCGGATCGCATTCCGCGGTCGAAAGCGCTGTCTGGGGCGCCGCGCGCGTCGCAGACGTGCGGGCAAAAATCGATGCCGATTACGATGCGCCGTCCCGCGCGCAGGCCGCGCTGATCGAGACGCTGACTACGGCGCTGCCCGGCGTGATCATTGTGGGGGATTCGACCAGTCCCACCTACGTGGGCAATCTCACCCACGACGCGGCCGCGCCTCGCTCCTGGTTCAACTCGTCCACCGGCTACGGCACGCTCGGCTACGGGCTGCCCGCCGCGATCGGCGCCAAGCTCGCGGCGCCGCATCGGCCCGTGGTCTGCCTGATCGGCGACGGCGGACTGCAATTCACGCTGCCCGAACTGGCCAGCGCGGTCGAGGCCGGCGCGCCCGTCATCGTCGTCGTCTGGAACAACTCCGGTTACGGCGAGATCCGCAAATATATGGTCGCACGCGGCATCACGCCGGTCGGCGTCGATCCCTACACCCCCGATTTCATCACGCTGGCACGCGGCTTCGGCTGCGTAGCCCGCACCGCCGACGACCCCGCTGCGCTCGCCGCGACGCTGAACGAAGCGGCTGTCGCCAGCTTGCCCACGGTCATCGAAATACGCGAAGCCGACTGGTTTGCCAAGATGGGAGCACGAGCATGACGGCACCTCAGCATTTCGATCCGCCTCTGCGCACGCAGCTGCTCATCGACGGCGTCTGGTGCGCCGGCACCGCCGGCCGATGCCTGGACGTGATCAACCCTTCGACGGAAGCCGTCATCGCCCAGGTCGACATGGCGGACAAGGCCGATGTCGACCGCGCGGTGCAGGCCGCCGCACGGGCCTTCGCCACCTGGAAGAACACGAGCGGCGCGCAACGCGGGGCGCTTCTGCGCGCCATCGCGCGCGGCATCCAGGCACGGCACGAACGGCTCGCCGCGCTGCAGTCGCTGAACAATGGCAAACCGCTCGCCGAAGCCGAGATCGACGTGGGCGACGTTGTCGCCACGTTCGACTATTACGCAGGCCTGGCCGAGCAGCTCGATACCTCGGGCGTGTCCGAAGTCGATCTGCCGAGCGCGGATTTCCGCGCCTGGATCCGACGCGAACCCGCAGGCGTGGCCGCGCTTATCGTGCCGTGGAACTTTCCCATGGTGACGACCGCATGGAAGCTCGCCCCGGCCCTCGCGGCGGGCTGTACGGTCGTGCTCAAACCGTCCGAAATCACGCCGCTGCCCGAACTGGAGCTTGCCGCCATCGCTCTCGAGGCCGGCCTGCCACCAGGCGTGCTCAATGTCCTTACCGGTACGGGCACCGACGTCGGCGCGCCACTGGCAGCGCACCCCACGGTTGCGAAAGTCTCGTTCACGGGCAGCACGGCCGTCGGCATCCAGGTCATGAAGACCGCCGCCGACACCGTCAAGGGCGTCGGTCTCGAGCTGGGCGGCAAATCCTCGATCGTCGTTTTCGCCGACGCCGATCTCGACCTCGCAGTCGATCTGGTCATGGGCGGCGGCTTCTTCAACGCAGGGCAGATGTGCTCGGCCACGTCGCGCGTTCTCGTGCAGAAACCCATCGCCGCGACGCTCCTTGAACGCCTGGCCCGGCGCGCAGAAGAACTTTGCGTCGGCGATCCGTTCGCACCGGACGTTCAGATGGGTCCGATCACGAACCGCATGCAATACGAACGCGTTCTCCGAGCCATTGCCGAGGGCCGCCGAAGCGGCGCGCGAATAGTGGCGGGAGGCGATGCGGTTGCAGGACCGGGATATTTCATACGCCCGACGATCTTCTCCGACGTGCCGATCGACAGCGCGTTGTGGCGCGAAGAGATTTTCGGCCCGGTGCTCTGCGTAAGCACATTCGAGACCGAGACCGATGCGATCGAGTCCGCCAACGACACCCGATACGGCTTGGTGGCCTCCGTGGTGACCGGCGATGCCGAGCGGGGCGCACGCATGACCGCGGCGCTCGAAGCGGGCGTGGTCTGGGTCAACACGCCGCAGGTGATTTTTCCGCAAGCGTCATGGGGCGGATACAAACAGAGCAGCCTGGGGCGGGAGCTCGGGCCATTCGGCCTGGCCGCCTTTCAAGAAATCAAGCAAGTGATACGACCGGCCTGATCGGCCCCGTGGCGCACGCCATGGAGCAATCCGATCGCCTCGGTCATGCAGTTCGAATGCGTTTTTGTTTCACCCCGCGCTGCGGGGGAGCTATCGATAGCCTTGCGCAGCAACATCCTTTAATTGGAGATGATCATGCAAAGTTTCAAACCAGGAAGAAGACAGGCCATGAAAGCCTTAGGCGCGACGTTTGCTGCCTCGACTCTGTCTCTTCCCTTCATTCATACCGCCAAAGCGCAAAGCAGTTTCTCGGGAAAGACGCTGCGCCTGTTGACGTGGTCGGACGACACCGGCACGGCCGCTCTGCGCAATATCGCGGAGACGTTCAGCAAGGCCACGGGCGCAAAGGTCATCGCAGACCGCGCGGACGGCACCTCGGGCATGGTCGCCAAAGTCAAGGCCGCCGGCGACCGGCCTACCTATGACGTGATCACGCTCGCCGGCGTCGGCGCTTCCGGCCTTGCCGATGCGGGCCTGCTCGCCAAACCCGATCTGGATCGCCTGCCGAACCTGAAGGACGTACCGCAGCAATACCGCACCGGCGCGGACGGTTTCGGCATCGGCTATCTGCTGTGGTCTGACGGGCTGGTCTACAACACCGCCACCGTGAAAACGCCGCCGGCCAGCTACGAGGCTTTGTGGGACTCGAAATACGCGGGCAAGCTCTTTCTGCCGCCGCCGGAATGGGCCGAGGCGGTCGACCTGACCATCATCGCGGCGAAACTGGCGGGCGGTTCGCAGCAGAACATCGAACCGGGCTTCAAGAAGCTCGCCGAGCTGAAGGACCGGGTGATGACGCTCGGGGAAAACCCGAACCAGATCGCCGACCTGTTCCGCACCAAGTCGCTCGACATCGGCGGCATCTATTCGGCCGCGTTCTTCCCCGAGCAGATCCGCAAGCCCGAGTACAACATGGGCATCACCTATGGCATGAAGGAGGGCTTCGCAACCCAGCTCATGTTCAGCGTGGTCCCCAAAGCGCATCCGGGCGACCTCGACCTGATCCACGCCTTCGTCAATCACACACTCGATCCGCAAGTGCAGGGCCGCATGGCCGCCGACGTGCTCAACGGACCCGTCAACGGCAAGGCGGTCATCCCCGCCGCGAGCCAGGCGTTCGTGCCCACGCCCAGACAGATCGCCGAGAAGGCCATATTGCATGACGACAAGGCGCTGGCCGTCGTGCAAGCCGACTGGATCAAGCGCTATACCAGTCTGTTCTCGGCCTGAGTCCATGTCCGCCATCGCCGCCCCGGCTGCGCAGCCAGCCGCAACAAGCCCTTCAGGGTTGCCCGGCATCTCGCCGTGGCTGCTGCTCGCGCCGGTTCTGGCCCTGCTCGCTGTGCTGGTCGCCGCCTCGCTCGTCGTGCTGCGCATGAGCCTGGGCGTGCCCAACAGCGAGTGGCACAGCTACACGCTGCGCAACTACACCGACCTTGCGGATCCGTACTTCCTCAGGTCGCTGTGGCTCACGCTGCGGCTGGCGTTCGAGAGTATGGTGTGCGCCATGGCGATCGCGACCCCGGTCGCGCTCGCCATGGCCCGAACCGAATCGCGGCTCGCGCGCCGGCTCATGCTCGCCTGCGTACTGCTGCCGCTGCTCGTCAATCTGCTGCTGCAGGGGTACGGCTGGCTCGTCATCCTCGGCCCTGCGGGGTTGCTCAATCATGGACTGCAGGCTCTCGGTCTCGCCCGGCGTCCCGTGATGTGGCTATATCGTGAGCAGGGGGTGTTGCTCGGCCTGATACAGACCGCCTTTCCGCTTGCCGTCCTGCCCATGTCCAGTGCGCTGCGCGCGGTGCCGCGCACCTTCGACGAAGCCGCGGCCACGATGGGCGCATCGCGCCGGCAGGCCCTCATCCACGTGATCCTGCCGCTGGCGGCGCCCGGCATCGTGTCCGGCGCGCTGCTGGTCTTCGCCTACAACGCCAGCGCCTTCGCCGTGCCGCTACTGCTGGGCGGGCGGCGCGTGCCCATGCTGGCGATCTACGTGCACGACCAGATCGCCCCGCTGCTGAACTGGCCGGCGGCATCGGCCTCGGGCGTGGTCCTGATCGTCGCGGTCTTTGCCGTTCTCGGCCTCTCGCAGCGCCTGACGCATCGCCTGCAGGAGGTTCGCCGATGACTCGCCTTCTGCTGCGCGCAGCCTTGCCCGGCCGTCTGGGCCGCTCCACCGGGCTGCTCGCGACCCTGGTGCTGTTCCTGGCCGCTTTGCCCATACTCACCTTAATCGTGATGTCGTTCGGCACCACGTCCACGCTCGACTTTCCACCCGCCCATCTCGGCCTGCGCTGGTACCGAGCCGCCTGGCACACGTTCGTGTCGCCCGATGCCAGCGACCCGCTGTCCATGGGCACCGCGCTCACGACGAGCCTGATCGTGGCGATCGCAACCATGCTGGTCTCGACCGCGGTCGCCGTGCCCGCCTCCTACGCGCTGTCGCGCCACCGCTTTCGAGGCAAGCCCTTCGTCGAGCAGCTCATCGCGCTGCCTATCGTCTATCCGCTCGTCATGCTCGGCCTGGCGCTGCTGATCGTGTTCAACGCCTTGCCCGTCGAACTGGGCATGATGCGCTTGATCATCGCCCACGTGATTCTCACGCTGCCATTCACGATCAAGAACTGCACGGCGTCGGTTGCCGCCATCGGCCCGGAGTTCGAGGAGGCAGCCTGCCTCATGGGCGCGGGTCCGTATCGCGCGCTGCTTGACGTCGTCCTGCCGCTCATGCGGCCCGGCATTCTTGCCGGCATGCTGTTTGCCTTCATTGTGTCGTTCAACGAATTCACAGTGACTTTCTTTCTCTATGACATCAACACCACGACGCTGCCGGTGTGGCTCTATAGCCGAACCGTGTCTGCGCTCGACCCCACGGTGTTCTCCTTCGCCGTGTTCACCGTCGCGATCGACTTTGCGCTGATCTGGATGCTCGAGAAGCTGATGGGCGACAGCGGCATCGCGATCTGAACAGACCCGGCGCACGACTCCCGACCGAGATACGACGACCATGACCCAGCTGATACTCCAGGACGTGACCAAGCGCTTTAACGAAGCCTGCGCCGTCGATCGCGTCAACCTTTCCATTCCCGACGGCAAACTGGTCTGCTTTCTCGGTCCTTCGGGTTGCGGCAAGACCACCCTCATGCGCATGATCGCCGGGCTCGAAACGCCCACCTCCGGCTCGATGACCTTGGCCGGAGAAGATCTGCTGCGCGTTCCCGCGAACCGGCGCAACTTCGGCATGGTGTTCCAGTCGCTCGCGCTGTTCCCGCACATGACCGTGGCGCAGAACATCGCGTATCCGCTAAAACTGCGCAAGATAGACGCGGCGGCGCGAACGCGTCGCGTGGCCGAACTGCTCGACATGATCCAGCTGCCGCATATGGCGGATCGACTGGTCACGCAATTGTCGGGCGGACAGCGTCAGCGCGTCGCGATCGCACGCGCCATTGCCGCATCGCCGCGCCTGCTGCTGTTGGACGAACCGCTTTCTGCGCTGGACGCCAAGCTGCGCGAAGCCATGCAGGTCGAAATCCGGCTGCTGCAGCAGCGCCTGGGCATCACTACCATCATGGTGACGCACGATCAGCGCGAAGCGATGACGATGGCC
>NZ_JBQCER010000010.1:0-10874 GCF_051960075.1 Bordetella sp.
CAGTTCGAGGTCGCGGCAGGAAGCCTGTATGGCGGCCACGATGGTGTGGGTGGAATCCATCAGGGTGCCGTCCCAGTCGAACACCACCAGCGAATAGGACATGTCAGCCTCCGCACGGACGCCCGAAGGAGGCTGAAGCCCCCTTTGAGAGTAGCGAACGCAGTGAGTGCGTGGATCGTTTCATATTTTCTCCAACTGATTCAGGAGCCGCGTACAGGCTTCGGGCAGCGGCGCGTTCAGCGCCAGGGTCTCGCCCGTGAGCGGGTGGGGCAGGGTCAGGCTGTGTGCATGCAGGAACATGCGGTTGAAACCCTGTTTGGTCAGCGCGGCCCGGGTTTCGTCGCGGCCGTATTTGTCGTCGCCCGCGATGGGAAAGCCGCTAGCGGCCAGGTGCACCCGGATCTGATGGGTGCGCCCGGAGCGCAGTTCGGCATCGATCAGGCTGTAGCCGCCGTAGCGCTTTTGCAGTGTGACGATGGTGTGGGCCGACAGGCCGCCGTCATGGTCGACTCTGACGCGGCGCTCGCCGCTGGCGGTCGTCCATTTGGTCAGCGGCAGCTTGATGTGCTGTCGGTCGTTGACCCAGTCGCCTTCGACCAGAGCGTAATAATGTTTGCCGCCTTTGCCTTCGCGCAACATGGCGTGCAGGGCCAGCAGGGCGCTGCGCCTCTTGGCCACCATGAGCAGGCCCGAGGTCTCGCGGTCGAGCCGGTGCACCAGTTCCAGAAAGCTGGCCTCGGGGCGGGCGGCGCGCAGCTGCTCGATGACGCCGAAGGATACGCCGCTGCCGCCATGCACTGCCACGCCGGCAGGCTTGTCGATCACGAGCAGGGCGTCGTCTTCGAAGATCACGGGGAATTCTGCACCCGGAACAGGCCGGGGTGCGCCGGGATCGGGCAGCCGCAGCGGCGGCACGCGCAGCACGTCGCCCGCCGCCAGGCGGTAATCGGCATCAATGCGTCCCTTGTTGATGCGCACCTGTCCGCCGCGGATGGCTTTATAGATGTGACTTTTGGGGACGCCCTTGCAGAGCCGGATCAGGAAGTTGTCGATGCGCTGGCCATCGTGCTCTGCATCGATCTCGACCAGGCGGACGGCGGGGGCGGGGCGGGTAGGCGTTGCCCCGCGGGCGCCTGCGGGCGGCCTTGAAGTAAAAACGCCCTCTTTTGGGGCGGCTGACTCGGAGGACGTGGCGTGGGGGTGTTTTTTGCGCATTGCGGAAAGCAGGGATACAATCGCCAGAACCTTAAGGGGTTGATCCCGCCCATGCCGTCATATGGACAGGGCACGGCTGGACGTAGAGATGCGCGTCTTACATTACAAGAAGCGCGTTCGAGCAAAATCCGAACGCCACGCGCGGCTCCGTCCGGCATGATGCCGCCATTGTACTGCCTGCGAGTTCAGCGCCGGGGTCCCTTGGTCGGCGGCGCCTGGCTTTTCGAGCTGGCAGCCGCATGCGACCTGAAGCACAAGAGAATCGTCGCAATCGTTTTACGCACCAGGTGCGCGCAGCGTGGCCCAGCCCGCCGCCGCATCTGACGTTCCCAGCAACCATCCCGTCATCCACAACCCACGTGAAGTTGACTGTCCTGCTGAAAGAACCTCGTGCCATCCGGCACGACGTGCCCGCCTGACCCGCGGCGGATACGCCCTGGCCGTAGAGCCCGGGTACGGTCCGCGCCTTCTCCGCTTCAGTTTGCCGCCCGAGTGATCCGAGGTCGCGCGCCGAACCCGGCGCGTTCCTGACTACGGAGAATTGCATTCATGAAGCGCATGCTGTTTAACGCGACGCACCAGGAAGAACTGCGCGTCGCCATCGTCGATGGGCAAAAACTCATCGATCTCGATATTGAAACCGCCGGTCGCGAACAGCGCAAAGGCAACATCTACAAAGGCGTCATTACCCGCATCGAACCCGGCCTCGAGGCCTGTTTCGTCAACTACGGCGAAGATCGCCACGGCTTCCTGCCTTTCAAGGAAGTCGCTCGCACCTACTTCAAGGAAGGCGTCGATGTGCGCACCGCGCGCATTCAAGACGCCCTGAAAGAAGGCCAGGAACTCATCGTCCAGGTCGAGAAGGAAGAGCGCGGCAACAAGGGCGCGGCCCTGACCACCTTCATTTCGCTGGCTGGCCGCTATCTGGTGCTCATGCCCAACAACCCGCGCGGCGGCGGCGTGTCGCGCCGCGTCGAGGGCGAGGACCGCCAGGAACTGCGCGAGACGATGGACCAGCTCGACGTGCCGCAAGGCATGAGCATCATCGCCCGCACGGCAGGCATCGGCCGCAACGTCGAAGAACTGCAGTGGGATCTGGCCTATCTGATGCAGCTCTGGACGGCCATCGACGGCGCTGCCCGCGACAATGCCGCCCCCATCCTCATCTACCTGGAATCGAGCCTGGTCATTCGGGCCATCCGCGACTACTTCTCGCCCGACATCGGCGAGATCCTGATCGATACCGACGAGATCGCCGAGCAGGCCACTGCCTTCATGAGCGTGGTGATGCCGGACAACGTGCAGCGCGTCAAACGCTACCGCGACGACATTCCCCTCTTTTCGCGCTTCCAGATCGAACACCAGATCGAGACGGCCTACTCGCGCACGGTCAACCTGCCGTCGGGCGGCGCCATCGTCATCGACCACACCGAAGCGCTGGTGGCCGTGGACGTGAACTCGGCGCGTTCTACCAAGGGCTCCGACATCGAAGAGACGGCCCTGCGCACCAACCTGGAAGCGGCCGAGGAAGTGGCCCGCCAGCTGCGTCTGCGCGACCTGGGCGGCCTGATCGTGATCGACTTCATCGACATGGAAGAGGGCAAGAACCAGCGCGCCGTCGAACAGCGCCTGCGCGATGCGCTGCATTTCGATCGCGCCCGCGTGCAGATGGGCAAGATCTCGCGCTTCGGCCTGATGGAGCTGTCGCGCCAGCGCCTGCGCCCGGCCCTGAACGAAGGTTCGCACATCACCTGCCCGCGCTGCAACGGCACCGGCGTGATCCGCGACGCCGAGTCCAGCGCCTTGCACGTGCTGCGTCTGCTGCAGGAAGAGGCCATGAAGGAAAACACCGCCGCCGTGCACGCGCAGGTGCCGGTCGAGGTGGCCACTTTCCTGCTCAACGAAAAGCGCACCGACATCTCCAAGATCGAGGCGCGCCTGAAGGTCAATCTGGTGCTCATCCCCAACAAGCACCTGGAAACGCCGCACCATCACATCGAGCGCCTGCGCCACGACGACCCGCGCCTGGAAGAAACCAAGACCAGCTTCGAGCTGGTCGAGGCGCCGTCCACCATCGAAACCTGGTCGCCGCATACCGAAACCGTCGAAGTCAAGGCCAAGCCCGAGGCGCTGGTCAAGGGCATCACTCCGGCCCAGCCGGCGCCTGTGCACGCGGCTCCTCCGGCGCCTGTCGCCGTTGCACCCGCGCCCGGCGGCGGTTTGCTCAAGCGAGTGCTCAACTGGTTTACCGGCGGCGGCGAGACGCCTGCTGCACCGGTCCAGGCCGGCAGTGAAGAAGCCCGCCGCGGCGGCGGTGCCAACCGCGGCCGCCGCAACCACGACGGCCAGGAACGCCGCGGCGAACGCCATGGCTCCGATCGTTCGCGCAACAACCGCCGCGGCGGCACGGAAGCTGCCGGCGAGCAGGAAGGCAATGCCGGCCGCCAGCAACATGCACGCGGCAACCGCCGCAATGAAGAGCGCGCGCCGCGCAGCGAACGTACCGAGCAGCGCGCCGAGCGCGATGCGGCGGTTCGTCCCGAACGCGCGCCGGAAGCCGCCCAGGGCGACGAATCGGCCGCTCCGCGCAATGGCCGCGGCCGCAACCGCCGCGGCCGTGGTCGCCGCGAGGACGGCGCCAACCCGGCTTCGAGCGAGCAGGACGTGTTGAACACGACCGAGACCGCGAACCTTGCCGTTGCGGCTGAGCACGCGGTTCATACGCATGCCGCGGTTCAACCGCTTGTCGAGGAACAAACCGATGAGCAGATCGTCGGCGCTTTCGATGCGCAGGGCGACCAGGCTGAAGGCGATCCCGAGCGCAAGCGTCGCCGTCGCCGCAGCCGTCGTGGCCGTCGCAATGGCGATGAAGGCACGGGCCTGAGCGTCGAAGGCCAGGAAGATGACCAGCGCGATCAGGACGAAGACCTGCCGGCCCAAGCTGAGCCGGTTGCCGCTGAGCCCGTTGTCGCTGCGCCAGTTTCCGCTGCGCCGGTTGCGGCACCGGTCGAACCCGTCGCCGCCGAGGCCGCTCCTGCTGCCCGGCAGGATCCCGAAAGCCTCGTGATCAAGGCTATCGTGGCTGCGCATGCCGAAGCTCAGGAAACACCTCCCGCTTTCCGGATGGCCGAGCCGCCTGCCGCGACCGAGCCTGGCGTGCCGGTCCCCGCCGTTGCGGCGGTGCCCGCGCCTGCGCCGGAACCGATCGTCGAACCTGCCGCGCCGGTTCCCGTGGCGCCGCCTCCTGCATATGCGGTTGCGCCCGTCGTTGCCGAGCCGGTGCAGGCCAGCACGCTGCATGGCATCGTCAACGCCGCGGGTCTGACCTGGGTGGAAACCGATCCGGCCCGCCATGCTCAGACGCAGCAGCGCATCGCCGCCAGTACGGTGGCCGTGCGCCTGGGGCGCGAGCCCAAGCCCGTCGCGCCGGTTTCCAGCGCGCCGCTGCAACAGGTCGAGACGCGCCGCTGAATTGCAGCCCCGCGTCGCGGGGCCTGACGGCAAAAACCCGCGGATGCCTTGCGCATTCAGCGGGTTTTTTCTCGTCTGCGGTTTCTGTCCCAAGCTGGCAGGAGGACCTAATGAGATTTCCGCCCTATTAAAGTAGGCATATCAATGTGTTGACTACTTTAGTAGTCCATAAGTTGACGGAAATGACCTACTAAAGTAGGATTTTTCATATATATCCTACTTTGTTAGGTCATGAAATCTCTACTCGATCTGTCCGAGCTACTGCGTGCGCAGCTCAAGGCGCAAGGCATATCCCAGCGCACGCTGGGCGCACGTGCGGGGCTGGCCCGTCGCACCCTGGAGAACATGCTGAGCGGGCGCATGGACTACAAGATCACCACGCTGATGTCCGTGCTGGACCGTCTGGGGTTGGAACTCGTGGTCGTGCCCAAGGAAGCTGCGCCCGGCCTGGCCGATCTGATTCCCCAGGCACCGACCCACTCCGCCGTCAAAACCCGGCTGCAGGCTGCGCGTGAAGCCCTGCAGGCCCGTCTGGACGCCGAGCCGGAATTTCCGCCGCCGCCCTCCGGGCTTGCTGCCCCCCAAGGGGGCTTTCCTGCCTTGGGGCGGCCCGGCGGCGTGAAGGGCCCCCACGCTGCGCCCTCCGGGCTTGCTGCCCCCCAAGGGGGCCTTCCTACCTTGGGGCGGCCCGGCGGCAGGAAGAAGTCATGAACATCAAAGCGCTGGCCATTTATCTGGGCGAACGCCGGGTCGGTGTGTTGTTTCAATACGCTCCGGCAGCAAGCCATGTCGTCGTCCGCTTCGTGGCCGACGACGCTTTCGCCGCGCTGCCCAGTCAACCGGTGATGTCTCTATCTATGCTGGCCGACGACCCCGAGACCCAGCGCTCGCTATGGGCCGACGTGCGCTCGCCGCTCTTTAACGGCCGGTCCAGTCCGGCCAACGGCTGGCTGCTGCCCGCCTTTTTCCAGAACCTGCTGCCCGAAGGCGTGTTCCGCGATCGAGTCGCCGAGTTGCGTGGCTGCGATCCCAAAGATCATTTCGAAATGTTGGCCGCCTGCGGTCGGGACCTGCCGGGCAACCTCAGCGCGCGTCCCGTGGACCTGACGCGCGGCGCGCTTGCGCGCTATGTCACGCAGGACGCCGATGCCCTGGAATTGACGGTGACCGCCGAGCCGCTGGAAGAAGGCATCTCTCTCTCCGGTGTGCAGCCCAAGGTCGGTGTGCAGTTCGAAGGGGGGCGCTACGTGGGCCGCACTCGGCTAAAGGATGCGCACATCATCGCCAAGCTGCCCGTGGTTGGCCAGCCCCTGCTGCCCGAGCTGGAAGCCCTGTCGCTGCGCCTGGCCGAAGCGGCCGGCGTATCGGCGGTTCAGGCGCGCCTTGAGCCACTGGAGAAGCTGTCGATCGAGCATGGCTACGATCTGGGCGAGGCCGACGCGAAAACGCAGTTTCTCGCCGTCGTCCGCTACGACCGCGATGCCGGCAGCAACCCTTCAGCGCGTGTGCATTGCGAGGATTTCGCCCAGATCCTGGACGTCATGCCCGAGCAAAAATACACCGGCGGAACCTATCTGGACGTGGCCAATACCATGATGGCGTTTCCCTCCCTGGGGGAACTTGCGGTGCACGAACTGCTGCGCCGTCTGGTGGTCAACGAGATGTTGGGCAATCCCGATATGCATCTGAAAAACATCGGCGTGATCTATCCGGACGGCCGGACGCCGCGGCTGCCGCCTGCCTACGATATCGTGGCCTACGCCGCATACAACAAACGGATCGGCCATGCGCTGCACATTTTGCCGCCGGAGCGCCGGCCGCCCAATACCGGCAGGGCCGCGGCCAAGCCAAAAATTTCCGCCGCCGCCGCCCAGGCCGGCCATGCCGCCAAACCCGGATTGAGCCCCGCGGTGGTGCGCGAATTCTGCGCGCTGCTCGAGATTCCTGAAAAGCCCGCCACGGCCGTCGTGCGGCATGCGGTCGCCGCAGCGGTAGGGCGCTGGCCCGGCATGATTGAAAGTTCCGGGTTGACCGCCGCGCAGAAAGAAAAGCTGCTCGCGCACTTTCTGGCGCACCCACTGGTCATTTCGCTGATGCGCCGACAAACCAGTCGGGGCGCCCGGTAAGGCGCGGGTCTGGACCCGCCGCGGCGATCACTTCATCGCCATCATGATCGCCGCGGTTTCCGCGTCCGGCATGCCGTCGTAGTTCGACGGCCGATAATGCATCTGGAACGCCGCGATCACGCGCCGCGTGGCGGGCGTCATTTGCCCATCTTGCGGACAGTCGTAGCCCAGGCGATGCAGCTGTTGCTGGAACCAGCCCACATCGGGCAGCGGCTCGGTGCGCAATTGCGCCAGCACAGCCGTTTCGGCAGCGGCATCGTACCAGCGCCCCAGGCCTTGCCGCGCCAGCAGATGCCACGGAAACAGCGGACCTGGATCGACCTTGCGCTGCGGCGCGATGTCGCTGTGCGCCACAATATTTTGCGGCTCGATCCCATTGCGCCGCACGATGGCGCGCAGAAGAGGAATCAACATCCGGATCTGCTCCGGCGTGTACGGCTGCCACACGCCTGTGCTGTCGCCCAGATTGACGATCTCGATGCCGACCGAACTGTCGTTGAGCGATATTTCGCCGTACCACGAGCTCTCGCCTGCATGCCAGGCCCGGCGCGTCTCGGGCACCAGCTGATAGACATGCGGTGGGCTGGAATCGGTGATCAGGTAATGAGCGCTGACGTCCTCGGTGGACAGCACGCGCAGCGATTCGGCAGCAGACAGAGCGGTGTAGTGCAGCACCACATAGCGCACGCGGCTGTCCTGGGAGACGGCATGCACCGAGCGGTCGATGGGCACCGGATCGGTGGCGCAGCCGGATAGCAGGATCGCCATGCCGGCCGCCGCCAGGGCGGACGCGACGCGGACGACTGTGCATGGAGCGGTGTATCGCATGAGGCTAGGCGTGGCGATCATGAAGAGGCATGCGCATCATCGCATCACCTGGCAAGGAACAGGAAGAGCGCGGGCTGCTTGTCCAGATCGGGAGCAGACTGCTGCTTCCAGTCGGCCACCGTGCGCGTCCGCACCCATTCGTCCGCGGTAGTGAGCGAGCGGGCGACGCACAGGCGTGTGTCGCCGCGCAGAGCGGCCAGCATGGTCTTGAACATGGCGGCGTTGCGATAGGGGGTCTCGATCAGCATCTGCGTCTGGTTGTGCTTGGCCGAAACCTGTTCCCAGGCGCGCAGCTGTCTGGCGCGCTCGGCCGGGTCCACCGGTGCGTAGCCATGAAAGGCGAAGCGCTGGCCGTCCAGGCCGCTGGCCATCAGGCCCAGCAGAATGGACGACGGTCCGACCCAGGGCCGCACGGCCAGGCCTTGCCGATGCGCCTCGGCCACGACGCGCGCGCCGGGGTCGGCCACGGCCGGGCACCCGGCTTCCGATACCAGTCCGATCTCGGCGCCCGAGCGCAGGGGCTTGAGCCATTGCACGATCTGGTCCGCGTCGGTGTCGGGCGACAGCGTGTGGCTGGTGATTTCCTGCAAAGGCCGCACCGTGCCCGCCTGTTTGAGAAAAGCGCGCGCCGTCTTGGCGTTTTCGGCAATATAGGTGTCGAGCCGGGCCGCCAGGGCGCGCACGTCCTCGGGTAGCCAGCGTGTCGTGGGCGCGTCGCCCAGGCCTACGGGGATCAGATGCAGGGCGCCGCGGTTCGCGCCGTTCATGCCTGCGCTCCGGCGTGCCGCAGCGGATCCAGGCCGAACGAGGTCAGCATGCGCGTAAGCGCGATCAGCGGCAGGCCGATGATCGCGGTGGGATCACTGCTTTGCATGCTTTCCATCAAGGCGATGCCCAGGCTCTCGGCTTTGGCGCTGCCGGCCGTGTCGTAGGGCTGCTCGGCGTGCAGATAGGCTTCGATGGCTGCCGGCGTAAGAACTCGGAAACGGCAGTACGTGACAATGTCGGTCCGTTCCGTGCGCGAGCCGTCGGTCACGGCCAGGGCGCTATGAAACTGTACCTCTCTGCCTGACAGGAGGGTAAGCTGTTCGACGGCGCGCTCGAAGCCGCCCGGCTTGCCCAGGGGCTGGCCATCCACGGTGGCCACTTGGTCCGAGCCGATGACGACGCAGTCGGGGTGTCTCGCCGCCACGGCCCGCGCCTTTTCCTCGGACAGGCGCAGCGCCAGATCGGCGGGCGCCTCGCCCGGGCGGGGGGTTTCGTCGATATCGGGCGAGACCGCGGAAAAAGGCAGGCGCAAGCGGGCGAGCATTTCGCGGCGATAGCGGGAGCTGGAAGCCAGAATCAAGGCGGGCTGGGTAGTGACTGCAGGCATGCTGTATTTTGACAATTGGTCGTAAGTCACGGTATTATCTAATGTTTTTGCGGGCCCTGTCTGGCTTGGCATTTGACCGTGTGGGGTGGGGTAATCCGATGGTAGCGAGAAATTCGGCCGATCCACGCAATGTCGATGTTTTTGCTTTGGCAAAAAATGGCGGCCTGGTAGAAGGCGAAATCGCATTGGTGCGCCTTTTGCGGCTATGCGAGGGGCTGCCCGAGCAAAGCGGTCTGGCGGCCTGGCAAGTGCAGGGTTCGATCGGTCAGGGCACCGGCAAGACCGGCGTGATTTCCGGGCAGTCTCTTTTGCATCTGCATGTGCGGGCCGATCTGCTTCTGGACTGTCAGCGCTGCGGTCAGCCCTTCGCCTTTCCGGTGGACGCGCAGGCTATGCTGCAGTTGGTCGAATCCGAAGCGGATCTGGACGACGAGCTGAGTGTCTTGCAAGACGATGATGAAGACTCGTTCTCGGACGATGAGGATGAGGACGATGAAAATGCTGCCGCGGCCCCCTCGACGGGCCACCCCGAAAAAGTAGTGGGTTCGCGACATTTCGACCTGTTGGCCCAGGTCGAGGACGAACTGATATTGAACGTCCCTTACGTGCCCAGGCATGATGTATGCCCGGGCGCGCAGGCCAGCGCCGCGGCGAAGCAGGAGCCCACCGAACGCCGCCCGTCGCCGTTCGCGGTGCTCGAGCAGCTCAAGCGCAGGTAAGTTGTAAACGTACACAGGTGTTTTTCGCGGGCCGCATCGCGTACAATGCTGCCCGTTTCTAGGAGTCATCATGGCTGTTCAGCAAAACAAGAAGTCCCCCTCCAAGCGCGGCATGCACCGCTCGCACGATTTTCTGGTCAACCCGTCCACCGCGGTTGAGCCCACCACCGGCGAAGCGCATCTGCGCCACCACATCAGCCCGAACGGTTTTTACCGTGGCCGCAAGGTTCTGAAGACCAAGGCCGACGAATAAATCGTCGCCCACATTTGCGGCTTCGTGCGTAGCGTTTATGCGTACATTCGGCCGAGCTGATTCAAGTTTTCCGTGATACGCATCGCCATCGACTGCATGGGCGGCGACGCCGGCTTGCCTGTAACCATCCCGGCAGCGGTCGAATTCGCCCGTCAGTTTCCGGATACCCAGCTGCTGCTGGTCGGCCTGGCCGACCAGATCGAGGCCGCCTTGGCCGGGCATCGTCACGTGCCTCGCGACCGCATCGAAATCGTGCCGGCCTCCGAGGTCGTCACGATGGACGATCCGGTCGAGGTTGCCCTGCGCCGAAAAAAAGATTCTTCCATGCGCCTGGCCGCCCAGGCCGTCAAGGACGGCCGGGCCGACGCCTGCGTCTCGGCCGGCAATACCGGCGCGTGGATGGCCATTTCGCGCTACGTCTTGAAGACGCTGGACGGTATCGACCGCCCTGCCATCGCCACTTCGCTGCCTAATCAGCTGGGCAGCGCCACCACGGTGCTCGACCTGGGCGCCAACGTCGACTGCACGGCCGAGCACCTGTTCCAGTTCGCCGTCATGGGCGAGGTCTTCGCCCGCGTCATCCTCGGCGTCGCCAAGCCGCGCGTGGCGCTGCTCAACGTCGGCACCTAGGAGGGCAAGGGCGACGACGTGGTGCGCGGCGCCGCCGCGATGCTGCGCGACAGCGGCCTGCCGATCGACTTCAAAGGCTTCGTCGAGGGCACGGACGTGACCGAGGGCGTCGCCGACGTCGTGGTCACGGACGGCTTTACCGGCAACGTGGCGCTGAAGATCGCCGAGGGCACCGCCACCATGTTCACCGCTGCCCTCAAGGACGCGATCATGACAGGGGGCCTGCGGGCCAAGCTCGGCTACCTCGTCGCCAAGCC
>NZ_JBQCER010000011.1:0-94981 GCF_051960075.1 Bordetella sp.
CTGCGGGGTAATAGCTCAGTGGGTAGAGCCCAACGTGGCCACGGTTGTGGTGGCGAGTGCGAGACTGTTTTCCCGCTCCCGATTTTTCCCGCGGGCCTTTTTGGGCGCAAGACCGCCGGTATCTCAGGGGGACACCCCTAAAAAGACAAACCCGGCGGGACAAACCCAAAAAGACGAAGTGCAAGGGACGACATCGCAAGGTTCGTCCCTTTGTCATTGCACCGATGTCTTTTGCGCGCCATTCGAATGCACCCAAAGCGGCAGCCCGGCAAGCGCATCGCGCACCTGTCTGTCGCTGACCTGCTCGAAGTCGTCGTAAAACTGCGAAACGCCGTTGAACGAGGCCGAGACGGCAGGACAAACGACCCGGTCCGCCTCCTTTTTCAATGCTTGTATCGTGTCGCCGGCTCCTGCGGGAAGGGCGAGGATCACCGACCGGGGCTTGCGCGCCCTCACCGCCCTCAGGGCGGCGCGCGCCGTCGAACCCGTCGCCACACCGTCATCCACCACGATCACGTTGCGGTCGGCTAGATCGATGCGCGGACGTCCGTTCAGATACAGGCCGCTGCGTCTGTGCAACTCGTCGGTTTCCAACCGGCATACGGCCTCGAACTCGACCGGGCTGACACGTGCCATCTGCATGACATCCGAGTTCGTGACCACGATCAACGGCGAGCCTTCGGCGATGGCGCCCATTGCCACCTCGGGCTGGCCGGGCACGCCCAGCTTTCGTACGACAAGCAGATCAAGCGGCGCATGCAGCGCGCTTGCGACCTCGATGGCCACGGGCAGGCCGCCTCGGGGAAGCGCCACGACCACCGGCCTCTCGATGTCGATCAACTGAAGCGCCCGTGCCAGATGCCTTCCCGCATCCCGTCTATCGCTATAGGGTCTCATTTGCACTCTCCGACGTTTCCACGACTTCCTCATATGAGGAAGGTCCATACCGACGGATCGATCGTCTTGCCGCCGCCTTTTTGCCAGATTGCTACGCGCTCGGGCTGCACGGTTTGCGCTATGTCAATTCTGGCGCAGTTGAGGATGGCGCGAATGGTTTCGAACCGGAGAGGAACGGCGCAGGGAAAGGCCTTCGTTTGTCCTGGATCAAAACCTGCTTGGAACGCGTCTGACACATTCTGAATACGCGCAGATTGCCCCTATGTGTGATCCCTGCGCGACGCGTTTTTATCTTGCAGCGGGAGAGCAGCAATGCATAGCTTGGCGCAGTGCGATGCAGCGCCGCGAGGTGTCGCGAACGCGAGCCCGATGTCTGAGGATGGCGCCGATAGCGCATTGGAAGCGGCCTTGCGCTTTCTTGCAAAAGAGCAAGGATGCGCCGCCGGGGAAGATTGCGCGGTCATGGAGACGCCCATTTCAAAAATTCTTCTGGCGGGCTCGCACGCGTTCAAGTTCAAGCGTTCCGTACAACTGCCTTATGTGAACTACGCAACGCCGCAAGACCGGCTAAGGGCTTGCGAAAAGGAAATCGAGCTCAACCGGCGCTATGCCCCCGATCTCTATGACTGCGTCATGCGCATCACGCGCAAGCGGGATGGAACCCTGCAAGTCGACGGCGAAGGCGCCCTGGTCGAACCCGTCATAAAAATGGCCAGATTCGACCAGCGCTGTCTGCTCGATCACATGACGACGGCAGGACAAGTGACGCCCGCCCTTATCGCGGCGCTCGCATCCGCGATTGCCCATTCGCACGCGCTCGCGCCGGTATCCCGGGACGTAGAAGGCGCAAGACGAGTCCGCGGCGTGCTGGACTTGAATGCCAAGTCATTTGCCATCTCCTCGCTAAGCGGCGTCCATGCCGGCATCGACTCCAGGCTCCAAGACGCCTGCCTCGCTCATTCGCAATTGCTCGACGAGCGTGCGTCGCGCGGCAAAGTGCGCCGCTGCCACGGCGATCTGCATCTGGCCAACATCTGCGTCATGGCGGGGCGTCCGGTTCTCTTCGATTGCCTCGAGTTCAGCGACGAGCTGGCCACCACCGACGTTCTCTACGATCTTGCGTTCCCGCTGGCGGACTTTTCAAGCCGAAATCGGGCCCAATATGCAAACACCCTCATGAATCGTTACCTCGATCTGTGCGATGAAGACGACGGCCTGGCGTTGATGCCGCTCTTCATGGCGATGCGAAGCTGCGTTCGAGCGCTGGTTCTTCTGAGCAAGAAAGCGGCACCGTCAGCTTCCCTCGGATCCGAGTCCGGAACGTCGGCATCCTCTTATCTGGCCTTCGCACGCGCTTGCCTGGAGCCCGGCCAGGCACGATTGATCGGCATCGGTGGCCTGAGCGGCTCGGGAAAGTCGACCGTGGCCGCGGCCCTGGCGCATCGCCTCGGCCCCGCCGCAGGCGCGCGTATTTTCAATACCGATCGAATACGCAAGCACCTGTTCGGGGTGCAACCCCAGGAGCGTCTGACCGATTGCGCGTATCTTCCGCCTATATCGGACGAGGTTTACGCCCTGCTCCTGAAGAAGGCGCGCAGCGTGCTCAAGCAGGGGGGCTCAGTCGTGCTGGACGGCGTCTACGAGTCCGCGTCTCGTCGGCGCGAGCTGCAACATCTCGCCCAAGATGTCGGAGTTCCCTTTTTTGGCTATTGGCTCGACGCGCCGCTCGAGGTACGCGGGCCACGCGTGGCAGCCCGCACGGGTGACGTCTCGGACGCAACCGTGGGGCTGCTGGCGGCGCAATCGTCACGTAGTACGGCCGTCCGCGACTGGACCACGCTGGACGCGACAGCCGATGCGCAAGCGACCGCCCGCCGAATCGAACGGGACGTTCTGGGCTGCTAGGGCCCGGCGTCCATCGGCCTCCATGTTTGCCCGGCGTCCTGCCCTCCTCGCCGGCGCGCTGGCGTTCGCCGCCGCCATCTGCACGGGCAATGCCACCGCAACAGCGCCTACGCCGGATGACCTGACTACGGCCTATCGCGAGCGGGTGCGACAGCAGCTGCATCCTCCCGCGCGCGAGGTGCGCCAATACGCGGACGCCGCGGATCGCATGCTGCATGACGCCGGCATCGACCTGCGCGAGCCGCAATACGTCACCGTCGTCGACCGCAACCCGCATATACAGGCGCTGCTGGTCTTTTGGGACGATCCGGTTTTCGGCTTCCGGCTTATCGGAGCCTCTCCCGTTTCCACGGGGCGCACAGGCCGGTTCGATCACTTTCGAACACCGATAGGCGTGTTCGACCACAGACTGCCGGACGGCGATTTCAGGGCGTTGGGAACCAAAAACGAACTCGGCATCCGCGGCTACGGCAAAAAGGACTCGCGCGTCTATGACTTCGGCTGGCAGCAGGCCATTCGTGGATGGGGGCGCGGCGGACTCGGAACCATGCGCCTGCAGATGCACTCGACCGACCCGGATCATCTCGAATCCCGTCTGGGTACCGTCAGTTCGAAGGGATGCATCCGCATACCGAGCACATTGAATGCCTTTCTGGATCATTTCGGCGTACTCGACGCCGACTACGAGGCGGCCGTGAAGCAGGGCGTGAAGGTATGGGTGCTGGCGCCGGATCGGCAACCGGTCGTTGGGGCCGGCCGCTATTTGATCGTTCTCGACAGCAAACGCGCCGAACGCCCGGCATGGTCCCCCAAGCCTTTCTGAAACGTGTCCGCCCCCTGTTTTCCGGAGAAACGGCTTTTTGATGTGCGTCAATTCCGGCCTTTTGAGGCTACCCATAATGGGTCTACCTCATCCAGGAGAACCTCTCATGAACGACCAAACCACCACGCTGCCCGTCAAGGCCGACGACAAGAACGAGCAAGTCGCCCCTATGCAGACCTGGCCCTCCGCGGACCGCTTTCTAAGGGAAATTGAACGCATGTTCGAGGACTTCGATTCCGGCATGTTCCCGTTCCGGCGCTCATTGCTCGGGCTCGCCGGTCTGCCGCGCCGTACGCCGCGCCATGCCCTGGCGCCGGCCGTCGACCTCGCGGAGACCGACAAGGGCTACGAGATCACGGCCGAGATGCCGGGCATGGACGAAAAGGACATCGAAGTCCGGCTCGTCAACGGCGGCCTCGCCCTGAAGGGCGAACGGCACGACGAGAAGGAGGAGAAAAGAAAGGACTTCTATCTCCAGGAGCGCCGCGTCGGCACCATGGAGCGCTACATTCAGCTGCCCCCGGGTATCGACACGGATCATATCGAAGCCACGTTCAAGAAGGGCGTATTGAAGGTGCTGCTGCCCAAGACGGCCGAAGCGCAGAACGCGGAAAAGAAGATCCACATCCGCGCGGAGTGAGCTGCTCAGCCGAAAACATAAGTGCCCGGCGCTGCGCCAAGCGCCGGCTCTTGCGCCGGGCGCTGCACTGGCAGCCGCTCGCCGGAATGGCCGGCCAGCCATTGCTGCCACGCCGGCCACCACGATCCGGCAACGGGCGCATTGCGGCCAAGCCAGGCTTGCGGCGACCGGTAGGATTGGCCGCTCTTGCGCTGTCCGATGCGAAACTGCGCATGCGACTGGCCGGGCGGCGCCACGATCCCCACATTGTGTCCGCCCGATGCCAGGACGAACGTGAGATCCTGGCTGCAGAGCCGATGCAGTTTGTACACCGACTTCCACGGTGAAATGTGATCGCGCTCGGTTGCCACCAGGAACGCCGGCGTACGGATGTCGGACAAAGAAATCGGTTCGCCGTGCCAGCAATAACGGCCCTCGGCCAGATCGTTGCCGCGATACAGCCAGCGCAGCGTTTCGCTGTGCAGGCGATACGGCAGCCGGGTCGTATCGGCGTTCCACACCATCATATCGGTCACGCGCAGCGTGCGCCCGAGCAGATAGTCGCGCACCAGCCGCGACCAGATCAGATCGCGCGCGTTGAGCAGCTGGAAAACGCCGGCAAGCTGCTTGCCGTCCAGATAGCCCTGTTGCCACATCAGGCCGTCCAGAAATGCCGCGGTGCTCGATCCCATGAACAACCCCAGTTCGCCGGGCTCTTCGAAATCCGTCTGCGCCGCCAGCAGCGTCATGGTCTGCAACTGCACGCCTGCGTGCGGTTCGCGCGCAAGCGCGGCGGCGGCCGCGGCGAGCAGGGTTCCGCCCAGGCAATAGCCGGCGGCATGAACGCGCTTGCTGTCCGAGATTTTCCCGACCTCTTTCAATGCCTGGAGCAATCCGCGTTCGAGATAGTCGTCCAGCCCGATGTCGCGCGCCTCGGCATGGGGATTGCGCCATGACATCGCAAAAACGGTATGTCCGGCATGCACCAGATAGCGCACCAGCGAATTGTGCGCAGAAAGATCCAGGATGTAGTACTTCAGCAGCCACGAGGGAACCAGGACGACGGGTTCGCGCCAGGTCGTCTCGGTAGCCGGCGCGTAGCGGATCAGCTCGAACAGATCGTTGCGGAAAACCACCTGCCCCGGGGTCGCCGCGATGTCTTTCCCGACGCGGTAGGCGGCCAGCGCGTCGGGAGACGTTCCGGGCGAATCGCCGACAAGCAGATCCCGCCAATCCGACGCCATGCGCAATCCGCCGCGCACGAAATTCATTCCCCCCGACTCCCAGCTGGCCGCCAGCACTTCGGGATTCATCCACCAGATATTGCTCGGCGACAGCGTGTCGACCCATTGCCGCGCCGCGAAGTTCAGCACATGCAAATGATGCGGCTGCACACCGGCTACCTCCCGGGTCGCCTGGTCCCAGAACGCCTGCGTGCGAAGGAACTGGTCGCGCAGCGGGAGGTAGGGCCATTCCTTCCAGCCGGGATGTGCGAAGCGGCGATCCGCCGCCGCGACAGCGGATCCGTCGTCGCCATCTCGTGCGCCGAGCGACTGCAGCAAGGAGAGGACCTTGCCCGGACTGCACATCAAGTGAGCGGCCCAGTCGAGATGGGCGAAGCCCATGCCGAAAGGCGATAAACCGCCGTAAAGCTTGGCCAGCGTCGCGAACGAAACACGGTCGATCCGCTCCCAGGCGTTGTCCGCATGCGGCGGAACACAATGCGCGGACGCCGCGAAAAGCTGGGAAGAATCATTCATCGCCGCCTCCCGGCCACGTTCTTATCCGACCGACAATCGATCATCCACCGATTTGACCCCCGCGATCGACCAGGCGGCCCGCTCCGCGGCGGCGCGCCCGGCCCAGGATTTGACGTTTCCATTGAGCGTGATCTTGTTGTTGCCGTCGACATCCACGCGGATCGCGGCCGCATCGACGTCGGCATTGCGGTGCAGGGCCGCCTGGATGGTGGCTTTCACATCGGCGGCGTGAACGTGAGGCGTGATGTCGATCTGGTTGTTCACGCCGCGAACGCCCGACAGGCGGCGCACGGAGCTCATCGCGGCATCCCGTTGAAACTGCCACGGTACGGAACCGGTCAACGTCACCCAACCGTCCTGGACCTTGACCTGGACGGCGCCCTGCGGAATCGCCACGTTCCAGGCGATGATGTCGAGCGCGCGCTTGGCGATCTGATCGTCGGCGGTCTGCGGCGTGCCGGGGTACATCACATGAATCTCCTGCGCGATGCCGCGTATGCCTTTGACCCGCAGGGCGGCGCGCTCGGCGGCGCACTTCTGGTCGTAGGTCGGAACATGCCCGCTCAGCGTGACGATGCCGTCGCCTACGGCGATTCCGATACGGCTGGCATCCACGCTGGGTTCGAATTCCAGTTCGTCGATCACCAATTGGCGCAATTCTTCATCTCTCTTCATTTCAAGCTCCCGGATAGGATCGTCAATGCCCGATGGGTGTTGCCGCGTCAGTGCAGACGCTGCGTACCTTCGTGCCGATGCTGGGCGGGGACATCGGATTTTGTATCACGAAGTAACTGAACCGCCACTTCAAGGGTATCGAGCGCGACTGCGGTCGAAACGCCCAACGCCATGATGGAAGAGATGGTGCGAGCGGCCAGGTAGGCGATGTCGTAGGGTTTCCGTCCGTCCATGATCAACTCCTGCACATTAGATGCGCTCAGTATGTGCCGCCCGCGCGGCCTCTCATTGACCTGCGTCAAACAGAGAAACAGGCAAAAAAATGTTGCGGGCGCTGGACCGGCACGTCAAAATCGAAATGCCCCATCTGCAAATAATCAGGCCGCGAGCCGGTTGCTCGCGATAAAAACCAAGACTTCAGGTGGCTATGGAAAATCACGTCGTCGAAAGCCAGACCATGCGCTGGCTGCTCGGTTCCGCGACCGAACCCATGCTGATTGCCGACGGCAATGGCCGAGTGCTCATGGCCAATGCGTCGGTCGAACGGCTTTTCGGCTATAGCACCGGAGAGCTGCGTGGGGCGGCACTTGCCGCGCTATTTCGGGACCTGGGCTCGGACGCCCACGCAGTGGCGCAAGCTTGCGGGCCGATGGAGCTCGCGGCGCGCGGCAAGGACGGCGAGGAATTTTCCGTCGAGGTGCATTTCTCGCCGCTGCTGACTCACTGGGGCCTCGCGCTCGTGCTCGCGTCGATCCAGGATCTCACGCCGCGCAAGCAGACACGGCAAGCCTTGCAGGACAGCGAAGCGCGAATGCGCGCCATCGTCGATACCGCCGTCGACGCCATCATCACCATCGATCAGAACGGCCTCATCGAACGGATGAATCCCGCCGCGATCCGCATGTTCGGCTATGAAGAACACGAGACGCTGGGTCGCAACGTATCGATGTTGATGCCGGCTCCCTATCGCGAATTGCACGACGGGTTCTTGCAGCGCTATCTCGCAACGGGCGAGAAGCGCATCATCGGCATCGGGCGCGAGGTGATGGGGCAACGCAAGAACGGCGCCTGCTTCCCCATGGATCTGGCCGTCGCCGAAATGTATATCGGGGCAAAGCGCATGTTCACCGGCATGGTCCGGGACATCTCCGAGCGCAAGCGCTCGGAAGCGGAAGTGACGCGCCTGCTGGCCGAATTGACTCGCGCGAATGAAGAGCTCACGAGCTTCGCCTATGTCGTGTCGCACGACCTCAAGGCGCCCCTGCGAGGCATCAGCGTCCTGGCCGACTGGATCGTCTCGGACTATGCAGAACGTCTGGACGACCAGGGCCACCAGCATCTGCATCAGCTTTCCGCGCGTGTCGCGCGCATGGGCGCGCTGATCGACGGCATTCTCGAGTATTCGCGCGTGCAGCGCAGTCGTGAAGCCACGGAGCGAATCGACACCGTCGCGTTGATCCGAGAAATCATCGATTCTCTCGCGCCTGCGCCGCATATCGCCATTTGGGTGGACCCGCGCTTGCCGGCGTTGACGGCAGACCGCACGCGCATGCATCAGCTGTTTCAGAATCTGCTTGCAAACGCGATCCAGTACTGCGACAAAGAGCGCGGCGATATCCGGGTGCAATACCGCCGGGAAGCCGACGAGCCCGTCTTCTCGGTGTCCGACAACGGCATCGGTATCGAATCGCGCCACTTCGACCGGATTTTCCAGCTTTTCCAGACGCTTGCACCTCCGGAACACGCAACCGGCACCGGGGTGGGCCTGGCCCTGGTCAAGAAAATCGTCGACATGTACGGCGGGCGGATTTCCGTCGAATCGACACCGCATGTCGGAAGCGCGTTCTCGTTCACCCTTCCCCGCGCCATGCCTGCCCCCCAAGACCGGGGAACGCCGGCATGAGGCCCGCAGACCGCCCCATACTTGTCGTCGACGACGACGACATCGGCGTTCAGACGGTTCGCCGCGCCCTCCAGGAACTGCGGGTTCCCAATCCGGTAGTGGGCTGCCATAACGGCGAGGAGGCCCTGAACTATCTGCGCGATTCCAGCCGCCCCAGGCCGACGATCATTCTGCTGGATCTGAACATGCCGGTCATGAACGGCATCGAATTCCTGCGTATCGTCAAAGAGGATGAACAACTGCGCCAACACCCCGTCGTCATCCTGACCACGTCCACCGAGCAGCAGGACAAGACCGACAGCTTTCAGTTCAGCGTGGCCGGCTACATGGCCAAGCCCATGGATTATCGGCAGTTCATCCAGATAATGCGTCATATCGACCAATACTGGACGAGCAGCGAATTGCCCTGATCATGTCCAAGCACCCGATCCGGATCCTGCTGATCGACGACGACGACGTCGATCGCATGGCCTGCGCGCGAGCCCTGGTTTCGGATGCGGCGTATGACTACACCCTCTTCGAGGCAAAGACGGGGCAGGCCGGTCTGCAGATCATCCAGGCGGAACCCCTGGATGCCGTCATTCTCGATTATCGGCTGCCGGATCAGACCGGGTTGGAATTTGTCACGGCGCTCCATGAAAACCTGGCCGGAAAACACCAGGAACCGCCGCCGGTCCTGGTCCTGACCGGCCATGACAACGCAGCCGTCGCTGCGGAGCTGATGCGTCGCGGCGCACTGGAATACCTGGGCAAGGATCAGAACCTTCAGTATCTGCAATCGCTGCCGGCCATCGTGCAGCGCATGCTGCAAACCCGCCAGGCAGCAGACTTGCAGCGCCGGGCGGAGGCCAAGTACCGGTTGCTGGTCGAACAAATTCCGGCCATCACCTATGTGCATCCCTTGCGCGATGGCGAGGAAGGCGCCTATGTCAGTCCGCAGGTCAAGGTGCTGGGCTACTCGCCGCAGGAATGGATGGCGGATCGCGGATTTCATTTGTCCCGCATTCATCCTTCCGATCGCGCCAGAGTCGAGAGGCAGCTCGCCCGCAGCCTGCAGGGCGGCAAACCCCTGCATACCAGCTACCGCGTCATGACGCGCGACGGCAGCTACCGCTGGTTCAGCGACCATGCCAACATTCTGCGCGACGACCGGCAGCATCCGATTTTTCTGCAGGGCGTGATGTTCGACATCACGCAGAGCAAGGCGGACGAACAGGAATTGCGGGCGTCCCGCGAAGCGCTGCGCCGCCTGTCGGCGCACCAGGACCGCATCAAGGAACGGGAACGCAAGCGCATTGCCCAGGAGATTCACGACGAACTGGGCGGCATGCTGACGGGGATCAAAGCCTATCTGTCCGTGTCGATCGCACGCGCGCGGCGCGACGGACAGGCTGCGGACAACCTGCTTGCGGACGCGGCGCGGCTGGCCGACGATGCGTTCGCCGCTGTCCGCCGCGTGATTGCCGACCTGCGGCCCAGCGTTCTGGACCAGCTGGGCCTCTGGGAGGCCATCGCGTGGTACGCGGGACAGGTCGAATCCCGCTCCAACCTGAGCTGCAGGTGCCTGATATCCCCCAGGGCCAGGGCGGCCACGCTGGATCCGGACGCGGCCACCATGCTGTTTCGTATCGTCCAGGAAGCGCTCACCAATGTCATCCGGCATGCCCAGGCGTCGACGGTGACCCTGCGCGCCGATGCCGACGGCCGAGTGCTGGAGCTGAACATATCGGACGACGGCAAGGGCATCGACGCGTCGAAACTCGCCACCGGCGACTCATGGGGCATATTCGGCATGCGCGAAAGAGCTCGACATATGGGCGGAGACCTGACGGTGCATGGCGAGAACAGCCACGGCACCATCGTCAGGGTGCGGATTCCGCTGGAGGCCATTCATGACTCCCCGCGGCCTTGATGTGCTTCTGGTCGACGACCATGCGGTCGTGCGCAGCGGCGTCCGTCTGATGCTCGGCGATGCGCCCGACATCCACGTGACGGGCGAAGCCGCATCCGCGTCCCAGGCCATCAGCCTGGTCGAGAAGCAGCATTTCGACGTCGCGCTGGTCGACATTGCCCTGCCGGGTCGCAACGGCCTGGACCTATTGCAGGCGTTGCGACGCCAAAATCCCGGCATGGCCGTTCTGATCCTGAGCACGTATTCCGAGGAGATCTATGCCATCCGGGCGCTGAGGCTGGGCGCGGCGGGCTACCTGACCAAGGACAGTGCGGGCGCCACGCTCATCGAGGCGATACGCAAGGCCGCCAACGGGCTCAGGTACGTCAGCCCGGGCCTGACCGAGCGCCTGGCGGGCATGTTGACCGGCGCGCCCTCCGGATCGCATGAGAACTTGTCGAATCGCGAACTGGAGGTGTTGAAGATGATCGCGGTCGGAAAAAGCCTGGTCGACATTGCGCAGCTGATGCATCTGAGTCCAAAGACCGTGACGACCTACCGGACGCGCATCCTCGAGAAAATCGGCGTTCGCACCAATGTCGAACTGGCCCGCTACGCCGCGGAGAACGGTTTGCTCTAAATCTTAAAAAGCGAAACAGTTGAAACTCGCCTGAAAACACGCGTAGGGGAACCCTTACAGGATATCGGTCGTCATACCTGATAGGCGTGCACCTGGAGGCCGGGCAGAATTGACTTACCCCGATGCCCACAGGAGCACGCCATGACCGCCGCAACCCCCCATGAAGTGCCCTTGCTTCGCCGCGACAAACCGCCGACGATCGCCGCGAACGACTGTGACGAATGCGCGGCCCGTCGGCTTTGCATCTGGTCTCACCTGAATCCGCTTCATTGCGATCGCCTGCAGGAGCTGGGACGGACGACGCGAAAAATCGCCGCGGGCGAAGCCATCTTTCGCGCCGGCGATCCGTTCCGCAATCTCTATATCGCGCGCGCCGGCTCATCCAAGACGGTGTTCGTGCGCGAGGACGGCCGACATCAGATCACGGGGTTCCAGCTCGCGGGCGAATTGCTCGGCCTGGACGCGATCGCTGCGCACGTGCACCAGACCGATGCGATCGCGCTGGAAAACAGCGTCGTATGCGTACTGCCCTATGCCGGCCTGGACCGCCTGGCGGAATCGCTGAGCGAGGTGCGCGGTTATTTGAACCAGGCCATGAGCGAAGAAATCTCCCGCGAGGCCAGGCTGCTGATGCTGATGGGCAACCTGACCGCGCTGGAACGCGTCGCCGCGTTTTTGGTGAACCTGTCCGACCGTTATGCCATGCGCGGATACTCGCCCCTGGAGTTCAACTTGCGCATGAACCGCGAAGATATCGGCTGCTACCTGGGCATGAAGCTGGAAACGGTATGCCGCATGCTGGCGCGCCTGCATGACCGCGGGCTGATAGATATGCAGGCCCGCCAGATCCGCATCCGGGATCTGCACGGCCTGCGAGCCGCATAAAACCGCGCCGGACCGCAACGCGTCACGACGCCGTGTCGAGCCCGGTCTGCTCGTGATGCGGAACGAGAACGACCGGGCAGTGCGACTGGCGCACGAACGATTCCGCGACGCTGCCCAGCAGCATCCGGCGAAAGCCGCGCCGGCCGTGCGTGCCCATGACCACCAGGTCGGCCTCGATCTCCTGCTCGACCTTTTCGATTTCTTCGGCCACCTCGCCGAAAAGCATGCCCGAATCGACCAGCCGCGTTTCGCCCTCGACGCCTGCCTGGTTCATGTCGAATTGCGCCTTGCCGAGCACACGGCGGCCGTCCGACGCTGCGGCCTCATGGAAAGGCTCGAATTCGAAATAGGCCGAAGAGTAGACGGCGCTGGGATGCGCCACCACATAAATCCCCAGCAGTGAAGCGTGCAGCGCCTTGGCAAGATCGATGGCATAGCCGAGCGCGCGTCGCGATGTATCGCTGCCGTCGAGCGCCAGAAGAATGCGTCGCTCCATGGATTTTCCGCCGACGCGGGCAACGGCTTTCGGTTCGGCCGACGGGGGCTCGGCTTTTACTAAAAGCACCGGCAGCGGACACCTGCGCACCACGGACTCCGCGTCGCTGCCCAGCATCAGGCGGCTGAATCCGCGCCGGCCGTGAGTGCCCATCACGATCAGGTCGGCCCCCCAGCGCCGGGCGCCTTCCAGCACGGCATCGGCGACGCGCACGCCGGAGCTTTCTATCAGTTCGGTCTCGCAGGCCACGTCATGGCGGGTCATGACCTCGCTGGCCGCCTTCAGCACCCGCCTGCCCGACTGCAGCATGGCCGGCAGCAGTTGATCGAAGTAGATCTCCGGCCGCTCGAAATCGTCGACGTAATAGACCGAATCTACGACGTGCAGGAGCCGCACGCGCGACTTTTCTTCGGCCGCCATTTCAGCCGCAAGGATCAGCGCGCGCTCGCTGGCATCGCTGCCGTCGACCGGGACAAGTAGTTTGCGCAACATGATGTGCGGTTCTCTCTTTATGCGGATCGCGCGGAATCGGCTTTCAGCGGGCCGAGCGAAACCAAGATGAGTATGAGACCGGATATCACCGAATTCCAGGTGAAGACTCGCGCCGAGGCAAAACCCAGCGTCCACGGCGCCATAACGATCCATGCGCCCAGCAGGGTCGCCACCCAGGCCTCCCACAGGCGGAATTCCGACATGGCCAGAACAGCCACCAGGATGACGGCCGTTCCGGTGACGAAATGGCTCCACATGGCGGCCGGCCCCAGCGTGGACGCGGGTGAAAAATAAGGAATGAGCCAGGGCGTGACCACCACATACAGACCCAGCACCAAGGCAACCAGCGACTGCCATTGTTCTTTGAACATGATCGACCTCTCCTGTCGGACATCGTCGCGCCACAGGTCGCGGCAAGGCCGTTGCGGCGAAACCAGCTGATGCAGCCAGCGTTCAGAATAGGCAAGGCAACGGCAGGGATATTGACCTGGGTCAACCCGATTTCACGGCCGCATCCGACTTGACGCATATCAACGCCGCAAAAGCGCCGACGCGGCCATGATGGCGTTTTCACGACGCTGCACCGCGTCGGCTTCATGCCGGCCGGCGAATAAGGCCGACCTATGGATACGATGGAATCGAGCGCGCACGCCGCAAGCGGCGCCGGGCTGACCATGGCCGAGGCGCAGAAGCGCCTGCGCATATACGGCCCAAATCGCCTGCGCGATCAACCCCGAAGGCGTGCGCTGGTCGACCTTGCGATGCGATTTCGCAATCCGCTCGTCCTGACGCTGCTCAGCGCAGCCGCCATCTCCGGACTGACGCATCAACAGGACAGCTTCGTCATCATCGTCGCCATCGTGCTGCTCTCGATCGCGATGGACTTCGTGCAGGAACTGCGCGCCACCGCCGCAGCGGACCGTCTGCGCGAGCGGGTGGCGCTGCGGGCAACGGCGTTACGCGACGGCAAGCCCTGCGATATCGCCGCAGTCGATCTGGTGCCGGGCGATGTCGTCCGACTGCAAGCGGGCGATCTCGTTCCCGCCGACGCGCGGCTGCTGCAGTCCAAGGACCTCTTCGTCAACGAGGCGCTGCTCAGCGGCGAATCCTATCCGGCGGAAAAGCACGCGACGGGAACGGCGCCCGCGCAACGGGAAGCCACCGCGTTGCCCGCCGACATGATTCTCATGGGGAGCTCGGTCCTGAGCGGGACGGCAAGCGCGATGGTCGTCGCGACCGGCCAGGGCACGCAGTTGGGCAGCATCGCCGGCAGCCTGCGGGAACCTGCGCCCCCGACGGCTTTCGAACACGGCCTGCACCGTTTCGGCATGCTGATTCTGCGCCTGACCGTGCTCATGGTCTTGTTCGTGCTGCTCGTCAATCTGTTTTTCCATCGGCCGCTGCTGCAATCGTTCCTCTTTTCCATGGCGCTGGCCGTAGGCCTGACACCGGAGCTCCTGCCGATGATCGTATCGGTCACGCTCGCGCGCGGCGCAGTACGGATGGCTCGCAGGCAGGTAATCGTCAAGCGGCTGTCGGCGATTCACGACCTGGGCAGCATGGACGTGCTGTGCAGCGACAAGACCGGCACCCTGACGCAGGCCCACATCAAACTTGTCCGACAGGTCGACGCACAAGGCAGAGACTGCGGCGACGTGCTGCACTGGGCAACGATCAATGCCGCCTTCGACACCGGCCTGAAAAGCCCGTTGGATCAAGCCATTCTGGAGGCCGGTGCGCACGACCTGTCCGACTGGAAGAAGATCGATGAAGTCCCGTTCGATTTCGAGCGGCGGCGCCTGTCGGTTCTGGTCGAACATCAAGGCCAGCGTTACCTGATCGTCAAGGGCGCCCCCGAGGACATTCTGGGTCTCTCCGACACCTGGCGCAGCGCCGAAAGCGGATCCGAAGAACCGCTGGACGCAGACTCCAGAAAGGCCGCGCTCGCATCGCTGCGTCGGCTGGGCGACGACGGCTTTCGCGTGCTGGCAGTAGGCTGGCGCAAGGTGGAGCCCGAACGCATGCATGCCAGCATCGCCGACGAACGATCGCTCATCTTCGTCGGCATGGTCGCGTTTCTCGACACGCCCCGGGAAAGCGCCCGCGAAGCCCTGCGCAAGCTGAAGCGGCTGGGCGTATCGGTGAAAGTCATCACCGGAGACAACGAAGGCGTTGCCCTTCATGTATGCAAAGCGCTGGAACTTACGGTCAAGGGAGTCTTGACCGGACCGCAACTGAACGAATTGAGCGACGAAGCGCTGGGCGCAAGGCTGACGCGCACGACACTGTACTGCCGCATCACGCCGGCGCAGAAAGCGCGCATCATCCGCGTTCTGCGCGCCCGGGGGCACGTGGTAGGCTATCTGGGCGACGGCATCAACGATGCGCCGCCCCTGCGCGCAGCCGATGTGGGCCTGTCGGTCGACGGAGCAGCGGACGTTGCGAAGGAGGCCGCCGCGCTGATACTGCTGCAGCCCGATCTCGGCGTGGTGGCCGACGCCGTGCAGGAAGGCCGGCGCACATTCGCCAACATCATGAAATACGTGATGATGGCGACCAGCTCCAACTTCGGCAACATGTGCTCGATGGCGGGAGCCGCCCTGATCCTGCCTTTCCTGCCCATGCTGCCGGCGCAGATACTGCTGAACAACCTGCTCTACGACGTTTCCGAACTGGCCATTCCCCTGGACCATGTAGACGCGAAAACCATGATGCGCCCCCTGCACTGGGACATGTCTTTCGTCCGCAAGTGCATGCTGGTGCTGGGGTCGGTCAGTTCGCTATTCGATTTCATGACCTTCGGCCTGCTGCTGTGGATATTCCACGCAAGCCAGGCTCAGTTCCAGACGGCGTGGTTCGTCGAATCGCTGATCACCCAGGCGCTCGTGATCTTCATCATTCGCACGCCGGAAGCGTTGCGGCGCGGCCGGCCCCATCCCGCCCTGACCGCAAGTTCGCTGGGGGTCGTCCTGATCGCCGCGGCGCTGCCCTATTCCCCGATCGGCCCGTGGTTCGGCTTCGTCCCGGTTCCGATGCCGATTTTTGCCTCCATGCTCGCCATCACCTTCGCCTACCTGGCCGTCGTCGACCGGGTGAAGCGCCGCCTGTTCAGGCATATCGGCCGGCGCGTCAGGGGATGAGGACGGCTGCCCCGACCACGCGCCCCTGGCGCAGATCGTCCAATGCGCGATTTGCTTCATGCAGTGCGTAGGTGGTCGTCCTGGGCGTGACGCCGATCCTGCCGGCCAGTTCCAGGAACTCCCTTGCGTCGCGCCGCGTCAGATTCGCCACCGACACGAGCTCCCGCTCTTCCCATAGCAAGCGGTAAGGCATCGAAGGGATATCGCTCATGTGTATGCCGCCGCAAACCACCCGGCCGCCCTTGCGGACAGCGGATAGCGCCGCCGGCACCAGCGGGCCGAACGGCGCGAAGATGATCGCGCCGTCCAGCAGGCGGGGCGGCGTTTCGTCCGACCCGCCGACCCAGGCCGCGCCCAGCGACCGTGCCAGGGCCTGGCTAGGCTCGTCCCCGGGGCGCGTAAACGCATGAAACGAACGCCCTTGCCAGCGCAGCACCTGCGCGAGCAGATGCGCCGCGGCGCCAAAGCCGTACAGACCGACGCTCTGTGCATCGCCCAAGGCGCGCAGACACCGCCAGCCGATCAAACCGGCGCACATCAAAGGCGCAAGCCCGACGGGGTCCGCGTCGCGCGCGAGGGGAAACACAAACGCGGCATTTGCGACGACATGCGTCGCGAATCCGCCGTCCCGCGTGTAACCCGTAAACGCCGGCGAATCGCACAGATTTTCGCGATCTGCCCGGCAATAGGGGCACACGCCGCATGCCTGTGCCAGCCATGCCACGCCGACCCGCGCCCCCACATTCACCGTGGTGACGCCCTGCCCGACGGCCTCGACAATGCCGACGATCTCGTGGCCTGGCACGATGGGCAGCCGTCCGCCCGGCAAATCGCCGTCGACCACGTGCAAATCCGTGCGGCAGACGCCACACGCCTCGACGCGCAGGAGAACCATGCCCCCACCGGGTTCAGGCGTATCGCGAACCTCCAGATCCAGGGGTTCGCCGTATTCGCGAAGCACCATCGCTTGCATGAGTCACTCGCCTTCAGGCCAATAGAACTGCAAAGCCGCTGCGCGCCCCTGCCTCAGATCCACGTCCGCCGTTTGAACGGCCCCCTCGTACGTGACTCGGACACGGTAGGCGCCCTCGGGCAGCCGCGCGTAGAAAAACGGCCCGTCGGAAACGAGCGACGCCAGCGCGGCTCCGCTCGTGGAGCCGATGTCCACGCGCACATTCGCCACGTACTGACCGCTGGTCTTGTTCGCGAAAAGCAGGCGCAAATTAAAATCCTGCCGGATCGACTGCATGTACTGCGCCTCGTCGCTCCCGATGCCGCCGCTGACGTAGGTGACGACGCCGACGTGTCTACGCTCCGGCAGCGGTTGGCTGACCGCTGCGACGGCGCTCACGGCAAGCGCCGCGGCGACGACGATACGCGCAGCGCTCGGCGCGAGATCCGGAATAATTCTTCTCATCATCACACAGGCTCCTCGCCGGGGTTTGCGCACGCCCTATTTTTTCAATCGGGAATCGACAGCAGTGTTTCGATATGGTTGACGGGGAAACCCACCACATCCCGGGCGATTTCCTTTTTCAACATCTGCAGCAGGCGGGGGCTGAGCTTGCGGCGCACGATACCCAGCGCCTGCGGGGGCGCCACGACGATCAAGGTTCCTTGAAGGTCATGCGGCGGAACCACCTTGTCGAGGCTTCTCGCGAAGTCCTCCAGAAATTGATTCTCCGCGGATCGGTGCCTGTCGACGACCTCGACCGCATGTCGCCCCGAGCCCGACGGGGCGCTGATCCTGTCTGGCCGGTCGCTCCCATGTTCATGCGCGGGCCGACGCTCTGCGTTCATGGCGATGACGGTGCGCAGATTCAGCGATCCGAGTTCGCCATCGTTGCGAAACACGATACCTTTTGCGCCATCGCAAACGGCAATCCAGGCGTGATAGGGAATTCTGGAGGACATGTTGAACCTCTTTCGAGCTTGTTCGCCTACGTCGAGGCCGGGAAACCGATTGTCTGCGCGAGAATCGGCACTTCGTCTTCATTCAGGGACAGTGCGTCGGACAATATTCTTTCGGATAGCCATCCGCGCACCACGCTGCTCAGGCCCGCCGATGCGCAATACAGGGCTACATTTTGGGCAATGGCGCCCGCGGTCACCGCGGAAAACCGCTTGCGTTGCTCTGCCGGCATGTCGATCAGGCGAGAGGTCTGTACCACATAGACCAGATCCAGCGGGGCATGGCCCACGAAATCCTGATAGCCGGTCTGGCCGCGCGCATCCACCGCGTGTTTGAGTATGAGGCGATGCGTCGCCGCGTCGTAGCGGTAGACGCCTGCAGGCAATGCCGCATAGATGTCGACTTCGTGCCGCGCATGCGGAGACGGCGCCGTGCGGCCGCCGGACAAGGGACGGTTCACGCCGTCGGCGGCCCACAGCAGCGACCCGAGTAGGGTCATGGGCAATTCCGCCGACTTGAAATCGCGGCAGCTTGCCCGGCGCGTCAATGCCTGCATCAGCGGCATTCCATTTTGATAGTCCGGCGTGGGCAGGTTGATGATGCGTTCGGGCTCGGCGGCCACCGCTCGAACCGGGGCAGGCCGCCTCTGCTCATATGCGATAAGTCGTTCCTCGTTCATACGCGCCTCCGATAAATTTCAGCTTTTCCGATTCTCATCCTAGCGTCGAGACCGGTTGCTTTATTGACGTGCGTCAAAGGAAGCGGATAGCGGACGCGCACACTGCAATCATGATTTCTTATCCAGGGAGGACACAATCATGGAACAGAACGACGCTTCGATATCCGTTTACAAGGCCGGCGCGGCGGTCATGCTCGATGCCTTCAGAACCTACTTCACCTACATGGAGCGATTGCGCGACGTGCAGCGCCGCGCCAACGCGGAGTTCGCGGAGGCAATCGCCCGACATGCGGGCACGCTGAAAAATGCAAACAATCTGACTCAATGCTCATCCTGGCAGCAACAGGCCTACGCAGAGCAGATTGGTCGCTGGAATCAGTACGCGCTGGAACTGATTCAGATTGCGTCCGAAGGGCAGGCGCTTTCACAGGTTGCGCTGCGCGATAGTCTGGCCCAGACCCAACAGGCGTACGCGGAACTGGCCACACACATGCCTGCCATGCCGTATGCCTTCCCGACCGGACTCGGCCAGGAATCGGCCGGCGCGCGCAAACCCAACTCGCAACGCACCAGCGCGCATTGACCGATCATGACGACGAACACCTGTGCCCTGCTCGGCAAGCGCGAACCGAATCGCGCGGCTGCGCCGACGACCGCCCAGGATGCCGTCGTCGGCGACATGCCTCCTGCGCCTGCGCAGGAGACATGCACGCTCACATCGCGAACCGATGCCGCCCGCGCGCCGAGTCCGAAGCAGGTGCGCGCGGTGCGAAAACTGCTCGACACCGCCGCACGCCACTTCGACCTCTAGCAAATTCGATCCTCGGTCAGGCTCCGTACTCGCGGTGATAGCGTACATAGAGCACGGCTCCCGCTGTCAGCGCGACGATGAGCAGACCGACGATCACGGCATTCCAGACAAACGGGGCGATTTGGCTGAACCCGAGCAACCAGGGCGAAGCAAGCAGCAATAGACCCAGTATGCCCAGGGCATACTCCTCCCATACCTTGCCCGAGGCGAGCACGACGAGCGAGATAATCATCAACGCGGCACCGATGAGGTAATGGCTCCATTGCGCCATCTCGCCGATCGATGATGCGGGTGAAAAATAGGGAATGACCCAGGGCGAGACAAACACATAAAGACCGATGATCGCCACGGTCCAATTTTGCCAATGGTATTTCATGGAAATCTCCCGAATGGATGAAGGCAATACCAACATAGCCATCGGGTCTGCACGCGATCTTGACCGGAATCAAATTTTGAACGCGATCCGCGTCCGCCTCGAACCTCTTCAGGCGAGGCTCCGGGATGCCGGGCCAGCGGCGTCGAGCGGGTCGACCGAAAAGCCGGGCGGGTTCGACATGCGGCAAATGCCGAACCCGCATTGTCGATTTCTGCCGCCCGCAAAAGAATTCAATACGGCGCGCCCGGCACATCGGCCTGCAGCTGGCCGTGGCGCGCCACGATCTGCCCGCCCGCCACGACCAGCCGCCGCGCCGGACGCGCCACGACCGCCTCGGCCGGTGTGCGCGCATCGACCAGCACAAGATCCGCGCGATGGCCGGGCTGTAAGCCGTAGTCGGTGAAATGGCAGCCGCGCGCGCCCGATTCGGTGACGCAGTCGAGCGCGACGGCGAGTTCGTCGTCGCGGCGCAGGTTGTAGCGCAGGCCGATCAGCATGGCCCGCTCCAGCATGTCGGGCATGCCGTAGGGGTTCCAGGTGTCGCGTATGCCGTCGTTGCCGCCCATCATTGTCACCCCCGCGGCGCGGCAGATCATGAGCGGCGGCACCGCGCGCGAACCCGGCGCGCTGGTGATCAGCGCCACGCCGAGTCTGGCCATGCGCGCCAGCAGCGCATCGCGCTCGGCGGGCGCCACGTCGCCCAGGCAAAAGCCGTGACTGATCGCGACGCGGTCGCGCAGGCCGTGTGCCTGGGCGCGGTCGAGTATCAGGCTCAGGGAGAAAGCGCCCATGGCGCCGGGTTCGTGCAGGTGTATGTCGATCGGAGCCTCATGGCGCTCGGCGATATCGAACAGCACGTCGAGCGAGCGCACCGGATCTCCGTCGATGGCGCAGGGATCCAGGCCGCCGAGCACGTCGGCGCCCGCCGCCATGGACTGGTCCAGCAACTGCGCCGTGCCGGGACGACCCAACAGACCCGATTGCGGAAACGCCACGACCTGGATCTGCTGCATGTCTTTCAACAGGGCTCGGGTATGCAGCACCCCTTGCAGATGCCGCAGGCCGGCCTGGGTATCGACGTCCACGTGTGTACGCAGCCGCGTCGTGCCGTTTGCCAGGAAGGCGCGAGCCAGCGCCAGGGACTGCGCGCCCGCGTCATGCCCGCTGGCGCGGCGAAACTCCCGTTCGTTATCGATCTTGTCGATCAAGCTCGGGCCGACCTCGTTGCGGTACCAGTCCAGGCCCCACATCGTCTTGTCCAGATGCGTATGGCCTTCGACCAGGCCCGGCAGCAGCAGCGCGCCGCCGCCCTCTTCCACCCGCGTCTGCGCCGGCGCATCGAGATCGGCCCCCACGGCCGCGATGCGGCCGTCGCGCACCAGCACATCCACGCCGGCAGCCCCGAAAGGACGGACATTGCGAATCAACAGATCTGACGAGACATGAACCATGACGAAGCTCCGGATTTTGCGCGATCAGGCTGCCGCGGGAACCAGCTCGACGCGCCGCCAGGCGCGCGGCCCGGCCAGCGCCACCACGGCAAAGACGATCGCGTTGGCGGCCAATGCGACCAACCCGATATTGATCGATTTGACCATGGTCGACGCATGCGGAAACAGCTGCGCCAAGCTGACGCCGCCCAGTGTGCCGAGGCCGACCATGACGCCGCCCGCCAGAATGCCCGCGATCGCGGCCTGCTTGCTGCCGAAGGAACGCGGCAGCAGGCTGAACAGCAGCGAGGGCAGGAGTTGCGTCAACAGGCTGGAGGCGAAGATGGCGATAGACACGATCGTGGCGCCGCCGCGCAGCACGAAATAGACCCCGACCAGCGCGAACAGGGGCAGCGCGATGCGCGCGGCGCGCGCGACCTGACGGTCGGTGGCCTGCGGCGCGAAACCTTCTTTGTAGACGTTCTTGCCGATGATCGTGGAGGCGGTGAGCAGGATCATCGATCCCGGCACCAGCGCCGTGAGCACGCCCGCGCCGCCGATGACGCCGACGAACCACGGGTCGAAGGTGAGTTTGGCCAGGCCGAAGAGCGCCAGGTCGACATCGGCGCCCTTCAGACCCGGCACCTTGAGCATGGCCGCGAAGCCCACCATGAACAGGAGCGCGATGACGATCGTGTAGAGCGGCATCAGGATGGTGTTGCGCCGCACGGCCTGCGCGCTCTTGGCCGTGAAGACCGAGGTCAGATTGAACGGGTACAGGTAGTAGCCCAGCGCCGTCAGCAGCACCGTGCTGTTGTACCAGGTGAGGTTCAGGCCTTCTTTGGGAAAGCTGAAGTAGTTCGGATTCTCGGCATGGATGGCCTGGAACATGGGTGCGATGCCGCCGTAGTAATGCCAGGGCAGGTAGATGCCCAGGAAAACGGCCAGTCCGAGAACCAGGACGTCTTTGACCACGGCGATGCTGGCCGAGCCATGAATGCCGGAAAACAGCAGATAACCCACCATCACCGCTACGCCGATCCAGATCGAGACGCTGGGTGCGATGCTGCCGTAGGAGGCCTGGGCGACGATGATGCCGAGCCCGCGCAACTGAATGGTGAGCAGCGCCACCATGCCCGCGAGCGCCACCAAGGAAACCACCACGCTCAGCGCCCGGCTCTGGTATTTGTGGGCGAAGAAATCGGAGAACGACACCAGTTTGTGCGCCGATGCATAGCGCCACACGGCCGGCAGCATCCAGAACGCCAGGACGAAGCCCACGGGGCCGTAGGCCAGGATGTAGAAAGTCGGCGCGCCCTTGCTGTAGGCCCAGCCGCTCGCGCCCAGAAAGGTGAATGTGGAGAAGGCCTCGCCTGCCATCAGCAGAAACACCATGACCGTGCCCAGGCCGCGGCCCCCCAGGGCCCACTGTTCGAGGCTCATCTTGCGGCCGCGCCGCGCCAGGATTGCAAGGACCACGGCGAGGACGAGGAAAGAGACGATGACCAACAGCGCGGCGTTCATTGTTCGCCTCCTTGGGCGTTGTCCGACGGGATCGGATGCGTGCGATCGATGAGCATCAGGATCAGTCCGGTCAGGACCATCCAGAGCACGTTCCAGAACAGCAGAAAGGGAATGCCGAACACGAAGGTCGGCGCGACGCCCGTGAGCCAGCCGCCGCTGAAAAGCGCAATGACCGGCAGCGCGACCAGCCAATAGATGGGTTTCATATGCCGTTCCTCGATATGAAAATTTGTTGACCAAATATATAGATTTGGTTAACCATTTTAGGCAGGCATTGCGCTCAATACTGTCCGTGTAAACCCCTATGAATCTGCAAAATGCCGGTTCTTGCGGCTCTTTGTCAGGTACCCGCAGTAACATCGACGCTCTCCAAATCCCCCTTTTTTTATGCCGGCATCCGCTTCCCGTCGTACCGCCCCCCGCCCCGCCGCGTCCCAGGACACGCCGTCGAACGGCGCGGTGGAAGAGCGCGTCTACGCCGCCATCTCCAACGCGCTGCTCAGCGGACGGCTGCGCCCCGGCACGCCGCTGCGCGAGCGCGCGCTGGCCGAGGCGCTGGACTGCACGCGCGGCGCCTTGCGCAAAGTGCTGACGCGCCTGGGAGCCGAGAAACGGCTGGTGCTCGAGCACAACCGCGGTGCGTTCGTCCCCAGCCCCACGGCCCAGGACATGCGCGACGTGTATCGCGCCCGGCGCATTATCGAAGCCGGTCTCGTCGCCACGCTGTTCGGCCGGGTGACGGCCGAGCAGGAGGCCGTGCTGCGCCGCCATGTGCAGGCCGAACAAAAGGCTTTCAAGGACGGCCGCCGCGAGGACGCAATACGGCTGGCCGGCGAGTTCCACCTGCTGCTGGTGCGCATGGCCGGCAGCGAAGAACTGCTGGGCTACACGCGCCAGCTCGTGTCCAACACCGAGCTGTACAAAGCGCTGTTCGACAGCGTCGATGCGGCCATCTGCGCGCCCACGGAACACGAGCAGATCATCGAAGCGCTTACCGGCGGCACCCTGCGCCGCGCGCTCGACAAATCCCTGGCGCATCTGGATCACCTGGAGCAGCGCGTCATCGCCGGCGCGGCCCAAGAGCAGCCGGTGGAATGGACCGATATTTTTTCCGCCAAGCCGCCCCGGGGCAAAACCGCCCGATAATCGCGCCATGGACGAGGACGTCATCAAAGCCATGGCGCGCTGGCCCGACGTGCCGGCCGCCTACGGCTGGCTGTCGCTGGATGCGCGCGGTCGCTGGCGGCTGCACCCCGCGGGCGACGCGGCGGCGGGCGGCCCGGGAGAGGCCATCGATCACCCCGGCGTGCAGGCATTCATGAATCGCAACTACGCCTGCGAAAGCCGCGACTGGTATGTGCAGAACGGCCCGCAGCGCGTCTATGTGCGCCTGGATGCGGCCCCCTACCTGCTGTGCCGCGCCGACGCCGGCCCCGGCCTGCAGACGCACACCGGCCTGGTCGTGAGCCGCGTAACGCATTGGTGGCTGGACGAGGACGGCCGGCTCTATGCCACGACGGATCGCGGACCCGCCATGGTGCACGACCGCGAACTGCCCTTGCTGCTTGAGCGACTGCGCACCGCGACGGGAGAGCCGGCGCTGCAGGTGCTGGAACGAGGTCTGGCCGATGCCTGGAGCCCGCTGCCCGACATCGCGCTCGACGACGGCCTGCCCGTGACGCTCGCACGCCTGGCCCGGGCCGACGTCCCGGCGCGCCTGAGCTTCCAGGCCAATCCGACCCCCCGCGACCCTCGGGCAGGCAGGTAAAATCTTCGGCATGACAGCCCCTGCGCCCACCCGCTATTTCCCGGCACCCCGAATCGCCCGGTTCTGCTCGCAATGCGGCTCGCCCATACGGCGCGGCGTTCCCGACGACGACAACCGCGAACGCGATATTTGCGACCGTTGCGGCGCCATCCACTACCAGAATCCGCGCGTCGTGGTGGGCACCCTGCCGCGCTGGCAGGGCAGGATCCTCCTATGCCGGCGCGCCATCGAGCCGCGCTACGACACCTGGACCCTGCCCGCCGGCTTCATGGAGCTGAACGAAAGCACCGTGCAGGGCGCCGAGCGCGAAACGCAGGAAGAATCCGGCGCGCAGGTGGCAATCGGGCCGCTCTATACGATGGTGGATCTGCCGCACATCGGTCAGGTGCATATGTTCTATCTGGCCGACGCGCTCGGCCCCGAACTGGATCCCGGCCCCGAAAGCCTGGACGCCCGCTATTTCGACCCGGCCGAGATTCCCTGGGACGAGTTGTCCTTCCACTCGGTGTCGTCCACCCTGCGGCATTACATCGAAGACAGCAAGCGCGGCGTGTTCCCGGTGCGCCAGTACGCACTGAAAACGCCGCTCTGAAACACGAACTGCCCCCACGTTAGCGCGGGCACGACCCCATTGATGAAAGCATCGGCACCTTGGACCCGGCCCGGCGGAGCTGACCCCACTTGAAACTGCCCTGGCTCAACCTCGACACGCCCTTTCCGTCCGTCAACGAGGCGCTCGACGACCCGCCCGGCCTGCTGGCCTTCGGCGCAGATCTGTCCGTCCCCCGGCTCACCGACGCCTATCGCCACGGCATCTTCCCCTGGTATTCGCCCGGCGAACCCATCCTATGGTGGAGCACGCATCCGCGCATGGTGCTGGCCTGCACGGACTTCGCCCCTTCGCACTCGCTGCGCAAGCGCCTGCGCCGTATCGAAGCCGAATCCGCCGGCCCAGACCGCCGCATCGTCGTCAAGACCGACACCGCCTTCGCCGACGTCCTCACCCACTGCGCCGCGCCGCGCGACAAACAGAGCGGCACCTGGATATTGCCCGAGATGCAGCATGCCTATCGCGCCTGGCACGAGGCCGGCGGCGTGCACAGCATCGAAACGTGGATCGACGGCGAACTGGCCGGCGGCCTGTACGGCGTCAGCCTGGGCCGCATGTTCTTCGGCGAATCCATGTTCGCGCGCAAGACCGACGCCTCCAAGATCGCCCTGGCCCACCTGGTCGCCTTTTTGCGCGCCAACGACGTGCCCTGGATCGACTGCCAACAGGAAACCCGTCACCTGGCAAGCCTGGGCGCAAAACCCGTCGACCGCGCCGATTTCGTCAAACACCTGGAACGCACCGTCGACGAACCCGGCCCCGCGTGGCGTCCCGGCATCCTGACCTTGTCCGGCGAGCTGAAACCGCTCTAAAAGCCGCGTGAAAAAGATCCCCGATCTGGCGCGATAATAAAGACAACGAAGACAGCCATCGCACCTTGGCCATTCACCATGAGCCAGCTAAAAGAACTCCCCTTCTCAACGCTGCAGTTCTACTCCACGGCCCCCTATCCGTGCAGCTATCTGCCCGACCAGCAAGCCCGTTCGCAAGTCGCCGCGCCCGCCCACCTCATCAACGCCGGCACCTACTCCCAACTCGTCGAACAAGGCTTTCGCCGCAGCGGCCTGTTCACCTACCGCCCGCATTGCGACCACTGCAAAGCCTGCATTCCGGTGCGCGTCGACGCCGCCGCCTATGTCCCCAACCGCAGCCAGCGCCGCGCCTGGAAGCAACACCGATCGCTGCGGACCCTGGTCGCCGAGCCGGCCTGGTCGCCCGAACACTACAAGCTCTACACCCGCTATCAACAGAGCCGCCACCCCGGCGGCGGCATGGACGACGACAGCCGCACCCAATACGCCCAGTTCCTGCTGACCACCCGCGTCAACACCCGCCTGGTCGAATTCCGCACCCCCGAAGACGAACTGGCCATTGTCTCCATCATCGACGTGCTCGACGAGGGCCTGTCCTCGGTCTACACCTTCTACGATCCCGACATGGCCGGCAGCCTGGGCACCTACAGCATTCTGTGGCAGATCGAACAATGCCGCCTGCTCGACCTTCCCTGGCTCTACCTGGGCTACTGGATCGCCGAAAGCCCCAAGATGTCCTATAAAGCCAGCTTCCAGCCGCAACAAAAGCTGATCGACGGACGCTGGCAATAACCCGTAGGAACCCGAGACGGACGCCAAAAGAACTCAACAAACTACAATAGCGCCCACCATGTCGATCTTATTCAACGCCTATCCTCTGGCCCGCGCCGCCCTCTTCGCAATGGACGCGGAAACCGCCCACGAAGTCACCCTGGCCAACCTGCAGCGCGCCTACGACTGCGGCGCCCTACGCGCCCTCCTGCACGCCAACCCCAAGGCCCCCACCACCCTCATGGGCCTTAAACTGCCAAACCCCGTGGGCCTGGCCGCCGGCCTGGACAAAAACGGCGCCCATATCGACGCCCTGGGCAATATGGGATTCGGCTTCGTCGAAGTCGGCACGGTCACCCCGCGCGCGCAGTCGGGCAACCCCAAGCCGCGCATGTTCCGCCTGCCCAAGGCCAACGCGCTCATCAACCGCCTGGGCTTCAACAACCAGGGCCTGGACGCCTTTCTGGCCAATGTGCAGCGCAGCCAATGGCGCAAGCAGGGCGGCATCGTCGGCCTGAACATCGGTAAAAATGCCGACACGCCCATCGAACGCGCCGCCGACGACTACCTGCTGGGTCTGGAGGGCGTGTACCCGCACGCCGACTACATCACGGTGAACATCTCATCGCCCAACACCCAGAATCTGCGCGCCCTGCAAGGCGAAGACGAACTGGCCGCCCTGCTGGACAAGCTGCGCGACAAACGCGCCGAACTGGCCGACCGGCACGGCCGCCACGTGCCCCTGGCCGTCAAGATCGCCCCCGATCTCACGCAGGAGCAGATCGACGTCATCGCCGACCTGCTGCCGCGCCACGGCGTGGACGGCGTCATCGCCACCAACACCACCCTGTCGCGCGCATCCGTCAAAGGCCTGCCCCATGCCGACGAAACCGGCGGCCTGTCGGGCACGCCGGTGCATGCGCTGTCCCTGGTGGTGATCGAACGCCTGCGCAGGCAGGCAGGCCGCGCGCTGGCCATCATCGGCGTGGGCGGCATCCTGTCGGGCAAAGAAGCGCGCGAGAAAGTCGCCGCCGGCGCCGACGCCGTGCAGCTCTACACCGGCCTCATCTACCGCGGCCCGGCGCTGGTGGCCGAATGCGCGCGGGCCCTGGCCTGATCGCGCCGAACGGCACGCGGCGCTGATCTGCCCGCAAAGGAGCCCCGCCATGTCCGCGCCGCTAGACCAAGCCCAAGCCATCGTCGAATTCTGGCGAGGGGCCGAAGCGCACTGGTTCCGCAAGAGCGACACCTTCGACCGGACATTCCGCGAACGCTGTCTGGAACTGCATTTCGCCGCGGCCAGGCGCGAGCTCGACGACTGGAACCGCACGCCGCACGGTTCGCTGGCGCTGCTCATCCTGCTGGACCAATTTCCGCGCAATGCCTTTCGCGGCACGGCGCACATGTACGCGACCGACCCGCTGGCACGGCACCACGCCCGGCAAGCCCTGGCGCAAGGCCATATGGAACAGGTAGAAGAAGCGCTGCGCCTGTTTTTCTGCCTGCCGTTCGCGCATTCGGAAGACCTGGCGGACCAGGACCTGTCGATGACGCTGCATGCCCGACTGGGCCCGGGCTTCATGACGCATGCGAAGGAGCACCGCGACATCGTCTTGCAATTCGGGCGCTTTCCTCACCGCAACCCTTTGCTATTGCGCGAGACCACAGACCGGGAGCAGGCTTTCCTGGATTCCGGCGGTTTCGCCGGCTAGGCAGGCCACGCACGGGCAGAACGCATACCGCGTGCGGTAAAAAAAGAAAGGCCGCCCGGAGGCGGCCCTTCTTTTGTGATGCGGTTGCTGCTGCGCTTCGCCCCGCAGAGCGAAGCTCGCCTGATTTAGGCGGCGCGGCGGCGCGAAGCGACCTTGCCGGCAGCTTCGGCGGCGTCGGTAGCGGCCTTGAACGTCGCGTTGGCGGCGGCGCTCAGGTTGCTTTCGGCGACATCGGCAGCCTGCTTGGCGGCCTTGGCCAGCGAGTCATAGGCGCTGGTCGCGGTGGCCAGCGAAGACTTCAGCATGGCGACGGCGCTTTCCGAACCGGCGGGAGCGTTCTTGGTCAGTTGCTCGACGGCAGCGCTGACTTGCTGACGGCCTTCGGCGATCTGGGCTTCGGCCAGCTTCGACAGTTCGGCCTGCACACCGGCGAAGATGTCGTACACATGCTTGCTGTAAGCCAGGGCCTTGTCGGCGCTGGGTTGAGCGGAAGCGGAAATGAACGACGACACTTCCTGGGCGTCCTTCAGATCGGTGGCTTGCTGGGACTTTTGCGACACTTCGTCCAGCGTGGCCTTGACAACCTTCAGGTTCAGATCGATCAGCTTTTCGAAGCCTTCGAAGACGGCGCTTTGAGCGGCGACGAAGGTGTTGACGGCGGCTTTCTGGCGAGCCAGAACTTGTTGGGGGATGGCGCTCATTGAATCTCTCCTTGCTTGAGATAAGTTGGGCGGCCTTGCTGCTACCGCCGTGTAAATGCTGCATTTGCTGCACTGCACAAGTGCTATTTTAGGCTTCTGTCCGCAGCTGTCAAGAGTTTTTTGTGCAACGCAATATAAGCGGATGCTTCTATCTGGCAAAGCTCCTGGCAATTATTCTTCGCAACGATGTTGCGGCGCAACATTTATGTTTTCAGTTTGCTCTAAGGGAAATCCGGGGTGACCCTCTCTTGCGCTTTTCCCTAGACTCCCGATCACCCAGACGACCGGCCGGCCAAGCACCGCGCCCGGCTCGGGGAAAACAAAAAAAGCACCCAGGCTCCCGGCCTCCCTTCTTGGAGATAACATGAAACGATTCACCCGCACCCTGGCGGCAACGCTGGGAACCGCAGCCCTGCTCGCCGCCGCCGGCGCCAGCGCCGCCGACTACCCTGACCACGCCATCAGCTTCGTGGTGCCCTTCGCCGCAGGCGGTCCCACCGACACCGTGGCCCGCAACCTGGCCCAGGCCATGGCCACGAACATCGGCCAAGGCATCGTCGTCGAAAACAAGGGTGGCGCGGGAGGCACCATCGGCACCAGCTTCGTGGCGCGCGCCCCGGCCGACGGCTACACACTGCTGCTGATGCACGTGGGCTTCTCCACCGCGCCCAGCCTCTACAAGAAGCCGGGCTACGACCCCTACACCAGCTTCGAGCCCGTCGGCCTGGTCGTGGACGTGCCCATGACCGTGCTGGCCCGCTCCGACTTCCCGCCCAAGGACATCTCGGAGCTGGCTGCCTACGTCAAGGCGAACGCCAGCAAGATCACCCTGGCCAATGCCGGCATCGGCGCAGCCAGCCATCTGTGCGGCGTCATGCTCAATGAAGCGTTCGGCGTGAACCTGCTGACCGTGCCTTACAAGGGCACGGCGCCGGCCATGAACGATTTGCTGAGCAAGCAGGTGGACATGCTGTGCGACCAGACCACCAACACCACGCAGCAGATTCGCGCCAAGACGGTCAAGGCCTATGCGGTGACCAGCCTGACGCGCGTGCCGACCCTGCCCGACCTGCCCACCATGGACGAGTCCGGCTTCAAGGGCTTCCAGGTAGGCATCTGGCATGGCCTGTGGGCGCCCAAGGGTACGCCCAAGCCCGTGATCGACAAACTGGTCAAGAGCCTGCAGGCCGCGTTGGCCGATCCCAAGTTCCAGAACAGCATGCAGAAATTGGGCGCCAGCGTGCTGACCAGCGAGGCCAACCCCGAAGCGCTGCAGGCCAAGGTCAAGCAGCAAGTGCCCCAGTGGGCGGAACTGTTCAAGAAGGCCGGCGTGAAGCAGCAATAAACCGCCCCGCGTTCGGGGACTGTCGACACTGGCAGGGCTCTGTTCCAGCAAAAACCCGGCTATTGCCGGGTTTTTTTCAGGTTTGCCGCGGCAATTTCCGCATGGCCGGAAGCTGGCGAACGAAACCGCGCAGCAGCGGATCGCGCGAATCCGCACGCCACACCAGCTCCAGATCGAATTTCAGATCGAGCCCCTCGATCTGCCTGAAGACAATGCCGGCCGGGCCGTGCTGCTGGTATGACGAGGGAACAATGGCACAGCCCAGCCCCGCCGAGACCAGGCCGACAATGGTGGGAATGTCGGCCGCCGCCGTGCCCAACTGACCTATCGGAATATCCGCCGCTTTCAGGATGCGCGCCAGAGCGTCGTAGTGGGAGGGCGAATCCTCGCGCGGAAAAAGAATGAACTTCTGCCCGGCCAGATCGCCCAGCGTGCGTATCGGCCCCAGAGCGCGGGCCATGGCCGTCGGCATCGCAAGCATCATCCGGTCTTCGTAGACCTTGACGCCTTCGACCTCCGCGTCCAGGGGCGAACGCCAGGCGACGATGCCGGCGTCGAGCTCGTGCCGCTTGACGGCATCGAGCTGCCAGGCCGACAGGCCAGATTTCACCAGGACCGCCGTATCGGGCGATTCGCGCGACAGCGCGGCGATTGCGTGCCCCAATGCCGGCAGCCAGCTATAGCCGGGCACGACCCCGATGCGCAGGGAGCCGGCCTTGCCCCTGGCCGCCAGCCCCACTTGCGCACGCAATGATTCTGTGCCGGCGAGCAGCAGTTTCGCCTGGGCGAGCAATGCCTCGCCAGCCCGCGTGAGTGCCACGCCGCGCGGCAGGCGCACCAGCAGCTTGGCGCCCAATTCGTCTTCCAGCGCCGCCATCTGGCGCGACAGCGCGGGCTGCGCGATGTGCAAAACTTTAGCCGCGCCGGCGACGCTGCCGGCGTCGCAGACGGCAATGAAATAGCGTAGTTGTCTCAGTTCCAATGTATGCCCTGCAGGTATAGGAAGACGCATGCAAAAAGTATTTTTCACGCAAGCCCTTTGACTCCTACTATTTCTACTCCCCCCTTGTTTGCAGCATATATACCGGAAAGGTCTATGGCCGAGGCAAAATTTCGAACCCCGCCCTTCCTGCGCGATCGGAAAAAAGCGCATACGCCGGCCCGCAATCCGCATTGCGCCACGGCATTCACCGACATCGATCTGGATGCGCCGGGGCGCCAGTCGGGATTTCTCTACATCCCGCAGTCTCCTCACGACGACGCCTGGGGCACCGTGCCCATCCCCATGGCCGTACTGGCAAACGGCGCGGGGCCCACGATCATTCTCGAAGGCGGCAATCATGGGGATGAATACGAAGGCCAGATCGTGCTGGGCGAACTCATCCGCGACCTTCCGCTGAATCGCGTGCGCGGCCGCCTGATTTTCATGCCGTCCATGAATGCGCCGGCCGCGCAGGCAGGCCTGCGGACGTCGCCGCAGGACGGCAGGAATCTCAACCGCACATTCCCCGGCGATCACGCCGGGACCATCACCGAGCAGATCGCCGCTTACGTCAGCGACGAGCTTTTCTCGCGCGGCGATGCGTTCCTCAGCCTGCATTCCGGCGGCTCGTCCCTGGACATCATCCCGAGCGCCCTGGTCCAGCCCTCGGACGACCCGGCGCAGACCCAGCGCAACATCGATGCCGTCATGGCATTCGGCGCGCCCTTCAACGTGCTGCTGAACAATCTCGGCGACACCCGCACCAGCGTGGCCACCGCCGTCGCGGCCGGACTCACCTGCGTCAGCACCGAGATGGCGGGCCGGGGCACCGTGACGGACACCGCGCTGGCCCTGTGCCGCGCCGGTGCGCTACGGGTTCTGGCGCACTGGGGAGTCCTGGACGAGGCCTATGCTGAGGAACCCGCGACGCCCGCCGCTCCGCTCTACAGGGTGACGGGTTCGAAGTCGTATGTCATTGCAACGGATCGCGGCGTTTTCGAGGCGTACCATCGTCACGGCGAGCAGGTCGAGGCGGGACAGCCCGCGGGCAGAATCCATCAGACCCATGATCCGCGGCGTGCGCCGATCGAACTCACCTATGGCGTCAGCGGCGCGGTCTTCGCAAAACGCCATCCGGGCATCGTCGCGCCGGGAAACGTCTGCTGCGTGATCGCGACGCCGACCTGAGACGACGCCCTCCGTTCAACAACCCGCTTTCAGGAAGCCGGCATGGCCATCCATATCGAAACCCCCACGCTGGCATCCCGCGCGTTGTCCCTCGCCACCGGCAAGGATGTGCGCTTGAAGATGGAAGCGCTGCAGCCCAGCGGCTCGTTCAAGACGCGCGGCATCGGCCATGCCTGCGAGACCTACAAGGCGCGCGGCGCGCGGCGGTTCATATCGTCGTCCGGCGGCAACGCCGGCTATGCGGTGGCTTATGCGGGCCGGATGCTCGCCACGCCAGTGACGGTGGTGGTTCCCGCCACCACATCCGAACGCGCCAAGCATCTCATTCAATCCGAGGGCGCCCAGGTCATCGTGCACGGCGAGTCCTGGATGGAAGCCAATGCCCGCGCGCTCGAGCTCATGACGCCCGCCGACGCGTTCATCCACCCCTTCGACGACCCCCTGTTGTGGGAAGGCCATGCGACCATGATCGACGAGCTGGCGCGGCAAGGCGAGCGGCCCGATGTGGTCGTCTGCTCCGTGGGCGGCGGCGGGCTGCTGTGCGGCGTGGTGCAAGGCCTGCAGCGCAACGGCTGGCGCAGCGTCCCGGTGATCGCCGCCGAGACGGCCGGCGCGGATTCGTTCGCGCAGGCCGTGCAAGCCGGCGCGCCGGTCATGCTGCCCGGGATCTCTTCCATCGCGACCTCGCTCGGTGCCCGGCAGGTCTGCGACCGCGCGTTCGCCCTCATCAGAGAGCATGCCGTCGAAAGCGTCGTCGTATCGGATGCCGCCGCCGTCGCGGCCTGCGAGCAAATCCTGCTGGAACACCGCGTGCTGGTGGAGCCTGCCTGCGGCGCTTCGGTGGCGGCGCTTCAAAGCGCGTCGGCCTCGCTGCAAGAGGCCCGCTCGGTGGCGGTCATACTCTGCGGCGGCGTGGGCGTCACCGCGCGGCAGCTGTCGCAATGGAGCATGCAGTTCGCCGCGTGACGCGCCCCGCCGCTCAGACCCGGGCGGTGACGGAGGGTTCGTAGCCCAGGGCTTCGGAAATGCCCGCGGCGGTATGAACGAGCAGGTCTATCCACTCGTCGCGCATGCGTTCGGCAGGCGCCGAGATGGACAGGCCGGCCACCAGCTTGCCGGTATCGTCCTGGATGCCGGCGGCGATGCAGCGCACCCCCATTTCCAGCTCTTCGTTGTCGCGCGCATAGCCGTGGCGGCGCACCTGGGCCAGCTCGCGCTGCAGCTGGTCGATGTCCGTCAGGCTGTTGCGCGTGTGGCCCGCCAGCCCGGTGCGCTGCGCATACGAACGCACCTGTTTGGGATCGGCGACCGACAGGAACAATTTGCCGGTGGAGGTCAGGTGCAGCGGCGCGCGGCCGCCGATGGCGCGCACCACCTGCATGCCCGAGCGTTCGCTCCAGGCACGTTCGATGTAGACGATTTCGTCGCCCTGCTGCACCGACAGGTTGACCGTCTGCCCCGTCTGATGGTGCAAGGTGCGCATGGCCGCCTGCGCCGCTTCGCGCACGTTCAGGCGCCCCTTGACCAGCGAACCCAGTTCCAGCAGGCGCATGCCCAGCTGATAAAGACCGTTGTCGACCCGTTCCACGTAGCGCCCTACCACCAGATCGTTGAGAATGCGGTGCGCGGTGGACGCGTGCAGGCCGGTGGTGGCCGACAGTTCCTTGAGCGTGACGGGGTCGGGATGCGCCGCCAGGGCGTCGAGCAGGCGCATGGCCCGGTCGATGACCTGGATGGCGACTTCGGTCGAACGGACGCCGCCCTTGGAGGCGGCGTCGGTTTGCGCGATAGGGGCGAGAGGGTCGGGATGCGAAAGAGCCATATCCCGCATTATGAAATCCAAGCCGGGTTTTGGCAATCCGCCCCAAAAGGCGGCCGGCGCGCGGCTACGCTTTTGGAACGCCGACCGGCCTCAGGGCGTCATGCGTCCGCCCAGGCGTTCGGCCTCGGCCTGCAGAAAGGCCAGCGCCTCGGCCGAAGGGCCGGGCTCGCCTTTGACGCCCAGCTCGATGTGCGGTCTGCGGCCGTCTTCGCCCACGGTAGGCAGGCTGAAGGCGCGCACGCCGGGCCAGCGCTGCTCGACGGCGACCATGGCCGGCGTGATGCGCGATTCGGGTATGCCGTAGACCAGAAAAGCATGCTCGGCGCGCTGCTCGACGTGATGCAGGGCGCGGTAGCGCGTGTCCAGCGTCCATTCGAGCATGGGCCAGGCCATGACCGGAAAGCCCGGCATGAAGGTGTGGTCCTGGATGTAGAAGCCAGGGATGCGGTTGTAGGGGTTGGGCACGATCTCGCAGCCGCGCGGGAACACGCCCATCTGCAGCCGCTGCTGGTTCTCGGGCGTGTTCATGTCGGGTGCGGGGCGGCCTTCTTTCTGCGCCATTTCCATGGTGCGCAAGGTGATGGCCTCGCGCGCCTCGGGGTGCAGCTCCAGGGGCAACCCCAGCGCCGCCGCCGCGGCCTGGCGCGTATGGTCGTCGGGCGTGCCGCCGATGCCGCCACAGGAAAAAACGATGTCGCCCGATGCGAAGCTGCGCTTGAAAGCCGCAATCAGCATATCGCGGTCGTCGCCCAGGATCTGCGCCCAGGAAAGTTGCATGCCGCGGGCGCCCAGCAGCTCGACTGCCTTGGCAAAGTGCTTGTCTTGATGACGGCCGGACAGGATTTCATCGCCGACGATGATCAGACCGATGCGGCGGGAAGTAGTAGACATGCGGATTCCTATATATCAAACGTCGATCGTACGCTCGCCGCGCAGCCGCGCAAGCGCGTCCAACCCGAAATGCGCGTACACCAGGCTGCCGTACACCGGCAGCACCACCCAGGCGGGCGGCAGCAGATTGATGAGAGCGCAGATCAGGCCTATGCCCCAGAAAGACAGATTGTGCCGCGCCAGCAGCACGCGCCGCTCGGCCGGGCTGGCGTGATCGACGATGGCGTCCACGCGCAGCATGCGCGAAAAGGCGAAAGCCCACCAGAGAACGTGCAGCACGATGGCCATCGGCGGCACCAGCCAGAGCGGCAGCGTCACGACCCAGCCCGCGGCAAAAACCAGGCTTACCCAGGCGGCGTTCCAGACGCTGACGGCCACGGCATGGCGGCCCCGCCGCGCCAGGTCCGGGTAATCGTGGCGCTCGAGATGGCGCAGTACCAGCGGCATGACGAACACCGCCGCGATGGCCAAACCGAGGACGCCCGCGGCGGGCAGCAGCATGGCGGCCGCAATGACGGGCGCGAGATAGAGCTTGAGCGAAAACATGCCGACTGCGGCCAGCCAGTCGTCGACGCGGTTCACCGCCCCCCAGCGCGCAAGCTCCATTCGCAGCCAGTCGGTGAGCGGCGTCCAGAAAAGCCACATCATGAGTATCGATCCGACCAGCGCGATCAGAAAAGGCAGCAATACGGCGAACAGCATGGCCGGATGACACTGCGACAGCAGCGCGCGCTTGAACGCCCGCGCCATGGCGGCGGATCGGCCATGGGGCGGGGAGTCGATGCGATAGGCGGAAACCATGGAGAAGAAACACCGGACAGGCGAAATGCGATGGCAGGTATCATAGGTCAAAGATCTTTCGCTCTGCCTACATGCCCCTATTCGTTCCTGCCACCGACCGCACGGCCCTGCGCAGGGCCCTCGCCGACCCCGACGCCTGGCTGGTGGCCTGTTTCTGCGCCGCCTGGTGCAACACCTGCACCGAATACCAACCCAAGCTGCAGGCCTTGTCCGAGGCCAGGCCGCAACACGTCTACGTCTGGATCGACATCGAAGACGAACCCGATCTGCTGGGCGACGAAGATGTCGAGAACTTCCCCACTCTGCTCATCCAGGCGGGAGATCGCGTGCTGTTCTACGGCCCGATGCTGCCGCATATCGGGCATCTGGAGCGCATGCTGGATAATCTCGACCCCGGCGGCCCGGCCGTCGGCACCCAATTGCCCAATGTGGCCGAACTGCTCCGGCAGGCCTGAGCTGGCAGGGCGCGATCGCGACGAGCGCCGCGTCGGGCGCGTCAGGCCTTGCGACCGCCGCCCAGCAATGCCGCGAGCGGGCGCTTGGCGATCGCGGACTTCGATGAGGCCGCCGCGCCGGCGTCATCCGGCGGGTTCGCCCCACCTTGCGCGGGCTCGTAGGGCTTGAGGAAAAATTCGTCGATGGGCTCGGCGCGCGGCGCGCGGTGTTCGCGCGCCGGACGCTCGCGCCGATCGCTGCGCTCGCCGCGTTCGTGGCGCTCGCCGCGGCTGTGGCCGTGGCTTATCGCGTCGGCAGGCAGATCGAGCTTGCCGCGCGGTACCTGACGCTTGATAAGGCCTTCGATATCCAGCAGATAGCGCTCTTCCTCGGGCGCAAACAGCGATATGGCCTCGCCCTTGGCGCCCGCGCGGCCCGTGCGGCCGATGCGGTGGACGTAGTCCTCGGCATTGCGCGGCAAGTCGTAATTGATGACGCAGGGCACGCCGGCCACGTCGAGGCCGCGCGCGGCCACGTCGGTGGCCACCAGCACTTCGAGCTCGCCGGCCTTGAACGCGTCGAGCGCCTTCATGCGGTCGAGCTGGCTCTTGTCGCCGTGGATGGACTCGGCCTTGACGCCGTCGCGCTCGAGCTGACGCGCCAGGCGCGCCGTGCCGATCTTGGTGTTCGAGAAGACGATGACCTGATTGAGCCCGCGCGACTTGACCAGATGCACCACCGCGGCGCGCTTGGCTTCGCCCGACAAGGGATAGGCGATCTGCGTGACGGTGTCGGCCGTGGCGTTGCGCGCGGCGACTTCGATCTCGACCGGATTGTTCAGGAAGGTGCGGGCGAGCTTGCGGATCTCATTGCTGAAAGTGGCCGAAAACAGCAGGCCCTGGCGCTGCGCCGGCAGCAGCTTGATGATGCGATCCAGATCGGGCAGAAAGCCCATGTCCAACATGCGGTCGGCTTCATCCAGCACCAGAATGCACACCTGGCCCAGGTTGACGTTCTTTTGCTCGACGTGATCGAGCAGGCGGCCCGGCGTGGCCACCAGCACTTCGCAGCCGGCGCGCAGGGCTTCTTTCTGCGGGCCGATATCCACGCCGCCGAACACCACGGCCGAGCGCAGGGGCGTGTGCTTGGAATAGCGCTTGACGCTCTCGAAGACCTGGTCGGCCAGCTCGCGCGTGGGAGCCAGGATGAGCGCGCGCACCGGATGGCGCGCCGGCGAGGCGCTGGCGTTGGCCAGCGGCATCAGCCGGTGCAGGATGGGCAGCGTGAAGGCCGCCGTCTTGCCCGTACCGGTCTGCGCCGCGCCCATGACGTCGCGCCCTTCCGACACCACCGGAATCGCCTGCGCCTGGATAGGCGTGGGCGTCATGTAGCCGGTATCGACGATGGACTTCAACAACTGCGGATGCAGGCCGAAATCCGCGAAGGTGAGAGCAGGTGCTGCGTCCGCAGCGGGTACGTCGGTAGGGATGGATTGGGTCATCGAATGGGCCCGGACGGCGCGATAAAAAAGCGCCCCGGATAGAGGGAGATGGAGGATTTTAACAGCCTAGGGTTATCCCGAGCCAAAATCTTTTATAGTGATTGGTTACGCTGCCTTGATTACACCCCGATGTCCGCCTCGAATCACGCCCACCGGCCATTTATCATCGCCGCCATCATGACCGCTCAGGTCATGGTGGCGATCGAAGCCACCATCGTCTCGACCGTCATGCCGCAGATCGTGGCCGACCTGAGCGGACTGGATCTGTACAGCTGGGTGTTTTCCTCCTTTCTGCTGGCCCAGACCACCATGACCGTGGTGTTCGGCAAGCTGGCCGACGTGATCGGCCGGCGGCCCATGATGCTTTTGGGCATCGCGATCTTCCTGCTGGGCTCCCTGCTGGCGGGCTTCGCCACGAGCATGCCCTGGCTTATCGCCTTCCGCCTGATCCAGGGCGTCGGCGCGGCTGCCATTCAGCCCTTGTGCGTGATCATCGTGGCCGACTACTACCCCGCGGCCGAACGCGGCAAGGTGCAGGGCTACCTGGCCAGCGTATGGGCCGTCGCGGCCGTGCTCGGCCCCATGCTGGGCGGCCTCATCATCCACCACCTGCCCTGGTCCTGGATCTTCTGGATCAATCTGCCCATCGGCCTGGCCGCCGCGGGCATCTTTCTGCGCTTCATGCGCCACGACACGCCGCATCGGCGGCCGTCCATCGACGTGCTCGGCGCCCTGCTCTTCACGGTCGCGATGGCTACGCTGATGATGGTGCTGTCCGACGCGGCGAGCCTGCCGCCCGGGTGGGCCTGGAAACTGCTGACCGTCTGCGCCGCCGCATCGATCGGCTTCATCTGGCAGGAGCGGCGCGCGGCCGACCCGATGGTGTCGTTCGCGCTCTGGGGCGGCCGCGCCATCGCCTCGACCAACACGGCCACGCTGCTGGCGGGCATGGCGCTGCTCGGCCTGACCACCTTTCTGCCCATGTATGCCCAGGGCGTGCTGCACCAGACCCCCATCGTGGCCGGCATGGTGCTGACCCTGATCATGTTCGGCTGGCCTTGCGGCGCCACGTTGGCGGCCCGCAGCTTCACGCGCACCGGCCTGCGCCCCGTGATGATCGCCGGCAGCGTCTTCATTCCCGCGGGTGCGCTGTTCATGGTGTTCCTGCATCCGGGCAGCTCGCCCGTGCAGGCCGGCATCGGCTCGCTGATCATGGGTTTCGGCATGGGCCTGCTCAGCATCAGCAGCCTGATCCTGATCCCGGAGATCGTCGACCGATCCCAGCAGGGCAGCGCCATGGCGTCCAATCTGTTTTCGCGCAATCTGGGCAGCACGCTGGGCGCGGCGCTGTTCGGCGCCGTCCTGAACTACGGCCTGAACAACAACCGCACGGGCTCGCCCATCACCTCGGACCAGATCAAGCATGCGCTGGAATTCAACGACACCCGCAGCGCGCTGGTGAGCGAAGTCCTGCAGCACTCGCTGCACCTGACCTTCATGTCGGTTTTCGTGGTGTCGGCCTGCATTCTGGCGCTGGTGCTGTTCATCCCGCGCGCCGCGACCCTGCACTTGTCGAAAGAGACGCTGGCGGAAAAAGCCAGGCGCGCCGCGGAACACGCCGCCGGCTAGCGTCTGCCCGCGCAAGGCTCCTGCCGTGCGCAGGTCAGGCGATCCAGCGCAGCAGCCAGAGGACGAGCATCCCGACGACGATGACCAGCGTCGAATTGCGGGTGCGCAGAAAAACGAGCGCGCCGGCGACGCCGGCCAATAGCTTGAGGTCGAACACCGGGCCCACGCCGGGATGCCAGGGCATCATGTCCGGCACGATGATGGCCGTGAGCGCGGCCAGCGGCGCATAGCGCAGCGCGCGCCGCACGCCGTCCGGCAAGGGCAGGTAGCTGCCCACGAGCATATAGCCCGCGCGTGTCACGAGGGCGCAGGCGACCATCACCACCACGGCCCAGACATCGTAGGAACTGTGCGACATCACGCCCTCGCCCGATGTTGCCGCCGCTCGACCACCATGCCCGCGGTGATGCCCACGACGACGGCGGCCAGCAGGCCCAGCTTGAGGGGCAGTACCTGACCCACCCAGGCGACTGCGCCGGCCGACAGCACCGTGGCGAGCATGGGCCGGGTCCGGGTCATGGGCACCACGATGGCCAGAATGGCCAGGGAAGCGGCGAACTCCAGCGACCAGGACACGGGCACCAGGGTGCTCAGGTAAATGCCGGCAATGGAAAAGGCCTCCCAGCTGAGCCAGGACGGAAAGATCATGCCGATATAGAACCAGCGCTGCACCGGCGTGGCCAGCGTGGGTGAGTCGGCATAGCGCGCCATGTAGATGGCGAAGGCCGCGTCGGAATTGAAAAACCCCAGAGCCATGCGCTGCCACACGGGCCGGTCGCGGAAGTAGGGATACAGGCCCGCGTTGAAAATGATGAAGCGCGTATTGACCATGAACCCGGCCATGAACACCAGCCACAACGGTGCGCTGGTCGCCAGCAGAGGCAGCACCATCAGTTGCATGGTGCCGGAATAGACGATGATCGTGATGATCAGGGCCATGAGCACGCTCATGCCCGATTTCACCATGGCCACGCCGGTCACCAGGCCCCAGACGCTGTTGGCGATGATCGCCGGCGCAATCGCGCTCGCGCCCTCCCGAAAGGCGTCCAGGCATGCGCGCCGCGAAGCGATGTCCGGCGCCGATTCGAGGGATTCAGAGGCCAACGACAGGCTCCGAACGTGCAATGCAATGCGGCATGATGGCGCGCATTGTAACGCTCACGGCTTGATACAATAAGCCGACATTTCTAGGGAGGGCTCCATCATGTCGATGGCGGACCGAGACGGCTTCATCTGGTATGACGGCAGGCTCGTGCCTTGGCGCGACGCCACCACGCACGTGCTGACGCACTCCCTGCATTACGGCCTGTCGGTCTTCGAAGGCGTACGCGCCTACAAGACCGACGCAGGCACTGCCATTTTCCGGCTGCAGGACCACACCCGGCGCCTGCTCAATTCCTCGCACATCTATCAGGTCGCGGTGCCTTACGATGCCGCGGCGCTCAATCAGGCGCAGCGCGAGGTGGTCAAGGCCAACAAGCTCGAATCCTGCTATCTGCGCCCCCTGGTTTTCTACGGCTCGGAAAAGATGGGCGTCTCGCCCAAGGGCGCCAAGGTGCACGTGGCCATCGCGGCCTGGCCCTGGGGCGCCTACCTGGGCGAAGAAGCGCTGGCCCAGGGCATCCGGGTCAAGATTTCCTCCTACGCCCGCCAGCACGTCAACGTGACCATGCCGCGCGCCAAGGTGGCCACCACCTACGCCAATTCCATCCTGGCCAACAACGAGGCCCTGCAGGACGGCTACGACGAAGCCCTGCTGCTGGACACCGAGGGCTTCGTGGCCGAAGGCTCGGGCGAAAACGTCTTCATCGTCAAAGACGGCGTGCTCTACGAACCCGAGATCGCCTCGGCGCTCACCGGCATCACGCGCTCCACCGTGCATGCGCTGGCCGCCGACCTGGGCATCCAGCTGGTCACTCGCCGCCTCACGCGCGACGACCTCTACATCGCCGACGAAGCCTTCTTCACCGGCACCGCAGCCGAAGTCACGCCCATCCGCGAGATCGACAACCGCCGCATCGGTTCGGGCTCGCGCGGCCCGATCACCGCCAAGCTGCAGAAGGCCTTCTTCGATCTGGTCGCCGGACGCAACCCCAAATACGCGCACTGGCTCACGCTGGTCTGACGTCTCTCCCCCTTACGCACGCATCACTTCAGGAATCACCATGACCGCAGCCGCCCCCGCCGCCGCCCCGGAAACCGTCCTCGTCGGCGCCGAGCACCTCCCTCTTTACTGCCCCGGCCCCAAGGCTCCTCTGTGGAGCATGCATCCTCGCGTTTTCCTCGATATCGCCGATACCGGCGCGGTCCGCTGCCCCTACTGCAGCACCGAATACCTCCTCAAACCGGGTACCGTGATCAAGCACGGGCATTAATTTGCCTTACAGCAAGCTCGACACCTCCGCCTGCCCGGTTCCGTCCTGGCTGCCCAGCGGACACATCCAGACGATCCACGCATCGCTCTTTGCAAGGCATCACCGCATCGCCTTCGTGCGCGATCGCGTCGATACGCCGGACAAAGATTTCGTCGATTTCGATTGGGCAGGCCCCGGCCTTTTCCCGCACAAACCGCCCGCCGGCCCGCATGCAGAGCCGGCGCAGCTTCAAGCCGGCGCGTCGGCCGCCGCGCGCTGGATCGCCCCGGGCGACTGGCAGGCTCTGCCGCAGGAGCCCGGCGCGCCGGCGCTCATTCTTTTCCACGGCCTCGAAGGCAGCAGCGGCAGCAACTACGCTCAGTCCATCGCCGCGCATTTCCGTTCGCGCGGCTGGGTCGTAGTGGTGGCGCATTTTCGCGGCTGCTCGGGCACGCCCAACCGCCTTGCGCGCGCCTACCATTCGGGCGATACCACCGACATCGCCTTCATGCTCGACACGGTGCGCAGGCGCCTGCCGCGCGGCCGTTGGCACGCCGTCGGCGTCTCGCTGGGCGGCAATGCCCTGCTCAAATTCCTCGGCGAACAGGCGCACGAGACCGGCTGGCTGACGGCCTGCGCCGGGGTCTCGGTGCCGCTGGATCTGGTCGCCGGCGGCGCGGCCCTGAGCCGCGGCTTCGTCGAACGGCAGATCTACACCCGCCACTTTCTGCGTACCATGCGCCGCAAGATGCTGGAAAAAGCCGAACGCTATCCCGGCGTGATCGACGTCATGCGCATCGCCCACGCGCGCGACCTGCACGATTTCGACGACACCTACACCGCGCCCATGCACGGCTTTCGCAATGCGCTCGATTACTGGGAGAGGGCGTCGAGCAAACCTTGGCTGAGTTCGGTCTGCGTGCCCACGCTGGTGCTCAACGCGCGCAACGATCCGTTTCTGCCCCCCGCATCCTTGCCCACCCCAGAGCAATGTTCCGAACGCGTGCTTCTGCACCAGCCCGAGCAGGGCGGCCATGCCGGCTTCGTCGTCGGCCGCTTTCCCGGCAACCTGCAATGGCTGCCCGAACGGCTGGGCCGCTTTTTCGAAACGGGCGCCTGAGCGCGAAGCGGGCGAGGGCCGTCCCGCACGCTCAGCGCGCGCCGGGGCCTGCCGCCCGATTACCGGCCAGTGCGTGGCTCTTTTTAGCGTTGACAGGCCCTAGCCCTTGGGCACGACGCCCTTGAATTTCTCGAGCAGATTGCGCTCGTCCTGCAGTCGCATGCGCACATCGTGCAATTGCGCGTCCAGTTCCGACTGCTCGTAGAAATCGGTGGACAGGCTGCGCGCCTGCTGCAGTTGATAGGCGGCGGCGGCATAGGCCCCCGTCGCCAGGTAGTAGCGCGCCATATCGCGCCGCGCCGCCACCTTTTTGCCGCTCTTGTCCTCGCTGCGGGCCAGCATCTGATACACGTCAGGCTGATCCTTGCCCCACTCTCGGGCCTTGGCACGCAGATAGGTCTGCGCGTCGGCCGTCCGGCCCGCATCCTGCAGTGCCGTGGCATATGCCATGCCCAGGGCCTGCCGATCGGGCCAGCGCTTGATCGCGACCTGCGCCTGTTCGATGGCGCCCGACACGTCCTTGCGCGCCAGGGCAATGTCGATGCCCAGCCTGGCCAATTCGGGCGCCCCGCCGGGCCATGCCGCATTGGCCTGATCCCAATATGCGGCGGCCTGCTTCACGTCTTCGCGGCGCAGCCAGTAGCGCGACAGGCCGTACAACGCGGCGGCGCGGCGCACGCCCCGATCGGCGACGGCCTCCGAGCGCAGCGTCTCGCGAATGTCGCGCAGTGCCTGCGAATCGCCGCCTTGCAGCACGCGCACCTTGGCGCGCAGGAACCAGAAATCCGGCGTATCGGTGTAATGCACCGCAGGCAGATCGCGAATGCGGTTCTGCATATCGGTCATGCGCTCGATGGACTGCGGGTGGGTGCTGGCCCAAGGTCCGCCGCCCCGGCCCTCGTTCAGACGCGAGGCCATCATCAGGCGGCCGAATATGCTGGCCATGCCCCTGGGGTCGTAACCGGCCTTGTAGAGCATGCGCAAACCGGCGCGATCAGCTTCGCGCTCGGCGTCTCGGGAAAATTCGAGCTGGCGGTTGACCGCGGCAGCCTGGCCGAAGGCGGCGATACCCACGCCAAGATCGCCCGATCTCGTCGCCAACCCGGCGATCAGGCCCGCGGCCATGCTGGCCAGAGCGATCAGGCCGTCCTGACCGCTCTGCGTCATGCCTCGGGCGATATGGCGCTGCGTCACGTGGCCGAGCTCGTGGCCCAGCACGCCGGCCAATTCGGACTCGCTCTCGCAGGTCACGATCAAGCCGGTATTCACGCCGATGAACCCGCCCGGCAAGGTAAAGGCATTGATTTCCGGATCCAGCACGCCGAACATCTCGATGGGCGGCATCGGGTTGGGCGCATAGGCCGCCAGCTTGCGGCCCACGCCCGTGAGATATTGGTTGAGCTCCGGGTCGTCGATATAGGTGGGGTCGAGCCGGCCCTCGGCCATGATGGCCTGGCCGAGCTCGCGTTCCATCTCGGGAGAGAGCTCATCCGAGGAAACCGCACCCATCGACGGCAGGCCTACGGGCTGGGCAACGGCCGGAAAACCCGGCAAAGCAAGCGCAAAACAGAGCGCCCCGACCACGATACGCTTTGCATTCGGCAACATCGATATCACGCCCTATTTGCAATAAGCACTATGATAATGACCCTCTCGGGCGTACGCATGTTTGCATGCCTGCGGCAACCCGATGACCGATTGATTGGCAACCCGCTCGCGTCGAGCAGGAGTTATTTTTTATGATACCTATCCGCAAAGCCGTCTTCCCCGTCGCAGGCCTGGGCACCCGTTTTCTGCCGGCCACCAAGGCCATGCCCAAGGAAATGCTGCCGGTGGTCGACAAGCCGCTGATCCAGTATGCCGTGGAAGAAGCGGTCGCCGCAGGCATCACGCATCTGATTTTCGTGACCGGCCGCAACAAGCGCGCCATCGAAGATCACTTCGACGCATCGCCCGAACTCGAGCGCGAGCTCGAAGAAAAGGGCAAGAAAGAACTGCTGTCGCTGGCCCGCGACATCCTGCCCGATCACGTCAGTTGTCTCTTCATCCGCCAGAAGGCCGCGCTGGGCCTGGGCCACGCCGTGCTGACGGCCCAACCTGCGGTGGGCGACGAGCCCTTCGTCGTGCTGCTGGCCGACGACCTGATCGATTCCGAAACCTCGGTCACCAAACAATTGATCGACACCGCGATGAGCAACAATGCCAGCGTGCTGGGCGTGCAGGACGTGCCGCGCGAAGACACCAGCAAATACGGCATCGTGGCCGGCGAGCGCCTGAACGCGCGCACCGAACGCGTGACGCACATCGTCGAAAAGCCCAAGCCCGAGAATGCGCCCTCGACGCTGGCCGTGGTGGGCCGCTACGTGCTCGAATCGGCCATCTTCGATCATCTGCGCAAGACCGAGCGCGGCGCCGGCAACGAAATCCAGCTCACCGACGCCATCGCCTCGCTGATGCGCGAACGCGAGGTCTACGCGCATCGCTACGAAGGCACGCGCTACGACTGCGGCAGCAAGGCCGGGTTGTTCCAGGCCAATATCGCGTTCGGCCGCAAGTATCACGGGTTGATTCCCGAGTGATTCGTTGTATGGGTTCTTGAGCCGCCGGCGGCAGGACTGCGGCAGTTCCGATGCTCGCCCGGTGGGCTTCGCATCGGCGTTGCGCAGGGCAGCCTTGGCGTCTCAAGAACTCAAACGCCGAAATACCAAGCCAACCAAACGGCGAACAACAGATAGAACCCGCCGGTCCAAGCCAGCATACGCGCCGTAATACGCCCCTGCCGCAAACGCAGCCACAGCAGCACGATGGCCGCCAGCGTCACCAGGCCTGACATCAGCAGCGGCGCATCGAACAGCCACGGCGTCATGAAAATCCCCAAGGCGCTGGGTATGGTTGCCTGAATCATCATGGCGCCCGAGATATTGGCCAGCGCCAGGCGCGCCTTGCCCTGCCTCACCCAGATCAATGCGTTGAGAATCTCCGGCAGCTCGGTGGCGACCGGCGCCAACAACAGGGCCGCCACGTGCGGCGACATGCCCATGAACCCACCCAGCTCGCCGATCTGATGCACGAACACGCGTGAGGCCGCGGCGATCACCGCCAGGGCCAACAGGGTCTGACCACCGGACCAGAGCAAGCCGGGCCGTGGGTCGGACGGGCGCAGCTTGAGCGGTTCCAGGTCTTCGTGATTGATGCTCTCCTCGTCGTGGGCCAGCTCGCATTTGATATAGAACGCGTATACGGCCAGGAACAGAATGCCCAGCCAGGGCTTCCACGCGAAAGCCAGCAGACCCAGACCCAGCTTGACCACGAACACCGCCATGAACCAGGCCTGATCGCGCGCCAGGCGCCGCTGGACGCTCCGCCTTATCGCAGGCACCCTGTCCTTGCGAGCCATGGCCAGCATCACCCATCCGACCACGGCATAAGCCACCGTGGACAGCACCAACGGACCGCCCATGGCCGCCCCGACGCCGATGTCTTTTTGCTCGGGCGTCTGACCGAACATGACCGCGATGAAAGTCACCACGCTTTCCGGCAACGCCGTGCCGAAGGCGGCCAGCACCGTGCCCGTGGCCGTGGCGCTCATGCAGAAACGATGACCGACCCACTCGACGCCGTTGACGAAATACTCGCAAGCCAGATAGATCAGGGCCGCGGATAACAGAAAGAGAAACAGGGTGAGCAGCATGCAATGACGGCCGGGCAAGCGAAGACAATGGCGCAACGCCGCGGCTCGCCCGGCAGGGTGAACGCGTCGTGGCCAAAGGTCTCGCCGGGCCGCCGGCGCACGGTGAACGGCGCGCCGGAGACTGCCTGCGCCACGGGATACACGCAAAGCGGTATCGCCAAGTTTGTTGACGCAGGCTCCCTGATGGATGGCTCCAGCAGGGATGGCTACTCCCCAATGACGGAAGTGCGGGTGCATTGTAGCAGCCGACCCTCGCGAGTAAAGTAATCGCATGACCCTGCCCGCTACCGATATCGCCCCTTTCTGCGAACGCCGCCGCCGGCTGCTCGCGCTCATGCGCGCCCAAGGGGGAGGCATCGCCGTGCTGCCCACCGCGCCCGAACTCGTGCGCAATCGCGACGCCGAATACCCCTACCGCCACGACAGCGATTTTTATTATCTGAGCGGCTTCATCGAGCCCGAGGCGTGGTTGGTGCTGATCGCCGGCGCGGACGATCATGCCCTGCTGTTCTGCCGTCCGCGCGACCCCAAGATGGAAACCTGGACGGGGTATCGCGTCGGCTCCGAAGCCGCGGCCGAACGCTTCGGCCTGGACGAGGCCTACAGCATCGACGAACTCGACGACATCGTGCCCGAGCTGCTGCTCGACCAGCCGACGCTCTATGCGCCGTTCGAGCGGCGCGACATGGTCGACGGGCCGGTGCAGGCATGGCTGGAGGTCGCCCGCGGCCAGGCCCGCCAAGGACGCCGCGTGCCGCAGCGCATGCAGAATCTCTCGCCCATCCTGGCCGAGATGCGCCTGATCAAAGACGCCGCGGAAATCGCCGTCATGCGCCGCGCCGCGCGCATCTCCGCGGGCGCTCACGCCCGCGCCATGCGCGCCGTGCGTCCCGGCATGCGCGAATACGAGCTGGAGGCCGAGCTGCTGTATGAGTTCCGCCGCCACGGCGCCCAGGCTCCGGCCTACACCAGCATCGTCGCCGGCGGCGCCAACGCCTGCATTCTGCATTACCCCGCGGGCGAAGCCGAGCTGCGCGACGGCGATCTGGTGCTGATCGACGCCGGTTGCGAGCTCGACAGCTATGCGTCCGACATCACGCGCACCTTTCCCGTCAATGGCCGTTACGGTGGCCCGCAACGCGCGCTTTACGATCTGACCGTCGCAGCCCAGCATGCCGCCGCCCAAGCGATCCGCCCCGGCCAGCCCTGGAACGCGGCCCATCAGGCTGCGCTGCGCGTGCTGGTTCAGGGCATGCTCGATGAGAAACTGCTCAGGGGTTCGCTGGACGGCGTATTGGAATCGGGCGACTACAGCCGCTTCTATATGCACCAGACCGGCCATTGGCTGGGGCTGGACGTGCACGACGTGGGCGACTACCGCGATCCGGCCGCACCCTATGCCGACGACAATCGCCCCTGGCGCACGCTGGAGCCCGGCATGATGCTCACTGTCGAGCCGGGCATTTATGTCACCGCGGCCGACGACGTGCCGTCTCAATTCTGGAACATCGGCATACGCATCGAAGACGATGCGCTGGTCACCGAGACCGGCTGCGAACTCATTACGCGCGGCGTGCCAGTCGATGCCCGCGAGATCGAAGCCCTGATGCGGGAATAAAACCCTACTCAGGCCGCATCGCGTCGGCCTGAGCAAAGGCAGGCACGGCGGCAGCGTCCGCGGATACCGCCGCGCGCAGGGTCGTCCAGCCCAGCCCAGCTTGCTGCGCAGCCTGCAGGACAATAGGCAGCACATCCAGAATCAAGGGCCTGCCGCCGGCATCGCGCCCTGCGTTGCCGTCGTGCAGCAGCAGGATGTCGCGCGCGCTCAGGCCGCGCAGCAGGCTTTGTGCGACCTGCTGCGTACCCCGGGCGCACGTGTCGAAGCCGCGCCGCGTCCAGCTTGCCAGATTCAAGCCCAGCGCGCACAGCACCGGTTCCAGAAACGGATTGCGCAACCCGGCGGGCGGGCGAAAAAACAGCGGGCGCGCGCCGCTGATTTCGGTGAGCGTGCGCTGCGCGGCCTCGATATCGCGCCGCAAGGAGCGCGGCCCGCACAGCGAGAACAGCAGATGGTGATGCTGGCTGTGGTTTTCGACCGCATGGCCGCGCGCCACGATGTCCTCGATCAGACGCGGATGCCGGCGCGCCGTCTCGCCGATGCAGAAGAACGTGGCGCGCGCGCCATGACCGTCGAGCAAATCCAGCACGCGCGGGGTGACTTCGGGATCGGGACCGTCGTCGATCGTGATCGCGATCTGGTTGCCGGCGCTTGCCGGCAGTCTCGTCAGATTCGGCCCGAGCAGGTTGCTGCGGGGCAGGAGACCGGACGCCGCAATCGCCGCATGGGCCGCCGCCGCGCCGGCCGCGGCCCACGGCCACGATGCCGGATAGGACGCAACCGCCGCCGCCGCGCCGGCATGCAAGGCCGCCGCGCCCATGACCAACGGCGTGGGTTTCCAGCGGCGCGCGGCGCCTGTCATGCCGGCTTGCGCGAAAGTCAAGGTGGCGTCGGGGGCAGAGGGATGCATGTTCAAGGTATCGAGGCGCCTGCCTTTTACAGGAGCGGCAGACGCGCAAAACGCAAGCTTAGCCAATGTCGAGCGGCACTGTACTGTAGGCGGATTGCAGCATCGAAACCGCCGTCAAAATGTTGTATCCGTATTCGACGCGCTCAGGCGCAGAGCAGGCTATGGGCCGGATATCCCGGCACAACCCGCCCAGCCCGATAAAATCCCGCTATGCCTACCGTTGAATACGACATTGCCATCCTCGGCGCCGGCCCCGTGGGCCAGGCGCTGACGCTGCTGCTGGCGCGCCTGGCGCGCGATCCCGCGCGCATCGCGCTGCTCGCGGGCGACGGCGGTGCGGGCCAACCCGGAGCGAAACAAGCCGGCGCGGCCCAACCCGCTCCGGCCGACGACCCGCGCATCATCGCCGTCAACCACGGCAGCCGCGTACTGCTCGAAAGCCTGCAGGCCTGGCCCGTGCGCTCGGCCGCCATCGATCACATCCATATTTCTCAGCGCGGCCGCCTGGGCCGCACCGTCATCGCCCGCGAGGATTTCGGTGTGCCGGCCCTGGGCAACACCGTCTCCTACGCCGACCTGCATGCCCGCTTGCAGGAGCGCATTGCGGCCAGCGGCGTCACCCTGCTGTCCGGCCCGCCCGCTATCGTCGACGCCCAGGACGCGGATGCCGTGCACGTCAGGCAGGGCGATACGACGCTGCGCTGCGCCGTCGCCGTGCGCTGCGACGGCGCGGGCGGCCAGGACGTGCGGCGCGACTACCGCCAACATGCCATTCTGACCCGCACCCGCGCCACGCTGGCCCAACCCGGCTGGGCGTGGGAGCGCTTCACTCGCGAAGGCCCGCTGGCGCTGCTGCCCCATCCGCAAATACAGGGCGACTATGCCGTGGTCTGGTGCTGCGAACCCTCGCATGCCGCCGCGGTCGCCCAGGCCGACGACGACACATTCTCCGCCGCCCTCACCGAGGCCTTCGGCACACGCCTGGGCCGCCTGCGCAGCACGGCTGCGCGCCAGGTCTTTCCTTTGCACCTGAAAGCCCGCCATGCCCAGGCCCAAGGGCGCGTCGCCACCATCGGCAACGCCGCCCAAACCCTGCATCCCGTCGCGGGCCAGGGCTTGAATCTGGGTTTGCGCGATGCCGCGCAGTTGGCTCACGCTTTGAGTTCCTGGCTTGCCGGCGCACAAGACGGCAGCCCCGCCGCGCTGCTCGCCGATTTCGCGCGCACTCGGCTGCCCGACCGCCTGGTCACCGCGGGCATCACCGACATCATGCCGCGCGCTTTTGCCACAGGGTTCGCCGCGGTCGAACATGCTTGCGGCCTGGCGCTGCTGGGCCTGGATCTCTCCGCGTCGATACGCTCGCCTGTAGCCCGGCATTTTCTGCAAGGACTGCGGAATTGAAGCGGCCCTGGCTCCGCTGATTGGTTCTTAAGTCCGTTCTTTGTGCGTTGGGCTTGCCCTGTCCGCTTCGAAGTGCCGGGTTCGACCGCCGCTCAAAACTCCAACCCGACGAGTTGGTTAAAATCTGACCAATCATGCAAATCGGCCCCTGGACCCTCCCGAACAACGTGCTCGTCGCGCCCATGGCCGGCGTCACCGATCGCCCCTTCCGCCAGCTCTGCAAGCGCCTGGGCGCGGGCTACGCCGTGTCCGAGATGGCCGCCAGCAACCCCAGGCTCTGGGACAGCGTCAAGACCTCCCGCCGCCTGAACCACGACGGCGAGATCGCGCCCGTCTCGGTGCAGATCGCAGGCGCCGACCCGGCCATGATGGCCGAGGCCGCGGCGTTCAACGCCGGGCGCGGCGCCCGCATCATCGACATCAACATGGGTTGCCCCGTCAAAAAGGTGTGCAACGTCGCCAGCGGCTCCGCGCTGTTGCGTCAGGAAGACCTGGTTCAGCGCATCCTGGAGGCCGTCGTGTCGGCCTGCGCGCCGCTGGGCGTACCCGTGACGCTCAAGACCCGGACCGGCTGGGACCGCGAGCACAGGAACGCCCTGCGCATCGCGCACATGGCGCAGGACGCCGGCATTGCAGCGCTCACACTGCATGGACGCACCCGCGCCGATCTCTACACGGGCGAAGCCGAATACGAGACCATCCGTGCGGTCAAGGCCGAGCTCGACATTCCCGTTGTCGCCAATGGCGACATCGACTCGCCCGAAAAGGCGCGCGCCGTCCTGGATTACACTGGCGCCGACGCCGTGATGATCGGCCGCGCGGCCCAGGGCAGGCCCTGGATATTCCGCGAAATCGATCATTATTTGCGCACCGGCACCAAACTTGCTGCACCCTCGCACGCCGAGATGCGCGACCTGTTGCTGGAACATCTGGACGACCACTACTGCTTCTACGGCGAGCACACCGGCGTACGCACGGCGCGCAAGCATATCGGCTGGTACATCGAAGGGCTGCCCGGCGCGGACGACTTCCGCTCGCGCATGAACCTGATCGACAGCACCGCCGACCAGGCGCAAGCCGTGGCGCGGTGGTTCGGCCAGCTGGCGCAAGACGGCGACGAACCGCAGCGCATGGCGGCATGACAGTGCCGCCGGCCATTACCCATAAAAACGATCTGCAATCCATAACAATGAGCAAGCAAACTGCCCTGGAAGAATGCGTGCGCGCCAGCCTGGCGCGCTATTTCGAAGATCTCGACGGCTCCGCCCCTCACGATATGTGGGATATGGTGATGCATTGCGTCGAGCGGCCCGTTCTCGAAGTCGCCATGGAACGCGCCGGCGGCAATCAGTCGCGCGCCTCCGAAATGCTCGGCATCACCCGCAACACCCTGCGCAAGAAATTGCTGGCGCATAACCTCCAGCCCTGAGCCTTCCTTTCCCATGAAAATCGAAACCGCCCTTCTCTCGGTGTCCGACAAGACCGGCATCGTCGAATTCGCCCAGGCACTGCACCTGCGCGGCGTACGCCTGCTGTCCACCGGCGGAACCGCCAAGCTGCTGGCCCAGGCCGGCTTGCCCGTGACCGAAGTGGCCGCGCACACCGGCTCGCCGGAGATCCTGGATGGCCGCGTCAAGACTCTGCATCCCAAGATCCACGGCGGCTTGCTTGCACGCCGTGACAGCGACGAGCACCTCAAGACCATCGCCGAACACGGCATCGACCGCATCGACCTGCTGGTGGTCAATCTCTATCCGTTCCGCGAAACCATCATCAAGCCGGACTGCACCTTCGCCGATGCCGTCGAGAACATCGACATCGGCGGCCCGGCCATGCTGCGCGCCGCGGCCAAGAACCACGGCACCGAGGTGGGCGGCGTCACGGTCGTGATCGACCCCTGCGACTATGCCCGCGTGCTGGACGAGATCGACGAGAACGACGGCACCTCCTATTCGCTGCGCCTGGAACTGGCCGGCAAGGTCTACGCCCATACGGCCTCCTACGACGGCGCCATCGCCGCCTACCTGAGCAGCCTGAAAGACCCGACGCCCGAGCAGAACGCTGCCCCCGAGCGCACCGAATATCCCGGTGTGCTCACCTTGCAGATCCAGCGCGAACAGACCCTGCGCTATGGCGAGAATCCGCATCAGACCGCGGCCTTCTATGTCGATCCGCAGCGCCCCGTGGGCCTGCTGGCCGGCTATGCGCAACTGCAGGGCAAAGAGCTTTCTTACAACAACATCGCCGACGCCGACGCCGCGTGGGAATGCGTACGCAGCTTCCAGCTTCCGGCCTGCGTCATCATCAAGCACGCCAACCCCTGCGGCGTGGCCGTGGCGGCCGACGCCTACACGGCCTACCGCCAGGCGTTCAAGACAGATCCCACGTCCGACTTCGGCGGCATAATCGCATTCAACCGCAATGTCGAACTGGCCACGGCCGAGGCCGTGAGCAAGCAGTTCATGGAAGTGCTGCTGGCGCCCGCCTACGACGACGACGCGCTGGCGCTGCTGGCCGCCAAGAAGAACGTGCGCGTGCTGATCGTGCCGCTGGGCGACGGCCAGAACCCCTACGACGTCAAGCGCGTGGGCGGCGGCTGGCTGGTGCAGACGCCCGACTTCTACGACCCCCCGTTCGCCCAATTCAAGGTCGTCACCTCGCGCAAGCCCACCGAGAACGAGATGAACAATCTGCTGTTCGCCTGGAAGGTAGCCAAGTTCGTCAAGTCCAACGCCATCGTCTTCGCCGGCAACGGCCTCACGCTGGGCGTGGGCGCGGGACAGATGAGCCGCATCGACTCGGCGCGCATCGCCTCGATCAAGGCCGCCAATGCGGGGCTGTCGCTGCAGGGCTCGGCCGCGGCGTCCGACGCCTTCTTCCCCTTCCGCGACGGCCTGGACGTGATCGTGGACGCGGGCGCGACCTGCGTGATCCAGCCCGGCGGCAGCGTACGCGACGACGAGGTGATCGCCGCGGCCGAAGAGCGCGGCATCGCCATGGTGCTCACGGGCACCCGCCACTTCCGCCATTGAACGCCCGCCGGCGCCGGACTACGATGCCCCGCGGCCCGACACGCGCATGAGGGTGCTCGGCATCGATCCCGGCCTGCGCCGCACCGGCTTCGGCGTCATCGACGCCGAAGGCATGCGGCTGCGCTACGTGTCCAGCGGAACCATCGTGGTTCCGCCCGAACTGCCGTTGCCCGAGCGGCTCAAGGTGATCCTGGACAATCTGCGCCAGGTCGCCCGCGAGACGCAGCCCGACGTGGCCGCACTCGAGATTGTCTTTCTCAACACCAATCCGGCTTCCACGCTGCTGCTGGGCCAGGCGCGCGGCGCCGCCCTGTGCGCGTTGGCCGACAGCCGGCTCGACGTGCATGAATACACCGCCCTGCAGATCAAGAAAGCCGTGGTGGGCACCGGCCGCGCGGCCAAAGAGCAGGTGCAGATGATGGTGCAGCGCCTGCTGTCCCTGAACGGCACGCCCGCCCCCGACTCGGCGGACGCCCTGGCCTGCGCCATTTGCCACGCTCACGTGGCGCCCATGCAGCAGCGGCTGACTCAGGCGCAAGGCTCGCCCAGTTCGCGCGCCCGCGTACGGGCCGGGCGGCTGCGCGGCTAGGCATACGACCGAATCGCCGGGTCAGCGTAGAATCTCGCCGCATGATCGGACGCATCACCGGAACCCTGCTCGAAAAGGCCCCACCCACCGTCTGCGTGGACGTCGGCGGCGTGGGCTATGAAATCGACGTGCCCATGAGCACGCTCTACACCCTGCCCGAGAACGGCGCGAAGGTGACGCTCTACACCCATCTGGTTGTTCGGGAAGATGCGCATTTGCTGTTCGGCTTCGCCAGCGCCGGCGAGCGCGGCGCCTTCCGGCAATTGATCAAGGTCACCGGCATCGGCGCGCGCATCGCGCTGGCGGTGCTCTCGGGCATGTCGGTGGCCGAGCTGGCCCAGGCCGTCACGCTGCAGGAATCCGGGCGGCTCACGCGCGTGCCCGGCATCGGCAAGAAGACCGCCGAGCGCCTGCTGCTGGAACTGCGCGGCAAGCTGGGCGCCGACATCGGCGCCGTCGCCCACGCCGTGCCCGACAACCAGACCGACATTCTCAACGCCTTGCTCGCCCTGGGCTATTCCGACAGGGAATCCGCGGCCGCGCTCAAGCAGTTGCCCGAAGGGGTGGGCGTGTCGGATGGGATCAAGCTGGCCCTCAAGGCGCTGGCGCGCTGACTACGGCCTTATAAGCAGAGGCCGCAGAACTGCCGGGTCAAGTCCGGCGGACAATCAGCCCGCAAGCAGCATGCCGTAAGCAGCCAGGTCTACGTTGCCGCCGCTCAGGACCACGCCCACCCGCGCACCGGCAGGCAGCGGCTTCGACATCGGCATAGCTGGGCAACGCGGGGAACGACATGGAAGGTTCCTCGAAAATGGCATGGCAGCGATTTTCGAGCCTACCTGATTGCCCCGTGGCTACCGCCTCGCGTTTATCTATGGCGTGGCGCATCTGGCCGCCCTTGTTGCGTCGGGGTGCGACGTCTTGCTGCGGTTCCGGGCCGGGATCCGCATGCCCACGCCCTGCGCAAACCGCGGACGACATCGCCGACAAAATCCAGGCGCGCAAGGGTGCGGTACGATGCGCCATGGCCATCCAGAACGACTCGCTCAGCTCTCTGCCCGAACCCGCGCGCCTGGTCGCGCCGCAGCCCGTTTCGCCCAACGAGGAATCCATCGAGCGGGCTCTGCGCCCGAAGGCGCTGCAGGAATACGTCGGACAATCCCGGGCGCGCGAGCAACTGGAAATCTTCATCGCCGCGGCGCGCCAGCGCAGCGAGTCGCTCGACCACGTGCTGCTCTTCGGCCCGCCCGGCCTGGGCAAGACCACGCTGGCCCACATCATCGCCCACGAGATGGGCGTGCAACTGCGCCAGACCTCGGGCCCCGTGCTTGAGCGCCCAGGCGATCTGGCCGCGCTGCTGACCAACCTCGAACGCAACGATGTGCTCTTCATCGACGAGATCCATCGGCTCTCTCCAGTCGTCGAAGAAATCCTCTATCCCGCGCTCGAAGACTTTCAGATCGACATTCTCATCGGCGAAGGCCCGGCTGCCCGCAGCGTCAAGCTCGATCTGCAGCCCTTCACGCTGGTGGGCGCCACGACGCGCGCCGGCATGCTCACCAATCCGCTGCGCGACCGCTTCGGCATCGTCTCGCGGCTCGAGTTCTACACCGCCGAAGAGCTCTCGCGCATCGTCACACGCAGCGCGGGCCTGCTCAATGCAACGATCACGCCCGAAGGCGCGCAGGAAGTGGCGCGCCGTTCGCGCGGTACGCCGCGCATCGCCAATCGCCTGCTGCGCCGCGTGCGCGACTACGCCGAGGTAAAGGCCAGCGGAATCATCGACGCCGACGTGGCCGGCCGCGCGCTAGCCATGCTGGAGGTCGATCCGCAGGGCCTGGATCTGATGGACCGCAAGCTGCTCGAAGCGGTGGTGCACAGGTTCGACGGCGGTCCGGTGGGCGTGGAAAGCCTGGCCGCAGCCATCGGCGAAGAACGCGACACCATCGAAGATGTGATCGAGCCCTATTTGATCCAGCACGGCTATCTGCAGCGGACGCCGCGCGGGCGCATGGCCACGCAGACGACCTGGCGCCATCTGGGGCTTACGCCGCCGGCGGGACGAGGCAACGGAGATGGCGGCGATAGCCGCGATCTGTTTTGATTTTCTGATTTGTCTTTCGGGCGCCGGCGTTTGAGTTTTAGACCGACGCCGGAATAGGCAGCCTGATCCGCACCAGCAGGCCGCCACCGTCGGCGTCGAGCAGTTCCAGCTTGCCGTGATGCGCCAGCGCAATGGCCTCGGCCAAGGCCAGGCCCAGACCCACATTGCCCGAACGCGTACGTGCGCCATCCAGCCGGGCGAAGGGACGCAGCGCTTCCTGGCGGCGTTCGGGTTCGATGCCCGGGCCGTGATCGGACACGTCCAGCACGGCCGCGTTGCCTTCCTGGCGCAGAACCACATTGATGGGCGTGGCGCCATGATGCAAGGCATTGCCGACGAGATTGTCGAGCAGGCGTCCCAAGGCCACGGCGTCGCCGTTGATGATCATATTGGCATCGTCGGGCGCTTCCAGCGTGATGTCGGTGCCGGCGTCGCTCCAGGCATGCACGCGCTCGGCCAGCCACTCGGGCACGGAGAGCGGCGCGTAGTTGTAGCCGGCCGGGTCGGTGCCGCGCACGAAGCCGATGAACTGGTCGACCATGTACTGCATGTCCTGCAAGTCTTTGCGCAGCCCCTCTTTGATGGATGAATCCTCGGCCATTTCGATGCGCAGCCACATGCGCGACAAGGGGCCCTTGAGGTCGTGCGGCAGGCCTGACAGCAGGGTACGGCGCACGGAATCGGATTCGGCCAGGGCATCGAGCATGGCGTTGAAGCGTTCACCCACCACGCGGATCTCGCGCGGGCCGGCTGGCTCGACGCGCTGCGGCTGACCGGCGGCCAGATGGTCGGCGGCCTCGGCCAGGCGTGTCATGGGCCGGGTAATGTGCCAGGAAAACCCCACTGACAGGATCAGCACCAGCCCCATGCCGCCCAGCCAGATGGCCAGGAGGGAGGTGGAGAACGCGGGCGTCAGGCGTTCGATGGGGATGACCAGCCACTCGTGCAGCTGCGGCATGTCCTCGAAGGTGGGATCGGGCGCCAGCGAAATGAAGACCTCGGGTCGCGGGCCGCGCGACAGGGCCACCCGCGTGCCGTCGTTGAGCCGCTGATTGAGCATGAGCAGAGGACCGCGCATGGCATCGCGGATGCCGTCGTATTCGGGCGGCAGCGGCGGCGGCTCGTGGTCGTGCCAGCGGCGATCGGGGCGCCGCTGCAGACGGGCTTCCGGCGGAAGCAGACGCGACCACAGGTGCCATTGGCCCTGCGAGGCCACGCGCACGAAACTGGATCGGTCTTCGGCGGGAATCTGCGCCAGGGCGGCGCGCAAGGTGCGAATGGTGGTGGCCACGTACTCGATGGCCACTTTGTCCAGAAACTGATTACGCAGATACGTGACCGTGGCCAGCGTTGCCGCCTGGGCCAGCAGCGCCGAGCCCAGAACCAGCAGGATGAGGCGTGCGCGCAGCGACCGCGGCACCAGAAAACGCAGAAAACCCATCAGGGAGAGAACCGATAGCCGATGCCCCAGACGGTCTGGATCCAGCGCGGTTGCTTGGGGTCGTCTTCGATGGCGCGCCTCAGCCGCAGGATGGCGATATCGATGGCACGATCGTTGCGCTCGCCATCGTCGTCGCGCGCCAGTGACAGCAGGCGCTCGCGCGACAGGGGCTTGCCGGCGTTCTTGACCAAGGCTTCGAGCAGGTTGATTTCGCCCCCGGTGAGTTTGACCAGCGTGTCGTCGCGCGTGAGCTGGCGCGTGGCCGGGTCGAACACGAAGGGGCCGAAAGGCACAGGCGCATCTTTGGTGAGCGCCGAGGGGCCGCGCTTGCGGCGCAGAACGGCCTCGATGCGCGCCAGCAGTTCGCGCGGATCGAAAGGCTTGCCCAGGTAATCGTCGGCGCCCGCCTCCAGGCCGATGATGCGATCGACGGCTTCGTCGCGCGCGGTGAGCAGGATGACGGGAATGTCCTCGCCTTGCTCGCGCAGGCGGCGGCAGGCATCGGCGCCGTCACCGCCGGGCAGCATGCGATCCAGGACCAGCAGATCGGGCGAATAGCGGGCGATGCGCGCCGGCAGGTCGCTGGCGTCGGGGGCCAGCAGCGTGTCGTAGCCGTGCCGATTGAGATAGTCGGCCAGCAGCTGGCGCAGGGCGGGGTCGTCGTCGACGACTAGCAGTTTGGTGTGAGTCGATTCCATGGACCGAATAGTCGCGCCTGGGCTTGATAGGCGCAAGGGGGCGGGTAATGTATTGAAAATATTACCGTCTTCGGAAACGGGCTTGAATTATCAACCTGTCATCGGGTTCTTGGAATTGTCATTTTTCTTGAGGTTTTTGTTCCTTTCTTTCTTAACCCGTCCTGTGTCCAATGGGTATGCCCTGCTCGCTTCGAAGTGCCGGGTTTGGCCGCCGCCTTAGGCGGCCAAAGTCCGCTACGCGGACTGCCCCGCCACTTAGGCGCTCCCAGGGCATACCCATTGGACACAGGACTACATCAGAGGTGATGCCGGCAGAAACGGCGACAACGCAGCACTTTGAGACGCTGTGAGCACCTGCGCCGCGGGCGTAGAGCGCCGGTGCGGCTAAAGAACCCGCAATCGATAAATGCGTAAAATTTCCCCCATGCACTCCTCCCGCTTCCCTCATGTCTGACTCCCGCGCCCTGGACGTTCTGCGGCGCGTCTTCGGTTACGAATCCTTCCGCGGTGAACAGCAGGCCATCGTCGATCACGTGATCGGCGGCGGCGATGCCCTGGTTCTCATGCCCACCGGCGGCGGCAAATCGCTCTGTTATCAGATCCCGTCGCTGGTGCGCGAAGGCACCGGTGTGGTGGTGTCGCCGCTCATCGCGCTGATGCAGGATCAGGTCGATGCGCTGACCGAACTGGGCGTGCGGGCAGCCTTTCTCAATTCCACGCAGGATTGGCAACAGGTCAAGGACGTCGAGCGTGCCTTCCTGACCGGCGAACTGGATCTGCTCTACGTGGCGCCCGAGCGCCTGATGACCGACCGCTGCCTGCAACTGCTGGAACGCGGCCGGATTGCGCTGTTTGCCATCGACGAAGCGCATTGCGTGTCGCAATGGGGGCATGATTTCCGGCCCGAGTATCTGCAGCTTTCCATGCTGCACGAGCGCTGGCCGGAAGTGCCGCGCATCGCCCTCACCGCGACGGCCACGGCCATGACGCAGGCGGAAATCGCGCAGCGCCTGGCGTTGGATGCGGCGCGTCATTTCGTGGCGAGTTTCGATCGACCCAATATCCGCTATCGCATCGTCGAGAAGAACGAGGTGCGCAAGCAACTGCTGGAGCTGATCCGCGGCGAGCATCAGGGCGATTCAGGTGTGGTGTATTGCCTGTCGCGCAATCGGGTTGAAGAAACCGCGGATTTTCTCTGTGAACACGGTATCGACGCCCTGCCCTATCACGCCGGGCTGAGCGCCGCGGTGCGCGCGGCCAATCAGTCGCGTTTTCTGCGCGAGGACGGCGTGGTGATGGTGGCCACCATCGCTTTCGGCATGGGCATCGACAAGCCGGACGTGCGCTTCGTCGCGCACATCGACCTGCCCAAATCGGTGGAAGGCTACTACCAGGAAACCGGCCGGGCCGGGCGCGACGGCCTGCCCGCTTCGGCCTGGCTGGCCTACGGCTTGCAGGACGTGGTGCAGCAGCGCCGCATGATCGACGAATCGCCGGGCGACGAGGTGTTTCGCCGCCGCCTGGGGCAGAACCTGGATGCCATGCTGGGCCTGTGCGAGACGGTGGAATGCCGACGCGTCCGCCTGCTGGCCTATTTCGGTCAGACGATCGCCGCCTGCGGCAATTGCGACGTCTGCCTGGAACCGCCCCAGGCCTGGGACGGCACGGTCGCAGCGCAGAAGGCCTTGTCGGCGGTGTATCGCCTGCAGCAACGCGGACAGCGCTACGGCGCGGGACACCTGATCGACATCTTGCGCGGCAAGAGCACAGACCGCACAAGGCAGCACGATCACGAATCCTTGAGCGTGTTCGGCGTGGGTCAGGATCTATCCGAGCAAACCTGGCGCGGCGTGCTGCGCCAGTTGCTGGCGCAGGGTTTGCTGATGGTCGATGGCGAAGGCTACGGCACTTTCGGCCTGACCGAGGCCAGCCGGAACGTGCTCAAGGGCGAGCAGAAAATCATGCTGCGCCGGGATCTCGAAAAAAAGGAAAAAGCGCCGCGCGGCAACTCGCGCGCCAAGATGCCGGCGGCGGACTTGCCGCCCGAAGCGCTGCCGCTGTTCGAGACGTTGCGCGCCTGGCGCGGCGAAGTGGCCAAGAGCCACGGCGTGCCGGCCTATGTGATTTTTCACGACGCCACGCTGCGCGAGATTGCCCTGGCGCGGCCGGCTTCGCTGGACGAACTTGGCCACATCAGCGGCGTGGGCGCACGCAAGCTGGAGGCCTACGGCGCGGACATACTCAGCCAGGTCCGCTGAGCGCCCGGGGCTTGCCGCTTCTTTTAAAGAGTACCGCGCGCCTTGCCGAACACGGTGCGGTAGGCCAGCACGTTGAACACCAACACCACCGGCACGCCGACGATCACGCCGGCCAGGGTCATGCGCATCGAGGCCACCGACCCTGCGCTGTCCCAAAGCGTCATATCGTCCAGCACCAGGTACGGGAAAAAGCTGTAGGCCAACCCGCTCAGCATCAGCAGATAAAGCCCCACGCACAGCGTGAAGGGCAGCCAGCTGCGATGCTGGTCGGACTTGGACGCCAGCCGGGCCAGTGCGATTTCCATGCCGACGAAGCACATCAGCATCACGACCCAGATCGTGGCCGAAATACCCAGATGCTGCACGTCGCTCCATTTTGCGAACACGCCCGAGTTGACCAGACCCAGCGTCACGGCGATCGCCACCATGCCCACCGCCGTCCAGCGCACCGTGTGGCGCGCCCAGGCGATCGCGCGGCGCTGCAGATCGCCTTCCACCCGCATCACCAGCCAGCAGGCGCCCAGAAGCGCATAGGCCGCCACCGCGCACAGACCCACAAACAGCGAAAAACCCAGATAGCCCGGATCTGTCTGGTAACTGGTCACGACGCGGCCCAGGGCAGCGCCCTGCCCCAGCGCCGCCAGCAGCGACCCGAGCCAGAAGCCCAGCATCCAGCGCGGCTTGTGCCTGGCGCTGGCGCGCAGGCGAAATTCGAAGGCAACGCTGCGCAGCATCATGCCCAGGGTCATGCAGGCCAGCGGCGCGTACAGGTTGCCCAGCACCTGCCCCCAGGCAAAAGGGAAGGCCGCGCAGAACAGGCCCACGCCCAGAAGCGGCCAGAACTCGTTGGCATCGCGCCAGGCACTGAGCATGGACAACATCTGCGGCCGCGATTCCGCCGGCGCCAATTGCAGCAGCAGCCCCACGCCGATGTCGAAGCCGTCGAACACCAGGCCCGCCGCGAGCAGCAGAAGCAGAATGGCCAGAAAGACCAGCGGCATCCAGAAAGCGGGATCGCTGATCGCGAGCCCTTGCGAAGCAGCCAGTTCCGCGATCATGCCGCGCCTCCTGTCGTCTTGCGCACAGGCACCACGCCATAGCGCACCGCGTGCAGCAGCATGCCGAGAAAGGCTGCGATCAGCACCACGTACAGCGCGGTATAGCCCGCGATGCTGAGCAGCAAGGTGCTCGACGTCGCCTGGCTGAACACGTCGCTCAGATTGATGCTGCGATTGACCGCGTAGGGCAGCAGCCCGACCAGCGACACGCACCAGCCCAGAACCACCAGCAGGCTGCCCGAGAAACTCATGCCCACCAGGACTTTTCGCCAGAACAGTCCCAGGGCGGCCAGATCCATGCGCCGCCTGAGGGTGCGCATCAACGTCAGCACCGATGCGACACTCATCATCAGGGCCAGCAGCGCCGAAACGCGCAGCAGCCAGAAGGACAGCGCCACCGGCGGGCGCGGGCCGGTGAATTTGTCCAGCCCCAGATAGCCCTTGCTGTCGTGGCCCAGCCAGCGGCCGCCTGTATCGTGTATGGCCAGCAGGACCCGGTTGGTTTGCGTGGCGGCGTCGGGCCAGCCCAACAGGATCAGTTCGGGCTCGTCGCCGCTATGCCAATAGCCGGCCAGCGTGGCGGCCTTGACGGGCTGATAGCGGCTGATGACGTCGCCCATGCCCGAAGCCGCCAGGGCCTGCAGCAGGGAGGCCAGCACGGCCACGATCAACGCCGTCTTGAAGGCGCAGCGCTCGCCGTCGCCGGGCGGGCGGCGCAGCGCCTGCAGCGCCGTGACGCCCATGATGAGGAATGAGGCCGCCAGCGCCGCGCCGAGCACGGTCAGCGACAGACTCCAGCCGAAGGAGGGATTGAAAATCACCTGGAACCAGTCATAGACCTGGTAGCGCCCGTCTACCATGGCGACGCCATCCGGCGTCTGCATCCACGAGTGCACCGCCGCCATCCAGGCCGTGGCCAGAAGCAGGCCCAGGGCCACCATGAAGACGGACAGGGTATGGACGGTGTCGGACACCCGGCGCTGGCCGAACAGCATCACGCCCAGAAAGCACGACTTGAGGACGAAGACCGACAGCACGGCGTAGCCCAGAAGCGGCCCGGCCACATTGCCTATCTTGTCCATGAGACCGCCCCAGAGACTGCCCAACTGGGCCAGAACCGGCAGGCAGGCGGCCAGGGCCAGCGCAAAGCACAGGGCGAATATGCGCACCCAGAACCGGTAGGCCGCCGTCCAGCCGGCGTCGCCGGTCAACCGGACGCGCAGCTTGAAAAACAGCAGCATCCATGACAATGCCAGGGCCAGGGCCATGAACAGGGCCAGAAAACTGAAGCTGGCGAGGAATTGGATCTCGGCCAGCAGGAGCGGGGTCATATCCATGATGGGCGCTAGTGTAGAGCCTGTTATGTCGCGCGAAAGACCCAACTGCGCGATTCCCCGATCGATCTGTCACCGCCCTCGGGGCGCGGACGTGGCAAAATTGACCCTTTGTTGCCGTTTTTCTAAAAGCATGACCCATCCTGGCAAACCCAGCGAAGCAAATCCGACGCCCGGCGCATCGACGCCCGGCGCATCCGACAACGCATCTGCCCATGCATCGGTCAATCACGCGGCCAGCAACTATCTGCGCCCCATCATCGAGGCCGACCTGGCAGCCCAACGCTACCGGGACAAGCGCTGGTCGGGCCGTCCGGGCCCGGCCTCTGCGCAAAACCTGGGTCAGCCCGACCCCGCCAGGATCCGCACCCGCTTCCCGCCCGAACCCAACGGCTATCTGCACCTGGGCCATGCCAAGAGCATCTGCCTGAACTTCGGCCTGGCCGGCGAGTACGGCGGCGTCTGCCACCTGCGCTTCGACGACACCAACCCCGAGAAGGAAGATCAGGAGTACGTCGACGCCATCGCGGAGGCCGTGCACTGGCTGGGTTTCGACTGGAAGGCCGACGGCAACGACAACCAGTATTACGCCAGCGATTACTTCGGCTGGATGTACGAATTCGCCGAAGCGCTGATTCAGGCAGGCCACGCCTACGTCGATGCCCAGACGCCCGAGGAGATCCGCGCCAACCGCGGCACGCTCACCGAGCCGGGCGTGAATTCGCCCTGGCGCGACCGCCCCGCCGCGGAGTCGCTGGCCTTGCTGCGCGAAATGCGCGACGGCAAGCATCCCGACGGCAGCCTGGTGCTGCGCGCCAAGGTCGACATGGCATCGCCCAACATCAATCTGCGCGACCCGGTCATCTACCGCGTGCGCCATGCCCACCATCACCGCACGGGCGACGCGTGGTGCATCTATCCCATGTACACCTACGCGCATCCCATCGAAGATGCGCTCGAAGGCATCACGCACAGCGTCTGCACGCTTGAATTCGAAGATCAGCGCCCCTTCTACGACTGGCTGCTGGCCCGCCTGGCCGAAATGGGCAAGCTGAACCAGCCCCTGCCGCGCCAGTACGAATTCGCCCGGCTCAACGTGACCTATGTGGTCACCAGCAAGCGCAAGCTGCTGCAGCTGGTCAAAGAAGGGCATGTCGACGGCTGGGATGATCCGCGCATGCCGACCCTCTTCGGCCTGCGCCGGCGCGGCTACACGCCGTCGGCCATCCGCCTGTTCTGCGACCGCACCGCCGTGACCAAGTCCGATTCGCGTATCGACTACAGCCTGCTGGAGCAGGCCGCGCGCGACGATCTCGATCCTGTCGCGGCGCGCTCGGTAGCGGTGCTGGACCCGCTCAAGCTGGTCATCACCAACTACCCCGAAGGCCGGTTCGAGATGTGCCAGGCTCCACGCAATCCGCATGCGCCCGAAGCCGGCAACCGCGAATTTCCCTTCGCGCGAGAACTCTGGATCGAGCGCGACGACTTCCGCGAAGAAGCACCCAAAAAGTACTTCCGCCTCTTCCCAGGCAACCTGGTGCGGCTGAAATACGGCTATGTGGTCAAGTGCACCGGCTACGCCAAGGACGCCGCGGGCAACATCACCGAAGTGCATGCCGAATACCTGCCCGAAACCCGCAGCGGCACGCCCGGCGCCGACAGCGTCAAGGTCAAGGGCAACATCACCTGGGTCAGCGCGGCGCATGCCGTGCCGGCCACCGTGCATCTGTACGACCGCCTTTTCGCCGATGCCACGCCCGACGCCGGCGACAAAGACTTCCTCGCCTGCCTGAACCCCAATTCGCGCCAGACCGTGCAGGCCTGGCTCGAACCCGGCACGGTCGCCACGCCCGGCGCCACGTGGCAGTTCGAGCGCCTGGGCTATTTCACGGCCGACCGCATCGACTCCACGCCCGAAGCCCCAGTGCTCAATCGCGTCGTCACCCTGCGCGATTCGTGGGGGGCGTGATGAGCGAAGATCCCGCGTTGGATTTCAAGAGCGCAACGCTTTATGCGGTACGCCTGGTGCTGCACAGCGCCGACCCGCAGCGTCTTGAAGAAGCGCTGGCGCAGCGCATGAAAGACGCCGGCGGTTTTTTTGAAAACGAGCCCGTCGTCATCGACGCCAGCCGCCTCGAAGAAACCGTCGACTGGCCGCGCCTGCTGGCCGCCCTCAAAAACCACAACCTGCCGGCCATCGGCGTGGTGGCCGAAAGCGGCAATCTGGATGCTGCCCGCGCGGCGGGTCTGGCGCCGGTTGATCTGTCCACCACGAACCGTGCCGCGCCTGCAAGCGCGGCTCAGACGACTGCAGTCGAGCTGACCGAAGCCGATGCCGCGCCCGTCGCCGCACAGTCTCCGGCCGCGCTGGAACTCGCCGTCGAGGCGGCGGCGACGCCCGCTGCCGCCACCCCGGCCATGATCGTCAACCGCCCGCTGCGTTCGGGTCAGCGCATCTATGCGCGCAGCACCGATCTGATCGTGATAGGCATGGTAAGCCAGGGTGCCGAGGTCATCGCCGACGGCAATGTGCACGTATACGGACCACTGCGCGGCAAGGCCATGGCCGGCGCGCGCGGAGACACCTCGGCCCGCATTTTCACCACGCATCTCGATCCCGAACTGCTGGCGGTGGCCGGCGTCTATCGCGTGATCGAGGACAGGCTCGATGCCCAGGTGCACGGCAAGCCCGCGCTGGTCTCGCTGCTCGGCGAGACGCTGAAGATCGAAGCGCTGGGCGAGTAGGAGGCAATACCTCGCGCTGCGCCGGCGAACAGAAGGTATGCCCGTCACACATTTGGAAAAAAGCCCTGCGGGCTTTTTGCTTTACGATAACGCGGTTTTTCATCATCGAATTTCATAATTAAAAAGGATCCAACGGCCATGACACGTATCGTGGTGGTGACTTCCGGCAAGGGCGGCGTGGGCAAGACCACGACCAGCGCCAGCTTCTCTTCCGGCCTGGCCATGCGCGGCCACAAGACCGCCGTCATCGATTTCGACGTCGGCCTGCGCAATCTGGACCTCATCATGGGCTGCGAACGCCGTGTGGTGTACGACTTCGTCAATGTCATACAGGGCGAGGCCTCGCTCAAGCAGGCCCTCATCAAGGACAAGCAACTCGAGAACCTGTTCGTGCTGCCCGCCTCGCAAACCCGCGACAAAGACGCTCTCACCCAAGAGGGCGTGGGCAAGGTCATGGACGACCTCAAGGAAATGGGCTTCGATTACATCGTCTGCGACTCGCCGGCCGGCATCGAGACGGGCGCGCTCATGGCCGCCTACTTCGCCGACGACGCGCTGGTGGTGACCAACCCCGAGGTCTCCTCGGTGCGCGACTCCGACCGCATCCTGGGCATCCTGGCCGCCAAGTCCAAGCGCGCGATCGACGGCGTCGAGCCGGTCAAGGAATACCTGCTGCTCACCCGCTACAACCCCAAGCGCGTCAGCGAGGGCGAAATGCTCTCGCTCACCGACATCGAAGACATCCTGCGCATCAAGCTCATCGGTGTGATTCCCGAGTCCGAATCGGTGCTGCAGGCGTCCAACCAGGGGGTGCCCGCCATCCACCTGAAAGGCACCGACGTAGCCGAGTCCTACCAGGACGTGGTCGCCCGCTACCTGGGCGAAGAACGTTCCCTGCGCTTCACCGACTACAACAAGCCGGGACTGCTCAAGCGCCTTTTCGGGGGGAAATGACCCATGGCTTTTCTGTCTCTGTCCAGCCTGTTCGGCCAGAAGAAGAACACCGCGTCGGTCGCGAAAGAGCGCCTGCAGATTATTCTGGCGCACGAGCGCACGGCGGGCCAAAGCGCCGCGCCGGACTATCTGCCCCAGCTGCAGCAGGAGCTCATCGCGGTGATCTCCAAATACGTCAAGATCAATCCCGAAGACATCAAGGTCAACGTCGAGCGGCAAGACAACCTCGAGGTACTCGAGGTCAAGATCGAAATGCCGCAGGCCTGAGCCGGCCCCTCACGGCCGCCGCGCGCCTCGCGCGGCGGCCGGATAAGTCTGGCCGATCAGATCCGCCAGCCATTGCATGAATACGCGCAGCCGCAGAGGCGCGTGACGCCGGTCGGCATAGAGCAGCGTCACCGGCAGCGGCGCGGCCCGCCATTCGGACATCACTTCCCGCAACGCCCCCGAAGCCAGGTGATTGCACACGCCGTAGGCGGGCACCTGGATCATGCCCAGCCCGGCCAGGCAGGCCGCCTGGTAGGCATCCACGCCGTTGACCGTCAGCACCCCGCCCATCGGCACGTGCGCGTAGCGCTCGCCGTCGAAGTACTGCCAGCCCGGGTCGCGTGCGCCCGGCGCGGCGGCATACATGACCAGCCGATGCGCGCGTAGATCGTCCAGGGTGCGCGGTTCGCCGAATTTTTCGAGATAGTGCGGGCTGGCGCAATTGATCTGCGGCAGCTCGCCCAGTGGCCTGGCGATCAGCGACGAGTCGCGCACCGCGCCGACGCGCAGCACACAGTCGAAGCCCTCGCGCAGCAGGTCCACCGCCCGGTCGGTGGTCGACAGGTCCAGCTCCAGATCGGGGTGCTGCGCGAGAAAGCCCGGCAGATTGGGGATGACCGCCGCACAGGCCAGCGCATGCGGCATGTCCACCCGCAGCTTGCCGCCAACGGTCTTGCCCGCGGAAAACAGCGAGTCCAGCTCGTCCATGTCGGCCAGGATGTCCTTGCAGCGGTCCAGGCACATGCGGCCTTCCTGCGTCAGCGTCACGCGCCGCGTAGTGCGCGTGAACAGGCGCGCACCCAGCCTGGTCTCCAACTGTTTGACGGCGTTCGACACCGACGCTTTGGGCACGCCCAGGATGCCGGCAGCCTGTGTGAAACTGGCCGTTTCCGCGGCCTGGACGAAGAGCCGCATAGCGTCGTAGTGATTCATGGTTTCGGGGACATCGCAGCAGGATTATTGTTATTTTTTCTTGAACAGAAAAAACATTTTTACCTGATTTATCGCTTTATATCACCCAATTAAGATGCACTCCATCGCGCTCCGGTCCGGAGCGCATCCCCTCAAGGAGCCCTCCATGTCTCGCAAGATTCTGCTCATCACCGGCGCCAGTCGCGGCCTCGGCAAAAGCACCCTGCTCCATGCCGCCCGCCGCGGCATCGACGCCGTCTTCACTTACAACAGCAACAAGGCGGAGGCCGACAAGGTCGTGGCCGAGGCCGCCGCTTTGGGCGCGCGCGCCGTGGCCTTACAGCTCAACGTGGAGGAGACCGGCTCTTTCCCCGCCTTCGCTCACCAGGTCAAGGAGACGCTGGCCCGGCACTGGCAGCGCGAGAATTTCGACTACCTGGTCAACAACGCAGGCTCCGGCGTCAACGCCAGCGTGGCCGACACCACCGAGGCGCAGTTCGACGCCATGCTGCGCCAGCATCTGAAGGGGCCGTTCTTCCTCGTCCAGGCCCTGCTGCCGCTCATCGCCGACGGCGGTCGCATCGTCAATCTGTCCAGCGGCCTGGCCCGCTTCTCGCTGCCGGGTTTTGCGGCCTACGCCTCCATGAAGGGCGGCGTGGAAGTGCTCACCCGGTATCTGGCCCTGGAACTCGGTCCGCGCGGCATCGCCGTCAATACGGTGGCCCCGGGCGCCATCGAGACCGATTTCGGCGGCGGCGCGGTACGCGACAACGGGCAGATGAACGCTGCCATCGCAGCCCAGACGCCGCTGGGCCGCGTCGGCCTGCCGGATGACATCGGCGGCGCCATCTCGATGCTGCTGGCCGACGAGAACCGCTGGATCAATGCACAGCGAATCGAAGTGTCGGGCGGCATCCACTATTGAGTCGCCCTGAAAATCACAACGCCCGAGGCATGCGCCTCGGGCGTTGTTGTTTGAACCCTACCGTTTCAGTGGGTGAGCAGGTCGCCGACCAGGCCGCCGACCGCGGCGCTACCTACCGTGGCGACCGCGCCGCCGAAGATGACGGCGCCGGCAACGGCGCCGATGGCGGCGCCGCCCAGGGTGGCTCGGGCGTTGGGGCTCATGTTGTTCCAGGTGGCGCAGCCCGACATGGATGCCGCCAGCAGAACGACAAGACTCAGCCGGGAAAAAGTACGGACGGACATGGTGGGAACTCCTGCTTAACCTCGATACTTAAAGTATTACATTAAGTTCGATCGCAAGCCAGCTACCGTGTCCGTAATTTGTATCTATCTCTGTACTTTTAACAACTATTTCAAGGCTTTGTAGCGCAAACGCCGCGGTTTGGCGCCCTCTTCGCCCAGTCGCTTTTTCTTGTCGGCCTCGTATTCCTGGTAGTTGCCGTCGAAGAACACCACCTGCGAATCCCCCTCGAAGGCCAGGATGTGCGTGGCGATGCGGTCCAGGAACCAGCGGTCGTGGCTGATGACCATGACGCTGCCGGGAAACTCGAGCAGGCCGTCTTCCAGCGCGCGCAGGGTTTCCACGTCCAGGTCGTTGGAGGGTTCGTCCAGCAGCAGCACGTTGCCGCCGGCGATGAGCGTCTTGGCCATATGCAGGCGGCCGCGTTCGCCGCCGGACAGCTGCCCCACCACCTTGCTCTGGTCACTGCCCTTGAAGTTGAAGCGGCCCAGGTAGGCGCGCGAAGACATCTCGAACTTGCCCACGGTGAGCAGGTCGGCGCCGTCGGCGATGGCGTTGAACACCGTTTTCTTGTCTTCCAGATCGTCGCGCGACTGGTCGACGTAGGCCAGCTTGACCGTCTGGCCGATCTTGACCTCACCCGAGTCGGGCTGCTCGCGGCCGGCGATCATGCGAAACAGCGTGGACTTGCCCGCGCCGTTGGGGCCGATGATGCCGACGATAGCGCCGGGGGGCACCTTGAAGCTGAGGTTGTCGATCAGCAGGCGGTCGCCGTAGGCCTTGCTCACGCCGTTGAACTCGATGACCTCGTTGCCCAGTCGCTCGCCCACGGGAATGAAGATTTCCTGGGTTTCGTTGCGCTTCTGGTATTCGTAGGACGACAGCTCTTCGAATCGGGCGATACGCGCCTTGGCCTTGGCTTGGCGGCCCTTGGGGTTCTGGCGCACCCACTCCAGTTCTTTCTTGATGGTCTTCTGGCGAGCCGATTCGCTGGCCTCTTCCTGCTTGAGGCGCTCGTCCTTCTGCTCCAGCCAGGAACTGTAGTTGCCCTTCCAGGGGATGCCGTGGCCGCGGTCCAGTTCCAGGATCCACTCGGCCGCGTTGTCCAGGAAGTAACGGTCGTGGGTCACGCCCACCACGGTGCCCGGGAATTTGTGCAGGAACTGCTCCAGCCACTCGACGCTTTCCGCATCCAGGTGGTTGGTGGGTTCGTCGAGCAGCAGCATGTCGGGCTTGGACAGCAGCAGGCGGCACAGCGCCACGCGGCGCTTCTCGCCGCCGGACAGCACGCCCACGTTGGCGTCCCAGGGCGGCAGGCGCAGCGCATCGGCGGCGATTTCCATCTGATGCTCGATGTCGTCGGCGCCGCTGGAGGCGGCCGCGGCGATGATGGCTTCCAGTTCGCCCTGTTCGGCGGCCAGCGCGTCGAAATCGGCATCGGGCTCGGCGTAGGCGGCGTACACCTCGTCCAGGCGCTTCTTGGCGGCCATGGCCGCGCCCAGGCCCTCTTCCACTGCCTGGCGCACGGTGTGCTCGGGGTTGAGCTGCGGCTCCTGCGGCAGGTAGCCGATGTTCAGGTTCGGCATGGGAATGGCCTCGCCTTCGATTTCCTTGTCCACGCCGGCCATGATCTTTAGCAGGGTGGACTTGCCCGAGCCGTTCAGGCCCAGCACGCCGATCTTGGCGCCGGGAAAAAAGGACAGAGAAATGTCGCGCAGGATCTGCCGCTTGGGCGGAACGATCTTGCCGACGCGATTCATGGTGTAGACGTATTGGGCCATCGCGGATCGGTAGGAAAAATTCGGTTAAGGCCGCATTTTAGGCGGTTCGCCGGCCCGGGCATGCATTGCGCCGATTTACGGGATTTTCGAGCCTGTAGCTGGCGCATAAAGGAATGATATAATATTCCAAATACGATCTTCTCACCTTCGACCACTCCCTATGCCCCGCCTGCGCCTCATCATCGTCTGGTTCGCCGCCTGCCTGAGTCTGCTCCCCGTCGGCGCCTGGGCCGCGCCCGTCGCCATCGTCGCCGCCGAGAACTTTTACGGCGACATCGCCCGACAGATCGGCGGCAGCGAGGTGACCGTCTCCAGCATTCTGCAATCGCCCGACCAGGATCCGCACCTGTTCGAAGCCGCGCCCTCGACGGCGCGCGACATCGCCGCCGCGCGCATCCTCGTGCAAAGCGGCATCGGCTACGACGACTGGATGGGCAAGCTGGCGCACGCCTCGAAAGGCGGCGCAGACAAGCTGCTCGTGGTCGCTTCCCTGGCAGCGCGCAAAGACGGCGACAACCCGCACATCTGGTACGACCCGCAGACCATGCTGGCCTATGCCGCCGTGCTGACCGAAAGACTGGTCGCGGCCGACCCCGCCCATGCCGCCGATTTCCGCAAGCGGCTGGCCGACTTTCAGGCTTCCATGCACCCTGTGCTGGCAAAGATCGCCGCGCTGCGCGCGCAGTATTCGGGCGTGCCCGCCACCGCCACCGAACCCGTGTTCGGCTATCTGATGGACGCCGTGGGCCTGCGCAACCGCAATGCCGCTTTTCAGGTCGCGGTGATGAACGACACCGAGCCTAGCGCCTCGGATCTGGCCGCCTTCGAGCAAAGCCTGAAAACGCGCGCCGTTAAACTGCTGGTCTACAACAGCCAGGCCACCGACAAACTGGCCGATCGCATGAAGACCCTTGCCCAACAATCCGGCGTGCCCGTGCTGCCCGTCACCGAGACCGAACCCGAAGGCATGGCCTATCAGGTCTGGATGATGAACGTGCTCGACGCGCTTCAGCGGGCCCTGGCGCAATAAATGCCGAGCCCCGCCATCGAGCTGGAGCACCTGCGCCTGGTCCTGGGTGGCCGCGCGATTCTGGACGACGTGAGCCTGGCGATCGGCGCGCGCGAATTCGTCGGTGTGCTGGGCGCCAACGGCGCCGGCAAAACCACGCTGATACGTGCGCTGCTGGGCCTGATCGCGCCCGCAGGCGGCAGCATCCGCGTGCTGGGCGGCCCGGCGCAACGCGGCAATCCGGCCATCGGCTATTTGCCGCAGACACGCAGCGCCCTGCCCGGCGTGCGCCTGAGCGGCTGGCACATGGTGGCCTGTGCGCTGGACGGACATCGTCCGGGCCTGGCGCTGCACAGCAAGGCAGCGCGCGTCGAGATCGACCGCGTGCTGGATCTGGCCGGCGCACGCGAACTGGCCAGCCGCCCCATCTCCGAACTGTCGGGCGGCGAGCGCCAGCGCCTGCTGCTCGCCCAGGCGCTGCTGGGCCGGCCTCGTTTGCTGCTTCTGGACGAGCCCTTGATCAGCCTGGATCCGCGTCGCCAGCAGGACTTGATCCGCCAGGTGAAGACCTTGCAGACCGAGCTGGGCATCACGGTTCTGTTCAGCGCGCACGAACTCAATCCGTTGCTGGGCGCGCTCGATCGCGTGCTGTACCTGGGCCAGCGTCATGCCGCCCTGGGCACGGTGCAGGAAGTCATCACCGGTCCCGTGCTGTCGCGCCTGTACGGCACCCCCATCGAAGTCGTGCGCGCAGCGGGCCGCATCTTCATCACGGCCGACGGCATGGATGCCGACGGCGGCGCGCACCAGCACGACGATGAAGCGCACGAAGACCACGCCCGCCACGTTCACTGACGCGATCGCTCAACCCCCAACCGAATATTCATCGTGTTCGCCTACGAATTCATGCGCAATGCCTATGCGGCGGCCGGCATCGTCGCCGTGGTCGCCGCCATGGTCGGCTACTTCCTGGTGCTGCGCGGCCAGACTTTCGCCGGCCACGCGCTCTCGCACGTCGGCTTTTCCGGCGCCACCGGCGCCGCGCTGATCGGCCTGGCGCCGCTGCAGGGCATGCTGGTCGCGGCCCTGGCGGGAGGGGTCTGCATCGGCATGCTGGGCGAGAAACTGGCGCAGCGCGACGTGGCCATCGGCATCGCCCTGTCGTTCTCGCTGGGGCTGGGCCTGCTGTTCCTGCATTTCTACACCTCGCACGCCACGCAGGCCACCGCGCTGCTGTTCGGCAACGTGCTGGCCGTCTCCGCGCACATGGTGCACGTACTGCTCGGGCTGGGCCTGGCCTGCCTGGCCGGACTGGCCCTGATATCCCGGCCCCTGCTCTTTGCCAGCCTGCAGCCCGAGCTGGCCCAGGCCAAGGGCGTGTCGCTGCGCCTGTACGCCTCGCTCTTCATGGCCGTCGCCGCGCTGGCCACGGTGCTGAGCACGCAAGTCGTGGGCGTGCTGCTGGTCTTCTCGCTGATGGTCGGCCCGCCCGCCGCGGCGCAGCGCCTGACGCACCGCGTGGGCACCGGCTTGGCGCTGTCGGCTGCGCTGGCGCTGGGCTCGGCCTGGCTGGGCATCGCCCTGGCCTATTGGACCGACTGGCCCTGCAGCTTCTGGATCACGGCGCTGAGTTGCGCGGCCTACCTGGCTGCCACGATGCGGCGCCGACCCGCGCACTGAGGCTCTAGTCCGTCCGCTGTCCGTCGGCGATGACCCGCTCCAACGAGTGCCTCAGGTGGCGTTGCATGGCTGCCTGAGCCTGTATCGGGTCGTGTTCTTCCAGTGCTTCCAAAATGGCCAGATGCTCGTTGTGCGTCGAGCGCCAGGTGCTCTCGTCTTCGAAATGGCCGCGCAGTTTTTCCGATAGCGGACTGTGCCGGGCATCGAAGAGCGATGTCACCGTGCGCACCAGCACTTCGTTGCCGGACATCTGCGCGATGGCGATGTGAAAAGCCCGATCGGGAGCGACCGGAATTTTCCCTGACTTCACCTCGCGCACCATGTCGTTGTAGATGCCGCGCAGCGCTTTCAGATCCTTGGGTTTGCAGAACGGCGCAACGCTGCCGGCGATCGCGCCTTCGATCACGCAGCGCGCACCCATGATGTCCAGCAGGCTGTCGCCCAGTTCAGCCTGGGAAAAGGCCGATGCGCCCGGCTCGGGCGGCGTCGAGCACACATACACGCCCGAGCCCATCCGAATCTCCACCAGACCTTCCAGCTCGAGCGCCACCAGGGCCTCGCGCACCGAGGGCCGCGACACGCCCAGCGTCTCGGCCAGAGCGCGCTCGGGCGGCAGGCGCCCGTTCGGCACGAACTCCGGCCGAGTGATCAGATCGCGCAGCTTGTCGGCGATCTGGAGATAAAGACGGCGGGGGTCGGAGGGTCTGGCTGTCATGTCCGGAATTTCCCGATGTTCATAAAAATTGGCTTGACCAATTTTCGCAATAATTTTAACTTTCGCAAATTGGTAAGACCAAACTGGCAATACATTCAATGAAGACTGTCATCTGCGAACAACCCGGTCAGCTCGCGCTGACCGAACGCCCCGTACCGAACGCCGGCCCCGACGACGTGCTGATCCGCATCCGGCGGGTCGGCGTCTGCGGCACGGATCTGCATATTTTCACAGGCAACCAGCCCTATCTCGCCTATCCGCGCGTCATGGGACACGAGCTCGCCGGTATCGTCGAGTCTGCCCCGGCCGGCGCGCGCGTCACGGCGGGAGACCAAGTCTACGTGATGCCTTATCTGTCGTGCGGGCACTGCATCGCGTGCCGCGCGGGCAAGGGCAACTGCTGCGTCAACATCAAGGTGCTGGGCGTGCATACCGACGGCGGCATGACCGAGTACCTGGCGGTGCCGCAGGCTTTTGTATTCAAGGCCGACGGCGTCACGCTCGACCAAACGGCAATGATCGAATTTCTCGCGATCGGCGCCCATGCCGTATCGCGCGCCGACCCCAGGCCCGGACAGCGTGTGCTGGTCGTGGGCGCCGGCCCGATCGGCATGGCAGTGGCGATCTTCGCCAAACTGGCCGGCGCGCAGGTCAGCGTGCTCGACGGCCGGCGAGACCGGCTCGCGGTCTGCGCCCAGGCCTTGGGAGCCGATAACACCGTGCTGCTGGACACCACCGAGACGGCCGCCGACGCGGCCGAACTGGCCAGAATCACCGACAACGAATTCTTCGATGCGGTGTTCGACGCGACCGGCAATATCAAGGCCATGGAGCGCGGCCTGCAGTTCGTCGCGCACGGCGGCAAATATGTGCTGGTTTCCATCGTCAGCGACCGCATTTCGTTTGCCGACCCGGAATTCCACAAACGCGAAACGACCCTGCTTGCCAGCCGCAACGCCACGGTCGCCGATTTCGAAAAAGTGCTCGAGGCCATGCGCGCGGGCAAGATTCCGACCGCGGCGCTCAATACCCACACGCTCGAACTGGACGCGCTTCCTGCAGAATTTCCCAAGCTCCTGGATCCGAACGCCGGCGTCATCAAGGCGCTTGTCGCCTGCTGAGCCGGCCTCCCGACGATGGGCAATCCGATTCTTCAATTCGGCACGAGCCGGTTCCTGCAGGCGCATGCCGACCTCTTCATTTCCGAAGCGCTGGACGCCGGCCGCGCGCTGGGCCGCGTGACGGTCGTGCAGACGACGTCCAACCCCGAGAGCCGCGCCCGCATCCAGGCCGTGCGCGCGCGCAAGGCCTACGAGGTGCGCATCCAGGGCCTGCGGCGCGAATCGGTGATCGACGCCACGGCGCAATGCCGCGCCATCGACGAAGCGCTCAGTGCCCATGACGATTGGCCCGTAATCATGGAGCGCTTCGCCCGCGACGCCAAGGTCGTCATCTCGAACACCGGCGACAGCGGCTACGCCTGCTTTGCCGACGACACAGCGGACCTGCTGAACGACGGCGCGCGCGTTCCGCGCGGATACGCGGCCAAGCTCGCCGTGCTGCTGCATGCACGCTTTCGGGCGGGCGCCGAGCCTTTGACGCTGCTGCCCTGCGAATTGATATCGAGCAACGGCGACACCTTGCGCGGCATCGTCGCCGATATCGCCCGCGCGTGGGGCTGCGATCCTGCGTTCAGCCGCTACGTCGAGCATGGCTGCATCTGGGTGAATTCGCTGGTGGATCGCATCGTCTCCGAGCCGATCAGGCCTGTGGGCGCTTACGCCGAACCCTATGCCCTATGGGCGATAGAACGGCGCGCGGGCATGGTGTTGCCTTGCGAACACGAGGCGATCGTCGTCACCGAAGATCTGCCGCGCTACGAGCGCCTGAAGCTGCTGCTGCTCAACCTCGGTCATACCTGGCTCGCCGAGCGCTGGCAGGTCGACGGCCGCGACGCGCGAGAAAACGTGCTTCACGCGATGCGCGACCCCGCCCTGCGCGCCAGTCTGGAATCGCTGTGGCAGGACGAAGTGCTGCCGGTGTTCGATGCGCTCGGCGAGGGTGCGGACGCACGCGCCTATCTGCAGGACGTGCGCGAGCGCTTCGAAAACCCTTTTCTCGATCATCGCCTGGCCGACATCCACCGCAGCCACGAACAGAAAAAGCAGCGGCGGTTCAGGCCGGTGATCGATATGGCGCGCGAACTGGGCCTGCAAATCGGGCAGCCGCGCCTGAGCCGCGCGCTGGAGCCATACGCATGACACGATAAATCGCCTGCAGGCATCAAGGCGGGATTTTTGACAATACAGATGCCGAAAAGAGGAGACATTTCATGAGAAAAATGCGTTGGATGGTGATATTTCTTTGCTTTCTCGCCATCGCCATCAACTACATCGATCGGGCCAATCTGGCGGTGGCCGCCCCGTTCATCGAGAAAGAGCTGGGCATCGGCCCGGCCCAGATGGGCTTCATCCTGAGCGGGTTCTTCTGGACCTACGCGTTCATGCAGATACCGTTCGGCTGGTTCGCCGACCGCGTCGGCGCGCGCATTGCGCTGCCCATCGCCGTAGGCTGGTGGTCGATCTTCACGGCGGCGACCGCCACGGTGTCGAGCGTGGCGGGCATGTTCGGCTGCCGGCTGTTGCTGGGCATCGGCGAAGCCGGCGCCTATCCGTCGTGCGCCAAGCTCGTGAGCCAGTGGTTCAAGCCGCAGGAGCGCGCCATCGCCACCAGCATCTTCGACAGCGGCTCGCGTGTCGGCTCGGCGCTGTCGATTCCGGTCGTGGCCCTGATCATCAGCCAGCTCGGCTGGAAGGCGGCCTTCGTCATTACCGGCCTGCTCGGACTGGTATGGATCATCGGCTGGTTCGCCATCTACCGCAGCCCGGCGCACGGCGACATGACCGGCGAGCAAGACACCGCCCCCGCCCCCAGAGCGGCGAACAAGGTGTCGCTGGGCTCGCTGTTCCGCCACCGCACGCTGTGGGGCATGATGCTCGGCTTCTTCTGCCTGAACTTCGTGATCTACTTCTTCATCACCTGGTTCCCCAGCTATCTGGTGCAGGCACGCGGCTTCTCGCTGTCCTCGCTCGGCACGCTGGGCATGATCCCGGCGCTGATGGCCATCCCCAGCGGCTGGCTCGGCGGCTGGGTTTCCGACGCGCTGTACCGCCGCGGCTGGAGCCTGACCGCCGCGCGCAAGACCTGCATGGTCGGCGGCATGCTCATGTCCTCGATCATCACGCTGTCGGCCTTCACCAGCAATACGTATTTGATGCTGGTGTTCTTCGGCATCGCCTACGGCAGCCTCGCATTCGCCGCAGCCAGCATCTGGTCGCTGCCCAGCGAAGTCGCGCCGACCCCGGACTATGTCGCCTCGATCGGCGGCATCCAGAACTTCGCCTCGAACCTGGCCGGCATCGTTATCACCACGTTCACGGGCGTCATGCTCGCGCTGACCAAGGGCTCCTTCACCATTCCGCTCGTCGTCGCGGGGGGGTTCTGCTTCCTAGGCGCGTTCAGCTACCTGGTCCTTGTGGGCCGCGTCGAACCGCTGCCCATCGATCCGGCAGGCGACCGCTAGACCACGACTGCGGGGGCCGTCGTCGCCGGCCCTCGCCCCTCCTGTTTTCGAGAACATCCATGTCGACTCAAGTTTCCGTCAAGCATGCGGCCATCCGCCTGCATCCCAACGACGATGTCGTCATCGCCACGCGCCAGCTCATGACAGGCACACGCATCGAGCCCGAAGATCTGGCCGTCTCGGGCCTGATACCGCCCGGGCACAAGATCGCCACGCGCGCGATCAAGGCGGGTGAACCGGTCAAGCGCTACAACCAGATCATCGGCGTGGCGAGCCAGGACATTGCGCGCGGGCAGCATGTGCACACGCACAATCTGAGCATGTCCGAGTTCGAGCGCGACCACGCTTTCGGCGCCGACGCGCATCCGACCGCCTATGTGGACGAGCCGGCCCATTTCATGGGCATACGCCGCGCGGACGGACGGATCGCGACGCGCAACTACATCGGCGTCCTGACCAGCGTGAACTGCTCGGCGACGGTCGCGCGGGCCATCGCCGATCACTTCCGGCGCGACGTCAACCCCGAAGCGCTCTTCGACTACCCGAACGTGGACGGCGTCATCGCGCTGACCCACGGGCTGGGCTGCGGTATCGACATGCAGGGCGAAGGCATCGGCATACTGCGCCGCACGCTGGCCGGCTACGCGGTGCACCCGAACTTCGCTGCGGTGCTCTTCGTCGGCCTGGGTTGCGAAACCAACCAGATCGACGGCGTGCTCGAGTCCGGCGGGCTGAGCGACACCGATCTCAAGCTGCGCAGCTTCACCATCCAGGACACCGGCGGCACGCGCAAGACCATCGCGCGCGGCATCGCGATGGTCAAGGACATGCTCGAGCAGGCGAACCGGGTACGGCGCGAGCCGGTATCCGCGGCACACTTATGCGTCGGCCTGCAATGCGGCGGCTCGGACGGCTATTCGGGCATCTCCGCCAATCCGGCGCTGGGCGCGGCGGTCGACCGGCTCGTGCGGCACGGCGGCACGGCCATCCTGTCCGAGACCCCCGAGGTCTACGGCGCCGAACATCTGCTGACGCGCCGCGCGGTGAGCCCGGCCGTCGGCGAGAAGCTGCTCAAGCGCATCGCCTGGTGGCAAGACTACTGCGCGCGCAACGGCGGAGAGCTCAACAACAACCCGTCGGCGGGCAACAAGGCAGGCGGCCTGACGACCATCCTGGAGAAATCGCTCGGCGCAGTGGCCAAGGGCGGCACCACCAATCTGGTCGACGTCTACGAATATGCGCAGCCGATCCAGGCCAAGGGATTCGTGTTCATGGATTCGCCCGGCTACGATCCCGTCTCGGCCACGGGGCAGGTCGCCTCGGGCGCCAATCTGATCTGTTTCACCACGGGACGCGGGTCCGCCTACGGCTGCGCGCCGTCGCCGTCGCTCAAGCTCGCGACCAACACGGCCCTGTGGATGCGCCAGGAAGAAGACATGGACATCAATTGCGGCGGCATCGTCGACGGCACCGCCAGCATCGACGAGCTCGGGCAAGCCATCTTCCAGATGATGCTGGCCTGCGCCTCCGGCCAGCGCTCCAAAAGCGAGCTGCACGGCTACGGGCAGAGCGAATTCATTCCCTGGCAGGTCGGCGTGGTGACCTGAGACCGATCGGGCGATACACGTCGGACACAGGGCACACGAGGAGCATGCAATTGAACCGCCGCTATTACTCGGGGTGCGACGTCGATCGCGCCCATGGCATCGACGATCTGCGGGAAATGGCGCGCCGTCGGCTGCCGAATTTCTGTTTTGAATACATCGAGGGCGGCACCGACGACGAAGCCACCCTGCGGCGCAACCGCGATGTCTTCGGCGAAATCTTCTTCGTGCCGCGCACCCTGGTCGACGTCGAAAAACGCAGCACGGGCGTGGACCTTTTCGGCCGGCGCATCGAGGCGCCCTTTCTGATCGGTCCGACCGGTTACAGCGGCATGATGTTCCGCGAAGGCGACGTCAAGATGGCCGGCGCCGCCGCAGCAGCCGGCGTGCCTTTCGTGCTGAGCAACGTATCGACCGTGGCGCTGGAAGAGGTCGTGCGGCGCGCGGGCGGACGCATATGGATGCAGGTCTATCTGTACCGCTCGCGCGATGCCGTCGCCAAGCTGGCCGAGCGCGCGCGGGCCGCGGGCGTCGAAGCGCTGGTGGTGACCACCGACAGCGCCGTCTTCGGCAAGCGCGAATGGGACCTGCGCAATTACGCCAGGCCCCTGCAGCTGACTTTACGCAACAAACTCGACGTGCTGCGCCACCCGCGCTGGATGGCCAATGTGCTGTGGCCGAGCGGTATGCCGCGCTTCGCCAATCTGGGCGATCTGCTGCCGCCCGGGCAGAACAGCGTCAAAGGCGCCACGATCACCTTGGGCCGGCAGTTGGATCCCTCCCTGTCGTGGAACGACATCGCCTGGCTGCGCGACCTCTGGCCTGGCAAATTGCTCGTCAAGGGCGTGATGTGCGCGCCGGATGCGCAGAAAGCCGTGGACGCCGGACTGGACGGCATCGTGCTGTCCAATCATGGCGGCCGCCAGCTCGACGGCGCGGTGTCGGCCATGGACGTGCTGCCCGATGTCGTGCGCCAGGTCGGCGGCAAGCTGGCCGTGATGCTCGATGGAGGTTTTCGCCGCGGCTCGGACATACTCAAGGCCGTGGCCCTGGGCGCGAGCGCGGTTCTGGTCGGCCGCGCGACGACCTACGGCCTGGCCGCCGCCGGTCAGCCGGGCGTAGAACGCGCCCTGCATATCCTGAAGACGGAAATCGACCGCACGCTCGGCCTGCTGGGCTGCTGCAGCGTCGCCGACCTGGACAGGACGCAGCTGCGCCGGGTGAGCGGCCTGCATGCTGCGTGGGATTGATCGACGCGGCGGGCGGCCGAACCCGCGACCGGCGCAGCGTGGCGCGGCCGATCGCTATCGCACCGACAGCAAATAAAGCCTCACCAGCTCGCGGATCTCGCCCGTGAGCGAGGCCTGGACGGCAGGCTCTTCGTCGCGGGCCAGGGCCACGCCCTTGAGCAGGTGCAGCAGCACCGGCGCCATGGCCCGGGCCCGGGCCGGGGTCAGCGTGTCCGAAACCTTGCGCAGGATGGCCGCCAGGCCCGACCTTATTGCACGCCGGAACTGCACGCGACGATCGCCGCTGCCGCCGCGCGCATCCAGCAGTACCAGGGCGTAGCGACGCTGTGCCTGCAAAGCCACCATGAAATCCACCAGCAAACCGGCCACGCTCTCGGCCGACAGGCCGGGCAACTGACGCTTGATTTCCTCCAGCCCCTGCTCCGCGTGCTGGGTATAGCGCAGCAGCAACGCGTCGGCCAACGCTTCCTTGGAAGAGAAGAATCGATACAGCGAACCGACGGCGGTACCGGACCGCGCCGCGATCTCGGTCATCGTCGCGGCATCGAACCCCTTTTCGGCGAATACATCCATGGCTGCCGACATGATGGCCTGCACGCGCCGGCGGCCGCGTTCGTGCTTGGGCGCCAACGTGCCGGCGGCGACGGGATCGGAACTTGCGGCAATGGCCATGGCGGTCGGGCAGCGTATGTACGGGGGACGGAAATTTGAGAAAAATTGAATTTATCCTCGCATTTTATCAAGGAAGGCAAATTTTCCATAAGCATTCTGTAATCAAAAACGCCTTGAAATCATTGTCCGATGTCTTGATTTGAAATATGCGAGGACATTCTCTACTATTTTGGAACTCGCCTGAACGAATCGGATATCACTGCCTGCCATGCCGCTCACCACGCTAGACTCCAACACCGCCCTGGTCGTCATCGATCTGCAGAAGGGCATCGTCGCCCTGCCCACCGTCCCGCATCCGGCCGCACCGGTCGTCGAGCGCTGCGCCAAGCTGGCCGAAGCCTTTCGCAGGCGCGGCCTGCCCGTGGCGCTGGTCAATGTGGCGGGCGGCGCCCCTGGCCGCACCGAACAGCCTCGGCGCGCCGGCACGCTCCCCCTCGACTGGGCCGAACTCGTCCCCGAAATCGCGCGCCAGCCGCAGGACCGTCTCGTCACCAAGCGCACCTGGGGCGCCTTCATGCACACCGACCTCGATGCCCAGCTCAGGAGCCTGGGCGTCACCCAGATCGTGCTGTGCGGCATCGCCACCAGCATCGGCGTCGAATCGACCGCGCGCCAGGCCTACGAGCTGGGCTACAACGTGACGCTGGCCGTCGACGCCATGACCGACCTGAACGCCGATGCCCACCACAACAGCCTGACGCGCATCTTCCCCCGCCTGGGCGAAACCGGTTCGACGCGCGACGTCCTGGATCTGCTCGAACGCACCCGGGCCTGAGGAAATGGCCACGACGCTCGCTGCAATTCTCCGAATAGGCGCGCCGGCGCCATGCAACCCGGCGGAGCCGGCATGAAACCCATGTTCCGCTCGCTGCTCGTGCGCAACTATCGCCTGTGGGCCGGCTGCTCGATGATTTCCAACATCGGCTCCTGGATGCAACGTACCGCCCAGGACTGGCTGGTGCTGACCGAACTCACGCATCACGACGCTGCCGCCGTCGGCATCACCATGTCGCTGCAGTTCGGCCCGCAGGTGCTTTTGCTCGGACTCACCGGCTACGTCGCCGATCATTTCGACCGCCGCAAGGTGCTGTTCTGCACCCAGGGCCTCATGGGCCTTCTAGCCCTGGGACTGGGCCTGCTCACGCTGAGCGGCGCCGCGCAGCTCTGGCACGTCTACGGCTTTGCGCTCGCACTGGGCTGCACCGCCGCCTTCGATACGCCGGCGCGGCAGACCTTCGTGTCCGACCTGGTCGGCGAGCAGGACATCGGCAACGCGGTGGCCCTGAACTCCACCTCGTTCAACATGGCCCGCATGGTGGGGCCCGCGCTCGCGGGCATGATCATTTCGGCCGCGGGCACGGGCTGGGCTTTCATCCTGAATGCCGCGTCCTTCGTTGCGGTGCTCGTTGCCCTGCGCCGGCTCGACCTATCCCAGCTTCACATCCAGAAAGAGCGTGTCGCAAAACGCAGCGGCAGCCTGATCGCGGGCCTGCGCTATGTGTGGCAGCGCGAAGACCTGCGCGCCCTCATGCTGACGATTTTCCTGATCAGCGCGTTCGGCCTGAACTTTCCCATCTTCATCTCCACCATGACGGTCACCGCCTTTCATGGCGATGCCAGCGGCTATGGCCTGCTCACCACCATGATGGCCGTGGGTTCGGTCTGCGGCGCGCTGATGGCCGCGGGGCGAGACAGGCCCAGGCTGCGCTGGATCTACGCGGGCGCCATCGCGTTCGGCGCGGGCTGCGCGGTTGCCGCGCTCATGCCGACCTACTGGCTCTTCGGCGCCGCGCTCGTCCTGCTTGGCGTCGCGGCCCAGACCATCACGGTCTCGACCAACAGCCTGGTGCAGCTGTCGACCGAGCCGGCCATGCGCGGCCGGGTCATCGCCATTCTCATGGCCGTGCTCATGGGCAGCACGCCTGTGGGCGCGCCCTTCGTCGGCTGGATCGCCAATGAATTCGGGCCGCGCTGGGCCCTGGGCGTAGCCGCGCTCGCCGGCTTCGGCGGGGCGCTGGTGGGCTGGCGCCTCTGGAAGCGGCAACGGCGCACTACAATGAACGCCCCGGTTTCTTCATGACTTTGCCGCGCTCCATGTCCGTCACCCCCGCCTCCTCCGCCCCGCTGCGCTTCACACAAGCCGAGCTGGACATGCTCGCCAAGACGGCCGATGCCCTCACGACCTACCTGGGCCGGCCGGTGTTGGCCGAGGTGGACGTGGACGAAGACGGCGCCGAATGGGTCACCTTCGGCTCGACGCTCGACGAGAAAGAAAAATCCGCCCAGGACGAAGACCGGCTGCACGTGCAACTGGGCGGTCGGGACTCGCGCCTGTTGGGCCAGAGCGGAGGCCTGCCCGAAAGCGCCGACGCCTACGACTGCCTCTACCTGCTGGCCATCCAGCTTTCGCCCAACGAGGGCGAACGTTTCGTCAAGATCGACGACGACGGCGAGGAATCCGCCTGGTCGGACGTGCTGTCCGACGTGCTGCCTTTTTCGCTGGAAGAAGAAGAGCTGCCGCCGCTGGAAGACGACGAAGACGAGAACGAAGACCAAGCCTGACCCGGCTCGGCTCTCGTTTCACTTGGGCGGAAAGGCGTGCGACAGCATCAGCGTGCGCAGCATCTCCATGAGTTCTGCAGCGCGCGTTTCGCCGAAGGGCTGAAGCACGGCCATCTGATGCCGCATCGCCTGTTCGCATAAAACCTCGACCATCCGGCCGCCCTTGGCGGTCAGCAGCACCCGTGTCTGGCGCCGGTCGGCGCGCACTTCGGTGCGCGACACCAGACCGTCGACCGCCATGCGCTGCACCACCTTGCTCAACGTGGGCTGCTTGGTGACGGTATGGAAAGCCAGTTCGCCTATCGTCATGCCGCCGTCGCTGCTGCGCAGGCTGCTCAACACCCGCCATTGCGTCACCGACAGGCCGGCCTCGTGAACTTGGGTATGAAACTCGGCCGAGATGCTGTGGCTTACCTGGGCCAGCAGATAAGGCAAATAGCCGTCGATAAACGGAGGCACCCTGTTCATGCCCTGTTGTGGCCCATCTTTCATCCGGGTTTACCCCTAAAAATCACGAAAAAGGTGCATGTAGAGAACCCTGCGATGCAACATTTTGCGCATGGATAACGAGTATATACACCCTTGTTTTATTGGACTAATTTTTTATTTTCATGAAAATTCATCTTTTTGATTGACATCTAAATAGTTGACTCCTAAAGTAGTTTTCCGGGAGAAAAAACCATGGCTGAGCGATCGTTCAAGAAAGAAGTCGAGCAACTGCGCATCGGCGCCGGCGAGGAATTCCGCGGCGAAGGCATTCTCGCCATTACCAAGGCGTTGTTGCAGTCGGGCGTCGCCTATGTGGGCGGCTATCAGGGTTCGCCCATTTCGCATCTGATCGACGTGCTGTCCGATGCCAACGACATTCTCGAAGAGCTCGGCGTGCATCTGGAGACCAGCGCCTCCGAAGCCACGGCGGCGGCCACGCTGGCCGCTTCGGTCATGTACCCCGTGCGCGGCGCAGTGGCCTGGAAGTCCACCGTGGGAACCAACGTGGCCTCCGACGCGCTGGCCAACCTGGCTTCGGGCGGCGTCACCGGCGGCGCGGTCGTGATCGTGGGCGAAGACTACGGCGAAGGCTCCTCCATCATGCAGGAGCGCACCCACGCCTTCGCCATGAAGTCGCAAATGTGGTTGCTCGACCCGCGTCCCAACCTCGAAACCATGGTCAAGTCGGTGGAAGACGCTTTCGAGCTGTCCGAAGCCAGCAATACCCCGGTGATGATGCAGGTGCGCGTGCGCGCCTGCCATGTGCACGGCCGCTTCATCGCCAAGGACAACAAGCGCCCCGCCTACACCCTGGCCCAGGCCATGGAATCGCCCAAACGCGACGTCAACCGCATCGTGCTGCCGCCGGCCGCCTACGTGCACGAGCACGAAAAGGTCAAGACCCGCTGGCCCGCCGCGGTCGAGTTCATCAAATCGCGCAAGCTCAATGAATTCTTCGACGGCGACATGCAGGACATCGGCCTGATCGTGCAGGGCGGCGTCTACAACAACGCCATCCGCGCGCTGCAGCTGCTGGGCCTGGCCGACCACTTCGGCAACAGCCGCATTCCGTTGTACGTGATGAACGTGGTCTATCCCGTCATCGACAGCGAGATCACCGAGTTCTGCCGCGCCAGAAAAGCCGTACTGCTGCTCGAAGAAGGCCAGCCCGACTACCTCGAACAGAACATCCACGCCATATTGCGCAAGGCGAACGTGCCCACGCCGCTGTGGGGCAAGAACGTCCTGCCCATGGCCGGCGAATACACCACCACCGTTCTGCGCAACGGCATCGAGGCTTTTCTCAAAGAGTGGAAGGTCGAGGCCCTGCACGCGCACCAGGCAGTAGCCGCCGACGCCACCGCGCGCAATCAACTGGAAATCACCGAAGTCTCGCGCCCGCGTCCGGCCGAGCAGCCCATCACGCTGCACAAGCGCATCGCCGACCTGGCCAAGGTCGTGCCGCAACGCCCCGCCGGCCTGTGCACGGGCTGCCCCGAGCGGCCCATCTTCTCGGCCATCACACTAGTGCAGGAAAAGCTGGGCGAACATCACATCAGCTGCGACATCGGCTGCCACCTGTTCTCCATTCTGCCGCCCTTCAACCTGGGCGCAACCACCATGGGCTACGGCCTGGGCGCGGCCAGCAGCGCGGCCTTCAACGTCAAGGGCGCCAAGCGGGCCATCTCCATCATGGGCGACGGCGGCTTCTGGCATAACGGCCTGACCTCCGGCATCGGCAACGCGGTGTTCAACAAGTACGACGGCGTCATCGTCATCGTCGACAACTATTACTCCTCGGCCACCGGCGGCCAGGACATTCTCTCTTCGCGCGCGCAGAACGCAATGCGCGTCACCAACAACCCCATCGAAGCCGCGGTGCGCGGCGTGGGCGTGCAGTGGCTGCGGGTCATCGACCGCACCTACGACGTGAACCGCGCGCGCGCCGTCCTCGAAGAGGCGCTCACGACCGATGCCGTCGGCCCCAAGGTCATCATCGCGCAGTCGGAGTGCATGCTGAACAAGCAGCGCCGCGTCAAGCCTGCCTTCAATAAAGCGGTCAAGGAAGGCAAGCGCGTGGTCAAGGAGCGCTTCGGCGTCGATGCCGACGTGTGCTCGGGCGACCACGCCTGCATCCGCCTGTCGGGCTGCCCGTCACTGTCGGTCAAAGACAGCGGCGATCCGCTGAAGGTCGACCCCGTGGCCTCGGTGGACAGCAGCTGCGTGGGCTGCGGCAATTGCGGCGAGGTGGCCGACGCCGCCGTGCTTTGCCCGTCGTTCTACCGCGCCGACGTCGTGCACAACCCCACCAAGTGGGATCTCTACGCCGCACGCGTGCGGGGCGCGGTCATCGGCTTCCTGCAGCGCCGCCGCGCGGCCCGGCTGGCCCGCTACGCGCTGTAAGCGCTGCACGCAAGGACATCGAAGTCATCATGGATTCCCCGGCAAAACTGATTCCCTCCAATCCGATCAAGATCGCCGTGCTGGCCATGGGCGGCCAGGGCGGCGGCGTGCTGGCCGACTGGATCGTCGACATGGCCGAGCACGCCGGCTGGTGGGCGCAGACCACCTCGGTGCCCGGCGTGGCGCAGCGCACCGGCGCCACCATCTATTACCTGGAGATCGTGCCCGGCGAAGACATCGCGCGCGCCGGCCATGGTCCGACGCTGGCCCTCATGCCTACGCCCGGCGACGTCGACCTGATCGTCGCGGCCGAGCTGATGGAAGCCGGCCGCGCCATGCAGCGCGGCCTGGTCACCCCCGACCGCAGCGTACTCATCAGCTCCTCGCACCGCAGCTACGCCATCGACGAGAAGACCGCGCCCGGCAACGGCATCGCCGATCCCAATAAAGTCATCGAAGTCGCCCGCGACGCCGCCAAGCGCTTCATCTGCTTCGACCTGCAGGCCACAGCGGAAAAAGCCGGCAGCGTGATCAGCGCCAGCATGTTCGGCGCCATCGCCGGCAGCAAGGCCCTGCCTTTCGCGCGCGACGCTTTCGAAGCCACCATTCGCCGCGCCGGCGTGGGCGTCGAAGCCAGCCTGCGCGCCTTCTCGTTGGGCTACGACGGCGCCGCCAACGCGCCCGCCCAGGCGCCGTCCGTCGATCTCGCCCGCCCCGAGCCCGACGTCCCCATGACGGCCTCGAACAAACGCGTACAGGCTCTGCTCGATCGCGTGCACACCGGTTTTCCGGCGCAGGCTCGTCCCATGCTGGTGGCCGGCCTGCGCCGCCTGATCGACTATCAAGACCTGGCCTATGCCAGCGAATACCTCGAGCGCATGGCCGCCATCCGCCAGCTCGACGTGCAGTACGGCGGCGAGAAGGCAGACTGGGCCTTGACCCGCTCGGCCGCGCGCTACGTGGCGGTGGCCATGAGCTACGACGACGTGATCCGCGTCGCGGATCTCAAAACTCGCGGCGCGCGCTTCGAGCGCGTCGGCCAGGAAGTCGGCGTCAAGGAAGGACAGCAGCTCTACATCGTCGATTTCATGCATCCGCGCCTGGAAGAAATCTGCGGCACCCTGCCCGTCAAGATGGGCCGCTGGCTGGAAAGCGCCCCGCTGGGCAAGCTCATCGAGCGCCGCCTCGTGCGCGGCAAGCGCCTGCAGAGCGGCAAGCTCCTGGGCTTTCTCTCGCTGTATTGCATGGCCGGCATGCGCCGCTGGCGCCGCAGCACGCTGCGCCACCAAGCCGAAGCGGCCAGTCTCGCGCAATGGCTGGATCTCGTCGCTCGCATTGCGCCGCGCGATTACGCGCTGGCCGTCGAAGTGGTGGAATGCCGTCGCCTGGTCAAAGGCTATAGCGACACCCACGCGCGCGGCGGCGGCAAGTACCGCACGCTGATCCAGACCGCCGAAGCGATGCTGGGCCAGCCCGACGCCGCGCAGGCCTTGCGCGAACTGCGCGCCACGGCCTTGGCCGAAGTGCAGTGCGCCCCGCTTGAGCGCCAGGCCGCTGAAAAGCTGCAGTCGCCGCCGGCCGCCGAGGCGGCCTGAGCGCACTCACGGAATCATCGCCATGCAAACCCTCATGCTCATCGTCCGGGAAGTCCGGCAAGAATCCCCCCTGATCCGTTCTTTCCGCCTGGAAAGCGCCGACGGCGGCGCCCTGCCCGCCTACAGTCCGGGCTCGCACATCAAGGTCCAGATACCCGGCCTGCACGATCCGCGCAATTACTCGCTCATCAACGCCGGCGGCGACAGCTTCGGCACGCCCAGGCAATACCGCCTGGGCGTGCGTCTAGAAGAAAACAGCCAAGGCGGCTCGCGCTATATGCACGGGCTGAAAGAAGGCGACGTCATCACCGCGCAAGGCCCGGCCAACGAATTTCCGCTGGCAGACCATCCCGGCAGCACCGTGCTGATCGCCGGCGGCATCGGCATCACGCCCATCGCCAGCATGGCGGCCTCGCTCGCCGGCAAAGGCAGCCACTACACCCTGCACTACAGCGGCCGCAGCCGCAGCCAGCTGGCCTTCATCGACGAACTGCAGGCGCTGGCCGGCGACAAGCTGGTCGTTCATGCCGACGACGAACCCGACAGCGCCTTCAAGCTCGACGCCCTGCTCGACGCCGCCCCCGCCGGCGAGCACATTTACGTATGCGGCCCCAAGGGCCTGATCGACGCCGTCATCGCCGGCGCCAAAGCGCGCGACTGGGACAGCAAGCGGGTGCACTTCGAGCTCTTCACCGCCGCCGTGCCGCAAGCCGGCGACGGCGCTTTCGAAGTCGAACTCAAACAGTCCGGCAAGGTGTTCACCATCCCGGCCGACAAGACCATCCTCGACGTGCTTGAAGAGGCCGGCTGCGATCCCATGTACGACTGCAAGCGCGGCGAATGCGGGGTCTGCCAGGCCACCGTGCTCGACGGCACGCCCGATCACCGCGACTATTACCTGTCCGAAGCCGAACGAGCCAAGGGCAACGTCATCCAGATCTGCGTCTCGCGCGCCAAGTCGGCGCGCCTGGTGCTCGACCTGTAAGCCTTGAGGAGCCTTCCCATGCCTCAATCTTTCTACCGCGACAATCCCCAGGCCATCCGCGATCTGGTGCAGGACACCCAGGTCCACAAAGATATCTTCATCAGCCAGGAGCTCTACGAGATCGAGATGGAGCGCCTCTTCGCCGCGACCTGGGTCTATGTGGGCCACGAGAGCCAGGTGCCCAAGCCCGGCGATTTCTACGCCACCACCGTGGGCGACCAGTCGGTGGTCATGGTGCGCCACAGCGACCAGAGCATCCGCGTGCTGTACAACCGCTGCGCCCACAAGGGCGTTCAGGTGGCGCCGGAAGGCCATGGCAATACCGGCAAGTTCTTCCGCTGCCCCTATCATGCCTGGACCTTCAAGACCGACGGCAGCCTGCTGTCGGTGCCGCTCAAAAAGGGCTACGAGAACACCGGCTTCGAAAACACGGAAGCCAGCCGCGGCCTTGAAGCGGTGGCCAACGTCCGCGATTATCGCGGCTTTGTCTTCTGCCGTCTGAGCGCAAGCGGCGAGTCTTTCGAAGACTTCTTCGGCGAGTCGCTCAGCACCATCGACAATATGGTCGACCGCTCGCCCGAGGGCAGGCTGGAGGTGGCCGGCGGCGTGTTGCGCTACATGCACCGCTGCAACTGGAAGATGCTGGTCGACAACCAGACCGACACCTGCCACCCCATGGTGGCGCACGAATCTTCGGCCGGCACTGCCGTGCGTGTCTGGCAAGAGGCGCCCGAAGGCACGCCCAAGCCCATGGCCGTGGAGCTCTTCGCCCCCTTCATCTCGCCCTACGAGTTCTACGAGAACACCGGAATCCGCGTCTGGAAGAACGGCCACGGCCACACCGGCGTGTCGGGGTCGATCCATTCCAACTATTCGCACATTCCCGGCTATTGGGATTCGATGGTCGCCGCCTACGGCGAAGCGCGCGCGCACCAGATCCTGGGCGAAACGCGCCACAACACCATTTTGTTCCCGCACATCATGGTCAAGGGCCCCATCCAGATCCTGCGCATCTTCAGGCCTCTGGCGGCCGACCGCACGCTGGTGGAATCGTGGACCTTCCGCCTGGTGGGCGCGCCCGACATGCTGCTCGAGCGCACCACCATGTACAACCGGCTCATCAATGCGCCGACTTCCATGGTCGGCCACGACGACCTCGAAATGTACGAACGCGCCCAGCAAGGCCTCGCGCATGCCCGCGCGCGCGACTGGGTCAACGTGGCCCGCCTGCTCGAACCCGGCGAGACCGAACGCGAAAACGACGTCGTCAACGGCACCAGCGAATGGCAGATGCGCAATCAGTACCGAGCCTGGGCCCGCTACATGACGGAGGGCGCGAAATGAGCCGCACCGACCAACAACTCATCGCCTTCGTCTATCGCGAAGCGCGCCTGATCGACGAGCAAAAATTCGACGCCTGGCTCGACCTCTACAGCGAAGACGCCTGGTACTGGATGCCGCTCACGCACGGCCAGCCCGACGCGCGCCTGCATACCTCGCTGATGCACGAAAACAAGTTGCTGCTGCGCGTACGTGTCGAACGACTGGCCGGGCAGCGCACGTTCTCGCAGCAGCCCAGGAGCCGCTGCCACCACCTATTGCAAATGCCTACCGTCGAAACCGATCACGTCGAGCACAAGCCCGAAGAAGGCCGCTACGTGACGCGCACCGCGTTTCACTATGTGGAGACGCGCGGCGACGAGCAGACGCTATATGCCGGCTGGGCCACGCACCACCTGGCCGACGAAGCCGGCCAGCTCAAGATCCGCTTCAAGCAGGTCGACCTGGTGAACTGCGACGCTGCATTCGGCAATATCCAGCTTTTGATGTAAGACGGTATTCAAGGGAATGTCTGTGAGCGCCAAAACGGTCTACGAGGTTTTTTGCGACACCACGGCCAAGTGGGGCAAGAATCCTTTTCTCTGCGTCCTGCCTGAAACCGCCGAGGCCTACGGCATCGCGGCCGGCGAGTTGAGCTATGCGGACGCCCTGGTTCAAATCGATCGCCTGCGCGACGCCTATGCCGCCGCGGGCTACGGCCACGGCCACCGCGTGGGCCTGCTGCTGGAAAACCGTCCGGCCTTCTTCCTGCACTGGTTCGCGCTGAACGCGCTGGGCGCCTCCGTCGTGCCCATCAACGCCGACCTGCGCGCCGCCGAACTCGAATACCTCATCGGCCATTCCGAACTGATCCTGGCCGTGGCCCTGCCCGGCCGGCATGCGGGCCTGCAGGAAGCTGCGCAGCGCGCCGGCCGCCCGCTGCACACCATGGCGGCGGACGACACGCCTCCGCCTGCGCTGACGCCGGCGCCGCTGGCGGGCCAGCCGCTGGGCGCCGCCACCGAGTGCGGCCTGCTCTACACCTCGGGCACCACCGGCCGCCCCAAGGGCTGCATTCTTACCAACGAGTACTACCTGCAATGCGGCAAGTGGTACGCCACCATCGGCGGTCTGTGCACCTTGCGCGCAGGCCAGGAGCGCATGATCACGCCTCTGCCCGTGGTGCACATGAACGCCAAGGCCGTTTCGACCCTGGCCATGATCACCACCGGCGGCTGCCTCATCGTGCTCGACCGCTTTCATCCCAGAACTTGGTGGGACAGCGTGCGCCGCTCGCGCGCCACCGTGGTCCACTACCTGGGCGTGATGCCGGCCATTCTCATGAAGGCGCCCGTCAGCCCCGACGACCGCAAGCACGACGTGCGCTTCGGTTTCGGCGCCGGCGTCGAGCGCTCGCTGCATGCCGCTTTTGAAGCGCGCTTCGGCTTTCCGCTGATCGAGGCCTGGGCCATGACCGAGACCGGCAACGGCGCGGTCATCGGCGCCACCCGGGAACCGCGCTACGTGGGCACCAGCAGCATCGGCACGCAGGAGCCCGAGGTCGAAGTGCGCATCGTCGCCGACGACGGCCAGGACGCCGCCATCGGCGCGCCCGGTGAACTGCTGGTGCGCCACGCCGGCGCCAATCCGCGCTTCGGCTTCTTCGCCGGATACCTCAAAGATCCTCAGGCCACCGACGAAGCCTGGGCGGGCGGCTGGTTCCACACCGGCGATCTGGTGCGCCGCGACGCCGACGGCATGATCCGCTTCGTCGATCGCAAGAAGAACGTCATCCGCCGCAGCGGCGAGAACATCTCGGCGGTGGAGGTCGAAACCATTCTGCTCAACCACCCCCTGGTCAAGACCGTGGCGGTGGCAGCCGTGCCCGACGCCATCCGCGGCGACGAGGTGCTGGCCTGCATCGTGCCCGAGTCCATGCCCGTCGACATGCCGGCAGCGGCGCGCGAGTTGGTGCAATGGAGCCTGGGCGAGCTGGCTTACTACAAGGTGCCCGGCTATATCGTCTTCGTCGACGCCCTGCCACTGACCACCACCAACAAGATCCAGCGCGGCGAGATGAAGAAACTCGCGCCCGGCTATCTGGGCCAACCCAACTGCGTCGATACTACCGCGCTGAAGAAACGCCAAGAGGAGGTGCACTGATGGCGCGCCAGAGCTACGACGGCGTCGTGGCGGCCCTGCCCGTCACCATTCCCTACGAACGCTATTCGACGCACGCCGCACACTGGTGGCTGGGCCGTGCGCTGGGCGCGCTGGTGCGCCGATCCGGCCTGCCCAAGGACGCCGTCGACGGCGTCTGCGTCTCGAGCTTCACGCTCGCCCCCGACACCGCCGTGGGCCTGATGCAGCACCTGGGCATGAGCCCGCGCTGGCTCGACCACATTCCCACGGGCGGCGCCAGCGGCGTGATCGGCCTGCGCCGCGCGGCCCGCGCCGTGCAGGCGGGCGATGCCGGCGTGGTCGCCTGCATCTCGGGCGACACGAATCACGTCGACTCCTTCCGCAACACGGTCAGCCAGTTCTCGCGCTTCGCGCAGGACGGCGTGTACCCCTACGGCGCAGGCGGCCCCAACGCCAGCTTCGCCCTGCTCACGGCGCACTACATGCGCACCTACGGCGCCACGCGCGAAGACTTCGGCAAGCTCTGCGTGGCCCAGCGCGACAATGCGCTGCGCTTTCCGCACGCGCTCATGAAAAAGCCGCTTACGCTGCAGCAATACCTGGAAGCGCGCGTCATCACCGACCCCATCCACCTCTTCGACTGCGTGATGCCCTGCGCCGGCGCCGAAGGGTTCCTGGTCATGGAAGAAACGCGCGCCCGGGACCTGGGTCTGCCCTATGCCCGCATCCTGGGTACCATCGAGCGTCATAACGCCTGGCACGAAGACCCCATCCAGACGCGCGGCGGCTGGACCCTGGACATCGACGATCTATATGCGCAGGCCGGCGCCGCGCCCGCCGACATCGACTTCATGCAGGCCTACGACGACTACCCCGTCATCAACTTCATGCAAATCGAAGACCTCGGCTTGTGCGCCAAGGGCGAAGCCACCGACTACGTGCGCCGCAACACCTTCACGGTGGACGGCACGATGCCCTTCAATACCAGCGGCGGCCAGCTGTCGGTGGGCCAGGCCGGCGCCGCCGGCGGCTACCTGGGCATGGTCGAAGCGCTGCGCCAGCTCAGCGACACCGCGGGCAAGACGCAGGTGGCCGACGCCCGCATCGGCCTGGTGAGCGGCTTCGGCATGATCAACTACGACCGCGGGCTGTGCACGGCGGCCGCCATCCTGGGGAGCGCGAAATGACCGAAGCTCTGCGCAATCCCCCTAAAAAAGATCCGGTCGCCCGCAGCCGTCAGCCCACGCGCCCGCCCGGCATACGCAGCCGCAGCGCACTGGGCCTGACCGCCGCCGCGGCCGAGGGTCGATTCGAATTGCAGCAATGCGCCGAGTGCGGCACCGTGCAGTACCCGCCGCGCGAGGTCTGCGTGCACTGCCTGTCCGAGCACCTGCCCTGGAAGCCGGTTTCGCCCCAGGGCAAGCTGCTGGTGAGCACGACCCTGCATCACAGCAACGATCTGTACTTCCGTGAACGCCTGCCCTGGCGCGTCGGCACCGTGCGCATGCAGGCCGGCCCGTCGGTGGTGGCTCACGTTCATGGCGATCTGGCCGACGGCGACGACGTTCGGCTGGCCTTGAAACTCGACCGCTCGGGCCAGGCCGTCATGCTGGCCCTGCCCACACAGAACACACCGCATATGGAAGACGACAAGATCCTGCGCGAAACCGCC
>NZ_JBQCER010000012.1:0-12149 GCF_051960075.1 Bordetella sp.
CGCCGGCGCACCGATGGCGCAAAGGCGCCGCACCGCCTCCGTCTCCAGCACCTGGCGAAAATCGTAGAGTTGTTCGAACTGCTTGAAGTCGAAGGGCAGCACTCGCCAGCCGCTGCGAAACAGCACCTCGATATGCCCCTCCTGCTGCAGGCGAAAAAGCGCCTGGCGCACTGGCGTACGCGACACGCCCAGCCGCTCGCTGATCTCGCCTTCGGTAAACCGGTCGCCGGGCACCAGGCGGAATTCGCCGATATCGCGTTTGAGCAGCTCGTAGACGTCGTCGGCCCGCGTGCGGTGGGCGGCAGCCTTGCGGAGGGATGGATTTTCGGATTTCGCCATGACAGGCTCGGTAGCGCGCTCGCGACGCGGGTTCAGCGCAGCATACTAACGTGGGCCGCGACCACCCGCCAGCCGGCCTGCGTGCGCACCCAGGTCTGGCTCTGCCTGCCCGTGCCCGGCACGCCGGCGCGGCGAAATTCCCTATTGCAGGTGGCAAAATCGCGGCCGTAGGTGGTGACAACCGACTTGAGCACCTCGCGCGCCAGCCCCGCGGCAGACCGCGCTGCGCGAAAGGCCTGAATTTCGCCGTAACCGTAGAGGTTCTCCGTGGCGCCGTAACGCAAGGTGTGCGGACTGTCCCAGAACAATTCGTCGAGTACGGCGACATCGTTGCCGGTCAGCGCCTTTTCGTAGCGCTCGCAGCATGCGCTCACCTCGGCCAGCACATCGGGCAGATTGATTTCCATCATGTTCATAGTCCGTCTTTACGTTCACGCGAGGAAAGCGGCCTGCACGCCCGCCACGCCTGCCTGCTCGAGGGTGCGCGCCGCCCGCAGGGCAAGGTCTTCGCGCCAGGGAGCGGCTATCAGTTGTACACCCAGCGCCAGCCCTTGACCCGCCGCGGGCCATAATGGCGCAGCGACGACCGGACAGCCGGCAAAAGATATGGGTTGCGTCAGAAGCCCCATGGAAGGCCGACACGGATGCCGGAAGCCGTTGACATCGATCCATTCTGTGCCGATCACGGGCGCCGGCACCGGCGTGGCCGGCGCCAGCAGGACATCCCAATCGGCGAACAGCGCGTTGACGCGGTCTCGATAGGCGCGGCGAAAGCGCTGCGCACGCATCACCCAATGCGCCGGCTGCAAGGCGCCCGCGATGAAACGGTCCACTGAGAGCGGCTCGAAATCGGCCGCGCGGCTGCGCAAGTCGGGCAGATGCAGGCTGCCGCCCTCGCCTGCCGTGATGAGGAATGCGGCGGCGCGGCCAAGCGCCGCGTCAGGCCAGTCGACACAGGCCGCGGCGCCCAGCGCCTGCGCCGCCATGCGCACCGCCTCCTGCGCGGCAGGACCCGCGTGCTCCGCGAAATAGCCTCCCAGGATGCCGATTCGCAAGCCGCACGCGCCTTGCTCTATGACATCGGCCACGGGCTGCACAGCGCGCGCGTGACAGCCCGGGTCCAGCGCATCGGGGCATTGCAGCGCATCGTAGACCCGCGCCAGCAACCCGGCGGAATCGGCAAGCGGACCCAGATGATCGATGCTGTGCACAAAAGGATAGCTGCCGCGCCGCGACAGGCGGCCGAAGGTCGGCTTCAGACCCCATACGCCGCACAGCGAAGCCGGCACACGTATCGAGCCGTTGGTGTCCGACGCCAGCGTCGCTGGCACCTGCCCCGCCGCTACCGCGGCGCCCGAGCCGCCCGATGAACCTCCCGCGATGCGCGACGTGTCATGCGGGTTGCGCGTAGGGCCGTAGTGCGTGTTCTCGGTCGTGAAACCGTAGGCATACTCGTCCATGTTGAGCGCACCCACCAGAACGGCCCCCGCCGCCCGCAGACGCTGTACCAGGAACGCGTCGGCGCCAGCCGGGGGACGATCGCGGTTGACGATCGAGCCGGCCATCGTGACTTCGCCCTCGATATCGAACAGACTCTTCACCGCGTAGGGCAATCCGGCCAGAGGAGGAAGCGGCTGGCCGGCGGCGCGCAGCGCATCGACGGCGTCGGCCTCGCGCCGGGCCCGCGCATAGGTGTGTTGCGTGAAGGCGTTGACGCGATCGTCGGTGGCTTCGATGCGAGCGATGCAGGCGTCGAGCCAGCCGCGAGCCGAGATCCGGCCTTGCGCGACGGCAGCCAGACCAGACAGGCCGTCGCCAGGAACTGAGGAGAGATACGTAGTCATGAGGTTCAGCAACTAGGCGGCAGGATCGGGAAACGGCGCAGGCAGGTAGATTTCTGCCGGCTCGTCCTCCTCGCACAGCGGCACGGCCTCCAGGAGCTTGGCCATATCGCCCGAACGCGCCAGAAAGCCGGCCACGCGCTGCGCCCGCTCGTCGTCCAGCGGCAGAGCCAGCAAGGCGGCGCTGGCGCGCACATACCGCAGTATTGCGTCTTGGTCTGGGTGATCGCTCATCGACGCACCTCACGCTGAAAAATTTCCAGACTGCGCTTCTTGGCCTCGACAAAGCCGGGCTGGGACAAGGTTTCTACCGTGCGCGGCCGCGCCTGGGCATAGTCGAGGATCTCGGCCACCTGCGTGGGCCGCTTGGTCAGGAGCAGCACTTGATCGGCCAGATAGACGGCTTCCTCCAGATCGTGCGAGACCAGCAGCATGGTCGTGCCGGTCTGCATGAAAACCTCCTGCAGCTTCTCGCGGATGAACAGCGTCATCTCGAAATCCAGCGCGGAGAAGGGTTCGTCCAGGAAGAGCACTTCGGGGCGCGGCGCCAAGGCACGCATGATCGAGGCTGTTTGCTGCTGCCCGCCGGAAAGTTCGTAGGGATAGCGATTCAGGTCGAACTTTACGTCGAACGACGCCACCAGCTCCTGCATGCGGCGGTCGACCTCTTTCTTGCTCTTGCCTTCGAGCAGCAAGGGATAGGCGATGTTGTCGATGGTGCGCATCCAGGGGAAAAGCGCTTCACGGTAATTTTGGAAGACGTAGCCGATGCGCGTGTCCTTGAGCGACTTGCCGTCGAAAAGGATTTCTCCGCGATCGATGGGCACCAGCCCGGCGATCATGTTGATGAGCGTGCTCTTGCCGCAGCCGTTGGGGCCGAACACCGAGACGATGCGCCCCTTGGGGATGTCGAGATCGAAATCCTGGTAAAGCGGCCAGCCGGCAAAATATTTGGTCAGCCCGCGAACGGTGATGTGCGTGCCCGCCGGCCCGGGCACGAAAGCCGGCGGCGGCACTTCGGCATAGGCGGGGACGTTCAATACGGTGTCCATTATCTTCCGCTCCAGTGAACGACGCGCCGCTCCAGCACCAGGAACAGGATATTGAGCACATAGCCCAGCGCGCCCGCAGCCAGGATGGCGGCGTACATAGTCTTGACGTTGAGGATCTGCTGCGCGTCGATGATGGCGTGCCCCAGGCCGCTCTCGGATCCGATGAACATCTCCGCCACGATGACAACCACCAGCGCCATCGACACCGCGGAACGCAACCCCACGAAACTGGGCTGCAAGCTTTCCCAGACGAGCACGTCCTTGAAGATGCGCCAGCGCGAGGCGCCCATGACCTTGGCTGCCATCACGCGCTGCTTGCGGGCGTTGATGACGCCGTAGGCGCTGTTGAACACCACAATGAGCCAGGCGCCGAAAGCCGCGATCGCCACTTTGTTGATGTCCGAGACGCCGAAAATCAGAATGAACAGCGGGATCAGGGCCGACGAGGGCGTGGAGCGGAAAAAATCGATCAGGAATTCCACGCTGCGGTAGGCGCGTTCGTTACTGCCCAGCAGCACGCCCAGCGGCATGCCCAGAACCGCCGCGATGGCGAAGGCTTCAAGCGTACGCCCGACAGTCACCAGGAAATCGCGCAGCAGCGCTCCGCCCGCCAGACCATGCACCAACGTGTCCAGGGTATCGAAGGGGCTGGGCAGCAAGATCGGGCGGATCAGGCCCAGGCGCACCACCAGATCCCAGATGAGGAACAACGCCAGCGGCCCCGCGACCGGCAGCAGGCGCTCGGCCAGCGGCGCACTGGGCGGCGCCGTGTCGCGCGACGCCGGCGGTGCCCAGCCGCCGGACGCGTGCATCGAATCGGGAGTCTTGTTCATCTGATTCAGCCCTTGTACTCGTAGAGCATGGGACCGACCGGCAGCCGCTTGGAGAAGATGCCCTTGTCGTAGAAAAGATCGAAGAACTTCTGGAAGTAGGCCACGTCGCTCGGCTTGAAATCGGAGGAAAGCAGATAGTCCGACATCGGCACCTGGCCCGTGAGCGCATCGGAAATCGCCGTGTAGCCCTTGAGCGACGGCCTCGCCTCGTCGGGTTTGTTCTTCACGAGGTCGACGCCGCGCGTGTAAGCGGCAATGAATTTCCGGGCGGCCTCGGGTTGCTTCTTGATGAATTCCGTCGTCAGGCTGGCCGACCCCCCGAACCACGGCGCCATGGGATCGCCCAGCACGTACTTGGCGATGACGCCGACCTCCAACGTGCGCGTGATGCCGTTCAGCCGCCCTACCGTGCCGGTGGGCTCCAACGTGTAGACCGCATCGATCTGGCCGGCGGCAAGCGCCGCCACGTGCTGGCCGATGGGCAGTTCGGTCACGTTCATCTTGCCTGCGCCGGCGCGCTCCAGCACGGTCTGGGCCAGCACTACATTTTGCACGCCCGGCCCCGAGGCTACCCGTTTGCCTTTGAGCTCGGCGATGGACTGGATGGGACTGTCTTTGGCGACGAGGAACTCATCGAGCACGTATTTCTCGTTGGTCGGATTGGCGCAGAAAATCTTCAGCAGCCCGGGCTGGGCAATCTCACCGAGCGCCAGCGCGGCCGAGGCCGTGCCATTGGCGCTGCCCTCGGCGCGGCCTGCCAGTATGGCCTCGATCACCTGCTGCGCGCTGGCGAACTTCAACGGCTCGACATCCAGTCCGGCATCCTTGAAATACCCCTTGTCCACGGCAGCGAAAAACGGCAGGCCGGCGGCCACCGGCCAGAAGCCGATGCGGATCTTGGGCAGAGTCTGCGCCCGCACCAGCGCGGGCGCCGCCAATACGCCGAACAGGCCGGCGCCTGAGCGCAGGACGCGACGACGGCCTGCGCTGGACGGTGACAGGGTGGAGGAAGAAGGCGTTTTACTCATGATGGACTCCCGGATGACGGTTGGAGGGTCTAAAAGACGCAGGCAAAGCAGAATGCGGCACAGCGCGGCGGCTCATGAAGCGCCGGCCAGGTAGGCGCGCCAGCCGCCGTAGCCGCTGACGTCTTCGGCGCCTTCGAACGCATAGCTTTCGCAGACAAAGCCGTGCAGCCAGCGACCGTCGGCCAACTCGACGCTGCCCAGCCCCAAAGGCGGCGGCACCTGGGCCAAAAAGCGTCCCACCGCTGCAAGCGGCATCTGCCAGACCTCGGCCTCGATCGGCACGCCGCCCTCGGCTACCCGGCGCAGACCCGGTCTGCGCGGTGTAGCGCCGGGCAGTGCATACAGGCGGTAGCTCGGCGCGGTCTTGATGGCCTGATCCAGGCTAGCGCCTAGCCCGGTTAGTTGGCCGTTGAGCGGCAAACCTGAAAGATGCGCTCCGACCACCACCAGCGGCAGATGCGTATCAGCCGTGGGCTGCAAGGCGGCAATGCGTTCGGGCACAGGCAGAGGCAGACCCGTGGCCCCCTGTGTCAGGCCGCTGGCGTGATGCAGCCGCTGACCCAGCTCGGCCAATTGCCAATCGCTGCCGGTCTGGCCGATCAGCGTTATTCCGAAAGGCAGTCCATCGGACCGCATGCTCGACGGCACCGACAGGGCGGCATAATCGAGCAGGTTGACGAAGTTGGTGTAGTGGCCCAGCTCGCGATTGCGCCGCACCGGCTCGGCCAGCATGGCCGCTATCGTGCAATGGGTAGGCGCGGTGGGCACGCAAAGGACGTCGATGCTTTCCCACATGAGGCGGACCTGTTGGCCCAATGCCTGCAAACGGTGTTGTGCTTCGAAGACATCGGCGGCCGAATAGCGCGTACCGGCGCCCACGATGGCGCGCACCGGTTCGATCAGCGCTTCGGGCCTGGCATCGAAGAAGTCGCGGATTGCGGCATAGCGCTCGGCCACCAGGGCGCTTTCGTAAAGCAGACTGGCTGCCTCGGCCAACGGCCCATAGTCGATGACGACGGGTGTGCCGCCCAAGGCCTGAAGTTGTCCGACCGCCACGCGGAAAGCATCTCTCGCCAGGGCATCGCCGAAAAATTCGAGCGCGGCCGGCACGCCGAAGCGAAACTGCGCCGGCAGCGGCTGCCGCGCAAGCACGACAGGCCGCGAATAGGGATCGCGCGGGTCGTATCCCATGGCCGACTCCAGCACCTTGACCGCCAGCGGCACGGTGCGCGCGAAGATGGAGACGCAATCGACGCTTTGTGCCGCGGGCAGCACGCCACGCGCCGAGATCAGACCCCGCGAAGGTTTCAGGCCCACGATATTGTTCAATCCCGCCGGCACGCGGCCCGAGCCAGCCGTATCGGTGCCGAGTGCGAAGTCGACCTCGCCGCTGGCCACCGCAAAGGCGGACCCCGAACTGGAGCCGCCGCTGACGTAGGCCGGATCAAAGGCATTAGGCACGGCGCCATAGGGGGAACGTGTGCCGTTCAGCCCGCAGGCAAACTGATCCAGATTGGTCTTGCCCGCCAGGCTGGCCCCGGCCGCGAGCAGACGCTCGATCACCGCGGCATGCGTCTGCGGCACGTAGGCATAGGCGGGACAGGCCGCCGTGGTAGGTACGCCTGCCACATCGATATTGTCTTTGGCGGCGAAGCGCAGGCCCGATAGTGGACCTTGCGCGGAACCGGGCAAGATCTGGGCGAATCTGTCGATCCACGCCGCGGCGGCCGACGCACCCGGGGAATTGAACATAACTGCTTCCTGAAAAATACAAACTTGTACACAAGATAAAAAATCCGATGGAACACCGAAAGCCGGGAATACCCCAGTCCAAGCTGTATAGACAAGTTGAATTCGACCGTGTGAAAATCAGTTCCGCTGCGGGTGCCGTTCCGGATGCCCGGGCTTTTCAGACAGGACTCGCCATCATGATTCGATCGTTCGGAAGACTGGCTCTCGCCGCCGCAGTGAGCGCGGGCCTTGCCGCCCCGGCTGCCGCCGAAAACACCAAGCTGGCCCTGGGCATTTCGGGCTGGACCGGCTTCGCGCCGCTGATCCTGGCCGACAAGGCCGGCATCTTCAAAAAGCACGGCATCGACGTCGACCTGAAGATGATCCCGCAGGCATCGCGCAACCTGGCACTGGCGTCAGGCTCGATCGAATGCGCCGCGACCACCGTCGAGACGCATGTGGCCTGGAACACCAACGGGGTGCCCATCACGCAGATCTTCCAAATGGACAAGTCCTACGGCGCCGACGGTATCGTGGCGCGCAACGGCATCAAAAGCATCGCCGACCTGAAAGGCAAGAGCGTGGCCGTGAGCGCGCCCGGCACCTCGCCCTACTTCCTGGTCGCCTGGATGCTGAGCAAGAACCACATGTCCATGAAGGACATCAACGTCGTCACGCTGGAACCCGACGCCGCGGCCCAGGCTTTCATCGCCGGCAGCAACGATGCGGCGTCGACCTACGAGCCCTATCTCTCTTCCGTGCGCGACAAACCCCAGGTCGGCCACATCCTGGCCACCACGCTCGACTATCCCATGATCATGGACACGGTCGGCTGTTCGCCCAAGTGGCTCAAGGCCAATCCCAAGACGGCCAAGGCGCTGACCGACTCCTATTTCGCTGCGCTGGACATGATCGCCAAGGACCCTGATCAGGCCTACACGATCATGGGGGCGGCGTCCAAGCAGACGGCCCAGCAATTCAAGGAATCGGCCTCCCTGCTGCGCTGGGCCAACCGCGAAGACAACAAGAAGTTCTTCGCCAGCGAGATCGTACCCTTCATGAAGGAGGCAGCCACGATCCTGAAGGACGCAGGCGTCATCCGCAAGTTGCCCGACAACTACGCGGCCCTCTACGACGCGAGATTCATCCAGTGACGCGCCGTGCACTCGCGCCGCTCGAACCCGTCGGCTCGGGCGAGCGCTGGGCGCTGGGCATCGCCTTCTTCGCCCTCTTCGTCGCGGCCTGGGCCGCCATCACGTACGGCGGCCTGGTTCCCCCGCTGTTCCTTGCCGATCCTCTCACCATGCTGCGGCAAGGCTGGAACCTCTTTGCGCAATACGACTTTCTGACCGATATCGGCATGACTGTCTGGCGCGTGGTGGGCGGCTTCGCTCTGGCGGCTCTTGTCGGCGTGCCGCTGGGCATTGCCATGGGCGCATACAAGCGGCTCGAAGCCTTCTTCGAGCCCTTCGTCTCGTTCTGCCGCTACCTGCCCGCCTCGGCCTTCATCCCCCTGCTCATTCTCTGGGCAGGAATCGGCGAGGTGCAGAAGCTGCTGGTGATCTTCATCGGCTCCTTCTTCCAGGTCGTGTTGATGGTGGCCGTGACCGTCGGCGGCGCGCGCCGCGACCTGGTCGAGGCGGCCTACACGCTGGGCGCCAGCCACCGCGGCGTGGTGCGCCGCGTGCTGCTGCCCGGCGCCGCTCCCGGTATCGCCGAGATACTGCGCCTGGTGCTGGGCTGGGCCTGGACCTACGTCATCGTCGCCGAACTGATCGGCGCTTCCACCGGTATCGGCCACATGATCGTCCAGAGCCAGATCCTGGTGAACACCGGGCAGATCATCTTCGGCATCATCACCATCGGCATCATCGGACTGATCTCCGACTTCGCCTTCAAGGCGGTCAACCGTCGCGTATTCGCCTGGAGCAATCTCTGATGGGTCTGCTTTCCGTAAAAAACGTCACACGTGCATTCGAAGGCAAACGCGGCCACGCCACGCAAGCCTTGCAGCCCATCGACCTGGAGGTGGCGGAAAACGATTTCGTCACGATTTTGGGCCCCTCGGGCTGCGGCAAGTCCACGTTGTTGCGTATCGTGGCCGGACTGGATTTTCCCAGCACCGGCAAGGTGCTGCTCGACGGCAGGCCCGTCGAAGGCCCCGGCGCCGACCGCGGCATGGTGTTCCAAAGCTACACCCTCTTTCCCTGGCTTACGGTCGAGGAAAACATCCGCTTCGGCCTGCGCGAGCGCGGCCTGAGCGCGGCCGAGCAAAAAGAGCGCAGCGACGACTTCATCGCCAAGGTGGGCCTGCGCGGCTTCGAGCAGCACTATCCCAAGCAGCTCTCGGGCGGCATGCAGCAGCGCACGGCCATCGCGCGAGCGCTGGCCAACGATCCGCGCATTCTGCTGCTGGACGAGCCATTCGGTGCGCTCGACAACCAGACCCGCGTGCTCATGCAGGAACTGCTGCTGGGCATCTGGGAATCGGCCCGCAAGACCGTGATCTTCGTCACCCACGACATCGACGAGTCCATCTTCATGGCCAGCCGCGTGGCGGTATTCAGCGCCCGGCCCGGCCGCATCAAGGCCGACATCCCGGTCGACTTCCCGCACCCGCGCAGCTACACCCTCAAGACCTCGCCCGAGTTCATGGACATCAAGGCCAGGCTGACCGAGGAAATCCGCATGGAGGCCATGGCGGCGGCACATTGAGCCGCGCCATGCATCCAAACATGAATCATCCCTCGGCACACTCCGGCTCCGTGGCCTTGTATCAACAGGTCAAGGACTTCATCGCGCGCAACATCACCAGCGGTGCCTGGCCGGCCGGCTATCGCCTGCCTTCCGAGAACGAACTGGTGGCGCAGTTCGGCATCTCGCGCATGACCGTCAACCGCGCGCTGCGCGAACTCACGGCGCAGGGCCAGGTCGAACGCATCGCCGGCGTCGGCAGTTTCGTGGCGCGAGAAAAACCGCAGTCCACGCTGCTGCAGATCGCCAATCTGGCCGAGGAAATCCGTCGGCGCGGCCACGACTACCGCTGCGACGTGCTCGTGAGCGAGCGCGTATCCGCACCGCTGGAAATCGCCACGGCGCTGGGCCTGGACGTGGCGATGTCGGTCTTCCATACCTTGTGCGTACACCGCGAAGACGGCGTGCCGGTGCAGCTCGAAGACCGCTACGTCAACCCACAGGCCGCGCCGCAATTCGGCCAGCAAGACTTTACGCAAGTACAGCCCTCCGAGTATCTGCTGCGCAATATTCCCTGCGACCAGATCGAACACGTCATCGACGCCGTGCTGCCTACTGGCGATCAGGCGCGTCAGCTCGAGATGCAGCCCAGTCAGCCCTGCCTGCTCCTGACCCGCCGCACCTGGACGCACGGCCTGCCGGTCACGCTGGTGCGCTGCCTGCACCCTAGTACGCGCTACCAGCTCGGCAGTCGCTTTACGCCCGGCGGCCCCATGGCCAGCAGTTGAACCGCTCGCGGCCGACTGTGCGCGGCTGGCCCCTGCGCAGTCGGTCACCCGCAAACGCGACCGGCGCTTCATGCGCCTTTTCGACAAATCTAGGGAAACCCCTAGATCCACAAAATCCTGGAAAATGGGTTATCGTTCAACTTGTATATACAAGACCAGACAACCGATATTGATCCCATCATGACGACTGCACACACCGCTCCCTCCTCCACTGCCCGACTCGTGCTCGAACCAGGCCAGGTCAATCTGGCCGACCTGCGCCGCATCCACGCCGGCGGCGTAGCCCTCGAGCTGCACTCGAGCTCACGCGCCGCGCTCGAGGCCTCGCAGGCCGCGGTACAGCACATCGTCGACACCGGCGAGACGGTCTACGGCATCAATACCGGGTTCGGCAAGTTGGCCAGCACCCGCATCCCGCCCGAGCGCCTGGCCGAACTGCAGCGCAACCTGGTGATCTCGCACAGCGTGGGCACCGGCGAGCCGCTGCCCGCCGCAGTGGTGCGCCTGGTGCTGGCCACCAAAGCCGTAAGCCTGGCGCGCGGCCATTCCGGCGTGCGTCCCGACGTGGTCGACGCCCTGCTGGCGCTGCACAATGCCGGCATCCTTCCTCGCATCCCCTCCAAAGGCTCCGTGGGCGCATCGGGCGACCTGGCGCCGCTGGCCCACCTGGCCTGCGTGCTGATCGGCGAAGGCAGCGCCGACACCCCCGAGGGCCAGATCATCAGCGGCCGCGAAGCCATGCAGCGCATCGGCCGGGATCCCTTCGTGCTGGGGCCCAAGGAAGGCCTGGCCCTGCTCAACGGCACCCAGGTCTCGACTGCGCTGGGCCTGGCGGGCCTGTTCGGCACCGAGCGCCTGTTGGCCGCAGGCCTGGTGTCCGGCGCCCTGTCGCTCGAAGCCATCCAGGGTTCGGTCAAACCCTTCGACGCGCGCATCCACGCCGCGCGCGGCCAGGCTGGCCAGATCGCCGTGGCCGGTGCCATGCGCGCCCTGCTCGACGGCAGCCAGATCGTGACCTCGCACGCCAACTGCGGCCGCGTGCAAGACCCCTATTCCGTGCGCTGCATCCCGCAAGTCATGGGCGCCTGCCTGGACAATCTCGCACATGCCGCGCGCGTGCTCGCCACCGAAGCCAATGCCGCGTCCGACAATCCGCTGGTGTTCGACAACGGCGACGTGATCTCCGGCGGCAATTTCCACGCCGAACCTGTCGCCTTCGCCAGCGACATCATCGCCCTGGCCGTCGCCGAAATCGGCGCGATCTCCGAACGCCGCCTGGCCCTGCTGCTCGACAGCGGCCTCTCGGGCCTGCCCCCCTTTCTGGTCGAGGACGGTGGCGTCAATTCCGGTTTCATGATCGCCCAGGTCACCGCCGCCGCCCTGGCCTCGGAAAACAAATCCCACGCCCACCCCGCCAGCGTCGACAGCCTGCCCACCTCGGCCAACCAGGAAGACCACGTCTCCATGGCCACCTATGCCGGCCGCCGTTTGGCCGACATGGTGGGCAACACTGCCGTCGTGCTGGGCATCGAGGCAATGGCCGGCGCGCAAGGCATGGAACTCAAGCGCGGCCCCAAGAGTTCGCCCCTGATCGAAGCCGAATTCGCGCGCCTGCGCAGCAAGGTCGCCTTCCTCGACAAGGACCGCTATCTGGCCGACGATATCGAAGCCATGAAGCAATGGGCGCTGACCTCCGACTGGCCCAAGGCAGTGGAGAGCATCCTGCCCTCGCACCAGTAAATACCGTCAGAACGCTCAACGCAAATGAGCCGCCACACAAGCGCTGAGTCGGGTCAGAGGGGCTCCGGCCCTTTGAGCCGGGGGCAGTCCCGCAGGGACTTTG
>NZ_JBQCER010000013.1:0-6647 GCF_051960075.1 Bordetella sp.
CCCATCGCGCAGCTGCGCGTGGGCGATGCCGTGCTGGTGCGGCCCGGCGAGCGCATCCCCGCCGACGGCGTGGTGATCGAAGGCAGTTCGTACGTCGACGAATCCATGCTGACCGGCGAGCCCGTGCCTGTGGCCAAGGCCGTGGATGCGGCGGTCACCGGCGGCACACTCAACACGACCGGCAGCTTCACGCTGCGCATTACGCACCTGGGCGCCGACACCGCGCTGGCGCGCATCATCCGCATGGTCGAGACCGCGCAGGGCACGCGCCTGCCCATCCAGGCCCTGGTCGACCGCGTCACCGGCTGGTTCGTGCCGGCCGTGCTGGCGGCGGCGCTCGCCACCTTCGCCGCCTGGATGATCTGGGGGCCCGCGCCCGCGCTGACCCATGCGCTGGTCAGCGCGGTGGCCGTGCTCATCATCGCCTGTCCCTGCGCCATGGGCCTGGCCACGCCGACCTCCATCATGGTGGGCACCGGCCGCGCCGCGGAACTGGGCGTGCTGTTCCGCCAGGGCGATGCGCTGCAGGCGCTGCGCGACGTGGATGTGGTGGCCTTCGACAAGACACGCACGCTGACGCTGGGCCGTCCGGCGCTGACGGATTGGGCCGAGGTCGACGAGGCCGGCAGGATCGAACGCCGCGCTTTCGCCGGCAACGGCGCCGCGCAGGACGGGTCGTTAGCCTTGCGCCTGCTGGCTTCGGCGCAAGGGCGCTCGGAACATCCGATCGCGCGCGCCATCGCGACGCATGCCCAGGAAAGCGGCCTCGAACTGCTGCCGGTATCGGATTTCCAGGCCGTCACCGGTGCGGGTATCTCGGCGCGGGTCGATGGCCATGTCTTGCTGGCGGGCTCCGAGCGTCTCATGACGGAACGCGGCATCGACGCTTCGGTCTTGTCTGCGTTGACCGTGGACTGGGCCCGCGCCGGCAAGACCCCGATCTACGTCGCCATCGACGACCGCATCCGCGCCGCCGCGGCCGTGGCCGACCCGCTGCAGCCTTCAGCCGCGCCCGCCCTTGCGGCTCTGCACGTGCAGGGCTTGCGCACCGCGATGATCACCGGCGACCACCGCGACACGGCGCAGGCCGTGGCGCGGCAGCTGGGCGTGGACGACGTGCGCGCGCAAGTGCTGCCCGAAGGCAAGATGCAGGCCATTGCCGATCTGCGCCGCAGCGGCCGCAAGGTGCTCTTCGTCGGCGACGGCATCAACGACGCGCCGGCGCTGGCCGCGGCCGACGTGGGCCTGGCCATCGGCAGCGGCACCGACGTCGCGATCGAGGCGGCGCAGGTCGTGCTGCTGGGCAAGGATTTGCGCGGCGTGGCCGACGCCATCGCGCTCAGCCGCGCCACGCTGCGCAATATCCGGCAGAACCTGTTCTGGGCTTTCGTCTACAACATCGCGCTCATTCCGCTGGCGGCCGGCGCGCTGTATCCGCATTTCGGCGTGCTGCTCTCGCCCATGCTGGCGGCGGGCGCCATGGCGCTGTCCAGCGTGTTCGTCGTCAGCAACGCCCTGCGGCTGAGAACCTTCCGGCCCGCGCGAGCGGGCGCTTGAATCTCGAGGACCTCGCATGAATATCGGACAAGCCGCCCAGGCCACCGGCATCTCGGCCAAGATGATCCGCTATTACGAGTCGATCGGCCTCATCGTTCCGGCCGGCCGCACGGCATCGGGCTATCGGACCTACACCGAGCAGGATCTGCACACCTTGCGCTTCGTGCGCCGCGCGCGCGGGCTGGGGTTTTCGGTGGAGCAGATGCATGAGCTGCTGGCCTTGTGGCGCGACCGCAAGCGCGCCAGCTCGGACGTCAAGCGGGTGGCGTTGCAGCATGTGGAGGAGCTCGAGCGCAAGGCGGCGGAGTTGCAGCAGATGGCCGATACGCTCAAGCATCTGGCGCGGCATTGCCATGGGAATGATCGGCCGGAGTGTCCGATCATCGAGGAGCTGGAGAGGGTGCTCTAGCCGCCGAGGTCGAGTTATTTCGCCGCCAGGGCCGCCCTGCGCAATGTCGATGCCGCATCGGCGGGCTGCGGCTATAGAGCACCCGCCTCGGCCTGCCGCGCCTTGGCCGCCGCCTGTTCCTGGGCGGCCAGCACGGCCGCCTCGTCTTGCGATTCGAACACCGCGATCGATTCCACGTGGCCCGTATGCGGGAACATGTTGATCACGCCCGCCATCCGCAACGCGTAGCCGCCTTCGTGGACCATGATCGCCGCGTCGCGCGCCAGCGTGGCCGGGTTGCACGACACGTAGACGATGCGTTGGGGGCGCTCGGCGGGCGACAGCAGCGACAGGGCCTGCGCCACGGCTTGCGCGCCTTCGCGCGGCGGGTCGATGAGCATGCGGTCGAAATGGCCCAGGCCGCGCAGCCAGTCGACGTTGACCTCGAACAGGTTGAGCGTGGAAAAGCTCGTGCTGCCCGCCAGGCCGTGCCGCTGCGCGGCTTGCATGGCGCGGTCGGTCAGGGCCTTGCTGCCTTCGACGCCCACGGCTTCGCGCGCCCGGGTAGCCAGCGGCAAAGTGAAGTTGCCCAGGCCGCAGAAGAGATCCGCCACGCGATCGCTAGGCTGCGGGTCCAGCAGCGTGAGCGCACGCGAGATCAGCGCGCGGTTGATGGCGTGGTTGACCTGCGTGAAATCCGTGGGCCGATACGGCATGCGCAGCCCGAATTCCGGCAACGCATAGGCCAGCGTGTCGGCGTGCGCGGGGTCGAGCGGATGCACGGTGTCCGGGCCCTTGGGCTGCAGCCACCACTGCACGTCGTGTTCGGCGGCAAAGGCGCGCAGCACGGCGAGATCGTTGTCGGTGAGCGGCTCGAGATGGCGCAGCACCAGCACGGTCACGCCGTCGCCCAGCGCCACTTCGATCTGCGGCATGCGGTCCGGCGCCGACATGGACGCGATCATCGCGCGCAGCGGCATCAGCAGGTCGCTCACGTGCCGTGGCAGCACGTGGCACTCGCGCATATCGGCCACATAGCTGCTCTTTCTCTCGTGAAAACCCACCAGCACGCCGCCCTTCTTGGGCACCAGGCGCACCGACAGGCGGGCGCGATAGCGATAGCCCCAGGAAGGGCCCTGCAGCGGCGGCAGCATGCGCTCCGGCTTGAGCTTGCCGATATGGGCAAAGGTATCTTCCAGGGCGCGCTGCTTGATGGCCACCTGGGCGGAGGGCTCCAGGTGCTGCATGGCGCAGCCGCCGCATACGCCGAAATGCGGGCAGCGCGGCGCGACGCGTTGCGACGAGGGCTGCAGCACCTCGTCCACGCGCGCGATCTCGTACGAGGGCTTGCGCCGCACCGACGTGGCCAGCACCTGCTCGCCCGGCAAGGCGCCCTCCACGAAAACGACCTTGCCCTCGCGGCGGGCGATTCCCCTGGCTTCCAGATCCAGGGATTCGATATTCAGAACTTCAGGCATGACTGCTCCGCCGGGCCGCTCCCAAGGCGCCGACACGCCCTCTCGGGGGCAACGAACAAAGTGGGCGTAGGAGTCGTTTCATTTCGGCTATCCAGATAGACAACCGAGCATTGTAAAAGAGCGCAGCCCCCGGGGTCTTTTCGGACCCACGGGGGCTGGTCTTTACCGCGCGAAGGCCAGGCGGCGCAATCAGGAGGCAGTGCCCGCCGGCGCGTTCGGGGCGCCGGCGGGTGGCGGCGCGGCGGGACGGCCCATCGGGCCCTTGCCGCCCTTGTGCTCCTGCCAGCGCTCGCGCATGGACTGCATCTTGGCTTCGCGCGCCTTGACAAAGCTCATCACCTGCGTGCGCTGCGCATCGCTCAGACCATCCCAGACGGCCAGCCACTTGTCCCGCACTTGGTCGGCCTGCGCCTGAAATTGCTGCTGGTCAGCTTCATTCGCGCTCACCAGGGCGCGGGGATCGAGCTTGCCGGCGCTCACCTGCTGGTCCAGCAGCACGTGCTGCCGGGTCATGGCGTCGCGGCGGGACGCGAACAGCGCACGCTGCGCGCTCTGCGCTTCGTTGAACTGGGCTTGCTGGGCCGCGGTGAGCTTGAGCTCCTGCACCTGATGCTTGCCGATGGGGCCCAGGCCGGGAATCATCATCGCATCGCGCCACATCTTGTGCATATCGTGCTTGGGACCATGCTGCCAGGCGTGCGGGGCCGGGGCCGGCGGCGGAGCAGACTGGGCATAGGCGCAGGTCGCGCCGACGCCGCCGGCCAAAGCCAGGGCGGCGACAGAGACGCGAAGGGGGAAACGGGTCATGAGGAGCTCCTCGAAGAGTTGAAACACAGCCTCATTGTGCAAACCGCGCCGTTACGGGTGGATTTCACCCGTGATTGCGCGGTTTCAGTCGATTGCCAGGAAGATTGCACGGGCAGGCCGCGAACGCGGCGCCCTGCCCCGGGCGATCAGGCGGCGTCCCAGGCCGCCAGATATTCCTTCCAGTGCGTTGCGTCGCTGGCGGCCAACGTGTCGCGCACCAGGTCGACTTCGGCCTGATAGGCCGTGGCATCGAGTTCGCCGCGCAGGAAGCGAAAGCGGCAATACACCAACCAGGTGTTGACCACGTCGGTCTCGCAATAGGCGCGCACCGCATCGGCCTGGCCGTTGTTCCAGGCTTCCCAGACCTTGCCGCCGTCCATGCCGAGCTTGCCTGGAAAACCGCAGAGCTTGGCCAGATCGTCCAGCGGCGCATTGGCACGGCCGTTGTACTTGGCCAGCAGATCCATCAGATCGATGTGGCGATTGTGATAGCGGCTGATGTAGTTGTTGTACTTGAAGTCGCGGTCGTCGTCGCCCGTGTCCCAGTAGCGCGGCGCCGGCACGCCATGGATGAGGCTGCGGTAATGCAGCACGGGCAGGTCGAAGCCGGAACCGTTCCAGCTCACCAGCCGCGGGGTGTATCGCTCGATGGTCTTGAAGAAACCGGCCAGCAGCACGGGCTCGGGGTCATCCGGGTTGCCCAGCGTCTTGACGCGAAAGCCCTGATCGTCGCGAAAGACGCAGCCCACCACCGCCACGCGCTGCAGATGCAACGGCAGGAAATCGCTGCCTGTGGCCTCGCGCCGCGCGGCAAAGGCTCGCTCGGCGACTTCCAGGTCGGATATCTCGGCCCCCCAGCCGTTCAGCCGCCGCAAGCCGGCGACGTCGGGCAGGGTTTCGAGGTCGAAGACCAGGGTGGGCGTCATGTCGGCCGCTTATCGCGCGGGCAGGTACTGCATGGGATCGACCGGTTCGCCCTGCTTGCGGATTTCGAAGTGCAGCATGGGCGTGGCGGCGTCGGTCTCGCCCAGCGTGGCGATCTTGGCGCCGCGCTTGACGTTGGGGCAGCCCTTGTCCTGGCCGACCTGATTGCACTTGACCAGCAGCGTCTGGTTGTGCGCATAGGCCGTCATGAATCCGTTGGAATGCTCGATGATGACCAGATTGCCCAGGCCGGGAATGCCGTTGCCGGCATACTTGACCTTGCCGTCGGCCGCGGCATAGACCGGATCGCCCGCCTTGCCGGCGATGTCGATGCCGCGGTTCTTGGGCGGGCTGAATTGCTGGATCACCGAGCCCTGGGCAGGCCAACCCCAGGAGATGAGATTGGCATCGCTCGCGCGCGCCGGCGCCGAGGCCGGCGGCACGGCGGGCACCGCCTGGCTGCCGGGCGCTTGCTGCGGCGGCGGCCCGGGCGGCTGGCCGCCGTTCTGCGGCGGCTGTTCGAGCGGCACCGGCTCGAGCGGCTTGCTGGAGGCGGGAGGCGCCACCGGCGCAGCCCCCATCGGCCCCGTGGGCGCGGCCGCGCCGCTGCCCGGCAGGGTCAGCACCTGGCCGACAGTCAGATGATTGGGGTTGGTGATGCCGTTGGCGCGCTCGAGGCTGCCGACGTCGACGTTGTTGCGCCGGGCGATGCCATAGAGGCTGTCGCCGGGTTTGACGACGTAAGTTCCGCCGGGGGCCGCGCCGCCGGCGGACGATTGGTCCAAACTGACGATGGGCGCAGGTTGGTTGGATGTGGACGCACAGCCGGCCAGAACCAACACGGCCGCCAAGGTGGCGGCCAAGGGAAGGATTCGGCGGGTACAGCGCGCGGACGCGCCAGGCGGTATTGCGTTATTCGGTGCAAACTGCCCGTCGAGCATACGATTCTCCTGTTTGCTCAAGATTGTATTCCGGCCCTCAATGGCACAAAGCGCACCGCATCGAGTTCGCGTCGGCTCCAGTTGGCCGGCCCGGTGCGCTCCATCAGCACCAGCTTCTGCTCGGCGCCGCCTTCGGGGGCGATCAGGCGACCGCCCAGGGACAATTGTTCCAGCAGGGCGTGGGGAATGGCCAGGCCCGCCGCTGCCACAACGATAGCATCGAATGGCGCGGCGCCGGGCTGGCCCAGCATACCGTCGCCATGTGTCAATCTGATGCGCGATGTAAGCCGCAGACTGCGCAGACGGTCGCGCGCCAGATCGTACAGGCCGCGAATGCGCTCGATGGCGTGGACTTCGCGCACGAACTGGGCCAGCACGGCGGCCTCGTAGCCGCAGCCCGCGCCGACCTCGAGCACGCGCGCCGGCTGGCGATTTTCACAAACGATGGACAGCATGTGCGCCACCACCCAGGGCTGCGAGATGGTCTGGCCGTGCCCGATGGGCAGGGCCGCATCTTCGTAGGCGCGGCTGGCCAGCGCTTCGTCGACGAAA
>NZ_JBQCER010000014.1:0-32469 GCF_051960075.1 Bordetella sp.
TTGCCGCTGTTCGCGACGTCCTTGTCGAACGTGTACACCGTGAGCCCTTCCGAGTTGACCAGCATCCCGTTGCGCATCGCGAGCGGCGGCGCGGCGCCTTGCGGGGCCGAGGCGCACGCGGCCAGCAGCAGCGCGGCGGAAACGGTGGCGATCGATGCGAACTTCCTCATGCACTTCTCCTTCGTGGTTGAACGGCTCTCGCCACCATGAACACCGTACATGCCTCATCTATTCCATTCAATTCGGCGCAACGCTGAATTCAGCGCAGTTGTTCACGCGCGCGCACGCCGCGGCGGACAATGAACGCACCAGGAGAACTTCCATGCGCATGCCTTCCCTCTTCATCTCGCACGGCTCGCCGACGTTTGCCATCGACCCGGGCCAGGCCGGGCCGCTGCTCACGCAGCTGGGGCGCACGCTGCCGCGCCCCGAGGCGGTGCTCGTGTTGTCGCCGCACTGGATGACGCGCGGCCTGGCCGTGTCCACCCGCGAACAGCAGGTGGCCTGGCACGACTTCGGCGGCTTTCCCGAGGTGCTCTATCAGCTGCAGTATTCCGCGCCCGGGTCGCCGGCGCTGGCAGGGCGCACGCGCCAAGTTCTGGCCGACGCCGGTTTGTCCTCGGCCGAAGATCCGCGCCGGCCGCTCGATCACGGTGCCTGGGTGCCGCTGCGTTATCTCTATCCGGACGCCGACGTGCCTGTGGTCCAGCTCGCGCTGGACGCCGGCCGCGACGCTGCGGCGCAATACGAGCTCGGACGCGCTCTGGCGCCGCTGCGCGACGAAGGCATTCTGATCATCGGCTCGGGGTCGCTCACGCACAATCTGCACGACGTGGCCCGCGACGGCGCGCCGCCGGCGAGCTATGTGAAGCCTTTCCAGGATTGGTACGCCGAGCGCCTGCAGGCGGGGCGCCTGGACGAACTGCTGCAATGGCAGTTCGACGCGCCCGGCGCCCATCGCGCGCACCCGCACGACGATCACCTCATGCCGCTATACGTGGCCTTGGGAGCTGGCAACGGCGACCCGGCGCAGCGGCTGAACGACGAGATCAGCTACGGCGCCTTGGCGATGGACGCCTACGCATTCGGCGCGACTGCGGCGCACTGAATGAAAAACGCCGCGCAATGCGCGGCGTTTTGGTTTTGCACGATCTATTCGGCCTTGAGCGATCAAGCCGCCAGTAGCTGACGCAGCACAAAAGGCAGAATGCCGCCGTGCTTGTAGTAGTCGACTTCGATCGGCGTATCGATGCGCAGCAGCAAGGTCACGTCCTGCTTGCTGCCGTCAGGGCGATGGATGGTCAGCGTCACGTTCTGCATGGGCTTGATGCCTTGCTCCAGCCCGGAGATATCGAAGGTCTCTTTGCCGGTGATGCCCAGGCTTTCCACGCTGTCGTTGCCCTTGAACTGCAGCGGCAGCACGCCCATGCCCACCAGATTGCTGCGGTGAATGCGCTCGAAACTGCGGGTAATGACCGCCTTCACGCCCAGCAGCTGCGTGCCCTTGGCAGCCCAGTCGCGCGAGGAACCCGTGCCGTATTCCTCGCCGCCGAACACCACGCTGGGCGTGCCCTGCGCGACATACTTCATCGCCGCGTCGTAGATCGACATTTGCTCGCCGCTGGGCTGGAACAGCGTGTCGCCGCCCTCGAAGCGGCTGCCGTCGGCACGAGGCGGAATCATCAGGTTCTTGATGCGCACGTTGGCGAACGTGCCGCGCATCATGATCTCGTGATTGCCGCGGCGCGAACCGTAGCTGTTGAAGTCGGCCTTGAGCACGCCGTGATCCTTGAGCCACTTGCCTGCCGGCGAGGACTCCTTGATGGAGCCGGCCGGCGATATGTGGTCGGTGGTGACCGAGTCGCCGAAAATGCCTAGCGCGCGTGCGCCCTTGACCGTGGGCATGGCGCCCGGCGTCATGCCGAAGTCGTCGAAGAAGGGCGGCTCGGCGATGTAGGTGGACTCGGGCCAGTCGTAGGTCTCGCCCTTGACGCCCTTGATGTTCTCCCACAGCTTGCCCGGCTTGGTCTTGACCTGGCCATAGTTGTCGCGGAAGGCGTTCGGGTCCATGGCGAACTTGAGCAGGTCGTCGATCTCTTTCGTGGTGGGCCAGATATCGCCCAGCCAGACATCGCCCTTTTTGCCTTTGCCCACGGGCTCGGTCATCAGGTCCTTGAGCACGGTGCCGGCGATGGCGTAGGCCACCACCAGCGGCGGCGAGGCCAGGAAGTTGGCCTTGATGTTGGGGTGGATGCGCGCCTCGAAGTTGCGGTTGCCCGACAGCACGGCCGCGCACACCAGGTCGTTGGACGTGATGGCTTCGTTCAGGTCGGCCGTAAGATCGCCGGCATTGCCGATGCAGGTGGTGCACCCGTACGCCGCCACGTCGAAGCCAAGTTTGTCCAGATAGGGCAGCAGGCCGGTCTTGGTCAGATAGTTGGTGACCACGCGCGACCCCGGGGCTAACGAGGTCTTGATGTGCTTGGGCACTTTCAGGCCTGCTTCCACCGACTTCTTGGCCAAGAGGCCCGCCGCCAGCAGCACGCTGGGGTTGGACGTGTTGGTGCAGGAGGTGATGGCGGCGATCAGGATGTCGCCGTTCTTGATCTTGGTGCCGGCGCTGGTGGTGAAAGTCTGGTCCAGTTTGGCGGCCGGCTGGTTGAAGCCGTTTTCGGCGATCGGCTTGGAGAACAGCGCGGCGAAGGTCTTTTTAAGATTGCCGATTTCGATGCGGTCTTGCGGGCGCTTGGGGCCCGCGAGCGACGGCGCGACCGTGGCCAGGTCCAGCGTGAGCAGTTTGGTGAAATGGATGTCTTTGGCCTTGGGCACGCCGAACATCTTTTGCGCCTTGAAATACGCCTCGAAGGCGGCGATCTCTTCCTCGGTGCGGCCCGTGCCCCTGAAGTAATCGATGGTGCGATCGTCGACCGGGAAGAAGCCCATGGTGGCGCCGTATTCGGGCGCCATATTGCCGATGGTGGCGCGGTCGGTCACCGACAGGCTTGCCGTGCCTTCGCCGCAGAACTCGACGAACTTGCCTACCACTTTTTCCTTGCGCAGCATCTCGGTGATGGTAAGCACCAGGTCGGTGGCGGTGACGCCGCCGCGCAGCTTGCCTTTCAGTTCCACGCCCACCACATCGGGCGTGAGGAAATACACCGGTTGGCCCAGCATGCCGGCCTCGGCTTCGATGCCGCCCACGCCCCAGCCCACCACGCCGATGCCGTTGATCATGGTGGTGTGGCTGTCGGTGCCCACCAGCGAGTCGGGGTAATAGACCCCGTCTTGCGTGTGATGCACGCCGCGCGCGAGGTATTCCAGATTGACCTGGTGCACGATGCCGAATCCCGGCGGCACGACGCCGAAGGTATCGAAAGCCTGCATGCCCCATTTCATGAACTGGTAGCGCTCTTGATTGCGCTGAAATTCCAGCTTCATGTTCAGGTCGAGCGCGTCGTGGGTGCCGTAGTAGTCGATCATCACCGAGTGATCGACCACCAGATCCACCGGCACCAGCGGTTCGATGAGCTTGGGGCTCTTGCTCATTTTTTCGGCCACCGAACGCATGGCGGCGATGTCGGCCAGCAGCGGCACGCCGGTAAAGTCCTGCAGGACCACGCGGGCGACCACGAAGGGGATCTCGTCTTCGCGTCTGGCATTGGGCGCCCAGTTGGCCAACTGGCGCACGTGTTCTTCGGAAACCTTCTTGCCGTCGCAATTGCGCAGCACCGATTCGAGCACGATGCGGATCGATAGCGGCAGCTTCTGCACGTCAACGCCCAGGGCCTTGCCCAGAGCCGGCAGCGAATGAAATTGGCCGGTTTTCTTGCCTATCTTGAATGTCTTGAGCGTACCCAGGGTGTCGTGCTGCATGTTGGCTCCTTGCTAGGTTGGAATCGAAGGGCGAAGTTCATTTTCCGGCGTTTTGCTGCACTTGGCTAGAACGGACGGGAGCCCGTGGCGCGCAGCCGGCGCGGCGCGGTCGACAAAGCGGGATCTGGGAGGCGAGCAGGGCCGGCTTTTCGCCGTTCCTGCGTCGCCGCGCTTGCCGAACCGTTTTTCTTCCTTTGTTGAATTTCACTTTTACGGCAATTTTTTCTTAAATATGCTGTTTATTTTCACATAAGTGAAATTACTAATATCGATCGACCTCATAGGTGGCCAGAATTTCAGGCAGATTGCCGACTTGTATGGCCGGCGCGCTCCCTAAACTCAGAGGTCGAACCATGAACACCACCAAGCTCGACGTTTTTCCGGCGCACCTGGCCGCGGGCCGGCGCAGCCATTGGCGCGACGTCGTCGCCGCCAATTTCGGCACTTTCTTCGAATGGTTCGACTTGCTGGTGTACGCGATGTTTGCGATCACCATCTCGCGCCTGTTCTTCCCGCAGGACGATGCGCAGTCGGCGCTGCTGTTCAGCCTGATGACCTTCGCCAGTTCCTTCCTCATCCGTCCGGTCGGCGCGGTGGTGCTGGGCATCATGGCGGACAAGGTCGGGCGCCGCGCCACGCTGTCTTTCGCCGCCCTGCTCATGCTGGCCGGCACGGCGCTCATCGCCGTCGTGCCGACCTACCAGACCATAGGCGTTGCGGCGCCGGCGCTGCTCGTCCTGGGCCGTCTGTTGCAGGGCTTTTCCGTGGGCGGCGAATTCGGCTGCGCCAATTCGTACCTGACCGAACAGAGCGAGGGCAGAAAGGCGTTCTTCGCGAGCATGCAGTTCTCGACATCGGGGCTGGCAGTGGTCACCGCTTCCGTGTTTGCCTACGTCTGCAATCACTTCCTGACGCCCGAACAGATCAACAGTTGGGGTTGGCGGCTGCCGTTCGTGTTCGGCTGCCTGATCGGGCCGGTAGGTCTGTACATCCGGCTCAAGATCGAGGAGACGGCCGATTTCGAGTCGGTCAAGCGAGACGGCCTGGCGCACAATCCGCTGGGCGAGACGTTCAGATCGCACAAGCGTTTCGTGCTGATTGGCGCGGTCGTGTGCGCCGCCGGCGTGGTGGCCAGCTTCCTGAATCTGTACATGCCGACATTCGCCATCAACAACCTGGGCCTTTCCAAAGACTCGGCCTTCACCGCGTCCATCTTCAGCGGACTGGTCAGCACCATCGTGCCTTTCTTCGGCGGCGCCGCGGCCGACCGGCTGGGCACGGTGAAGGTGATGCGCGTAGCGCTCGTGCTCGGGGTCATCCTCGTCTTCCCGCTGTTCACCCTGCTCACGCACTCGCCTTCGCTGCTGACGCTCGCCATCTTCCAGTGCACGCTATCGGCAGTCTTCTACAGCTTCTACTATGCCCCGGTCGGTTCGCTGCTCTCGCAGCTCTTTACCGCTTCGTGCCGCACCACCGGCGTGTCCATCGCCTATGTAATCGCCCAGACGTTTTTCGGCGGCATCACGCCGCTCGTCGTCGGGCTCATGATCAAGGCGACGGGCAGCATCATGGCTCCTGCCTACTACGTCGTGATCGTCGCCGTGTTCGCGTTGGTCGCGCTCCATGCAAGCCGCCGCCATGTGAAGTAAGGTAAGCGCGATCCTTTGCCTGCCTGAAAAGCACAGCCCGCCCATGTCACAAAAGCCCAAGACCGCAAAGAGCGCGATGCCGCCCGCCGTCACGAACGCTTCCAGGCGGGACGATTCATACGACGGTATCGCGGCCGATGCCGCGGCCAACGACGGCCGAGCCGGCGTCGCCGACGGCGACAGGGAACTGGGCGCGCGCTTGCGCGCCATCCGCTCCGAGCGCAAGCTCACGCTGAAGGATCTTGCCGCGCGCACCAATATGTCTATCGGCATGCTCAGCCAGATCGAGCGCGGCGTCAGCTCGCCGTCGATGCGGTCGTTGCGGCAGCTCTGCATCGCGCTGGGCATCGACGGCGCCGCGCTCTTCGTATCGAACGCCTCGCCGTGCGCAAGCGCTGCGTCGCAGGTCTCGAGCGAATTTGCAGTGCTGGCCGCGCAGCGCAAGGCCCTGCGTCTGGCGGACTCGGGCGTGACGAAATACCGCGTCACGCCTGCCAACTGCGCTTCGCTCGAAGCCTTTCTGATAGAACTGGAGCCCGGAGCCGCCTCCGACCCGAGCCTGTCGGTGCAAACCGGCGACAAGATCGCCTACGTGCTGGAAGGCAGGTTGCGCGTGGCTATCGACGAGGTCGTGCTGACCCTCGAACCGGGCGATACCTATGGTTTTACCGGCAGCCGCAAATACCGCTGGGAAAACGCCTGGGACAAGAAAACGGTCTTCATGGTCGTCAACAGCAATCACTTCTACGTCTGAGCACAGGGTGCGCAGGCGGTCGTCGCTTGCGCATGGATGAAATATGCCGAGCAGTCTTCCCCAACGCGTCGACGTCGCCGTGATCGGCGGCGGCATCATCGGCATCAGCACGGCATGGGCGCTGGCCAAGGCCGGCGTGCGGGTGGCGGTATTCGAGAAGGGCGTGATCGCCGGCGAGCAGTCGTCGCGCAACTGGGGGTGGATCCGCACCGTCGGGCGCGACCACAAAGAACTGCCGCTCGCGCTGCACGCCATCGATCTCTGGCAAGAGATCCAGGCGCAGCGCGATGTCGGCTACCGGCAGACCGGCCTGGCCTATCTCGCCGAGAACGAACACGACATGGCCGGCCATCGCGCCTGGCTGGATAAAGCGCGGCCGCTGGGGGTGCCCGCCGAGCTGATTCCGCGCGACGGCCTGCGCGCGCTGCTGGCGAGCGCGACGACGCGCCCGTGGGCAGGCGCCTTGTACAGCCGCATCGACGGCGTGGCCGAACCCGATCGCGCTACCCGCGCGATTGCCGACTTGGCCGTGCAGGCGGGTGCTCAGGTCTTCGAGAACACGGCGGCGCGTTGTCTGGACACCAAGGCCGGTCGTGCGGCCGGCGTGGTCACCGAGCGGGGTGTCGTCGCGGCGGGGGCTGTAGTGCTGGCCGGCGGCGCATGGTCGCGCCTCTTCTGCGGCAATGTCGGCGTCGAGTTTCCTCAGTTGAAAGTCCATGCGTCCGTGCTGCGCACCGCGCCCCTGGAAACCGGGCTGGACATGGCGGTCAACGGCAAGGACTTCACGGTGCGCAAGCGTGCCGACGGCGGCTACAGCGTGTCGCAACTGGGCGCCTCCGTCGCCGACCTCACGCCCGACAGCATCCGCCTATGTCGTCAGTTCCTCGCGGCATGGATGTCTGAAAAAAAATATCTGAAGCTGCGCCTGGGCAGACGATTTTTCGACGAGCTGATGATGCCTGTCCGTTTCGGGCCGGACGCGCCGACGCCTTTCGAGCGTCATCGCATTCTCGACCCCGCACCGCGGATGAAAACAATAGGCACCGCGTTGGATAAACTCAAACAGGCCTTTCCGGCCTTTGCCTCGGCGCAGATCGCGCATGCCTGGGCGGGTTTTATCGATGTCACACCCGATGCGATCCCCGTCATGTCGCCGGTCGACGGGCTTGCCGGCTTCTTCCTGGCATCCGGTTTTTCCGGCCACGGATTCGGCATCGGTCCGGCTGCGGGAGTCCTGATGGCCGATCTGGTGCAAGGCAGAACGCCGGTCGTGGACCCGCACCATTTCAGGCTGTCCCGGTATTTCGGGGGCTGAGCGTTCGCCTGCGTCAGGGGCAGTAGCGATATTGGGCGGCAAAGCGGCTGGCGCGGGCCTGTACGATGCGGGCCACCCGCGTCAGCCATGCCTTGCTCTTGTAGGTGCCGCGCCGATAGCCCGTCCAGCCTTCGTGGTAGCTCAAATACTGGTCGTAGGCGTCGCTGAAGGGCACACCGGTCAGACGCCGCGTCTTGGTCATGTACCAGCCCATGAAATCCATCGAGTCCGAAAAATTGTCTCGACTGACGAACCACGCGCCGGTCTCGCGCTTGTAGTCCGCCCAGGTGTTGTCTTCGGCTTGAGCGTAACCATAGGCCGACGTCACCCTGCCCCAGGGAATGAGACCCAGGAAGTAGTTACGCGGCGGCCGCGCTTCGGCGCGAAAGGTGGACTCCTGGTACATGATGGCGAAGGGCACGGGCACGGGGATGCCCCATTTGTCGCGCGCCTTGATGGCGGCGTCGTGCCAGGCGGGTTTTTCGCGAAAGATCGCGCAGAGATTTTCGAGATCGCGAGGGCGTGTGGTGTCGGTGGTGGCGCAACCGCCCAGCAAAAGCAGCAGCGGCACCAGAAACAACAGCAGACCTCGCATATCGCGTTTCCCTTTCCTGGGGGAGTGAATGATGCGAGGATTTTAAGCGTATCTTGCTAAATGTGATCAATTGCGACAGCGGAAGCAATGTCCCGTCATGCATTTCTGCAATCGATGCGTGCTCAAGCCGACGGCGGCACGAACCCCTGCGCTTCGACGCTGCCGTCTTCGAACAGGAATTTTTCCATCTGCTGCTGCAGATACTTGCGCGCGCGCGCATCGGCCAGATTGAGCCGGTTCTCGTTGACCAGACGCGTCTGCACTTGCTTCCACTCTTCCCAGGCGTCTTTCGAGACTTCGCGCCAGATGCGCGCGCCCAGCTCACCGGGGTAGGGCGGGAAATCCAGCCCTTCGGCTTCGCGCTTGAGTTTCACACAGTTGATCGTACGGGCCATGATTTGCCGCCATTGAATGTTGAAAGAGATGATCGATTTTAGCCTGCCCGGAAAACGCAAAACCCTGCGCTGGGCAGGGCTTTGCGGCATGCGGAAACGGCTGCGTCAGAGCTTCTTGATGAAGATCATGCTGTTGCGCGACCGGTTGTAGTGCTGCTGCTTGGCATGCGGCAGATCCGAAATGCCGCCCTGCACGAACCCGCGTTTGATGAACCAGTGCGAGGTGCGCGTAGTCAGCACGAAGATGCGTTTCATGCCGATCGCGCGGGCGCGGCTCTCCATGTGACGCAGCAGTATCTCGCCCTCGCCCGTGCCTTGCCATTCCGGGTTGACGATCAGGCAGGCCATCTCGGCCATCAGTTCGTCTTTGTACGGATACAGTGCCGCGCAGCCGTAGATCACGCCGTCGTGCTCGAGCACCGTGAAGCATTCCACATCGCGTTCGATCACGCTGCGCGGGCGCGGCACCAGCGTGCCGTCCGCCTCCAGCGGCTCGATCAGACTGAGAATGGCGCCCACGTCGTCGATGGTGGCCGCGCGCAGATCGTCCAGCGTGTCCTCGACCACCATGGTGCCCACGCCGTCGTGGGTGAAGATCTCCAGCAGCACGCTGCCGTCTTGGCCGTATGGCACCAAATGGGCGCGGGCCACGCCGCGCTTGACCGACAGCGACGCGTGACGCAAGTAGAAAGCGGTTTCGTCGTCCAGCTCGCCGCGTTCGAGCAAGGCATCGGCGTCGGCGCGGGCCAGCTCGGTATCGACCGCGCCTTCTTCGTCGAGCACGCCGGGAGAATCGGTCAGAAAAATGAGTTTTTCGGCGCGCAGCGAGACGGCCACGCTGGTAGCCAGGTCGGCCATGGCCAGATTGAACGCGTCGCCCGTGGGCGAAAAGCCCAGCGGCGAGAGCAGCACGACCGCCGAGCCGCGCTCGATGGCGAACTTGATCGATTCGGTGTCTATCTTGCGCACCAGGCCGGTGTGCAGATAGTCGACGCCGTCGATCACGCCGGCCGGGCGGGCCGTGACGAAGTTGCCCGACACCACACGGATGTGCGAGCCCGACATGGGCGTGTTCGGCAGTCCCTGGCTGAATGCGGCCTCGATGTCCAGGCGGATCTCGCCGGCGGCCTCTTTGGCGCACTCCAGCGCCGCGGCGCCGGTCGGCTCCAGTCCGCGGCTGAACTGCATGTCGTAGCCCTTCAGGCGCAGCTGCTCGTTGACCTGCGGCAGCGAGCCGTGCACCAGCACCAGGCGTATGCCCAGCGCCGACAGCAGGGAGAGATCCTGCACCAGGACGCTCAGGGCGCCGTCGCGAACCAGTTCGCCGCCGAAAGCCACCACGAAAGTCCTGCCGCGGAAGGCATGGACATAAGGCGCGACTTCCCGGAACCATCGGACGAACTGGGCGGGAGAGGATTCGGCGGCTTCCAGGGCGGAGTAGGTGTCGGGTTCCGGATCGGTGGGCATGGTGCGCGGGCGCGGTCGGGCAGATGAAGAAGGGCGGGCTGTCGCCCGCCGCCGGCGCCGTGATCGTGGCGCTGCGCGGAATTATAGGACCGCGGGGCCTCGGCTCGGGCCGAGGCGTTGCAGCGCGAAACCTATAATGTCGCGCAATACGCACAACGCCATTCCCATGTCCGAAGTTCCACGTCCGTCCGAGCGCGCCCCGCGCCGCGCCCGGGAGCCGCGCCCCGAACGCCCCATCCCCGAGATCACCTATCCCGAAGACCTGCCGGTCAGCGGCCGGCGCGAGGAGATCGCGCGCGCCATCGCGGCGAACCAGGTGGTGATACTTAGCGGCGAAACCGGCTCGGGCAAGACCACCCAGCTGCCCAAGATCTGCCTGGAAATGGGTCGCGGCCGGCGCCGCATGATCGGCCACACCCAGCCGCGCCGCCTGGCCGCGACGTCTGTGGCCAAGCGTATTGCGGAGGAACTGAACACGCCCATGGGCGAGGTGGTCGGCTATCAGGTCCGCTTCAACGACAGCACCGGTCCGAACGCATCGGTCAAGTTGATGACCGACGGCATCCTGCTGGCCGAGTCGCAGCGCGATCCGCTGCTAAAGCGCTACGACACCCTCATCATCGACGAAGCGCACGAGCGCAGCCTGAACATCGATTTTTTGCTCGGGTATTTAAAGCAGCTGCTGCCGCGCCGGCCGGACCTCAAGCTCATCATCACCTCGGCCACCATCGACGCCGAACGCTTTGCCTCGCACTTTGCCGCGGAATCGGGCGAACCCGCACCCGTGATAGCGGTATCGGGCCGTCTGCACCCGGTCGAACTGCGCTACCGCCCGGTGCAGCAGCCCCTGCCCGACGACCAGGCCGCCGCGCCGCAAAGAAAGGGCGCCAACGGCGAGCGGCTGTCGGGCGACGAGGAACGCGACCTGATCGACGCCATCGTCGACGCCGTGGACGAATGCGCGCGCCATGGCCCGGGCGACGTGCTGGTGTTCCTGCCCGGCGAGCGCGAAATCCGGGAATCGGCCGAGGCGCTACGCAAACACCATCCCGCGGGCACCGAGATCCTGCCGCTTTACGCCCGCCTGTCCCAGGCCGAGCAGGAGCAGATCTTCCGTCCCAGGGGCAATTCGCGGCGCGTGGTGCTGTCGACCAACGTGGCGGAAACGTCGCTCACGGTTCCGGGCATACGTTTCGTGGTCGACAGCGGCTTGGCGCGCGTCAAGCGCTATTCCTGGCGCAACAAGGTCGAGCAGCTGCGTATCGAGCCCATCAGCCGCGCTTCGGCCAACCAGCGCGCCGGCCGTTGCGGCCGCGTGGGGCCGGGCGTGTGCATCCGCCTGTACGACGAAGCCGACTTCAATGCGCGCGCCGCGTTCACCGATCCCGAAGTGCTGCGCTCGTCGCTGGCCTCGGTGATCCTGCGCATGAAGTCGCTGGGACTGGACGACATCGAGCGCTTTCCCTTCGTGGAAGCGCCGCCGGGCCGTGCGGTGGCCGACGGCTATCACCTGCTTCTGGAACTGGGAGCGATCGCGCTGGCGCGGGCCGATGACGATGACCCGGACGACGGCGCGCGCACGGGTGCGGCCTATGAACTGACGCACATCGGCCGCGAACTGGCCAAGTTGCCGGTCGACCCGCGCATCGGCCGCATGGTGCTGGCTGCGCGCGAACATCAGTGTCTGGCCGAGATGCTCGTCATTGCCTCGGCCCTCTCGGTACAGGATCCGCGCGACCGCCCCATGGCCGAGCGCGAGGCCGCCGAAGCCGCGCATGCCAAATTCAACGACGACAAGTCCGAGTTCGTCGGTTTTCTCAAACTGTGGCGCTGGTACGGCGAGCAGGTCAGGCACAAGCAATCGCAGCGCAAGCTGGTGGGCCAGCTGCGGCAGAGCTTCCTGTCGCCCATACGCCTGCGCGAATGGCACGACGTGCATACGCAATTGGCAGCGCTGGTGGGCGAACAGGGCTGGCGCGTGAATTCGGCCGAGGCCACCTACGAGCAATTGCATCTGGCGCTGCTGTCGGGTCTTCTGGGAAATATCGGCTTCAAGAGCGACGAGGGAAGCCATTACCAGGGCGCGCGCGATATTCGGTTTCACATTCATCCGGCCTCGAACCTGCAAAAGAAGGCGGGAAAGTGGATCATGGCCGCCGAGCTGGTCGAGACCACGCGACTGTATGCGCGCTGCGTGGCGCGTATCGAGCCCACGTGGATCGAACGCGTGGGCGGCCACCTGCTGCGCCGCAATTGGTCCGACCCGCGCTGGGAAAAAAAAGCCGGGCAGGTCGTGGCCAACGAGCGCGCCACCCTGTACGGTCTGCAGATCTATCACGGCCGGCGCGTGCATTACGGCCGCCTCAACCCCGGGCATGCGCGCGAACTGTTCATCCGCGAAGCCCTGGTGCCGGGTGAGATCGACACCAAGCTGCCCTTCGTCGCGCACAACCGCAAGCTCATCGCCAGCATCGAAAAGCTCGAGCACCAGTCGCGTCGCCCCGACATTCTGGTCGACGACGAACTCATCTACGGGTTCTATGACCAGCAGCTGCCCGAGGCCATCTCGCAAACCACCTCGCTCGAAAAGTGGGTGCAAGGCTTGGACAAGCCTGCTGCCGACAAGCTGCTGCTCACGCGCGATGCACTCATGCGCCACGAGGCGGCGGGTGTCACCACCGAGGTCTTTCCCAAGAAGGTGGAATGGCAGGGTGTTTCCATGGCGCTGGACTATCACTTCGAGCCCGGCTCACCCAAGGACGGCGTGACGCTGTCGGTGCCGCTCTTTGCGCTCAACCAGATCGACGCGCAGCGCTGCGAGTGGCTGGTGCCCGGCATGCTAAAGGAAAAGGTGCATCTGCTACTGAAGTCGCTGCCGCAGAAGCTGCGCCGACATTGCGTGCCGCTGCCCGACTATGCCGCCGGTTTCTACCAGCGCTGGTTCGAGAAGCTGGGCGATCCGCGGGAGAGCCTGGTCGAAGCGATCATCGCCGACATGTGGCGCCAGGTGCAGGTGCGTCCGGTCGCGGGTGACTTCAAGCTGGAAACCCTGCCTGCGCACCTGTTCATGAATTTTCGCGTGATCGACGAGCACGGCCGCATGCTGGCCGCCGGCCGCAACCTGGCCCAGCTCAAGGCAGAACTGGGCCGTCAGGCGCAAGCCAACTTCCAGCAGCTGGCCGCGCGCGACAACGAGGTGGCTCAGGCTCTGGCGCACGAAAAGCTTACCGGCTGGTCTTTCGGTCCCTTGCCCGAGATCATGGAGATCAAGCGCGGCGGCCGATCGGTCATCGGCTATCCGGCTCTGGTGGACAAGGGCGCGCATTGTGACCTGGACGTCTACGACGACCCCGACGAAGCGCGCAAGCACCATCGCGCGGGCCTGCTCAAACTGTTCCGCCTGGGCCTGCGCGAACAGGTGAAGTTCCTGGAAAAGAACCTCGCCGACCTCACCAGGATGAGCATGCTCTATATGCCCCTGGGGACGCTGGAAGAGCTGCGCGACCAGATCATCGACTGTGCCTTGGGCCAAGCTTGTCTGGCCGAGCCCTGGCCCGCCGATGCACAGCAGTTCGAGGCGCGGCGCAGCGAAGGCAAGGGCAGGCTGGGCCTGCTGGCGCAGGAAGCGGCGCGGCTGGCCGGCAACATTCTGACCGAATACGGCGCCTTGCAGCGCAAGCTGCCCCAGGCCAAGCCGCACGCGGCGGCCTACGCCGACCTGCAGCAGCAGCTGGGGGCGCTGATGCCCAAGTGGTTCGTGCGCGATATGCCGCACGCCCAGCTGGCGCACTACCCGCGCTACTTGAAGGCTGCCGTCGCGCGCATCGACAAACTGCGTTCCGATCCGGGTCGGGACGCCAAGCTGATGGCGGAGATGGCGCCGCTGCTGACGCAATACCAGCGCGCCCGTTCGGCCTTGAAAGGCGCGCCCGATCCTGCGTTGGACGAATTCCGTTGGCTGCTGGAGGAGCTGCGCGTGGCTCTGTTCGCGCAGGAGCTGCGCACGCCCATGCCGGTGTCGGTCAAGCGGCTCATGAAAACCTGGGAGGCGCTACGGCGTTAAGGGCATTTGCAGCGAGCGCGGCGTTCAATGAGGCGGGTGGTCGAGCAGAAGCCGCACGAGATCGTCCTCGTTCATGTCGAGCAGTCGCGCCGCGGATCGAGTCACCGTAGCGCTCAAGTCGGCCAGTGTCATGGCCTTGGAGGGAGATGATTGCACGGCCTCGTGCATGAGCTCCCAGACCAGGGCACGTGCTTTTGTGGCCTCCATGATCAGCGGCTCTCAATGCCATCGGCAAGGGCCCGGGCAATTCCCCGCGGTTCGATGGCGACCTCATCCCGTTCCGAATTGGCGACCATGTGTATGGCGCCGCGCGGGCTGGGTTCGCCGCTGACGCACCAATACTGCATGACTGTGCAGGACATGGTCATGCTACTGAAGCGGCATTTCATGAGTCGCGGTGTTCGCATGAGCCGGCGGCATTCATTCGATTTGAGGTGGCTGGATGGTAAACCCTATGGTTGTTTGCAACAACCATAGGGTTTACAAAAATCGGACCAATGCCTAGACACTTCGCCCATGCGATCTGTGGACGAAAAGCGGGAATTTGCCAGGCGCCTCAAGCAGGCGCTCAAGCTGGGGCCTAAGAAAATCGAAACACCGTCCGAGTTGGCCGCTCAGTTCGATCTGCTCGGCAAGCCCGTTACCGCCCAGGGGGCGCAAAAGTGGCTGGCGGGCATTGCAATGCCCACGCCTGACAAGATCGCCGTCCTGGCCAAGTGGCTGAATGTCTCGGAGAAGTGGCTGCGTTACGGCAGCACCGACGAAATCCAGCCGCCGCGTCGCGTCGTGACAATGCGCGAGCCGCATCAGCCTTCCGCGGCCGAGTGGGCGTTTCTGGAGCGACTGCGCCGCATGCCCGAGGCGCGGCGCAAACTGGTGGAAGACCTGGTCGAGCAGCTTTCCCTGGATGCGGAAATCTGGAAGCGATCCTGAGATTTCAAGGCAAAAAAACGCCCGTCGACAGAGAGTCGGCGGGCGTTTCGCTTATGCCGTTTCCTACAGCATGATGAAGCCGACGATGACCAGGAGAATGAGGAGATATTTCGTCGCCTTGTAGGCCGTACGGTTCCAGGCCTTGAAAGCCTTGCGCTTCTGCTCGAACAGCCAGTGGTAGTGCGTGAGCTTGTTGACCAGTCCGGTCTGGTCATCGGCATCGTTGGGCGAACTGGCGGCCGACATGAACACCTTGCTGAACCAGTGGTTGAACGCATCGGCCCAGCGCCACTTCAACGGCCGCTCGATGTCGCAGAACAGAATGATGCGATTGTTCTGCGTGGTGTTGTAGGCCTCGTGGATGTAGGTTTCGTCGAACACCACGCCTTGCCCGTCGCGCCAGCTATAGCGCTCGCCGTCGACGTCGATGTAGCAGCCGTCGTCGTTGGGCGTGATCAGCCCGAGGTGGTAGCGCAGCGAGCCGGAGTAGGGGTCGCGATGCTTGTTGAGCTGCCCGCCCGGCGGCAGCTCGGCGAACATTGCCGCTTTTACGCTGGGCAAGGTCTTGAGCAGCGCCACCGTCTTGGGGCAGAGCTGCTCGGCCGACGGATGGCGGGCGTCATACCACTTCAGGTAGAAGCGCTTCCAGCCGTACTTGAAGAACGAGTTGAAGCCGATGTCGTTGTTCTTCTCTGCGGCCTTGATGTGGCGCAATTCGGCCATCTGCAGCGCCTCGTCGCGAATCATCTCCCAGTTGTCCTCCAGCGCCTGCAGTTCGGGAAACTCGCGGCTGTTCAGGTAAGGCGTAGTGGGTACCCGAGAGGCCAGCACCATGAAGGCATTGATCGGCGCCAGGATCACCGAGTAATCGAGCAGCGCGCGCCCGAGCGGCATCCGCACGCGGCCGCGCAAATGGGCGTACAGGATGGAAACGATCCACAGGGCGGGAATAAGCCACTTCATGACAGGATTTGTGCAGAGGATAACCATACGATTGTATAAGCATGGGCGCCGTCGCGCGGCTCGACTTCAGCGCTTGCACAGTGTCAGTTTCGTGATGCCTCCGGCGGACGGCCATCGGCGCAAAGTTCTCGCAATATCTGGGCGAATTGGACTTCGGCCTGCAGAGGCACATCGCGCGCCCTGCGTATCAGGCTCATGGGAGGCAACTCCCAGTCGAACAGCCATGGGGCCATGGCGATGCGTCCGCGGCGTGCCATGTCCTGGGCGATGTCCCGCGGGACGATGGAAACCAGCCTGTCGTCGTCGGCGATGAGTCCCTCGATCACATCCAGCGAATACGTCTCGACCATCGGTTCGGGCGGCTGTACCTGGGCGCGCACGAACATTTCGGTGAGCAGATTGCCGATGGGCGTGGCCGGCGAGGGAAGAATCCAGCGCATCGAGGCCAGCTCGGGCCAGGATGGGCGTTCTTGCGACAGGCGCCGGGCCAGGCGCGGGTGGACGATCAGCGCAGGGCGCTGGGGGTACAGCATGTCGTGCTGGATGCGCCGCGCGTTCGCCCCGCTCGATGCGCGCCCGATCACGCAATCGAGTTCATGCCGCTCCAGCAATTGCAGCAGCTGATCGGTGGTAGCGCGCTGCAAGGTCACGGTCACGCCGTGCCGCTGATGCAAAAGCGCGATGGCGCGCGTGAGCAGCGGTCCGGATACGAAGGGAATCGCGCCTACGTTCAAGTGGGCGCTGTGTCCGGCCCGCAAAGCATCGACTTCACGGCCCCACTGTTCCAGGTCCTGCAGCAGGTGCTGGGCGCGGACCAGCGCCAGGCGGCCCAGCGGCGTCGGGTGCAGCCCATGGCGTGAACGCGTGAAGAGCGGCGCGCCGAAAATCTCCTCCACTTCCGCCAGGGTCTTGGTTGCCGCGGGTTGGCTGATTCCCAACTCGGCTGCCGTGCGTGTCAGCGAGTCATGGTGCTGCAGTGCCTGCAAAAAGGAGAGGTGGCGCGGCTTGAGCCTCGACGCCAGGCGATTGGCCGTGAGTGAGACAGGGTGTTTTTGAATAACCATAAGGTTATTTATATATCAATAAATAGGTAAGTTCAGTTATTTCAAATTCCTATACTGCCTGACTGCGACTCGCTCCCGGAACCCCGTTATGGCTCAATCCGATTTCACTACCCGCCCCGAAATCCGCGGTACTTTCGGCGTGGTTTCGTCGACGCATTGGCTGGCGTCGCAAGTCGCCATGGCCGTGCTGGAGCGCGGCGGCAATGCCTTCGACGCCGCAGTGGCGGGAGGTTTCATGCTGCAGATCGTCGAACCGCATCTGAATGGCCCCGGCGGCGAAGTGCCCATCTTGTTCTGGAGCGAGCGGGAGCGCCGCATGCGGGCTCTGTGCGGTCAGGGTCCGGCGCCAGCGCTCGCTTCGGCGGCCTGGTTCCGCGGCCAGGGCCATTCTCTCGTGCCCGGCATCGGCCTGCTGCCGGCGGTGGTGCCGGGCGCTTTCGGCGCCTGGCTGACGATGCTGCGCGACTATGGCACGTGGGAGTTGCGCGAGGTGCTGCAACCGGCCATCGACTATGCACGCAACGGCTTTCCGCTGGTGCCGCGCATCGTGCAGGCCATCGTGGCCGTACAGGCGCTGTTCCGTTCCGAATGGCCCACGTCCGCCGATGTCTGGCTACCTGGCGGGCGCGTGCCGCATCCCGGCGAGCTTTTCCGCGCGCCCGCCACGGCCGCCACCTACGAGCGCCTGATAAGCCAAGCCAAGGGCGGGAACCGCGAGGCCCGCATCGACGCGGCCATCGATCTCTGGTACCGCGGCTTCGTGGCGCGAGCCATCGACGATTTCTATCGCAACGCCGAGGTGCGCGACTGCACCGGTCAACGCAATGGCGGCCTGCTGCGCTACGACGACATGGCGAACTGGCAAGCCTCCTACGACGAGCCCGTGACGGCGCAATACGGCCGCTATACCTTGGCCAAGTGCGGCGTCTGGTCGCAGGGGCCGGTATTTCTGCAGCAGATTGGCATGCTGCGCCATCAGGACATCGCCGGGTTGCAAGCCGACAGTCCGGAGTTCGTGCACCGGGTGGCCGAGGCGGCCAAGCTGGCGTTTGCCGACCGCCTGGCCTGGTACGGCGATCCCGTGCATGTCGACGTGCCGCTCGATGCGCTGATCAGCGACGAATACGCGCGTCAGCGCGCCGCGCTGATTGGCGCCCGCGCTTCGGCCGAATTGCGGCCGGGCAGTCCGGGCGGTCAGGCGCCGCGCCTGCCCGATCTGTCGGCTGGCGCGCGAGCGCTGGCCCAGGCCGACACGCGCTTCGGCATCGGCGAGCCGACTTTCGCGCCGCTGCCTCCGGCCGAGGAATGGGCCAGCCGGGAACTCTTTGTCGGCGACACCTGCCACATCGACGTAATCGACCGGCATGGCAATATGGTCGCGGCTACGCCGTCGGGCGGCTGGCTGTCGTCCAGTCCCGCCGTACCGGGTCTGGGTTTTGCGATCTCGACCCGCTTGCAGATGAGCTGGCTCGACGAGGGCTTGCCGGGCACGGTGGCGCCCGGCAAGCGTCCCTGCACCACGCTCTCGCCCGGCCTGGCGCTGCGCGACGGCGAGCCTTACATGGCATTCGGCACGCCGGGCGGCGACCAGCAAGATCAATGGACCGTCGCGTTCTTCCTGCGCCACGCCGCCTTGGGCATGAATCTGCAAGAGGCCATTGACGCGCCGTCCTGGCACATCGATCACTTTCCCGGCTCCTTCTGGCCGCGCAGCACGACACTCAATCGCGTGACCGCGGAGTCGCGGTTTTCCGAAGCCGCATTGCAGGCTTTGCGTGCCGCCGGGCACGAGGTCAGGGTGGGGCCGCCATGGTCGGAGGGGCGTATCAGCGTCTGCACGCGCGAATCCGCGGGCGGCGGACTGTTGCTGCGCGCCGCCGCCAATCCGCGCGGCATGCAAAGTTACGCGGTGGGGCGCTGAGTCGGTTCCAGAGCCCGAGCGGCGACATTTTCAAACGACATCCGGCGCGCAAGGCCGGCAAACATCAAGGGGCAATTCTCATGCATAAGCCGTTTTCTTCAAGTTTGAGCCGCTTTGTGGCGGCGTTGGCCGTCGTGGCGGCTGTCCTGCCCGGGGCGGCCAACGCCGCCTGGCCAGACAAGCCCATCACGTTGATCGTGCCTTGGGCTCCGGGCGGTTCGACCGATATTCTGGCCCGGGTGCTGTCCAAGCATCTTTCAAGCTCGTTGGGACAATCTGTCGTGGTGGAGAACCGTTCGGGCGCTGCGGGCAATATCGGTTCGGCCATCGTGGCACGCGCCAAACCCGATGGCTACACGCTGCTGATCGGCTCGATGAGCACCCACACTATGAATCAGGCGCTCTACAAGAACATGCCCTTCGACGGCGTCAAGTCTTTTACGCCCATCGCTGAGCTCGCTCTGGTCACCAACACCATGGTCGTCAATCCTTCGGTGCCGGCCAACAATGTGGCCGAATTCATTGCCTATGCCAAGGCGCATCCAGGCAAAGTGGCATTTGCCTCGGCGGGAACGGGCTCGACCAATTACCTGAGCGCTGCGCTCTTCGAGCAGGCCACCGGCGTCACGATGGAGCACATCCCCTATCGTGGCGGTGCGCCGGCGGTGCTCGACACCGTTGCCGGCCGCACGCAGCTGCTGTTCAGCGCGGGCACACAGACCTTGGCGCCCGTGCACGCGGGCAAGCTCAAGCTGATCGCCGTGACGGAAGCCAAGCGTTCGTCGCTGTTGCCCGATGTGCCCACCGTGGGCGAGACCGTGCCCGGTTACGAGCTGTCGGTCTGGTATGGCGCCTTCGGACCGGCCGGCATGGATCCCAAGCTGGTCGACAAGCTGAACAAGGCGATCAATGCCGTTCTGGCCAAACCCGAGGTGGTCAAGCAAATGGGCGACATCGGGGTGCAAGTTCTCCACACCACGCCGCAGCAGTTTTCCGAGGTTCTCGTGCACGACGAGAAGAAGTACGACAAGCTCATTCGCGACTTGGGCGTGACGGCTGACGACCAATGAATCCGATGCTGCGCGAGACGACTCCTTTTCCTGAACGGGACCGGATTTCCGCGCTTGCCGATGCCTGCGCCGGCGAGGACCCCGTGGCCTTGTTCGCCGCCATAGACGCCTGCGCCCGGCCGGTGCTCGGGCAGACGCTGTGCACGGTGAACCGGTTGGACATCGAACGTCTGGCGCTGGTTCGCTTGTACAGCTCCGATCCCCGATCCTATCCGCCCGGCGGCGGCAAGGACAAGCGCGGTACGGACTGGGGCCGGCATGTCCTGCTGGAGCGGCGGATTTTCGTGGGCGAAGGCATCGAAGCCATCCGCCAGTCGTTCGACGACCATCGGGCTATCGAAGCGCTGGGCCTGAAATCGGTCATCAATGTGCCGCTGGTTGCACGCGGCGTCTGCCTCGGCACGATGAACTTCCTCATGCCGGCGGCCGAAGTCGGCGCGGACAAGATCGCGTGTGCCAGATTGTCGGGGCTGCTTGCTTTACCGGGCATGATGGCTTTGCCGTAGCCCCAAAGGGGAATGCAGGCTGAGTACAATCTCGCCTTATGTCCGACGCCCTTGCTTCCCCCCCGCCTGCCTTCGTGCACCTGCGCGTGCACTCCGAGTTCTCGGTCGTCGACGGGCTGATCCGCATTCCCGATCTGGTCAAGCGCGTGGCCAAGCTGGGTCAGCCCGCGGTGGCGCTCACCGATCTGTCCAATCTCTTCGGCCTGATCAAGTTCTACAAGGCCGCGCGCGGCGCCGGGGTCAAACCGGTGGCGGGCTGCGACGTCTGGCTCGAAAACGAAGACGATCCCGAGAAGCCTTTCCGCATCTTGCTGCTGGTGCGCAACCACCGAGGCTATCTCAATCTCTGCGAACTGCTTACGCAGGCATATCTGCAGAACCAGGCCAAGGGCCGGGCCGAGATCCGCCGCGAATGGCTGCAAGACAAAGAAGGCCTGATCGTGCTGTCCGGCGGCCGCGCGGGCGACGTGGGTCATGCACTCGACGCCGGCAACACCGCCGCGGCCTTGTCTCTGGCGCGCCAATGGGACGCCATGTTCCCCGGCGCCTATTACATCGAACTGCAGCGCGTCGGCCACGACGGCGACGAGGCTTACACCCAGGCCGCCATGCGCCTGGCGGCCCAGGCCGGCCTGCCGGTGGTCGCCACGCATCCGGTCGAATTCCTGGCCCAGGATGAGTTCCAGGCCCACGAAGCGCGCGTCTGCATCGCCGAAGGCGAGGTGCTGGCCAACCCGCGCCGCGTGCGCCGCTTCACGCAAGATCAGTACCTGCTCAGCTCCGAGGACATGGCGCGGCGCTTCGCCGACGTGCCTTCGGCCCTGGCCAACACGATCGAGATCGCGCGCCGCTGCAATCTCACGCTCACGCTGGGCAAGCCGCAGTTGCCCATCTTCCCTACGCCCGAAGGCGTGTCGCTCGACGACTACCTGGTCCAGCTCTCCGAAGAAGGCCTGGAGAAGCGCCTGGCCTTTCTCTTTCCCGACGAGGCCGAGCGGGCGGGCAAGCGCGAGATGTACTACGAGCGCCTGCGTTGGGAATGCAAGATCATCATCGACATGAAGTTCCCCGGGTACTTCCTGATCGTGCAGGACTTCATCAACTGGGGCAAGCAGAACGGCGTGCCGGTGGGGCCGGGCCGGGGGTCGGGCGCCGGTTCGCTGGTCGCCTACGCGCTGGGCATCACCGACCTGGACCCGATCCGCTACGACCTGCTGTTCGAGCGCTTCCTGAATCCGGAGCGGGTATCCATGCCCGACTTCGACATCGACTTCTGCCAGGACAATCGCGAACGCGTCATCGATTACGTCAAGTCCAAGTACGGCCGCGCCGCCGTAAGCCAGATCGCCACCTTCGGCACGCTGGGCGCCAAGGCCGTGGTGCGCGACACCGGCCGCGTGCTGGACATGTCCTACACCTTCTGCGACGGGCTCTCCAAGCTTATTCCCTTCAATCCGGCCGACCCCTGGACGCTGGACCGCACGCTCAAAGACGAACCCGCCTTCAAGGAGCGCTACGAGCAGGAAGAAGAAGTGCGTGGCCTGGTCGACCTGGCCCGGCCTCTCGAAGGCCTGACGCGCAACATCGGCATGCACGCCGGCGGCGTGCTGATCGCGCCGGGCAAGCTTACCGATTTCTGCCCGCTGTACTGCCAGCCGGGGCAGGAGAACAGCGCCGTCTCGCAGTTCGACAAGGACGACGTCGAGGCCGCCGGCCTGGTCAAGTTCGACTTCCTGGGCCTGCGCAACCTCACCATTCTCGATTGGGCCGTGCGCTACGTGCGCCAGTTCAACGAGAGCCAGCGCGACTTCGACATCATGGCGCTGCCGCTGGACGATCCGGCGGCCTACAAGATCCTGTGCGACGCCAACACCACCGCCGTCTTCCAGCTCGAAGGCCGCGGCATGAAGGAGCTGCTCAAGAAGCTCAAGCCCAGCACGTTCGAAGACATCATCGCAGTGCTGGCCCTGTACCGTCCGGGTCCGCTCGAATCGGGCATGGTCGACGATTTCGTCAATCGCAAGCACGGACGCGCCGAGGTGGACTACTTCCACCCCGACCTGGAGAGCACGCTCAAGAGCACCTACGGGGTCATCGTCTACCAAGAGCAGGTGATGCTGATCTCGCAGATCATCGGCGGCTATTCGCTGGGCGGCGCCGATCTGCTGCGCCGGGCCATGGGCAAGAAAAAGCCCGAGGAAATGGCCAAGGAGCGCGTCAAGTTCGAGGAGGGCGCCAAGAACAAGGGCCACGATCCCAACCTGGCGGTCAAGCTCTTTGACCTGATGGAAAAATTCGCCGGCTACGGTTTCAACAAGTCGCATTCGGCCGCCTACGCGCTTATCGCTTACCAGACCGCCTGGCTCAAGGCATACCATCCTGCCGAGTTCATGGCGGCCACGCTGTCGTCCGACATGGACGACACCGACAAGGTGCAGATCTTCGTGCGCGATGCTCAGGCCAACGGCGTCGAGGTGTTGCCGCCGGACGTCAACGCCTCGGGCTACCGCTTCGAGCCGGTGCGTGATGTACAGAGCAAATCAGGCAAGCCGCCGCGCACCATGCGCTACGGCCTGGGCGCCGTCAAAGGCACCGGGCAGGGCGCGGTCGAGGAGATCCTGCGCAGTCGCAAGGCGGACGGCCCTTTTACCAGCCTGGCCGATTTCTGCCGCCGCATCGACAAGCACACCGTCAACCGCCGCACCATCGAAGCCCTGATCCGCGCCGGCGCCTTCGATACCATCGAACCCAATCGCGCCGCGCTGCTGGCTTCGGTGGGCACGGCCATGGAAGCGGCCGAACAAGCCGCGCGCAGCGCCAACCAGGTCTCGCTCTTCGGCGACGACAGCGGCGACGTGGTGGCCGAAGAAGTCGCCAAGGTGGCGCCCTGGGATTTGCGCGCCAAGCTCACCGAAGAAAAGGCGGCGCTGGGATACTACTTCAGCGGCCATCTGTTCGATCACTGGCGCGACGAAGTGCGCCGCATCGTGCCCATGCCGCTGGCCCGCGTCGAGCCGCAGCGCGAACCGCAATGGATGTGCGGGGTGCTCGCCGCCGTGCGGGTCATGATGACCCGCCGCGGAAAAATGGTGTTCGCCACGCTGGACGACGGCTCCGCCCAGATCGAGATCTCCATCTTCAACGAGCTCTACGAAAAGCATCGCAACCGTCTCAACGTGGACCAGCTGCTGGTGATACGCGGCAAGGTCAGCAACGACGACTACTCCGGCGGCATGCGCATCGTGGCCGAGGAACTCTACGACCTGCAGCTGGCCCGCGAAGCCCGCGCGCGCGCCTTGCGGGTGCGCCTGAACGGCCAGGCCGACGCGGCCAAACTGCGCCAGATGCTCAACCCCTTCCGCGCCGAGCCCGAGAACGGCGTTCCCGGCGTGCCGGTGGACATCGTCTATCGCAGCAAGGCCGGCTTCGAATGCACCCTGCGCCTGAGCGAAGATTGGCGCGTGCGCATGGCCGACACCCTGCTGGAAAATCTGGCCGGCTGGGCCAAGCCCGACGGCGTCGAAGTGAGCTACTGAGTCGGGCACAAAAGGTGCGATGCCCCGGCATAGGCCGGCTTCGCGCTCTCGCCCGCATGACTCATTTTATGGACATGCGCAGCAACGAAGGAGGCGTCGATATGTCGCTGAGAGGGGTCATTCTGGGTACGGTGCTGCAGATCATGCTGGCCTACTTCTTCTTCATGCTGGTCGTTTTCTCCGCCGCCGGCATAGCCAACGCAGGCGGGCTGAGCAAGTTTCAGGCTGGCGTCCTCGATTTCTCGATCTATGCGCTTCCGGCAACGTGCCTGGTCAGCGCAGGTATCGTGCTCTGCTTCTACAAAAGCGGCGCCGGACCGTCTTCGTATTGGTGGTATGCCGCTCCGCTCGCTGCCCTGGTGCTGTATTTTGTCTATGCCGTCAACCTGAACGGCGGCGCCTAGCCGTGAAGCGGCCATGCAGGCGGCAAGGCCGCGATCCGGCGCGCACAGATCTTCCGGCTTTTTCGGGGTGCCCATGAATCTACGAAAAATAGCGCTTGCTGCAATATTCGCCGCGTCGCTGGCGGGCACTGCGCAGGCCGGCAGCCCGGCGCAGAAAGCGCAAACCCGCTGCGGCTGGTGGGACAATCCCTCCCCCCAGAATGTGTCGCTGTTCGATCGCCAAGGCGAGTGGGTCGTCGGCGTCCAGGGCGGCCATCAGGCCGACGGCGACTGGCCCGATTTCAAGGATACGCAGTGGGTCGATACGAACGGGCACTACGGATACGGCTGCGCGTGCCTGGACGCCATTCTCGATCCGCGCACGCGCGAGGTCATACGCATCCGTGCCGCCCATGCCCGCCCGCTCAGCGCGTGCCGCCTGGATCCTGCGCTCAAGGGGGTGGCGCCGTGATTTCCTCGACATAGCCCAGCCAGCGCAGCGCCTGCTCCCTGCTGTCGCCGCACATTTCGGGGCTGGGCATGAGCGACCCGCATACGTCCGGCCGCAGCGGGCTGCCGAAGATCTTGCAGCGGTTGTCGTCATCCAGCTGCGCGCACCGCACGCCCGCCGGCTTGCCTTGCGGCATACCCGGGATCGGGCTGGAAATCGAAGGCGCGATGCAGCACGCGCCGCAGCCCTCGCGGCAGGCCGTGCTCATACCCAACCTCGCCACCAATACAGCAGCAAGCCCGCGTATTCCTTGATGATGGAGCGGCTGGCCTCGAAGGCGCGTGCATTGGGCAACCAAGGCGATATCGAACCGTCCGCGGGCAGGATGATCTGTGACGGGGTCGGCACGGCGGTAGCGTTCACGCCTTGCTTGGCGAAGGCCGCCATGGCGCGTGGCATATGCAACGCCGAGGTCACCAGCAGCACATCATGAATGTCGTGCAGTTCCAGCTTGTCCTCGGTGAGCAGGGCGTTTTCGTGCGTCGTGCGGCTGCTGTTTTCGAGGATGAGCGCATCGTCGGGGATGCCGCTCTGGCGCACGCGGTGCGCCATGGCCTTGGCGTCGCTCACGTCGCCCGAAAGCGCACCGCCGGACAGCACGATCTTGGGTGCGCGGCCAGCCTCGTACAGATCGATGGCCATGTCCAGGCGTGACATCGCGGTGTCCTTGTCCAGCGGCAGGAACCAGTTGCTGCGGCCGTGCCCGGTGTTGCCGCCGAGCACCACGATGGCCTCGGCCTTGGGCGCCTCGGTCGGGGTGAGGTGGGGGTAGCGTTGTTCCAGTTCGCCGCCCAGCCAGATGGACGTGATGGGCAGAGACCAGGCCAGCGCCCAAGCCAGCCCGAAAATCGCGGCAACGTTGCCCGCGCGGCGCAGCCTGAGCAGACGCAGCACAACGCCCAGTACCAACAAGGCAATGCACAGATCCAGCGGAATGATCAGGTTGGCCAGCAGACTCGGTAGTTCCATGTCCCTAATCTTAACTTTCGGTCAATAGAGCGTCGACCTGCGATCGGACGGCATTCATTTCAGGCCATGCCAGGTCCGAGCCCAGGCCGTGGGCCTGCGGCGACCATGGGCCGGTGCGGCCGGCCTGGGTTACGCCGAACAGCGTCAACTGACGCGCGCCCACCGCGGCGGCGATGTGCGATACGCCCGAGTCGTTGCAGATCACCAGTTGCGCGCGCGCGGCCAGCGCCGCGTAGGCGCCCAGGCCCAGCGGCGGCAGCAGCGTGGCCGTGGGCGCGTTGGCGCGGGCCTGGTCGGCCTCGGCGGGGGGCGGGCACATGACCACGGCATGCCCGGCGGCTTGCAGCGCGCGCGTCAGCGCATCGAAGTGCGGCCATACCTTGATGCGGCCATGGTGCAGTCCGACCGCCGTGGGGGCGATCAGCACATAGGCGTGCTCCCGCAGGCTCTGTGCCCGCAGCAGGGCCTGCGCCGCCTCGACGTGCAGGCCGGTCAGCGGCAAGTCCAGACTGGGGCCGGGCATCTGCTCGGCGATCGGCAGATTCCAGTGCTGCAGCGCGGTGCGGGCCAGATAGTGCCAGGCCTGCACGGTATGTAGTGTGGGATCGGGCTTGGCGATAGGCCAGCGCAGCAGCAGGCTGCGCCCCTCATCGCGAAAGCCGGCGCAGGCCAGGCCAGCGAGCCGGAAGGTCAGCGCGCTCGAGAGCGAGTCCGGTATCAGCAGGCCGCGCGCACCTCGCCCCTGGCGGTCCAAGGCGCGGCGCGACGCTGCCACCGCGGCCCGGTCTTCGCGCACCCGCCCGCTCAGGGGCACGAAATCGTGCGCGGGCAACCCGGCGAGCAGGTCGCGGGCCCAGGGGCGGGCGCACAGGGTCAGGGGCAGGCCGGCTTTCTGCAGCAGATGCAGGGCGGGCAGGCTCATGCAGACATCGCCCACCCAGTTGGGCAGGCGGACATAGAGACGGGTGATCGCGGCCATGGGCGCCATTGTATGCAAGGGCCGGACGGTACAATCGCCGCTTTGGCCCATACCCCGAGAGACCGCACTTTGACCGCAGCTTCAAGCCAACCGTCCGCCGACACGCGGCCCGTGCAAGGAACGATCTGGAAGCGCATATACAGCCGCGTCGGCACCCAGTGGAAAGCGCTGGTGCTCGCCGTGGTGACGATGGCGGGCGCGGCGGCGACCCAGCCCACGCTTGCCATCATCATGAAGCCCCTGCTCGACGGCGGCTTCTCCGGCGCCAAGCCCTCCTATGTCTGGAGCCTGCCTCTGGCCGTGATCGGTCTGGTGCTGGTGCGCGGCTTGTGCACGTTCTGCAGCGGTTATCTGCTGGCCTGGACGGCCAACAACGTGCTGCGCGACCTGCGGCGCGACATGTTCGACCGACTGCTGCGCCTGCCCGACCGCGACTTCAAGCGCGGCGACACGGGCCTGCTGCTCAACCGCTTCACAGTCGAAACCACCATCGTCGTCAGCTCGGCCACCGAAGTCATCACGGCCCTCGTGCGCGAGGGCCTGACGGTGGTCGCGCTGATCTGCGTGCTGCTCTATATGTCGTGGCCGCTCACGCTGATCATCCTGATCATGCTGCCGATCTCGGTGGTCATCGCCCAGGCCTTCATCCGCCGGCTGCGCCGCATTAGCCGCGAAACCGTCGCCACCAATGCCGAGCTGACCCGCGTGGTCAACGAAGGCATCGAAGGCCAGCGCGTCGTCAAGCTGTTCGACGGCTTCGACATGGAGACCGGCCGCTTTGCCAAGATCAACGCGCGGCTGCGCCGCTTCAATATGCGGGCGGCCATCGCCGATGCGGCCCTCTCGCCCATTGCCCAGATGTGCATCGCCGTGTCGGTCGGCGCCATCATCGCCGTCGCGCTGGGCCAGGCCAACCACGGCAGGTTGACGGTGGGCGCCTTCGCTTCGTTCATGGCGGCCCTGGCGCAGATCTTCGATCCGGTGCGGCGCCTGAGCCGCATCGCGTCCAAGACCCAGCGCATGCTGGTGGCTGCCGAAAATGTCTTCGAACTCATAGACCAGCCCATCGAGAACGACACCGGCACGCAGGCGCTGCCCATGCCCGTGCGCGGCCGTATCGAATTCCGCAGCGTCACGCAGCGCTTTCCCGACGCGGAGCGCGACACCGTCAGCCAGATCTCCTTCACCATCGAGCCGGGTCAGACGGTCGCGCTGGTGGGGCGTTCGGGCAGCGGCAAGACCACCCTGGCCAATATGCTGCCTCGTTTCGTGCTGCCCGATTCGGGCGAAATCCTGATCGACGGCCAGCCCATTTCCGGCCTGACCCTGCGCGATCTGCGCTCGCATCTCTCCCTGGTCAGCCAGGACGTAGTTCTTTTCGACGACACCATCGCCGCCAACGTGGGATACGGCGCAATGGGGCGGGCCAGCGAAGCCCAGGTGCGGGAAGCGCTTGCGGCGGCCAATCTGACCGAGTTCGTGGACAGTCTGCCGCAGGGCATCCATTCGCCGGTGGGCGAAAAGGGCTCCCGCCTGTCGGGCGGCCAGCGGCAGCGGCTGGCCATTGCCCGCGCGCTCATCAAGAATGCACCCATCCTCATCCTGGACGAAGCCACCTCAGCACTGGACAACGAGTCCGAGCGCCAGGTGCAGATCTCGCTCGAGCGCCTGATGCAGGGGCGTTCGACCCTGGTCATCGCTCACCGTCTGTCCACGGTGCAAAATGCCGACCGTATCATCGTGCTGGATGATGGGCGCATTCTCGAGCAGGGCGCCCATGCAGAGCTGCTGGCGCTCGGCGGGATCTACGCCTCGCTCTACAACATGCAGTTCCGTGAAAGCTGAAACGTCGCTTTCGCTGCAAGGTCTCCGGCTGGCTTGAAGGCCTGCGTGCCAGCCGTTCCCCACTTGTTGCGTCCCCTATAGATGGTCCTGCGCGTCCCTGAAAATGCAGAGACATCCTTTAAAAATATGACTATTCAGTCATATAGCTAATTGTGCTTTTTTGATACAGTTGGTTGAATCGGATAACTCCGGCCGAATGTTTGCGCCGCGGACGGGCGGGAGAAATCACGGGCATGACGGAACTACTCCAACATTTTTTCATTACGTCTGACAGCGGCGTTCCCCTGATCGCGGGTTCGTACAGCTGGGGGCTGGTGCTGCTTTCGCTGGCAGTGGCCATGTTCGCCTCGACCATGGCCATGCACACCGTCAAGCTCGCCCGCAATGCCGAACGCGGCATGCCTCGGCAGGTTGCGCTGGGCATCGGCGCCATCTCGCTGGGTGGGGGCATCTGGACGATGCACTTCATCGGCATCATGGCCTTCGAACTGTGCTCGTCGGTGAGCTACGACAGCACGCTGACCCTGCTCTCCAGCATTCCCGGCCTGGCCGCCGCATGGCTTGCCATGTGGATATTGTCGCGGCGCGACCCCGGTTGGCCGCAGATCATCGTTGCCGGTACGCTGGTGGGGGCGGGCATCGGCGCCATGCACTACAGCGGCATGTCGGCCATGCGCTTTTCGGGCGTGCTGCGCTACGACCCATACTACTTCGGTCTTTCCATCGTGGTGGCCGTGGGGTTGTCCATCTTTGCTCTGTGGCTGCGCTACGGCCTGTCGCGTCTTGCCGGAATCAAGCCGACGGTTCGACTGATCATCAGCGGCTGCGTGCTGGGCCTGGCCATCACGTGCATGCATTACGTCGCCATGCTGGCCGCGCGCTTCGTCGGAGAGACGCAGGCGATTGATAACGCGGTCATGCTCAACACCACCTTCGTGGCGTTCGCGCTTTCCATGTTCACGTTCACGGTCACGGTGCTGGTCGCAGCGCTCACCAGCCTCATCAAAATGCGTGGCCTGTACCGTGAGCTGGAAGACGGCGAGACGCGCCTGCGCGCCATCATCGACACGGCAGTGGACGGCATCATCACCATCGACAGCCGCGGCCTGGTCCAGAGCTTCAGCTCCTCGGCCGAGAGACTGTTCGGCTGGAAGGCGGGGGAAGTCGTCGGCCGCAACATCAACATTTTGATGCCCGAGCCTTACAAGTCGCATCATGACGGCTACTTGCACAATTATCTGAGCTCGGGCGTGCCCAAGGTCATCGGCACCGGCCGCGAGATCATGGGGCAACGCAAGGACGGCAGCCTTATGCCGATGCGCCTGGCGGTCGGGCGTGTGAACCTTCCCGACGGGTTGATATTCGTCGGCTTCGTATCGGACATCACCGAGCGGCACAAACTGGAAGCCTCGCTGCGCGAGGCGGCCGAGCGTGCGGAGCGCGCCGCCGCGGCCAAGGGCACATTCCTGGCCAATATGAGCCACGAAATCCGCACGCCGATGAATTCCATCATCGGTTTCACCGAGCTTCTACTCAATGACGGTGGTCTGACCGACGTGCAGCGCAACCACCTGAACATCGTCAGAAATTCCTCGCGCTCGCTGCTGGGGCTGCTCAACGATATTCTCGACACGACTCGTCTAGAGAAGGGCGGCGTGTCGCTCGAATCCATCGATTTCTCGCTCAAGGAGCTCGTTGCCCAGGTCGACAACTCGCTGCGCTTGAGCGCGCAGAACAAAAACCTGGATTTCATCGTCGAATACTCCGAGGACATGCCCGAGTATTTCCGGGGCGATCCGCTGCGCATACAGCAGGTACTGACCAATCTCCTGGGCAACGCCATCAAGTTCACCGAGCGGGGTTGCGTGCGGTTGACGCTGTCTCATGCAGACGGCATGGTGCATATCCATGTAAAGGACACCGGCATCGGCATGTCGCAAGAACAGGTAGCCAAGGTTTTCTCGCCGTTCACTCAGGCCGATGCCTCGATCAGCCGGCGTTTCGGCGGCACCGGCCTGGGTACCACAATTTCCCTTCAGCTTATCGAATTGATGCAGGGCTCCATCCAGGTCGAAAGCACCCTGGGTGCAGGCAGCGTCTTCCACGTGCAATTGCCCTTGTCTGCCGGCAAGAAACCGGAATCGACAAAAGTCGATATATCTCGCATTGCGCTCCCGTCCCTGAACATTCTTGTCGCCGACGACGTTCCGCAGAATCTCAAGCTGGTTGCGCTTGTGCTCGAAGAGAACGGTCACAAGGTCACGACGGCCGCCGACGGTGCGCAGGCCGTCGATATTTTCAAGAAAGGCTATTTTGATCTGGTGCTGATGGACGTCCATATGCCGCAGGTGGACGGGCTGGAGGCTGCGCGGCGCATCCGCAGTTTCGAGAAAGAGATGCCCAGCCGCTCATCCGTGCCGATCATTGCGCTGACCGCCAGCGTCATGGCCGAAGATCAGCGCGCGGCGCGTGCCGCCGGCATGGACGGCTTTGCCGTCAAACCGCTGGATTCGACCCAGCTCATGGCCGAGATCCTGCGGGTGATGCGCAGAGGGCGCGATTCTGCCACGACGGCGCAAGCCGGGCCCGGTCCGTCCGATGCCCTTCTGATCAACTGGAAGAGCGGAGTCGTTCTTTGGGGCAGCGAATCGCGTCTGGCGGACGCCATCGGCAGCTTTCTGGACGATGTGCATCAGCGCTATCCGCTGCCGGATGCCGAGCAGGCCGATGTCGACTGGAGCGCCGTCCAGTACAGCCTGCACAGCATCCGTGGCGCTACGGGCAATCTGGCCATGCCCATGGCCCACGAGCTGGCTGCCAAGCTTGAGAATCTGGTGCGCGATGGCAAGGTCGAAGAGGCGCGAGCTCGATTTTCCGAGCTTCAGGAATTGCTTGTCGCCACTTCGCGCGAGTTGCTCGGCCATGCGGCCTCGGCAACATCCGGCATTCAAGAAGAGAAGCCCGGGCTCTCTGCCGCCGAATTTCCGCAAGCCCTGCAGCGTTTGCTGGAATGCTTTGAGCGCGGCGAACTGCCCGACGATTTGGCGCAGAGCGTGTGCAACACGCTCGAGAAAGGCGACCTCGTCTACGCCAAGGCGCTGAGATCTGCCATCGATTCTTTCGAGTTTTCGAAGGCACAGGCGATTTTGCAGCAAATCATCGCCAACAACGCAGTCAAGGCGGAGGCCTGACGCACGAGCATTTTGCGCATGCGGTGATCTCGTCGCACGACCCGGCCGGTTGCCGGCTCAGATCAACACGATGTCGTATTGCTCTTGCGAATAGCCAGCCTCTACTTCCAGCGAAACCCGTTTACCGACGAAATCGCCCAGCATCGCCAGATGCTGACTTTCTTCCTCCAGGAAAAGATCGACGACATCCTGCGACGCCAGGATGCGGAATTCCTTGGGATTGAACTGCCGGCTCTCGCGCAGGATCTCGCGCAGGATCTCATAGCAGACGGTGCGCGCCGTGCGCACATTGCCTCGCGCCTGACACATGGGGCAGGGCTCGCAGAGCTGATGCGCCAGCGAGTCGCGGGTGCGTTTGCGCGTCATTTCCACCAGGCCGAGCTGGGTGAAGCCGTTGACCGTCATTCGAGTGCGGTCTCGCGACAAGGCTTTTTTCAACTCGGCCAGTACGGTATCGCGATGGCCGGCGTCTTCCATGTCGATGAAG
>NZ_JBQCER010000015.1:0-18487 GCF_051960075.1 Bordetella sp.
AACGAGATTATGAAGATGTTTTTTATGGCTGTCAAATCAACTCGCATCCAACAGCCCAACTACCTTCAACCTGACTTCCCGCTCCCCTCGTCGCCCAAAGCGCTTCGCGTTTCAAGCAACAAGCCTTGAACTATAGCACGAGTACTTGCTGATCGACAAATCGACAGACATCACGATAGATTTTGTCGCAAACACCCATGCCAGCGCTTGCTATGCTGCCGGCTCGCCAATCACGGACGCTTTCATGATTCCGCTCTTTCATCGCTCGGGGCGTCATTTACGCGCCGGGCTGCTAGCTTGCTTTCTGGCCTTGTCTGCCATGCACGGAGAGCTTGCGTGGGCGCAGCCCAACGTCAAACCCAGTGCAAACAGCAGCAGCGACACCCCCGCAGGAGTCGATGCACAGCTGACGCAGATGCGCGCCAGACTGGACGCCATACTCAAGGGGCTGGACAACCACCCTACCGACGAATCGCTGGACCGCTGGGGCAGCGAAGTTCAAAAGCTGCAAAACAAAGCCGACAGTCTGACGGGCACCCTGACGCCGAAACTGGCCGACATTACAGCCAGGCTGAACCAGTTGGGACCGGTGCCGACAGGCGCCAAAGAGCCTCCTGACGTCGCCGACCAGCGCAGACAACTGGTCAAGGCCAACAATGCAATCGATTCGCAGCTCAAACTGGCCAAGCTATTGACGGTGGAGGCCGGGCAACTGGTCGATCGCGTCTCGACAGAACGACGCAAGCAGTTTCAGGCCCAGATGGGCGAGCGCCACCGCACCTTCTTCTCGTCACGCTACCACCAGGAGCTGCGGCGCGACTTTCCCGCCGATCTGCTGCGCTTCGAGGAGCTGGGCAATGAGGTAATGGCCAGCGCAGGCCAAACGCCGGGCACGGTGTGGTTTCTGATCGCCGTCGGCATCGTGGCCGTGCTGGCCGCGAACTACGTCATACGGCATCTGCTGCTGCGTTTGACCGCAACCCGCGTGCCTTCGGGACGGCTGCGCCGTTCGGTGTTTGCCGTCGCGGTCGTGATCGTAGCGATCGTGACGCCGGGGTTGATCGCCAAGCTGCTGCACATGGGTGTGAACTGGAGCAATGCGCTGTCGGACAATACCGAGGCACTATTGAGTTCTCTGGTGGGCGTCGTGGGCTTGGCTGGTTATATAGGCGGCCTGGGCAACGTGCTGCTGTCGCCCAAGAGACCCTCATGGCGTCTGCTGGCGCTGCCCGATGAAGTCGCCACGGGCCTGCGCTGGCTGCCCGGCACGCTGGCAGTACAGGCCGTAATCGTCTGGCTGGTGCTGCAATTGCCTTCGGTACTGGACATCAGCGTCAACACGACGATCGCCATGACCAGCCTGGCGGCGCTCGCCCAGGGCATCACGCTGGCATGGAGCCTGATGTTGGGCGAAAGGCTGCGCCGCAAATCGCAGCGCGATCCCGAGACAGGCCAGGCCCTGCACCGGCCTTTCTGGATCGCGACGCTGAGCACGCTGAGCTGGCTGGCGCTGGTCGTAGGTATCGTAGCTGTCCTGATCGGGTACGCCACCCTGGGGACTTTCATCATTACGCAGGGACTGTGGCTGCTGATCGTGGTGACATCGGCCTACCTGCTATCGCTCTTGATCGACGACGGTTGCATGACGCTGCTGGCAGGCAGGAAGCCCGAGCACGCGACTCCTCAATTCCGCCTGCGTCAGCAGACCGCCGTGCTGCTCTCCGGCTTAGGCCGCGCGCTCGTGGTGCTGGTTGCGATCGTGCTTCTGATAAACCCTTTCGGCGGCGGTCCTAGCGAGATATTGCGCAGCGCGGAACAGCTCGGCAAGGGTCTGCAGATCGGCCAGGTGCTGATTCAGCCGAGCACCCTGGGACAGGGCCTGTTGGTCCTGCTGCTGGGACTGTTGTGCGTGCGCGTGCTAAAGCGCTGGCTGAGAGACACCTATCTGCCTTCCACGACGATGGATCCGGGCATGCGCACGTCGACCGCAACGCTGTTCTGCTACGCCGGCGTGCTTTTTGTGGCGGGTTTGACGCTCTCTTCGCTTGGGCTAGGGCTGGAGCGGGTGGCCTGGATTGCCAGCGCACTGTCGGTAGGCATTGGTTTCGGCCTGCAGGCGGTAGTGCAGAACTTCGTCTCCGGCCTCATTCTGCTGGCCGAGCGGCCGGTGAAGGTGGGAGATTGGGTGTCGCTGGGCACCGTGGAGGGCGACATTCAGCGCATCAATGTGCGCGCCACGGAAATCTTGATGCCGGATAAATCAACGGTGATCGTGCCGAACTCGGAATTCATCACCAAGACGCTGCGCAACGTGACGCACTCGCGCTCGATGGGACGGGTGCAGATCAGGTTGCCCATGCCGCTCAACACCGACGTTGACAAGGTGCGCGACCTGATCACGGCGGCCTTCGTCGAACAGGAGGAAATACTGGAAAGCCCCGCTGCGGCAGTTTACCTGGACGGCATCGAGAACGACCGGTTGATGTTCAACGCCATCGCTTATGTGGATTCGCCCCGGCTGGCCTATGTCGTACGCAGCCGCGTGTTGTATGAAGTGCTGAGTCGACTGACCCAGGCAGGACTGCAGATCTCGACTTCGTCGACCGTGGTGCTGCAAGGCGATGCCGGCCTGAAGCTTGCGGGGCCGCAGCAGCTGACTTAAGCAGACTTTGCGAACGGTCAGGCCGCCTTGGCCTTGAGCTGCAGCCGGCCGGCGTAGAGGTTGAGCGTCAGGCCAGCGATAACCAGAAACGCCGCAATCAGCTTCCAGCCGGCCAGATCCTCGGAAAGCAGCCAGGCCGACGACAGCATGCCGATAACGGGCACCAGCAGCGCCGAGGGCGTCACGGTGGCGGCAGGATGGCGCGCCAGCAGCCAGTTCCAGGCGCCGAAACCGAACAGAGTGTTGCCCACGGACTGCCACAGAACCGTGACCCAGCCATGCCAATTGGCATGGATCAGGGCCTGCGACACCCTGGCAGGACCCTCGACGCACAGACTCACCAGGATGAGGGGGGGTACGGCGTAGAGGCTGCTCCAGACCGTGAAGCTCAGCATGTCCACCCTGCCTGCGCCTCGCACCAGTGTGTTGGCGCAGCTCCAGAAAAAAGCGCCCAACAGCACGGTGAACAGACCGAATAGCGTAATGGTGCTGCTGGGATCGCGCATACCATGCCAACCCACGACACCCATGCCCAGCAAGGCCAGCAGCATGGCGCCAATCTGCAGCGCTTTCATGCGCTCGCCATTGAGAATGATGGCCAGCAGAATGGTGAAGAAAACCTGCGCCTGGACGACCAGCGACGCCAGACCTGGCGAAATGTCGTGCTGCATGGCCCAGAACAGCAGATCGAACTGGCCCACGCCCGTGAAAATGCCGGCGGCGGCCAGACGCTTCCAGGACACGGCCGGACGGCGCACGAAGAACACCCACGGCAAGGCCGAGAAGATAAAGCGCAACGCGGCGAACATGAAAGGCGGGAAATCGCCCAGCCCCCATTTGATGACGACGAAATTCGTGCCCCAGACCAAGACGACGCTCAGGGCCAGCAGCAAATGGGAAAACGGCATGATACGAGGCGGCGGCTGGCGCGAGAGCGCGGGCCTGACGGCAGATGACGGCGAAGCCGCCAGTTTATCGAAAAGCCGAACAACGCGACCGGGACACCTTGCATCGACGGCGGCCGGACAGATGCGCGATACTTGAGAGACCGACGCATCGGAACAGAGTTTTGTCCGTCCGACCGCGCCTACACCCATTCCAGGAGCTACTGCATGATCAATGAAATCGCTGTCATCGTCGTCAAGGAAGGCACCGGCCCGGCCTTTGAAGCGGCTGTCGCCAAGGCCAGGCCGCTGTTTCTGGGGGCCAAGGGCTGCCACGGTATGCAGCTATTCCGCAGCATCGAACGGCCGCTGGAATACACGCTGGTGGTCGATTGGGAAACGGTCGAGCACCACATGGTGGACTTCCGCGAATCGCAAGCCTTCAAACAATGGCGCGCCTTGATCGGCGATAGCGTGGCGCAGCCGCCGCAGGTACATCACGTACAGCAAGTGATTTAAGCGCGCTTCAAGCCTGGGTCTGGGCTTCGCGCACCTCGGCCACGAAAGCCCGCATGCGCTGCGCGGATTTGACGCCCGGTTCGATCTCGACGCCGCTGCTGACGTCCACGGCCCAGGGTCGCACAGCGCGCACGGCCTGCGCCACGTTTTCGGGCTTGAGCCCGCCCGAGAGGATCAGCGGGCGCGATGCGGAGCAGGCCTGAACGCCCGATAACAGGTGGTGGTCGAAAGCGAGGCCGCTACCGCCGTAGCCGGCGCTGTAGCTGTCGTACAACCAGCCGGCGGCGTCATCGTAGGTCATGCAATGCGCGGCGAGATCTTCGGGCGTATCGAGACCCGGCGCGCCGACGCGAAAGGCACGCAAATAGCGGCGGCCCGATCGCCGGCAGGCCTCGGGCGACTCGTCACCATGAAATTGCAGAAGGTCGGGCTGGACACGGTCGACCACCGCGCGGATGGCATCCGGCTGGGCGTTGACGAACAAGGCGACCACATCCACGAAAGCGGGCACGGCGCGGCGCAGTTGCGCTGCGCGTTCGACAGTAAGAAAGCGCTTGCTGCCTGGATGAAAGACCAAGCCGATGGCATCGACCCCCGCTTCGACGGCGTCGACAATATCGGCTTCGCGGGTCAGACCGCAGATCTTGATGCGGGTACGCATGGGGTCATCGGAGAGAAGTGAAAGGCCACAATAAAGAGGCGCCGCCGTCGAGCGCCGGCAACGCATAGCTTTCAGCGTACTCGATGGCGGAGAGATAGAGGCCATCGGCCATGAAGGTCGGCGCGCCGAGTCGGCGGTCGCGCGCCTGGAGCAGTTGCGCCATCCAGGCCACGGATTCGCGCCCCTGCCCTACCTGCAGCAAGGCGCCGACGAGATTGCGCACCATATGGTGCAGAAAGGCATTGGCCTTCAAGGTGAAAACCACGAAAGGGCCGCGCTCTTCGATGTCCAGCCTATACATAGTTCGTATAGGATGGCGCGCCTGACATTGCGCCGAACGGAAGCTGGAGAAGTCATGCTCGCCGAGCAAGTCTCCGGCCGACTGGCGCATGAGGTCAATATCGAGCGGCTGGAAACACCAGCCTGCGCGGCCGGCCCACAAAGCCGGCCTTACCCGCCCGCGCCAAAGCAGGTAGACGTAGGTGCGGGAGCGCGCCGAGAACCGGGCATGGAAATCGTCGGGCACGGACTGCGCCCACTGCACGGCAATGCTATCGGGCAGAAAAGCATTGACACCGCGAACCCAGGATTCGCCGCGCCGATCCAGCTCGGTATCCAGATGCACGATTTGCATGGCGGCATGCACACCGGTGTCGGTGCGGCCCGCGCAGACCGTGGTCAGCGGCACACCCGCGCCGGAGAATTTTCCGAGCGCTGCTTCGAACCTGTCTTGTACCGTCTGCCCGTGAGGCTGAGTCTGCCAGCCCTGCCAGGCCGAGCCGTCATAAGCCAGGCCCAAGGCAATGCGTGGCATGGATCAGGTCCGGCCGCCGCGCGGCGCTTCATCGTCTTTGCCCGAATGGTGATCGAGGTCGAGGTTGATGCCGCTGATCCGATGATCGACGTCCTGATCGCTGGTGGCATCGTCCATGGAATGCTCGGCGTACCCGTAGGAGTCGTCATCATCGTCGCTGTGACGGCCGGCGCGGCGCATCAGCAAAGCCACGATGAAAATGATGACCACCAGCACGGCGGTAACGACGATGAGCAGGTTGTCGGACAGCCAATCGGCCATGCCGCTCTTATTGACAACCTTCTTGGCAGTGTCCTTGGCTTCGTCCAGCGCGTTGGCGGTCGGGGAACTGGGGCCGGTGACGGGGCCATTGCTGCCCGTGGCTGCCGCGCTGGAGGCGCCGGCGCTATTGGACACCGCAGCGTTCGACGTATTCGAGCCTGTGGCGCTCGAGTCTGGAGCACTCGCCGCGCCGGACGGCGGTGCAGAGGTGCTCTGGCCATTTTGTTCGGCCTGACCATTGCCCGTCGCGCCTTGCTGCGTGGCGCCAGCCGCCTGGCCCAAAGCCTGGACGTTTGCCTGGAGTTCGCCGATGCGCTTGCTCGCGTCTTCCATGGCGTGCTGATTCGAAGTCTGGGCATCCGCTTTCGCATCGGTTTGCGAGGGCGCCGACAATCGCAGCTGATCCTGTGCGGAAGGCGGACTGACCTTGTTGGCAGCCGCTGCCGATTCGACCTTGCCACCGGCGCTGGTTTGATGATTGCTCGCAACCGGTGACGAGCTGCTTTGCGTGCCCGCGCCCAGCCGGCCGCGATAGCGCTGAAAGGCGGCGGCCTGCTCGTCGAAGATACGGCGTGCCTCGGCGGGATCGATAGCCCGCACCGTGGCCGCGTCGGGCAGCTTGAGCGTGGCACCGGTGCGCACCAGATTCATGTTGTTCTGGATGAACGCTTGCGGATTGGCGCGCCACAGGGCTACGAGCTCCTGGTAGATCGTAGCGTTGGCCACGGCATGGCTGGACGCGATGCCCCAGAGCGTTTGTCCGCGCGCAACCTTGATTTGCCCGATTGCGGCGCCTGCGGCAGCGCGCGTACCGCCTACCCCGGCTTGCTGAATGCCCGAGACGATATCGTCTGCAGGCACCAGAACCGTGACCTGCAGCTGGCGCTGCCCGGCGTTCGACTGCATGTCGAGCAGGACGTCGATGGCGTCGTGGCCGGGAGGCTGGCTGGAGGTTACGAGCACGTCGCGCTTTCCCTGCGTGCCGGTTTCGAGCGTGGCATGCATATCGGCCAGCGGCGTGGGCGGTTGCAGGCCCGCTCGCTGCCAGGCAGCCGCATCGGCCAGCGATATATGCAGATTGGCGGCTTCGTCGGGTGTTAGATCGATGAGCGGCACCAGCACTTGCAACGGCGCCCCACGCGCCGACACGACGCGGGCATGGCCCAGGCTGACGGCCTGCGCGGTGCCGATGGCAGTCAGGCCGAGCGCCGCGGCCAACGACCAGGCCAGGACGGTTTTACGGGACAGGCGGACAGAAGGACGCATAGCGCGTTGATACCCGATCATGAGCAGGCTTCCAAGTACCGGAAATGACTGGAAAGTGTAGACGCATCAGTGATGCGGCACAAATAAAAAAGGGGTACACCGTGTACCCCTTGATAAACGAGCCGACCGAGAGCGGCGATCAGGCTTCGGCCAACGCGATGCGCAGCATGCGGCGCAGGGGTTCGGCCGCTCCCCAGAGCAACTGGTCGCCCACGGTGAATGCGCCCAGATACTGCGAGCCCATGGAAAGCTTGCGCAGGCGCCCCACCGGGATGTCGAGCGTGCCGGTGACGGCAACCGGCGTGAGCGACTTGATGGTGTCTTCCTTGGTGTTGGGAACGACCTTGGCCCAGTTGGTGCCTTCGGCGATGAGCCCTTCGATCTCGTCGATGGGCACGTCGCGCTTGAGCTTGATGGTCAGCGCCTGGCTGTGGCAGCGCATGGCGCCGATGCGCACGCACAGTCCATCGATCGGCGTGGCAGGCGTGCCGAATGCTGCGCCGCGGCCGAGGATTTTGTTGGTTTCGGCCTCGCCCTTCCATTCTTCGCGCGACATGCCGTTGCCCAGATCCTTGTCGATCCAGGGGATGAGGTTGCCCGCCAGGGGGACGCCGAATTGTTCCTGCGGCAGACTGGCGTCTTTCTGCATGCCGAGCACACCACGGTCGATGTCGAGAATGGCGGATGCCGGGTCGTCCAGCAGCGGCTTGACCGCACCGTTGAGCAGACCGAACTGCGTGAGCAGTTCGCGCATGTGCTGGGCGCCGCCGCCGGAAGCGGCCTGGTAGGTCATGGAGGTCATCCATTCGACCAGGTCGTTGTTGAACAGACCCGCCAGGCCCATGAGCATGCAGCTGACGGTGCAGTTGCCGCCGATGAAGTTGCGCACGCCGCGCTTGAGCGCCGTATCGATCACCGGACGGTTGACCGGATCAAGCACGATGATGGCGTCGTCGGCCATGCGCAGCGTGCTGGCGGCATCGATCCACAGGCCGTTCCAGCCGGCGTTGCGCAGCTTGCCGTAGACCTGGGTGGTGTAGTCACCGCCCTGGGCGGTGACGACGAAGGGCCGTTTTTTGAGCGCTTCGATATCGTAGGCATTTTGCAGGGGACCGGCGCCCTCGGCCCAGGCCGGGGCTTTGCCGCCGGCGTTGCTGGTGGAGAAGAACACGGGTTCGAAGTGGGCGAAGTCGTTTTCTTCGCGCATGCGCTGCATGAGCACGGAACCGACCATGCCGCGCCAGCCAACCAGGCCTACTGCTTGCTTCATTGGGAAGAGCTCTTAGAAAAATGGGAAATAGGAACCCGTGCCACGCCTCAGGCTGGCGCCGACTGCCAGCAAGGCTCGCACCTTTTATGACGATTTGATTGTCCAGGGTTTTCCCGACTTTATCAGAAAGTCGGAGGCATTGCTGCACCGCACACCGGGATCGGAAAAATTTCCGCCCCGATGTTGCCGTTCATCCTCAGGCCAGCGCCTTGAGGACGGCATCGCCCATCTGCGAAGTAGACACTTTGGTGGTGCCCGCCTCGAAAATATCGGCAGTGCGCAGCCCCTGCGACAGCACCCTGCGCACAGCGGCTTCGATGCGGTCGGCCTGAGCGGCCTCGTTCAGCGAATAGCGCAGCAGCATGGCGGCCGAGAGGACGGTGGCCAGCGGGTTGGCAACGCCCTTGCCCGCGATGTCCGGCGCCGAGCCGTGGCTGGGCTCGTACAGGCCTTGCGACGACTCGTTCAGCGAAGCCGAAGGCAGCATGCCGATCGAGCCGGTAAGCATGGCGGCCTCGTCGGACAAGATATCGCCGAAGATGTTGCCTGTGACGATCACATCGAAATTCTTGGGCGCGCGCACCAGTTGCATGGCGGCGTTGTCCACGTACATGTGCGAGAGCTCGACGTCGGGATAGTCGCGCGCGACGTCGATGACAATGTCGCGCCAGAATTGCGAGGTCTCCAGGACGTTGGCCTTGTCGACGCTGCACAGCTTCTTGCCGCGCTTGCGGGCGGTCTCGAAACCGACGCGGGCAATGCGGCGCACCTCGGGCTCGGTATAGCGCATGGTGTCGTAGCCCTCCCGCTCGCCCTTGAAGGCGCCGTCGGGAGACTGGCGCGTGCCGCGCGGGGTGCCGAAGTAGATGTCGCCGGTGAGCTCGCGGATGATGAGAATGTCCAGGCCCGAGACGATTTCGGGTTTGAGCGAGGAGGCGTTGGCCAGTTCGGGGTAAAGGATGGCGGGGCGCAGGTTGGCGAAGAGGCCGAGGTTCTTGCGCAGGCCGAGGATGGCCTGCTCGGGACGGAATTCGCGCGGCAGCACGTCGTATTTCCAGTCGCCGACGGCGCCGAAGAGGATGGCGCGGGACTGCTTGGCCAGTTCGAGCGTGGCGGGCGGCAGCGGGTGTTCGAACTGGTCGAAGGCCGCTCCGCCTACCGGCGCTTGCTTGAGTTCGAGCGGCAGGTTCAGGGCCTGGAGGACGCGGACGGCTTGTTCGGTGATTTCGGGGCCGATGCCGTCGCCGGGGAGGACTGCGATTTGATGGGTGGTCATGGTTTGAAGGGTAGGCTCTATTGAGTTCTTGAGACGCCGAGGCAGCCCTGCGCAATTCCGATGCTCGCCCGGTGGGCTGCGGATGGCCGCCCCACGCTTCGGATTGCTCCGGGGTCCTCGGCTCAGGTCAACGGCACGCAGATCCAGTCAATGGCACCGGATCGATTCTATTGCAATCAGCGGCCGATCACGGGCTGGCCTTCCAGCCAGGGGTGACGTGCCAGGCGCTCGGCTTCGAAGGCGCGGATCTTGTCGGCGTGCTGCAGAGTCAGGCCGATGTCGTCCAGGCCGTTGACCAGGCAGTGCTTGCGGAAGGGCTCGATGTCGAAAGGCATGGCCTGGCCGCCGGGCGTACGCACGACTTGCTCGGGCAGGTCGACGGTGAGCTGGTAGCCGGGGAAGGCCTTGACCTCGTCGAACAGCTTGGCGACTTCGAATTCGGACAGGATGATGGGCAGCAGGCCGTTCTTGAAGCTGTTGTTGAAGAAGATGTCGGCGTAGGACGGCGCGATGATGGCGCGAAAGCCGTATTGCTCGAGGGCCCAGGGCGCATGCTCGCGGCTGGAGCCACAGCCGAAGTTCTTGCGCGCCAGCAGAATGGAAGCGCCCTGGTAGCGCTGCTGGTTGAGCACGAAGTCGGGGTTGAGCGGACGCTTGCTGTTGTCCATGCCCGGCTCGCCGTGGTCGAGGTAGCGCAACTCGTCGAACAAGTTGGGGCCGAAACCGGTGCGCTTGATCGACTTGAGAAACTGCTTGGGGATGATGAGGTCGGTGTCGACGTTCTCGCGGTCGAGCGGCGCCACCAGGCCTTGATGAGTGGTGAATGCTTGCATGATTCGTGATCCAGACGATGAGGGTTAGCGCAACGCGCGCACGTCGACGAAGTGACCGGCCACGGCGGCGGCGGCGGCCATGGCCGGGCTCATCAGATGCGTGCGGCCGCCCTGCCCCTGCCGGCCCTCGAAATTGCGGTTCGAGGTGGAGGCGCAGCGCTCGCCTGGTTCGAGGCGATCGGCGTTCATGGCCAGGCACATCGAGCAGCCCGGATCGCGCCACTGGAAGCCGGCGGCGATGAAGATCTTGTCCAGGCCTTCGCGTTCGGCCTGCTGCTTGACCAGGCCCGAGCCCGGCACAACCAGCGCTTCCTTGACGTGGGCGGCCACGCGGCGGCCGCGCGCCACCGAAGCGGCGGCGCGCAGGTCTTCGATGCGCGAGTTGGTGCAGGAGCCGATGAAGACGCGGTCGATGCGGATGTCGGTGAGCGGCGTGTTGGGCGTCAGACCCATGTACTGCAGGGCGCGCTCCATGCCGCTGCGGCGCACGTCGTCTTTTTCGCGCTCGGGATCGGGCACCCGTCCGTCCACGGGCAGAACCATTTCTGGCGAGGTGCCCCAGGTAACCTGCGGCTTGATCTGGCGCGCATCGACCTCGACCACGCGATCGAAGCTGGCGCCGGGGTCGCTGTGCAGCGTGCGCCAATAGGCTGCGGCCTGGTCCCACAGCACGCCGGTGGGCGCGAAGGGGCGATTCTTGAAGTAGTCGATGGTCTTGTCGTCGACAGCCACCATGCCCGAGCGCGCGCCCGCTTCGATGGCCATGTTGCAGACGGTCATGCGGCCTTCGACGGACAGCGCGCGGATGGTGCTGCCGGCGAACTCGATGGCATAACCCGTGCCGCCCGCGGTGCCGATGATGCCGATGATGTGCAGCACCACGTCCTTGGCGGTGCAGCCGAAGGGCAGTTCGCCTTCGACCTTGATGAGCATGCTCTTGTTTTTCTTCATGAGCAGCGTCTGCGTGGCCAGCACGTGCTCGACCTCGGACGTCCCGATGCCGAAGGCCAGCGTGGCCAGTGCGCCGTGAGTGCTGGTGTGCGAATCGCCGCAGACCACGGTCATGCCGGGCAGCGTGGCGCCCTGCTCGGGCCCGATGACGTGCACAATGCCCTGGCGCAGGTCGTTCATCTTGAATTCGGTGATGCCGAACTTGTCGCAGTTGCCGTCCAGGGTGTCGACCTGCAGCTTGGAAATGGGGTCGTCGATGCCACGGGCACGGTTGACGGTGGGCACGTTGTGGTCGGCCACGGCCAGATTGGCGCCAGTGCGCCAGGGCTTGCGGCTGGCTATAGCCAGGCCTTCGAACGCCTGCGGGCTGGTGACCTCGTGCAGCAGGTGACGGTCGATGTAGAGCAGGCAGGTGCCGTCGGATTCTTGATGAACGACGTGGGACTGCCAGAGTTTGTCGTACAGGGTCTGGGCCATGGAGCGCTCTTGTTTGAAGTCGCCACCGATATTTGAGTTCTTGCGCCGCCGAGGCTGCCCTGCGCAATTCCGATGCTCGCCGCTTGCGCGGCTGCGGATGGCCGCCCCGCGCTTCGGATTGCTCCGGGGTCCTCGGCTCCAGGCATGACTCAATCGAGGCTGGACTTGGTTGCTGAAGTATGTCTCCAGCCTATTATGCCCAGGCCATCAAGCTAGTACAACGGGACTTATTATCCTAGTACTGAGAGTGCTACCTTGCCCCGCATTGGCCGCGGTTGCGCAGCGCGTGGTCGATCAGGACCAGGGCCAGCAAGGCCTCGGCGATCGGGGTGGCTCGGATGCCTACGCAGGGGTCGTGGCGGCCCAGGGTCTGGACCATGACGGGCTCATTGGCGCGGTTGACCGAGTGGCGCTCGACGCGGATGCTGGAGGTGGGCTTGATGGCCAGCGAGACGGTGATGGGCTGGCCGTTGGAGATGCCGCCCAGCACACCGCCGTCGTGATTGCTGGAGAAGCCGTCAGGCGTGATTTCGTCGCCGTGCTCGGAACCGCGATGGGCAACGCTGGCGAAGCCGTCGCCGATGGCAACACCCTTGACCGCGTTCAGGCCCATCATGGCGTGGGCGATATCGGCGTCGAGCTTGTCGTAGAGCGGCTCGCCCCAGCCGGCCGGCACGGATTCGGCCACGACCTCGATGCGCGCGCCGACCGAATCGCCGTCGCGGCGCAATTGGTCCATATAGGATTCGAGCTCGGGCAAGATACCGGCGTTGGGCGCGAAGAAGGCATTTGCGCCTACCGCGTCCCAGGACTCGAACGGGATCTCGATGGGGCCGAGCTGGCTCATGTAGCCGCGCACCTTGACGCCGTATTCGCGGGCCAGCCATTTCTTGGCGATCGCGCCGGCTGCCACCGTGGGCGCTGTCAGGCGGGCCGAGGAGCGGCCGCCGCCGCGCGGATCGCGCACGCCGTATTTCTTCCAGTAGCTGTAATCAGCGTGACCAGGACGGAAGGTGTCCAGGAGGTTGTTGTAGTCCTTGCTGCGCTGATCGGTGTTGCGAATGAGCAGGCCGATAGGCGTGCCGGTGGTCACGCCCTCGAATACGCCGGAGAGGATCTCGACCTGGTCGGCCTCCTGGCGCTGGGTCACGTGCCGCGAGGTGCCGGGACGGCGTCGGTCCAGTTCGACTTGAATGTCCGCCGCCTCGAGCGGCATGCCCGGCGGGCAGCCGTCGACCACGCAGCCTATCGCCGGGCCGTGCGATTCGCCGAAGTTGGTGACGCAAAAGAGAGTGCCTAGGGTATTGCCGGACATGAAGAAGACCTCAAGAAGAGCAGCTCACTTCGATACCCGCTGCCCAGTCGGGCGGCAGATTAGCATAGCGCTCGAAGCCCGGCCGTTCGGCGCAGGGATCGGCCAGCAGCCTCAACAAGGTGTCGATTTCCGATGCATCGCCCTCCTTGGCCGCGCGGATGGCCAGTTCGGCGAGATGATTGCGCAGGACATAGAGCGGATTGACCCGGTCCATGGCCGCCGCCCGCTCGGCAGCGGCCCTGCCTTCGCTCGCGTGCCGCGCCTGCAGGCGCTGCAGCCACGCCTGCGCGGCGGGCCTGTCGACGAAAAGATCGAGAAAACCCTGCTGCGCGCCGCGCGCCGCGTCGGAAAGCCGACGAAAGCTCAAGGTGAAATCGGCGCGGTTGGCATGCATGAGGCGCAGCAGGTCGTCGACCAGGGCCTGGTCGTCCTCCTGCCACTGCGCGATGCCCAGCTTGGCTGCCATGCGCCTGCCGAACGCATCGGCGAACTCGGGCTCGTAACTGTCGAGCGCGCCGCGCAGCGCGTCGGTATCCGGTATGAGCGCATGCAGGGCGCCGGCCAGGCGATAGAGATTCCACAACCCCACCGAAGGCTGGCGGTTCCAGGCGTAGCGTCCCTGCGCATCGGTGTGGTTGCAGATATGGTCAGCCTGGAAGGCATCCATGAACCCGTAGGGGCCGTAGTCCAGCGTCAACCCCAGGATGGACATATTGTCGGTGTTCATGACGCCGTGGCAGAAACCCACCGTCTGCCAGTCGGCCATGAGCCGCGCCGTGCGAAGCGCGACGGCCTGCAGCAGGGACAGCAACGGGCCGTGCTCGCCCGGCGCATCGCGGCATTCCGGGTAGAACTTGTCGATGACGTAGTCCGCGAGAACGCGCAGCAGGTCCGGGCGATCGTTAAAGCCCCAGTGTTCGAACGAACCGAAACGCACGAAGCTGGGCGCCATGCGCGTGACCACGGCGGCGGTTTCCATGGTTTCGCGCACGACCGGTTCGTCGGACACGACCAGGGCCAGCGCGCGCGTGGTGGGAATGCCCAGGCCGTGCATGGCTTCGCCGGCCAGGTATTCGCGCACCGAGGAGCGCAGCACCGCCCGGCCGTCGCCCATGCGCGAGTAAGGCGTGCGGCCCGCGCCCTTGAGCTGCAGCTCCCAATTGCCCGCCGGGCCTTGCACCTCGCCCAGCAGGTGTGCCCTGCCGTCACCCAGCTGGCCGGCCCAGACACCGAATTGATGGCCGCTGTAGACGGCCGACAGCGCATCCCCGCCAGGCAGCGGCGCGCCGCCGGAGCACACCGCGAGGAACTGCGGCGTGGCCAGGACCGCAGGGTCCAGGCCGATCAGCCCGGCGGCGGCGGCATTGGCGTGCAGCAGCCGCGGTGCGTGCGGCGGACGCGGCGAGAGCCGCGTGTAGAAATCGGGCGGCAGGGCCGCAAAGGTGTTTTCCGTGGCCAGGTCGGCCAGACATGAGGCGTTCATGGCACCATTATCGCCCCTCGCGCAGCCCGGGATGCCGTCCCGATTTGGAAGAACCCGCCGGGCTGGCGCACAATAGCCGTATGGCCGGGTTCACAGAAAGCCCGGGGGGAGAAACGACCATGCTGAAAGTCACAGAAATCCTGCGCGTCAAGGGCAACACCCTGTATACCGGCACGCCCGACATGCCGGTATCGGAAGCCATTCGCACCATGAGCGAGCGCGACATCGGCTCGATGGTCATCATGGAAAGCGGAACGCTGGTCGGCATGCTCACCTTCCGCGAAATCATCCGCCTGCTGCACAGCCAGGGCGAGGTCGGCGACACCACCGTGCGCGCGATCATGGACGACGCGCCGGTGAGCGTTTCGCCCAACACCGACGCCGATGAACTGCGCCGCTTGATGCTGGAAAACCACGCCCGCTACATTCCCGTGATGGACGGTCCGGTCCTGATGGGCGTGATCTCTTTCTACGACGTGGCCCATGCCGTGGTGGCGGCGCAGGAATTCGAGAACAATATGCTCAAGGCCTACATCCGCGACTGGCCGACCGACAGCGAAGAGCAGTCACGAGCCTGAGACCGGCACTCGAATCGACCGGTTTCAGTCCGTCAAGGCCAGCGAGTACTGCCGGTACGCGCCGTAAACCAGGCCGCATACTCCCGTGAGCGCGGCCGGGATCAATATTGCATGCTCCTGCATGCGTCCGAACAGCAGGGCGCCGAAGGCGCTGCCCAGCATGAAGGTCGTGGCCACCACGATGCACACGCGCAGGCGCAGCATGTCCACCGGCAGGCCCCGCAGCAGGTGCCCGAGGTAAATGCCCAGGTCGGTAAAGATGCCGGTCACATGGGTGGTGCGAATCAATGCGCCGCTGTAGGCGCTGACCATGCCGTTCTGCAGTCCCATCGCGGCCGAGGCCAGGTACAGTCCGAGCGAATCGGACGCATCCAGGAACGGCACGGCGGAAAAAAGCAGCAGCGACTCCAGCACCAGGGCGATGCCGTACCGCCTGCCGAGCTTGAGGGTGCTTTGCTGGACGATCATGCCGCTGAGCATCGTGCCGAGCACGAATGCCGCGATGGCCAGCGCCCAGTGCAGGATCTCGCCGCCGTCCGCTGAGCCCAGCGCGATGCCCAGCAGGCTGGTATTGCCGGTCATATTGCTGATGGATTCGTGCCGAAAGCCGAGGTAGCCGACCGCATTGACCAGGCCGGCGATGAATGCCAGCACCCCGGTGCCGAACCACGCCCAGCGTGGCAGTTGGCGCAACCATGGCATGGGATTCAGTCCTCACAGTGGATATCAGCAAAAATCGATGATATCAAGCCTTGATCGTCCTGTTCGCGCCCGAGAATCGCCTGACGCAATTTCTGCCTGCCGCCTTGGCATCGTATAGGGCTTCGTCTGCCATGCCGATGATTATTTCCGGTGTTGCTCCGCTGCCCCGGACACAGGCGACGCCGATGCTAACCGTGACAACTCCGGCAGGACTGCCGGGATGCTCGATCCCAAGATTTTCGATGCTCACACGAACCAGTTCCGCGACGGCGAATGCCTGCATGTCGTCCGTCGCCTCCAGAATCGCGACGAACTCCTCTCCCCCGTATCGCGCAAAATGATCTGTAGATCTCTGCAAAACATTGCGCGCGGCCATGGTCGTTTTTTTCAAAACATCGTCGCCTGCCTGATGCCCATAGGTGTCGTTGTATGTCTTGAACTTGTCAAGATCGAAGAACAGCAAGGACACCGGCGAATCGGTACGCGATGAAAGAGCGCAAGCCTTCTGCAGCGATCGATCGAACGTGCCCCGATTGTCCAGCCCTGTCAAAGGATCCAGATGGGCCTGGCGATGCAGTTCCATCTCCGATGCCCGGCGCTGGCGCAATTCGCGCGAAAACAAAAAGGACGTGGGGAGAACGACGAGACTGAAAAGCAGCCCCAGAACACATATGAGAATCGACCGGCCCTTCCAATCCGCGAGTATGTCGCTCTCTGCCGGGGCGATATCAACAATGATGGGAAGGTCCTTGATCCGTCTAAAGACATGCAGGCGCGTTACGCTGTCGACACTGTTCGTTCCCCAGAAGGGCGAAGATTGCTTGCGCAGCAGTTTCTGGAAAATGGGATTCAGACGAAAATTACGTCCGACTATAGCCTGATTGTAGGGAGCCCTTGCCAGCAAGCTGCCATCAGTCATGACTATCGCCGCCGATCCCAAGCGCTTGAAATCAAGCCCTTCCAAAAGTGACCGGAAGTAGTCGACATTTATCGTTCCTATTACAACCCCGGCAAAGCTGCCATCATGAGCGCTGACTCGGCGGCTGATCGTGATTTCCGTCACGTCGGGAACTTGCCGGGAACGGCGTGGCGGCCCCATCCAGAAATCCAACCGAGGATCTTCCTTATGCACCAAGTATGCGCTTCGACTGGACGCATCGACTGACGCCTGCGCTTCGGCAGCCGAAGAATCAGCTACGACCGTGCCTTGCGCATCCAGCAACACAATGCCATCGAAATACCGCGCCTTCGCCGAGTTGTCGAAAAGAATCGCATTGCGCAAGTTTTCTGGCAAGGACATTATTGTGCTTTTTTGTGCGCCGTTTATCACCGCCTGCAATGACAGATTGTAGGAATTGAAAGTGCGTTCGAGGTCCCGCTCGATCGCCAATAGCAAGTTGCGGGAACTTTGCTCAGCAAGTTGAATAGCGTCGCTATACGACTGGTAGACAATCCAGCTGCAAAGAGCGACCACGCCCGCCCAAAGCACGATCCCGATTGCGATCACCCCACCCGGCGTAAGCATGCGTGCAACCAAGGAGGTCCGCAATTTTCCGGGCTCGTGATTCATCTGCTCCCTCACTTCATGCCGATCCAGCTTGCACGCCGGCCGGTTCAGGCTCGTCGCGCCGAGCCTGCAGGCTGCGCCAGGCCTCGTAGATCAGGCCGGGATCGTTGGCCGCCAGGCGCGCCGGGTCCGACAGCATGCGCCGCCAGCGGCGCGCGCCGGACAGTCCGGTAACCAGACCCAGCATGGGCCGCACCATGATGCGCAAAGGCACCCCCGCAGCCACCTGGCGGGCGGCATAGGCAGTCATGGCATCGACCACCTGCGCATCCGAAGGCAGGCGCACCGAAGGCCAGATCTGCAAGGACAGCTCGGACAGCACACGCGGGGTGTGCCAGGCGGCGCGGCCCAGCATCACGCCGTCCAGGTCTGCGCCGTGCTCCTGGGCCTGGAGCGCATCGGCCAGGCCGCCGTTGAGCACGATCACGCAGTCGGGGAAATCGCGCTTCAGACGCATGGCCGCATCGTAGCGCAGCGGCGGAATGTCGCGGTTTTCCTTGGGCGAAAGACCCTTGAGCACTGCGTTGCGGGCATGCACCACGAAAACACGGCAGCCCGCGTCGTAGACCTTGCCGACGAAATCGCGCACGTATCCGTAGGTTTCGTCGTAGTCCAGTCCCAGGCGGTGCTTGACCGTGACCGGGATGTCGACGGCGTCCTGCATGGCCTTGACGCAATCGGCCACCAGCTCGGGCTCGGCCATCAGGCAGGCGCCGAAAGCGCCCTTCTGCACCCGCTCGGACGGACAGCCGCAGTTCAGGTTGATCTCGTCGTAGCCCCATTGCCGGCCGAGCCTGGCCGATCTGGCCAGCGCGTCGGGCTCGCTGCCACCCAGCTGCAGGGCAACGGGGTGCTCGGCCTGATCGAAGTCCAGGTGGCGCGCGACATCGCCGTGCAGCAGCGCGCCGGTGGTGATCATTTCGGTATAGAGCCGCGCGCGCGGCGCCAGCAGCCGGTGGAAATAGCGG
>NZ_JBQCER010000016.1:0-6683 GCF_051960075.1 Bordetella sp.
CATGCATTTATTGTATACGCGTATACAATAAATGCATTCGTCGTCGAGATCGCAGATTTGCCATCAAGAACGGGCGATCGCCGCAAGCACGCCCCGCCCCCCTACAGGAGCCGCGCATGAGCCACCAATACACCTCCCACATCGTCTGGACCGGCAATCGTGGAGAAGGTACCGCCCACTATCGAAGCTACGACCGGACTTGGGACATCGCCGTTCCGGGCAAACCGGTGATGCATTGCTCGAACGATCCGCTGCTCGGCGGCGACCCGACAAAGATGAATCCCGAGGACCTGCTGCTCTCTGCGCTCTCGGCCTGCCATATGCTCTGGTATCTGCACTATGCGTCGGACTCGGGGATCGCGGTGACGCACTATGCGGACTCGCCCATCGGTATCGGCGAGGTGGAGCGCGGTGGGGCCGGACGCTTTGTTTCCGCCACGCTGCGGCCGGTCGTGACGATCCGCGGCCATGCCGATCTGCGGGTCGCGCAGGCGATCCACCATCGCATCCACGAGGTCTGCTTCATCGCGCGTTCGGTAAATTTCCCGATTTTCCACGAGCCGCGGTTCATCCAGGAAAACTGATCTCGAAGCAAAAATGGGCCGCAAAAAAAACGCCGCTCTCTCGAGCGGCGTTTTTTTCAAGCCGGACATACGCCCGGCCGCGTTAGATCAGGCCCGCGCAGGCGTCGATTGCGCGTTCTTGCCCAGCACCAGCTGAGCGACGACCACCACGAGGATGTTCAGGATCAGCGCCCAGAGGCCGGTGTAGACGGTGAAGCCCATGAGCGTATGCACGGGCTTGATGCCGTCGGAGAAGACCGTCCAGGTGCCGTAGATCAGGCCGGCCAGCCAGCCCAGCAGCAGCGCGCGGCCGCCGAGCTTCTTGCAGAACAGACCGAACACCACCGACGGCAGCGTCTGCAGAATCCACAGGCCGCCCAGCAGCTGCAGGTTGATCGCGTATTGCGTGGGCACGAACACGATGAAGGCGAGCGCGCCCAGCTTGATCAGCAGCGAGACGACCTTGGCAACCTTGGCTTCGCCGGTATGCGTCACCTGCGGATTGACATAGGCCTTCCAGAAGTTGCGGGTGAACAGGTTGGCCGCGCCGATCGACATGACCGCCGCCGGCACCAGGGCGCCGATGGCGATGGCCGCGAAAGCGAAGCCCGTGAACCAGCTCGGGAACAGGCTCTCGAACAGCGCAGGCACGACCTGGTTGGGCGCGGAGACTTTGATATGCGCGGCGTAGGCCATGTAACCCAGCATGGCGATCAGTGCCAGCAGCAGCGTGTACAGCGGCAGATAGATCGCGTTCTTGCGTATCGTATTGGGGCTCTTGGCGGCGAAGATGCTGGTGAGCGTGTGCGGATACATGAACGCCGCCAGCGCCGAACCCAGCGCCAGCGAGGCATAGGGCAGGAACTGCGCGGGCGACAGCGTCAGGCCGCCGCTGCCCTTGGCCTTGTAGCCTTCCGCCGCGGCATGAAACACCGCACCGTAGCCGCCGACCTTCATCGGCACCACGATCACGGCGGCCAGCACCACGACGTAGATCATCAGATCTTTGACGAAGGCGATCAGCGCAGGTGCGCGCAGGCCGGCAGAGTAGGTGTACAGCGCCAGAATGACGAAGGCCGCGAACAGCGGGATCTCGCCTTGCAGGCCCAGCGCCTGGATGACCACTTCCATGCCAACCAGCTGCAGGGCGATGTAGGGCATGGTCGCCAGCACGCCGGTGACCGCCACGGCCAACTCGAGAGGACGCGAGTTGTAGGTGGCATACACCACGTCGCCCGCGGTCACGTGGCCGTTCTTGTGCGCCAATTGCCACAGCTTGGGCATGATGGCGAACACGATGGGGTAGACGATGATGGTATAGGGCAGTGCGAAAAAGCCATAGGCGCCCACGGCATACACCAGGGCCGGCACGGCGATGATGGTGTAGGCGGTGTAGAAGTCTCCGCCCACGAGAAACCAGGTGATCCAGGTGCCGAAGCGCCGGCCTCCCAGGCCCCATTCATCAAGCTCGGACCGCTTGCTGCCGTGGCTTTGCCAGCGCGAGGCGGCAAAGCCCATGACGGTGATCAGCAGGAAGAAGAAAATGAAGACGGAGAACGCAGTCCAGTTGATCGAGCTGCTCATTCTTCACCTCCCTTGTGGTAGTGGCGAAAGACCAGCCAGGTCAGGAAGGCCGTCACGGGTATCCAAAGAATCTGGTACCAGTAGAAGAACGGAAAGCCCAGCAGGGTAGGTTCGGCCTGGTTATAGAAAGGCACCCATAAGAGGCCGATGAAGGGTAGTAAAAGAATGATCCACATAGTCTCGATACTCTCCTTTGTAAAAATCTTGAGTGGCCCGATCGCCCTGGATGAACGGTTTGAAGCGGACCACGCGCGAACGGCATCATGCCTTGTGAGCAGACGGCGCACGTTCTCCCCTTTGTATTGTCGGGGTCTTTCTCGATAAGAAACGACTATTCCCTGATAATTGCCTGACTTTCTGTTGCATAAACGAAACAAAATGACTCATGCTCTCTCGGCCCGCAAGCCGCTCGATACCTTCGGCACCGGCATGCTGGTTCTGCTTTGTCTTTGCTGGAGCCTGCAGCAGATTTTCCTCAAGCTGGCCGCGCACGACGTTTCCCCCACGCTGCAGCTGAGCCTGCGCTCGTTGATCGCGGCCGCCATACTGGGCGTCATCGTGCTGCGACGGGAAGGCCGAAAAATTCTGTCCGACGGCACCTTGGGCTCGGGCCTGGTGGTCGGCGCGGCCTTTGCGGCGGAGTTTCTGTTGGTCGGACTGAGCCTGCAGCACACCACGGCCGCGCACTCGATCGTGTTTCTCTACACCGCGCCGATCTTCACCGCGCTAGGCATGCACGCCACGCGGCCGGAAGAGCGCCTGAACCGCCGACAGTGGGCGGGCATCGCCGTTGCGTTCGCCGGTATCGCGCTCGCCTTTCTGACCAAAGGCGCCGGCTCGCCGTCCGGCGCCGGGCCGAGCATGCCGGGCGACCTGCTCGCCCTGGCCGCGGGCGCGGCCTGGGGACTGAGCACGGTGCTGATCCGCAATACCAGACTGTCGGACGCGGCCCCGGACAAGACGCTTTTCTACCAACTGCTGGTGGCGGGCGTGGCGCTGTATGCCTGGCATCTGGCCCGCCCCGACGCCGCGCCGACCTGGACTCCCCTCGCCTACGCCAGCCTGGCTTACCTCGTGATCGTGATCTGCCTGTTCAGCTACCTGACCTGGTTCTGGATGTTGCGCAGCTATCTGGCCACGCAGATGTCGGTGCTGGCATTTCTCGCGCCGATACTGGGCGTGCTCTTCGGCGCGCTCATCCTGCACGAGCCGCTCGAACCGCTATTCGTGACCGGCTCGGCGCTGACGCTGGCAGGCATTCTGCTGGTGATTCGGGCCAGGACTTAAAAACATCAAGCCAGTTCGCTCAAGCGGCGCCGCTGCTGCCCTTGGGCGTCGAAATTGTCGGGCGACAGCCAGCGCTCGAACATCGCCCTGCGAGCCGGCCATTCGCTGTCGAGCAGCGAAAACCAGGCCGTGTCGCGCGAGCGACCTTTGTAGACCACGGCCTGGCGGAAGATGCCTTCGAAGGTGAAGCCCAGTCGCTGGGCCGTGGCGCGCGAAGGCGCGTTCAGGCTGTCGCACTTCCACTCGTAGCGGCGATAGCCCAGTTCGTCGAAGACGCGCTTCATCAGCAGGTACTGCGCTTCGGTGGAAATCGGCGTGCGCTGCAGCAGGGGCGAGAACGTCACATGGCCGACTTCGACCACACCGTTGGCGGGGTCGATGCGCATGAGCGCAAGCGTGCCCACCGCGCGGCCCGTGGCGAGATCGATCACGGCGTGATGCAGCGGGTCTTGGCTGGCTGCGGCCTTGTCCAGCCAGGCGCGGTGAACGGCGGGATCGGTGTAGGGCCCCACGGTCAGGTAGGTCCAGGCGCGCCCGTCGGCGGCCTGCTGAAAAGCCGCGACCAGGTCATCGGCATGGCGCGCGGGGTCGAGCGGCTCGAGGCGGCAAAAGCGCCCCTGGATGGACGTACGCGGCGGATGCGGACGCGCGCCCCAGCCTGCCAGTTCGGGACCGATGGGTTGACCGTATTCGTTGGTGCGCGAGGCGGACATGCGGGAAATCTCCTGTTCGGATCTCGGGTTTTCAAACAGCTGCGTACGATAGTGCAAAAATACCGTTCATCCCATTTTCCTGAAACGCCGCCAAGGCGTCCGCGCATCACATCATGAACTACGACTACGATCTCTATGTCATCGGCGCCGGCTCCGGCGGCGTGCGCGCCTCTCGCTTTGCGGCCGGTTTCGGCGCGCGCGCGGCTATCGCCGAAAGCCGCTACCTCGGCGGCACCTGCGTCAACGTGGGCTGCGTGCCCAAAAAGCTGCTGGTCTACGGCGCCCACTATGCCGAGGACTTCGAACAGGCTTCCGCTTTTGGCTGGACCGCCGAGGCGCCGCGCTTCGACTGGCCCACGCTCATCGCCAACAAGAACCGCGAGATCCAGCGCCTGAACGGCATATACCGCAACCTGCTGGTCAATTCCGGAGTGGCCCTGCACGAAGGCCATGCCCGCATCGTCGATCCGCATACCGTGGAGATCAACGGCGAGCGCCATACGGCCAAGTACATCCTGGTCGCCACGGGCAGCTGGCCTTTCGTGCCCGAAATTCCGGGCCGCGAACACGCCATCACCTCCAACGAGGCTTTCTTCCTGAAAGCGCTGCCGCGCCGCGTGGTGGTGGTGGGCGGCGGCTACATCGCCGTCGAGTTCGCCTCCATCTTCAACGGCATGGGAGCCCAGGTCACGCAGCTGTATCGCGGCGAACTGTTCCTGCGCGGCTTCGACCAGGGCGTGCGCGAGCATCTGCGCGACGAACTGATCAAGAAGGGCGTGGCGCTGCGCTTCAAGAGCAACCCGGCGCGCATCGACAAGCTCGACGACGGCACGCTGCGCGTGACGCTGCAGGACGGAGCCACACTGGACGCCGACTGCGTGTTCTACGCAACGGGGCGGCGCGCCATGGTCGACGGCCTCGGCCTGGAAAACACGGGCGTGCGGCTCGACGGACAGGGCTACATCGAGGTCGACGACGACTACCGCACCGCCGAGCCCTCCATCCTGGCGCTGGGAGACGTGATCAACCGCGTGCCGCTCACGCCGGTGGCCCTGGCCGAAGGCATGGCGGTGGCGCGTCAGCTGTTCCAGCCCGAGGAGTACCGGCGGGTCGACTACACGCTCATCCCCACCGCGGTCTTCAGCCTGCCCAACATCGGCACGGTCGGTCTGACCGAAGAGCAGGCCCGCGCCGCTGGACACGAACTCAAGCTATTCGAAAGCCGCTTCCGGCCCATGAAGCTCACGCTCACCGAGTCGCAGGAAAAAACCCTGATGAAGCTGGTGGTCGATGCCAGGACCGATCGCGTGCTGGGCTGTCACATGGTCGGGCCGGAAGCCGGCGAGATCATCCAGGGCCTGGCCGTGGCGCTCAAGGCCGGCGCCACCAAACGGGTCTTCGACGAAACGCTGGGTATCCATCCCACCGCGGCCGAGGAGTTCGTCACCCTGCGCACGCCGGTGTCGACGACCGCCTAGCAACCGATGAAGCCGGGCGCCGCGCCGCGGCGTCTGCTACCGTAGAGCCTTCATACCCCGGAAGATCATGGTTTCCAGACTGACCCTCCTATTGGCGCCAATCGCGCTGGCCGGCCTGCTTGGCGGCTGCGTCGCGCCCAACACAGGCGGCTCCGCTGCTGGCGCCTCGAACACGTCCGGCCCATCGAACGCCGCCAGCACTACCTACACGCCCATGCCTACCGGCCCGGCGATGTCCGACTGCGATGCCGATCCCGTGCAGAACATGCTCGGCCAGGTTTATCGCGACAGCACGGGCGAAACCGCGCGACAGCGCTCCGGATCGCGGATCATCCGACTGCTCAGGCCCGGCCAGGTCATGACCATGGAATACGATCCTTCACGCATCAACATCATCCTCGACGACAAGGGCGCGATCCAGGCGCTGCGTTGCGGCTGAATCCTCTCATCGCGTCCATGCAATCCGCCGATCTGAACGTCTTGCTGGCCTGCCAGGGCTGGCTGGCGCAAGGCCGCAATGCCGTGCTGTTGACGGTGTTACGCACCTGGGGTTCCTCGCCCCGCCCCCCCGGCGCCATGATGGCCATCCGCGACGACGCCGCGGTGGCCGGCTCGGTTTCAGGCGGCTGCATCGAAGACGACCTCATCGCGCGGGTGCGCGAGTCCGGCCTCGCCGCGCTTTGCCCGGATGGCAAGCCGGAGATCGTGCGCTACGGCGTGCTGGCCGAAGAGGCCCGCAGGCTGGGCATCCCGTGCGGCGGCACCCTGGAACTCGTGCTCGAGCGTCTGTCAGAACACAGCCGCATCGACGACACCGTGCGCATCCTGCAGCAACGTCTATCCCTGCGCCGCGAGGTCGATATGCGAACCGGCGCGGTCACATTGGAAGCGGCCCCGGCCGATTCGGCGCCGCGACTGCACGACGACCGTTTCTCGTGCGCCATGGGGCCGCGCAACCGGCTCATCGTCATCGGCGCCGGACAGCTTTCGCGCTATCTGTGCGAGATCGCGCTGGGGCTGGACTACAGGGTCATCGTCTGCGATCCGCGCGAGGAGTA
>NZ_JBQCER010000017.1:0-7333 GCF_051960075.1 Bordetella sp.
GACGTGATCGATCAGATAAGGCGGAACGCGATAGCCGCCGTTGGCGAACACCGTATAGGCGCTGGCCACTTCCAGCGGCGTGGCGCTGCCCGCGCCCAGGGCGATGGGCAGCCCCGCGGGCCAGCGATCGGGCTGGAAGCCGAAGCGGGCGAGATATTGCTGGGCATACTGCGGCGTGATGGCCTGCATGATGCGTATCGACACCAGGTTGACGGACTGATAGAGCGCCTGGCGCATGCTCATCATGGGCTGGTACTTGCCGTCGTCGTTCTTGGGCGCCCAGTCTTTGGAGCCGGTCTGCGCGGCGCTCACGAAAAAGGGTTCGTCGGAGATCTCGGTGGTCGGCGACAGGCCGCGCTCGAGCGCGGCGGCGTAGTAGAAGGGCTTGATGTTCGAGCCCGGCTGGCGCCAGGCCTGCACGGCGCGGTTGAAGCTGCCCTGCTGGAAGTTGAAGCCGCCGATCATGGCGCGGATCGAGCCGTCTTTGGGCGAGAGCGAGACCAGGGCGGCTTCGAGCTTGGGCTTGTTGATGATCTCCCAGGTGCCGTCGGCAAGCTTGTGCAGGTAGACCACCGAGCCGCGCCGGATGCGGGCCTCGGGCTTGGCCTTGGGGTTGAGAGCCCGCGCGATGATGGCCAGGGCGCTCTTGCTGTCGACGGTGACGATCTGGCTGCTGCTGCGCGCCACCGTGACCGAGGTGGGGCTGGCCGAAAGCACCACGCCGGTAAGCAGGTCGCCGTCGTCGGGCGTGTTTTCCTGCACGCTGTCGAGCGCGCTGTCCAGTGCCTTGGGATCGTTCTCGATGCCCTGGGGCAGGTCGATCTGATCCTCAGGTCCGGGGTAGACCGAGCGGCGGGTGTAGTCGAGAATGCCGTCGTGCACGGCCTGATAGGCCGCCTGCTGGGCCTTGGAGTCGATGGTGGTGTAGACGTCGATGCCGCGCGTGTAGGCGCCGTCCTGGAAGACGTTGTACATCATCTGGCGCACGAGTTCGGCCGGATATTCGCCATGCACGGCGAAGTCGCGCTGCCCGTCGACGCCGCTGCCGGCCACCGTGATGGGCTGGGCCAGCGCGGCCTGGTATTGCTGCTGATCGAGCTTGCCCAGCGCCAGCAGGCGGTCCAGCACATAGTGCTGCCGCTGCTTGGCACGTTTCATGTCGGTGATCGGGTTGGCGCGGGACGGCGCCTTGGGGATGCCCGCCAGCATGGCGGCCTCGGCCGGCGTGAGTTGGTCCAGCGTCTTGCCGAAATAGGTGCGCGCCGCGGACGCGAAGCCGTAGGCGCGGTGGCCCAGGTAGATCTGGTTCATGTACAGCTCGAGGATCTGGTCCTTGGTGAGCTGAGATTCGATCTTGTAGGTGAGCAGCAATTCATAGAACTTGCGGCCGTAGGTCTTTTCGTCGGACAGGTAGAAGTTGCGCGCCACCTGCATGGTGATGGTGCTGGCGCCCTGCACCTTGGACATGTGGATGAGATTGGTCAGGGCGGCGCGGAACACGTCCATCCATTCGACGCCGCCGTGCTGGTAGAAACGGTTGTCCTCGGCGGCCAGTACCGCGTCTTTCATGATCTGGGGGATCTGGGCGAAAGGCACCACATTGCGGTGCTCTTCGCCGAATTCTCCGATGAGCACGTGATCGGCCGTGTATACCCGCAGCGGCACGGCGGGCCGGTAGTCGGTCATGGCGTGCAGATTGGGCAGACTTGGCCAGGCCAGCGCCACGGCCAGGCCCAGCATCAGCGCACCGCAGGCGGCCAGACCGGCGCCGAAGACGGCGAGCTTGACGAGCAGCCCGGAGCGGGAGGGGGTAGGCGAAGACGCAGGACGCTGCGACGACGGGCGATGCGACGGGGGGCGTGGCGAACTGTGCATATCCTATTATCGCAGGCGTGGGTTCTGATCTTCGGGATAAGGGAAACGGCTTGGAACAGCTTGGGTTCTACGTCTTGCACACCGCTACGTTTGAAACGGTTTGATGCAAGTAGTGGTGAGGCGAGGCGCCCAGCGCCCGGCGGAACATGGCAGCGAAGGCGCTGGGGCTGCGATAGCCCAGCTCGGAGGCGATACGGGCGATGGACTGGCCCATGGACAGCCGGCCCAGCGCGTCGGCCAGCCGCACCTGCTGCACCCACTCGTGATAGGTCAGGCCCAGCTCCGACTGGAACAGGCGAATCAGGGTACGCCCGCTGGCGCCGACCTCGTGCCCCCAGTCGTCCACTGTGCGGCGCAGGCCGGGCTGCTTGACGATGGCCTGGCATACGGCCTGCAGGCGCCTGTCCTGCGGCCAGGGAATGTGCAGGGGAATGCGCGCGGCCAGCGTCAGTTCGGTGAGGATGAGGGCGGCGATCTGGCCGCTGCGGCCATCGAGCGCGTATTCGATGGGCTCGGCCGCGAGGCTCAGTATGAGTTCGCGCAGCAGGTTCGAGACTTCCAGCACACAGCATTCGCCGCTCAGGCTAGAGGCGGCGTCGGCGGCCAAGTACAGCGTACGCATGGACACGTCGCCCATCATGAGCACGGCGTGCTCGACGCCGGGCGGCACCCACAGGGCTCGCCGCGCGGGCAGCGGCCAGACGCCGTGCGCCGTGCGCACCCGCATGCTGCCGGCCACGGCGTAGATCAACTGGCCGCGGATGTGGGTGTGCGGGCCGGTGGTCGAGCCGACGCTGTATTCCTTGGCCATGGCGGTGACGCTGCGCGGCACGTCCTGGTAGTCGCCGGCATCGATGCTGCGCCAGGGAGCGGTGGCGGGAGGAAAGGAGGGCATGGCGTGAGTGTCACTTTTTCGACGAAAGTTGTCACTTACCTTGTTTTTCGGCTGACTACACTATATCCCGTCAGCTAGATATCCTCTTTTTCCCGAGTATCTCATGAGCACCGCATTGCAGACCTCCGCGCCGGGCGCCTTGCCCGGCCAGCCCGCCGCCGACCCCAACGCCCAGTCCACCGCTTTCAAAGTGCTGGGCGCCATCAGTGCGGCGCATCTGATGAACGACATGATCCAGTCGATTCTTCTGGCGCTGTATCCCATGTTCAAGGACAACTTCTCGCTCAGTTTCGCGCAGATCGGCCTTTTGACGCTGGCCTACCAGATCACCGCTTCGCTGCTGCAGCCGTGCGTGGGTGTCTTCACCGACAAAAGACCGATGCCTTATTCGTTGGCGGTGGGCATGGGCTTTACGCTCTCGGGTCTGCTGATGCTGTCGATGGCGCCGTCGTTCGGCTATCTGGTGCTGGCGGCGTGCCTGGTGGGCACCGGTTCGTCGGTGTTCCATCCCGAATCGTCGCGCGTGGCGCGCATGGCCTCGGGCGGCCGCCACGGCCTGGCGCAGTCGCTTTTCCAGGTCGGCGGCAATCTGGGCTCGTCTCTGGGGCCGCTGCTGGCGGCGCTCATCATCATTCCGCACGGGCAGCGCAGCGTGGCGTGGTTCGCGCTGGTGGCGCTGGCGGCCATCGTGCTGCTGTCGCAGGTCGGCCGTTGGTACGCGGCCAATCGCTGGCGCCTGAAAGCCAAGGTCCGCAAGGCCGGCAATGCCGTGACGCTGTCGCGTGCGCGCGTCGGGCTTACGCTGGCGGTGCTGGGCATGCTGGTCTTCTCCAAATACTTCTACCTGGCCAGCCTGAACAGCTATTTCACGTTTTATCTGATGGACAAGTTCGGCCTGCCGATTCGCTCGGCGCAATTGTTCCTGTTTCTGTTTCTGGCGGCCGTGGCAGTGGGCACGATCGTCGGCGGTCCGATCGGCGACAAGGTCGGCCGCAAGCTGGTGATCTGGGTGTCTATCCTGGGCGTGGCGCCTTTCACGCTGATCCTGCCGCACGTCAACCTGCTCTGGACGGGCATTCTGGTGGCGATCATCGGCTTGATCCTGGCGTCGGCGTTCTCGGCCATCCTGGTCTACGCGCAAGAATTGATACCGGGCAAGGTCGGCATGGTCGCGGGCCTGTTCTTCGGTTTCGCGTTCGGCATGGGCGGCGTGGGCGCCGCGCTGCTGGGCGAGCTGGCGGATAGGACCAGCATCGAGTACGTGTACCAGCTGTGCGCCTATCTGCCTTTGCTCGGGTTGCTGACGGTGTTCTTGCCGAATATCGAAGGCAAGGGACTGCGCAAGGCCAAGACGGCCCGCTAAAAACGCGCGTCGCGCAAGAACGAATCACGCAAGGGCCCTGCGCTGAGCGGGGCCTTTTATCTTTTAGATCAACCGTCCTTGCCGGTACCCGGATTCATGCTCGAGCAGCCAGCGCTTGCGATGCAGGCCGCCGCCGTAGCCGGTGAGGGTGCGGTTGCTGCCGATCACGCGGTGGCAGGGCACGACGATGCTGACCGGATTGGCATGGTTGGCCATGCCCACCGCCCGCACGGCCAGCGGCTTGCCGATGCGGGTGGCCAGCTCCAGATAGCTGATCGTCGCGCCGCAGGGGATCTCGCGCAAAGCGGCCCACACCGCGCGCTGAAAATCGGTGCCGCCCGTCTGAACCGGAATAGCGTCGATGCCGGCGATGTCGCCGTCGAAATAGGCCAGCATCGCCTGCATGGCGTTCGAGGCGCGGCGCGTCTCGCGAAGCTCCACCGCATCGCTTCGATAGTGGGTGCGCAGCAGTTTGCGCATGTCGGCTTCATGATCGCCCCAGTCCAACGCGCGCAGCAGGCCCTGCTCGTCGGTGACGACCAGCATCTCGCCCAGGGGGGTGGGCGAGCGTTCCAGCAGGAACCTCAATGTAGCCATCGTTCGATGATGCCATAGGCCTCGATGCGGTGTCGAACCGGCGGCGCGCCGAGGTCGGAGGGCGTCGGGCGCGCCTAGCGCATCGCGCCTCGGGTCTCGGGCGTGAACGTCACCACGGCCAGGTATACGAGGCTGGTCAACGTGCAGGCGACGGCCAGGGTCGTGGGCAGGGCGCCCGCCTCGCCGGTGAACAGCGACACGATCGTGGGCATCGAGCCCCCGATGGCAAAACCGACGTTCCAGGACACGGCGGTACCGGTGGAGCGGATCTCGGTGGGAAAGCGCTCGTTCAGCACGATCAGCAGCGGCGCGTAGCAGAACGTGCCGATCGCGCTGAGCGCAACCGCGTAGGCGGCAATGGCGCCGACCGACTGGGCCCTGCCCAGGCCCAGGTACAGCGGCGCGATGCAGAGCAGGGAAACGGCGCCGCACAGAAACATGCTTTTGCGCCGGCCGAGGCGGTCGCTCAGGGCGCCCGAAAGTACCGACGCGATCATCACGCAGACTGCCGAGCCGCTCAGGATCAGGCCCAGCTCGGTGGACGGCAGGCGATTGACGATTTTGAGAAAGGTGGGCAGGTAGCCGGAGGTCAGGTAGGACAGGCCGCCGCCGGTGAGAGTCAGCAGCACGCAGCCGAGCGTGACGCCGACGTAGCCGCCGCGCAATGCGCCGAGCGGTGTGCCTCGGGGCGGCGGCGCGTTGCGCTTTTGCGCGGCGAGCGCGAGCCACAAGGGGGATTCCTGCAGCCGCGTGAATACGAACAGGCCCAGCAGCGAGCTGGCCAGGCCCGAGAAGAACATGATGCGCCAGCCCCAGCGCGCGAAGTCGGGACCGGGAACCGCAAGGCTGACCAGCACGAACACGAACGAGGCGAAAAGCTTGCCGATGCCGGATCCGCCGCCGGAGATGATGCCCGAGGCCAGGCCGCGGCGTGCGGGGCCGATCGACTCCGTGCCCAGCGTATGCGTGGCCGCCACCATGCCGCCCATGAAAATACCCTGCACCAGGCGCAGCAGCAAAAAAGCCAGAGGCGCGGCGGCGCCGATGGTTTGATACGCGGGAATGGCTCCCATGAGCGCAGTGGAAATGCCCACGCCGACCGAGGCGACGACCAAGGTGTTCTTGCGGCCGTGCCGATCGGAGTAATGGCCGAACAGATAGCCGCCGATCGGGCGCATGATCAGCGTGGCCGTGAAGGCGCCGTAGACCGCGGCGAGCGACAGCATCTGGCGCGACGAATCGAAGAAAACGTGGGCCAGAATGGGAGCCACATAAAGCAGGATGAACAGATCGAAGAGGTCGAACGCCCAGCCCAGACACGACACCGCGACGGCGTAGATCCTGTGCCGCAGAGACAAAGCGAGTATCGGCTCGTGGGAGGGGGGCGGGGGCAGGGGGAGGTTTCCTGCAATGGTCGATTTGCCAGGCGAGAGTGTAGGCGCACGTTCGGAATGCGGGATAATGCCAGACGATGCATAAGGAGCAATCATGATCAAGCAAGCAAAGTGCGCGGCCGCTGCGCTGGCCGTGGCGGCGCTGTCGGGCTGCGCGGTCGGGCTGAGCCCGGGCGGCGCCTCCTTGGCCGGCGACTTCGAAGCGCCGGTGGCCTATGGGCAGGCATATCAATCGGCGGTAGACCAGGCCAAGCTGTGCCTGCTGGGCAGCGGCGCCTATCACGTCGAGGGCGGCCTGGACGCCGCCTCGCACAAGGGCACCATGCGCGTGGTGGCCAACCTGGTCGATAGCCGCGAAATGGCCCGTGTCGAAGTCAGTCCCGCCGGCGAGAACCGCACCAAGGTGCATGTGCAAATGTGGGGCAGGAGCATTTGGGACGCCAAGGCCATGGTTGCCATGCACGACGCGGTGTATTTCAGCTCGCCGTCTTGCAGCGTCTACATTCCGCCCCAGCAAGGCGTCGATCCCACCGCCTGGTTCCACGTCAAAAAATAAGGCTCTTGGCTCCGTCCGAACGCAAAATCGTGCATGTCGACATGGACGCGTTCTACGCGTCGGTCGAACAGCGCGATCGCCCCGAATTGCGCGGCCAGCCCGTGGTGGTGGCGTGGACGGGGCCGCGCTCGGTGGTGTGCGCGGCCTCGTACGAGGCCCGACGTTTCGGCGTGCACTCGGCCATGTCGGCGGCGCGCGCGCGGCGGCTTTGCCCGCAGGCGGTTTACGTGCCGCCCGATTTCGAGCGCTATCGCGCCGTGTCGCGCCAGGTGCGCGCCATTTTCTCGCGGCATACCGATCTCATCGAGCCGCTCTCTCTGGATGAGGCTTATCTGGACGTGACGGTCAACAAGCGGGGGCTGTCTTCGGCCACCGAGGTCGCGCAGGCCATCCGCGCCGAGATTCGCGACGAAACGGGGCTGACGGCGTCGGCGGGGGTGGCGCCGAACAAGTTCCTGGCCAAGATCGCATCCGACTGGAACAAGCCCGACGGCCTGTTCGTCATCAAGCCTGCGCGCGTACAGGCCTTTCTGCACGAGCTGCCGGTGCGCAAGGTGCCGGGCGTGGGCAAGGTGACGCAGGCCCGCCTGGAAGAACTGGGCATTCATACCGTGGGCGAGCTGGGGCGGCACACCGCGGCCGAGCTCGAGCTG
>NZ_JBQCER010000018.1:0-25382 GCF_051960075.1 Bordetella sp.
ACGGGTGCGCGTTCGACGGCTCGGAGACTTGGACAACATTTTGACGATGCAACGCATGATCACCGGTTCAAGCGCCCGTTCGGGTGGCTGCCAAACGAACCTCGCGACTGTCCGCTAACGAGAAAGCTGAGGATCCCTTCAAGGTCGAACAGCGACCTTTCCGCGACGACAAGCGTCGAGGCGGCCTCATCGGTCGGAGTGCGGCCACGAGCGGCCATTTCCTGCCAATGACCCGGTTACACAAAATTCTGCACACTCCCTCATACCGAACGACCGCTTTCGAGAATTCTAGCTGACGGCTTTGGGTCGAGGCCGTGTGGAAACACGTTTTGCCATAGGCGGACGCAATGCATTTAGTGCCCTTCCCTTGCAGCAAGCCTAATATTTTTGGTCGAATTTCGGCCTGGAATCGGCCCTGGTCGGTCTGAGCGCCGTTTGATTAGGCATTGGGATGCGCCATAAGGGCATAAAAGGGCTCATCCGCCCATCAGCCGCATCGCTTTCATTGTCTGCTCAAAGCCGAGGATGGTCATTACCCGCCGCAGGTTGTAGGCCAGCACGTTCAGGCTCATCTCCGTGCTCACGTTACCTAAGCGACGGGTCAGGAAGTGGGTATAGCCCATCCAATGCTTGAATGTGCCAAACACGTGTTCCACTGTGCGCCGTCGTACCGCCATGGCGTCAGGCATTCTATCCAGATGACGCTGCGCAGCTTCGAGTACGGTTTCGTGTTCCCATCGACTGATTCGGCGGTATGGACTAGGTGTGCATCGCGCCTTCATCGGGCATTGCGGGCAGGCGCTACTCCAGTAACGCCGTAATTGCAGGCCATTCTCTTCGCGGGTAAAGCGATAGATCGCCCGCTGACCTGCGGGGCATTGGTACTCATCCTCTTGCGCAAGGTAGATGAAGTCCGAGCGGTCGAAGCGGCCCTCGGCTTTGGCATTGGAGGTCGTGGGCTTTGGCAGGATGGCGGCAACACCTGCCTCGGCGCATGCTTTGATCTGCAGCCCACTGTAGTAACCACGATCGGCAATCGCGCGCAGATTCTTCTTGCCCATCGCTTCGCGTGCGGCCTGTGCCATGGGGGCTAGAGAGTCCCGGTCATGTCCGCGGTTCGTCACTTCGTGTGCAACGATCAGATGGTGTTTTGCCTCGACCGCCATCTGCACGTTGTAGCCGACCATCCCGGAGCCCCGACCACTGGTAGCCATTGATCGCGCATCGGGATCAGTCATCGACAACTGACCATCAGGGTGATCCTTGAGCTTCTCCTTGACTTCATCGAGCACGTGCATTTGCTGGCGCAGTCGCTCGATCTTGTCTTTGAGCCGATTGGTCCTGGCCTCGAACTCTGCGGGTTGCGTCCGATCTGCCGTATCGAGCGCAACTAAATACCGATGGATACTCTCTTCGATCTGCTGCTGACGTTTGTCGATCTTGCCGACCGTGAAGTTCTTGTCTCGGGTGTTGACTGCCTTGAACTTGCTGCCATCGATCGCTACAAGGGCTTGGCTGAACAGCTTGAGGTCGCGGCACAGCACGACGAAGCGCCGACATACGTTGCGGATGCCGGCGCCATTGTCGCGGCGGAAGTCGGCGATGGTCTTGAAATCCGGGGCCAGACGGCCAGTAAGCCACATCAGCTCGACATTGCGCTGGCACTCGCGCTCTAGCCGGCGACTGGATTGGACTCGATTCAAGTAGCCGTAGATATAGATCTTCAGCAGGATGGCCGGGTGATATGACGGACGGCCCGTAGCGGCTGGTGCCGCACGATCGAACCCTAGCGACACCAGGTTCAGCTCGTCGACAAATGCGTCGATTATTCGAACCGGATTTTCGTCAGCGATATAGTCATCCAGACACTCAGACATCAGCGTTACCTGCTGCCGGTCCTGGCCTTCGATAAATCGAGGCATATCGACTCCCGCAATCGAGATGCCAAACTCTATCGAAATCGGTCTGTTGACGTCAAAGGGTTTTCACACACCCTCGGTCGAAAACAGCCTTCTACATCGGGCAGTAGTCGGCTGGAAACAGACCTATGCACATGTCCTCGTATCGAATCGAGTGGCGACTCTCTGCGCCCGAGAGCCGCCGCGCAATTGAGACTCATGTGGTGAATATGAGCGATCGGTGCGCACCCACACCTGCCGCGACACCCGACGCCGACGCGAACGTCGCGTTAGTCATCGCGGTCGAGGCATCTCCAGCCGCGAAGACGCCCGGTACGCTTGTCTCCTTGAAATCGCTGACGCGAATCATGGGACCGAGGGGCCCTTCGTCGATAACGCAACCGAGCTGCTCCGCAAGGCCGCTAGCCATCTCTGTGCGCGTGGCTATAAATAACGCATCGATTCGAATGGTTCGTCCGCCGACCAGACGCACACCCTCGATCGAGGGGGCTTCACCCACGATTTCGGCTAGCGGCTCGCGTTCTATGTGCACGCCGCGCGCTCTCAGGAGCGCAGCTTCTTCTGCATTAGGCTCGACGATTCCTTGCGTGAACCATGTGGTCGGTCCCCAGTCGGGAATCAACAGTGCTTGGTGAATCGAAAGTGGATGAGTGGCAAGCACGCCAAGCCGTTGATCTCGAATTTCATAGCCATGACAGTAAGGGCAGTGCAGCACGCTGACACCCCACCGTGCTTCCAGACCCGGTAGAGTCGGCAGCTTATCGCGGACGCCGGTAGCAAGTATCAGCCGTTCGGCCGTGGCGTGGAATCCGTCAGCGAGTTCGACGCGAAAGCCGTTCGCTTCGCGAGATGCCCTACGTGCTTCCCCCTTGAGCAGAGTCACCGTTGGATATTTGAGCAATTGGGCGGTGGCGGTGGCGATAGCCTGGGCGGGCGGCACGCCGTCCTGACCAAAAAAGCCGTGAGCATGCAATGCAAATCGATTCCGCGGCCGCTCAGCATCGATTAATAGAACTTCACGCCGCGCACGCGCAAGCTGCATTGCGGCTGACAGGCCGGCGAAGCTACCGCCAACGACTATGACCTCGTAGGAATCTTTCATCTGCGCTTTTCCGATTAGGTAGTAGATACAGGTCTGGCGATATGACATCGCATCATGAAACATTAGGAGTTACATGATAAGTTGAATGCTATCATTCATGCAACTTCAAATGTTTCGAGATAGGTGTTCTGAATGAGAACAGATAGTCGACTGTCCCGTGTGCTGCACGCGCTCCTGCACATGCAGCACGCTGGCCGTCCCTTGACGTCCGAAGCGATCGCCGGGATGCTGCGGACGAATCCTGTCGTCGTACGCAGACTGCTTGCCGGGATGCGTGACAGCGGATATGTCCAATCGGAGAAAGGCCATGGCGGCGGATGGGCGCTCAGCGTGGCGCTGGACGACGTGACATTGCTCGACGTCTATCGCAGTGCGGGGGAGCCGACGCTTTTTTCCGATCTAGTTTCTGAAGACGATCCGCAGTGTCTCGTTGAGCAGGCTGTGAATGCGCGTCTTTCGGCAACGGTGCGTGAAGCCGAGCAAGCGTTGTTGAATAGATTTGCCGGCATTACCTTGGGTCAGCTTTCGCGTGACATTGAGGCGACGGGCGTGCCAATGCGTCCATTGCCATAGCGGAATCGGTTTCTGAACTTGGGAATGACGGTCTGTGTCGAGCAACCTACGAATGCGAGTCGTCGTCCACTTCGGGTCGATTACTGCCGGCTATATCGAACAGCAACTAGCCACTTGCCGTCCGCCAACATTCCCCAATTAATGGACTCCGAAACATCGGAACCCGCCCGGCCCTTCGCCTACATGCGCTCCAGTCGCTCCAATAGCAGCGCGCGCTCGCGCTCGTTGCCGGTCCAGGCTATCGCTTGGCGCAGCGCTTCACGCGCTTGTTCGACGCGACCCAGGCGCTGCAGCAGGTCGGCTCGCACGCTGGCCCACCAGGGATAGCCAGTCAACGGCAGCGTCTCCACCAGGCCAAGAGCCTGCGCCGGGCCGCTGGCATGGCTCAACGCAACGGCGCGGTTGAGCGCAACGACCGGGCTGGGTTGCAGCGCGAACAGCGCGTCGTAAAGCCGCAGCAATTGAGGCCAGTCGGTCTCTGCAGCGGAGCTGGCGCGGGCATGCACTGCCGCCAGCTCGGCCTGCAGGGCGAGGGGACCCGGCCCCTGCGGTCGCAGCGCATTCAGGCGGCGGCAGCGAGCCAAGGCCTCCAGGCCGCGGCGCACCAGCAGGGGGTCCCAGCGGCGCCGGTCCTGCTCCAGCAACAGCACAGGACGGCCCAGCCCATCGGTGCGTGCCGGCAAGCGCGAGGCTTGCAGCTCCATCAACGCCAGCAGGGCCTGTGCGTCTGCGTCTGTCGGAAGCAGGGCGGCAAGGTGTCGCGCCAGTCGCAGCGCTTCGAGGCACAGGGTCGGCCGCGTCCACTCGGCGCCGCTGGTGGCGGCGTAGCCTTCGTTGAACATCAGGTACAGCACCGTGCAGACGGCGTCCAGGCGCGCGGCGCGCGCGGATGCCGGCGGTAGTTCGAAGGGCTCTCCAGCCAGTTGTGCCTTGGCGCGCGTGATGCGCTGCGCGATGGTGGCTTCTTTGGCGAACAGGGCGCGCGCGATTTCGGCCACCGTCAATCCGGCCACCAGGCGCAAGGTGAGCACCCATTGCGCCTCGCGCGCCAGCTTGGGATGGCAGGCGATGAACATCAGCTTCAAGGCGTCGTCGCCCACCTCGTCGGCTTCGTCGGCCAACAAGATGTCCAGCGGGTCAGGTGCAAGGTGGGTCGCCAGCGCATCGGCATCGGCGCCCAGCGCCTGCTGTTGCCGCGCCGCCATCTGCTCGTGGCGCATCCGATCCAGCAGCCGGTGCTTCGCGGCGGTCATCAACCAGGCGCCGGGCCGTTGGGGCCAGCCCTCGGCCGGCCAGCGTTGCAGCGCGGCCACCAGCGCGTCCTGCACGCAGTCTTCGGCCAGGGCCAGGTCAGCGCCGGCGCGCAGCATGGCCCCGGTAAGGCGCCTGGCTTCCAGGCGCCAGACGGCTTCGATGGAAGGCGTCATCCGCCCTGCTTGATGGCGGCCAGTTGTTCGCGGATGATGCGCTCGGCATCGTCGGGCGGCAGATCGATGCCGCCCATCAGCGGGCGCACCTCGATGCAGCATGGCTGGCCGGGGAACGGCGCCGGAAAGCGCTGCGCCCAGGCCAGCGCTTCGTCGCGGGATCGCACCTCGATCAGCGTATAGCCGGCGATCAGTTCCTTGGTCTCGGCGAAGGGGCCGTCCATGATGTTCACCTGGCCGGCGGCGTCGTACTGCACGCGAAATCCCTGACTGCTGGGCTGCAGGCCGGCGCCATCGAGCAGCACGCCGGCCTTGGCCATCTCGTCGTGAAAGGCCATCATGCGCGGCACGAGCGTCGGATCATCGGGAAAGTCGCCTGCCTCGCTCATGGCGGTGGCGCGAACTTGGATCATGTAACGGGGCATGGAAGTCTCCTGAAGGGGTTACCTCATACGACGAACGACGGCGGCGCATTTCGACAGGTCGACTCCACCCCTGTCGGACACCCATCGCGCTGACCGACGCGCACAGGCCTGATCAATTGCTGTACCGCATAGTCTTGGGCACCTCATAATGCCCATCGCGATATTGCAGCGTCGCGATCGACGGCTTGGCCGTCTTCGTATGATCGACGCAGTTTCCGGCCTTCAGGGCGCTTACGGTCGTATTCGTTTTGGACGTCACCTTCAGCGCCGCATAGCCGCTCTTGTCCGCAGGGCCGATCGCAATGGTGCGCACGGTCTCGTGCAGGGTTCCCGCGCAATTCTCGTCCCACTCGCCGCCCGACTCCTTCACGTTCAGGCCGCCCAGCACTTTGCTTAGCGTCGATCCTTGCATTACATACAGGCTCAGCGCCTTGGCCTCGTAAGGGCTGGCGCGCGACATATTGTCGTAGTCCACGCGGATGCCGAACGCGCGCTGCTGCGGCGTGAGCTGATAGGGGGCGGTGTCGATGACCAGCTCCCTGATCGCCACGGCGTCGAACTGCAGCGCCGCTTTCTCGTATCGGTGCGCGACGACCGCGCCCGTGGCCGTGTCGGCCACGAGCACTTCCAGATCGTCGGTGCCCTGAATGTCGGTATTGCCCGGACGCGACAGGGGCAGCGCGGCGATCGTCAGCGCCGTATTGGCCGGCCACACCTTGCAGACGGCGGTACGGTTTTCGTCGAGCGCGCGGCCCGGCTGCAACTGTTGCACCCACTTGGCGACATTGTCCTCGCAGCCGGCGTGGGCGAGCAGGGGAGCACAGGCGAAGACCAGGGCGAGCAGGGTGCGTTTCATATCCGGTTCCAACCTCGTGACATCAGCTAAGGGATTACCCTGGCATTGAGATAAAATTCGGGGCTTCTTCGCCCAGCGTGGCGCAATGGTAAGCCCGGCGATCGGGCAAGGATAGTCGGCGGCAATGAGCACTCATGTGCATCCGGAATCGCCCGAGAGCGTGCTCAAAGTCACGCTGCGGATCGTTCCCTGCGTTCTCTTCACGTTTTTCTGCTATTTGGCGGTCGGCCTGCAACTGGCCGTGCTGCCGGGCTATGTGCACGATGTGCTGGGCTACGGGCCGGTGGTGACCGGCCTGGCGGTGAGCATGCAGTCCATTGCCACGCTGATCACGCGCGCGCCGGCGGGCAAGCTGTCCGACACCATCGGGCCCAAGCGCTCGGTGATGCGCGGGCAGGTCGTCGGCGCGGCCAGCGGCGTGCTGCTGCTCATGGCCTATGCCTTCGAACGCAGCCCGGCCTTCAGCCTGGGCGCGCTGCTGGTGTCGCGCTGCATGCTGGGCCTGTGCGAAAGCCAGGTCTCCAACTCGGGCATCACCTGGGGCCTGCTGCAGGTGGGCAATACGCACACGGCCCGCGTCATTTCCTGGAACGGCGTGGCCACCTACGGCGGCCTGGCGCTGGGCGCGCCGTTGGGCGTGCTGGTCGTGGGCAACCTGAGCTTCGGCGCCATCGGCGCCGCGGTGCTGGGGCTGGGGCTCGTCAGCCTGGCGATCTCGTGGTCGCGTCCGGCTCCGCCCATGCAGCACGGCGCACGCATGGCCTACCGCAGCGTGGTGGCGCGCGTGCTGCCTTTTGGTGGCGGGCTGTGCCTGGGTACCCTGGGCATGGGCATGCTGACGATCTTCGTCACCCTGTACTACGCCAGCCGCCATTGGGAGGGCGCGGCCAGCGCGCTGACCGTGTTCGGCTGCGCGCTGATCCTGGTGCGCCTCATCTCGGGCAACTGGATCCCGCGCTTCGGCGGCTTCAAGGTCGCGGTCGGATCGCTGCTGGTCGAGGCGCTGGGCCTGGCGCTGCTCTGGCTGGCGCCCAACCCCGCGCTGGCGCTGGCCGGCGCCGCGCTCACCGGCATGGGTTTCTCGCTGGTGTTCCCGTCGCTGGGCGTGGAGGTGGTGACCCGGGTATCGCCCGGCAGCCGCGGCGCGGCCATCGGCGTGTTCTCGGTCTTTTTCGATGTGGCGTTGTCGGTGGCGGGCCCCTTGGCAGGCTATATCTCCAAAGACCATGGCTATGCCGCGATCTACCTGGTGGCCGCGTGCGGCTGTCTGGCGGCCATCGCACTGGTGGAGGCGATGCGGCGCGGCCGCCTGACGGGGCAGGCGGCCTGAACGCCTCACGGCGGGGGCGAGGGTTTATTCGACCCCAGGATATAAGATTCCCGGGTTGTTATTCCTTTGGGGTATATGGGCATGATGAAAACTTCGTTCATATTCATATAACGGCTGGATAGACTCACAGGCCTATCCTCTTTGCAGAGAGCGGCCTGGCGGCCGCCGGCCGTTCATGAACCTTACCTTCGACCACGTCCAGAAAAGCTTCGGCCCGCTCGAGGTCGTCGACGGCTTTACACACGAATTCAAGACAGGCGAGCTGACCGCCCTGGTCGGCCCCTCGGGCTGCGGCAAATCCACGCTGCTGCACCTGGCCGCCGGGCTGGAGCAGCCCGACCAGGGGCAGGTGCTGGCCGACGGCAAGCGCATCGCCGGCCCCAACCCCAGCCGCACGCTGGTCTTTCAGGAACACGCTCTCTACCCCTGGCTCACGCTGCGCGACAACGTGGCGCTGGCGCTGGAGTTTCAGGGCACAGCCAAGGCGCGCGCGCGCGAGCAGGCCGACGGCTGGCTCGATCGCGTGGGCCTGCAGGGTTTCGAAGCCTATTACCCTCATCAGGTGTCGGGCGGCATGCGCCAGCGCGCCGCGCTGGCCCGCGCCTTCATCGCCCAGCCGCAGACCCTGCTCATGGACGAGCCCTTCGGCGCGCTGGATGCGCTCACGCGGCTGTCGCTGCAAGATGTGCTGCGCCAGCTGATTCGCGAAGAAAAGCCCTCGGTGGTGCTGGTCACGCACGATGTCGACGAGGCGCTTTACCTGGCCGACCGCGTCGTGGTCTTCAGCCCGCGCCCGGCGCGGGTGCTGCGCGAGTTCAACCTGGCCCACCGCGAAAAGTCGCACGACCTGTCCGACCTGGTCGACGAGAAGCACGCAATCCTCAGCCTGCTGGGCATCGACGTGGGCAGCCGCCAGCTCGTGCGGCAGCCGCTGGCCGCCTGACGCCGGCGCCGGATTCCGGCGCTTGCCAACACAGATTCTCGGCCGGCGCATCGATGCGTCCGCCGCCATCGCCTTTCCATGGAAAACATCATCATGACTTTCAAACACTGGCTCTCCCTGACGCTGACCGCGGCAGCCCTGACCGCGGCGGCCGCGCCGGCGTCGGCGGCCGACAAGTTTCGCGTGGGCTATCTGCGCGTGATGGACGACGCGCCGGCCATCGTGGCCCAGGACGGCGGCTTCTATCAAAAGGCGGGCCTGGATACCGACCTGATCGAATTCAAGTCGGGCACCGATCTCATCAAGGCCATCGTCGGCGGCCAGGTCAATGTCGGCGTGCTGGGCTTTACCAACGCGGTGACCTGGGCCTCCAAGGGCGCGGACATCAAGGTGGTGGGCGGCGCCCAGCAGGGCTATCACTCGCTGGTGGTGCGCGACGATTCCGGCATCAAAGATTTGGCCGACCTGAAGGGCAAGACGCTGGCCTCGCAGACCGAAGGCAGCACGGCCGACGTGGTGCTCAAGGGCGTGGTCTATAAACAGGCCCATCTGCACGAAGGCGACGTCAACATCATGGGCGTGAGCCCGGCGGTGTCGGTGCAGGCCCTGGTGGGCAAGCGCGTGGACGCGGCCTTCCTGTTCGAACCTTACGACCGCATCGCGCAACTGGTGGCGCCGGTCAAGCAGATCTACCAGATCGGCAAGTCCTGGCCCTTCCCGTGCATGGTGGTGATCACCTCGGGCGACATGCTGGCCAAGCACAAAGATGAAGTCTGGAAGGCGCTGGACGCGCAGAACCAGGCCATCGGCCTCTTGCAGCGGCAGCCCGATGCGGCGGCCAAGCTGATCGCGCACTACTTCATCGCCGAGCCCACGCTCAAGACGCTCGAGCACGGCGACATGCCGCGCGACCAGGTGATCTCCGAGGCCATCCGCACGCAGGTCTTTCAGCCCAAGCTCACCGGCAAGGACACGGCCCGCATGCAGGAGCTGGCCGACATCATGCAGGCCCAGGGCTCGCTCAAGACGCGCGACGGCAAGCCGTACGACGTGAACCAGATCCTGGATCTGTCCTGGCAGAAGGCGCGCAATCTGTGAACACCGCGCGCGTGACGGGGCTGCGCAAGCACCTGGCCACGGTGTTGGGCGTCGTCTTCATCTTGCTGCTGTGGCAGGCGGCGGCCTGGTCGCTGCCCGGGTTTCTCAGGCCGGGCGTGCCCGCCGTGCTGGAACGGCTGGGCCATGATTTGGGCAAGCCGGCGTTTCACCAGAGCCTGGTCGGCACGCTGGGGCGCCTGGGGGCGGGCTACAGCCTGGCCTTGCTGGCCGGCATCGGCTTTGGCCTGGTGGCGGCCACGCTGTCTTTTTTGCGCGAGGTGCTGCGCAGCGCCATCGTCATTCTGCAGGCGATTCCCTCGATCGCCTGGGTGCCGCTGTTTCTCATCGTCATGGGCTTCGGCAACACGCCCATCATCGCGGTGGTGGCCATGTCGGCGTTCTTTCCGGCCGCGCTGAGCGTGCTCAACGCCACCGAATCGGTGCAGCGCGTGCATGTGTCGGCCGCGCGCGTGATGGGCGCCACCGCCTGGGGCATGGTCAGGCGCGTCTATCTGCCCGCCGTCATGCCCGAGCTCATCACCGGCGCGCAGCTGGCCTTCGGCAATGCCTGGCGCGCGCTGATCTCGGCCGAGATGCTGGTGGGTTTCGGCAAGGGGCTGGGCCGCTCGCTGGCGTATTCGGGCGAGATCGCCGACATGGCCGGCGTGATGAGCAACATTCTGGTCATCGCCATTCTGGCGGCGCTGATCGATCAGTTGGTGCTCGAAAGACTCAAGCATCGTTTGCTGCGCTATCAATACGTCTGAGTCATGCGCGTTATTTCCTGGATCCGGCTGCGGCCGTTGCGCCTCGCCGTCCCGCTCATCGCGCTGGCATTGCTGGCGGCGGCTGGCGCGCAGGCGCTGCGGCCCGTGGACGTCAAGACGCTGTTTTCCGCGGCGCGGCAGCGCGGCCAGCTGATCGTGGGCGTGCCTTATCTGGCGCCGCCGCAGGCGGCCGGCGCCAAGGTGCGCACCCCCGAGCGGCTGGATCCGCAGATGGCGCAGCGCCTGGCCAGACGCCTGGGCCTGCCGGTCGTGCTCAGGCAGGTCGATGCGGCGCAGGCGCCGGCGCTGCTGGCGAGCGGGGCGGTCGATCTCGTGCTGGCCGATGAGGCCGACACAGCGGCCGACGCGGCGCCGCCGTCAGGCATCGAGCGCGTGCCGACCGGCTATGCGACGCGCCCGCAGGCCGTGATCCGCGACGACACGGCGATGCGCCGCTGGTCCGATGTGGCCGGCCATACGGCGTGCATGTCCGATGCCGCGGCGGCGGCGCAGGCGCTGGCCCGGCGCTGGGGCGCCAAGGTGCGCCTCTATCGCGTGCCGTCCGATGCCCTGGTCGCGGTGCGCGAAGGGCAGTGCGATCTGGGGCTGGTCGACGACACGGTCTGGACGCCGCTGATGGGCTATCCCGAGTGGAAAAAATACGCGGCCACGCTGCCCCTGGAAGAATCCGCGGCGGCGCATGTGTGGCTGCTGCGAGGCCAGCCCGAGGCAGGCTGGCTGGCCGGCGAGATGCGGCATTGGCGCGGCGAGGGAGCCTGGCGCAAGATGACCGCGCAATGGGCGCGCAACGTCGCGTTCGATGTCTATCTGGACCAGAGCGTGCCCGACTGCCACGGGTGACGAGGCGTCGGGCACGCGCGTTGCGGCAACGTCAATGGTTGTGCCGCGGCGTTTTCTGCGCAATGGCGCGATACTTCAGCGCAAACTCCAGCGTGGCGCCCTCGGACAACTGGCCGGTTTTTTCGCGGAACAGCTCTTCCCACGGCGAGTGGCTCGCCGGGATGGGCGGCGGCGGCAGCGTTTGCTTGCGCCGCGCGATTTCCGCGTCGCTGACCAGCGCATTGCAAGACCCCGCGTTCAGGTCGATGCGGATGACGTCGCCGGTCTGCAGCCACGACAGGCCGCCGCCCGCGGCGCTTTCGGGCGACACGTTCAAAATCGACGGACTGTCTGACGTGCCCGATTGCCGGCCGTCGCCCAGCGTGGGCAGGGTGGTGATGCCGCGCTGGATCAGGGCGTCGGGCGGCTGCATATTGACGACCTCGGCCGAGCCGGGCCAGCCCAGGGGGCCCGCGCCGCGCATGACCAGAATGCACGATTCGTCGATGCCCAGCGCAGGGTCGTTGATGCGGTTGTGATAGTCGTCCGAGCCGTCGAACACCACGGCGCGCGCCTCGAAGATGCCTTCCTGGCCCGGGCGGCTCAGGTACTGCTTGCGAAAGTTCTCGGAAATCACCGAGGTCTTCATGATGCCGAAGTCGAAAAGATTGCCGCTCAGCCCCAGAAAGCCGGCTTTTTCCATCATGGGTTCGGCATAGGGCCAGATGACGTCGCGGTCGCGCGACGCGCGCCCCTGCAGGTTCTCGGCCATGGTCTTGCCGGTGACGGTCAGGCAGCCGCCCTGCAGCTTGCCTGCATTGTGCAGCTCCCACATCACGGCGGGCACGCCGCCCGCCCGAAAGAACCGCTCGCCCAGGTATTTGCCGGCCGGCTGCATATTGACCAGCAGCGGCAGATCGTAGGCATGCGCGCTCCAGTCGTCCGGAACGAGCTTGACGCCGGCATGCCGGGCCATGGCCATGATGTGCACTTGCGCGTTGCTCGAACCGCCCGCGCACGCAACCACCGACAGCGCGTTGAGAAAGCTCTCGCGCGTGAGGATCTGCGAAGGGCGTAGATCGTCGTAGGCCATCTCGACGATGCGCCGGCCCGTCTCATAGGCCATCTGCCCGCGCTCGCGGTACGGGGCGGGAATGGCGGCGCAGCCGGTCAGCGACAGGCCCAGCGCCTCGGCCACGGCGTTCATGGTCGAGGCCGTGCCCATGGTGTTGCAGTGGCCCGCGGACGGGGCGCTGTCGCAGGCGCGTTTGAGAAACTCGTCTTCGTCGATTTCTCCGGCGGCCAGCTTGCGCCGGCTTTTCCAGATGACCGTGCCCGAACCGGCCAGCTCGCCTTCATGCCAGCCGTCGAGCATGGGGCCGCCCGACAGCACGATGGCGGGTATGTCGACGGTGGAGGCCGCCATGACGCAGGCCGGCGTGGTCTTGTCGCAGCCGGTGGTGAGCACGACGGCGTCGATGGGGTAGCCGTAGAGCACCTCAACCAGGCCCAGATAGGCCAGGTTGCGGTCCAGCGCGGCCGTGGGGCGGCGGCAGTTTTCGAAGATGGGATGGACGGGAAACTCGATGGGAATGCCGCCGGCATCGCGTATGCCGTCGCGCGTGCGCTGGGCCAGCTCCAGGTGGATGCGGTTGCAGGGCGACAGGTCGCTGCCGGTCTGCGCGATGCCGATGATGGGTCGGCCCGAGCGCAGCTCCTGCGGCGTCAGTCCGTAGTTCATGAAGCGCTCGAGATACAGCGCGGCCATGTCGGAGCGGTGCGGCGCGGCGAACCACTCGCGCGAGCGGAAGGGTTTCTTGGGTTGTCTGGACATTCGTGTCGCCCTCGGATTCGAACGGGCCGGATCAGGCCGGGCCCGCGGTCTTTTTCGGCAGGCTCAAGGTCAGCAGGAAGCCGATCAGCAGCATGGCCACCAGGAAGTAGATGCCGGCCGCATAGCTGTTGAAGGCCGAGTGCAGCCAGCCTACCGCAAAGGGGCCGAGAAATCCGCCCAGATTGCCCAGGGCATTGATGAAGCCGCGCGCGCCGCCGGCCACTTCCGCCGGGAACAGCATGGGCGGAATGGTCCAGAAGATCGGCGAGGCCGATTGCATGAAGATGCCGCAGGCCACCAGCAGGGCGAACGAAACCCACACGTTTTCTTTGAGCAGCGTAGAGAGCAGGAAGCAGACGGCGAACCCGATGATGGGCTGGGCCACGTAGCGGCGCCGGTTGCCGCTGGTGTCCGAGCGCCGGCCGAAGTAGTACAGGCCCACGAGCATGGCGATATAGGGGAACATCGACAGCAGGCCGACCTCGGTCATGCCGGATTTGGTCAGGTTCTGCAGCAGCGTGGGCAGCCACAGCGAAAAACCGTAGATGCCGGTCTGGTAGCAGAAATACACCAGGACGAGCTTCCACAGATTGCCGTCGCGCAGCATGACGCCGTACGAGGGCTTGACGCTTCGGGTCTGCAATTGGCGCTGTTCGTCGGCGAGCGTGGCGTTCAGGTAGTCGCGCTCTTCGCGCGAGATCCACTTGGCCTGGTCGGGCGTATCGCTGATCAGGGGATACCAGATCAGGATGAGCAGCAGCGACAGAACGCCTTCGGCGATAAATACGGAGCGCCAGCCCCATTGGCTGATGATCCAGCCCGAGAGCGGTCCGGTGAGGATGGACGCGATGGCGATGTTCATGACGAAGTACGAATTGGCGCGGCCGCGCTCTTCGTTCGGGAACCAGTGGGTCAGGATGACGAAGATGGCCGGCCAGACGCCGCCTTCGGCCACGCCGATCAGAAAGCGCACCACGATCAGCTGGGTCGAGTCCTGCACGAAGCCGCACAGAATGGACAGGCCGCCCCAGGCCAGGATCGACAGGCCGATGAAGTTCTTGGCGCTGCGATGCTCGGCCAGATGGCCGCCCGGCATTTGCAGCAACACATAGCCGATGAAAAAAATGCCCGCCGCAAGGCCGGACAGCCAGGGCGTGATGTGCAGCGCTTCGTTCATGCCGCCGGCCATCGCAAAGCCGATGTTGGTGCGGTCCATGAAAGAAAAGATGTAGACCAGAATGGCGGGCGGGATGATCCGCCACCAGCGTGCGGCCGGAACGGCGCCTCGTGTGTTCGTCATGATGTTGTCTCCTTTGCTTTGTTATGTGGGGATTTACAGCAGTCCGCGTTCGGCCAGGTTGGCCATGAGGGCGCGCAGTCCGAACGACCAGGGGGCAATCCGGTCGCTGCGTCTGACGCGGTTTTCGAGCGAGCCCAATCTGACGCTGGCGATGCGCACCCGATCGTCGTCGTGATGGGTGAAGCCGGCCCCGGGGGCGCCGCGGTCCTGGATCGGCGCGAACAAGGTGCCCAGAAAGAGCACGAAGCCATCGGGGTATTGATGGTTCGCGTTCAGCGTCTGGCGCACCAGGTCCAGGGGGTCGCGCGTGATCTGGTCCATCGAACTGGTGCCTTCGAGCACGAAACCGTCTTCGCCCTCGACGCGCAGATGCACGACCTCTTTGCGCACGTCGTCCAGGCCGAAGGTGTGGTCGAACAGGCGCAAAAACGGACCGAGCGCGCACGAGCCGTTGTTGTCCTTGGCCTTGCTCAGCAGCAGGGCGCTGCGGCCTTCGAAGTCGCGCAGATTGACGTCGTTGCCCAGCATCGCGCCCCGCACCTCGCCGCGGCTGTTGACCGACAGCACGACCTCGGGCTCGGGGTTGTTCCAGTCGGATCCCGGGTGCAGGCCGATGTCGGCGCCCGTGCCCAGTGCCGACAGCACCGGAGCCTTGGTGAAGATCTCGGCGTCGGGGCCGATGCCCACCTCCAGGTATTGCGACCAGAGGTCCTGGTGGATCAGCAGGTGCTTCAGTTCGGCGGCCTGTTCGGTGCCGGGCTCGATGTCGGCCAGGTTGCCGATGTGGCTCAGAATGTGTTCGCGAATGCGCGCCGCGCCCGCGGGGTCGCCCTTGGCGCGCTCTTCGATCACGCGCTCGATCATGCTCGCGGCAAAGGTCACGCCCGCTGCCTTGATGACCTGCAGATCGCAAGGCGCGAGCAGCCAGGGGCGGCCGCGGTCGAGCGGGCCGGCCGCGCTGTTGGCCAGCAGTTCATCCAATGCGCCGATGCGCCGGCCCGGCGTCTGCCGCGCGAGCGCCACCGGATCGGCCGATTCCAGCAGATCGGTCAGGGTGGGCGCGGCCGCGCTGATGTCGTAGACGCCGTCGGCGCGCAAGGCCACGACGGCCGGGCCCGCCGGCATGCCGGACTGCTCGGGCAGCCAGGCGCGGCCCACCAGCGTTCCCGCATACAGATCGGCGGGCAGCGTTTGCGCGGCGGCCAGGGGCAAGGAACTTGCCATGGTTTGTCTCCAGCTTGTTGTGTTTGATGTTTGCCGCACTGTAGGAGGGGTACTCATCAAAATCCAATCAAATATTTGCTAAATTCCATTCCTGTTTGTTATGAGTCGGGAAGGCAGCCATGACGGAAAAGAGCGCCGCGTCATCGTGGGCGCAGGTGTGCGCGTCCCTGCGCTTTCGGCACTTGCAGTTTCTGGACATCCTGGGCCGCGTGCGCAACCTGCGCCTCACCGCCGAGCAGATGCACGTCACCCAGCCGGCAGCCACCAAGATCCTGGCGGACATCGAGGCGATCTTCGGCGCGCGCCTGTTCGAGCGCCTGCCGCGCGATATGCGTCCGTCCGATCTTGGGCTGTTCGTGCTGCGCTATGCCCGGGCCACCATGGTCGAGGGCAGCCGCTTCGTAAGCGAGTTCGAGACGCTCAAACGCGGCGGCCACGGGCACCTCACGGTCGGGGCGATCTCCGGCTCGGCGGCGCGTCTGATGACCGAGGCGATCCAGGAGATCCACCGGCTGCGGCCCCTGCTGGTGGTGAAGGTGCTCGAGCAGAGCAGCGACCAGCTCATCGTCTGGCTGGAAGAGAAAAAACTCGACATCATGCTAGGGCGCTTCACCCAGACGCGGCATCAATCGCTCTACGACTACGAAACGCTCGCGGGCGAGACGGTCTGGATCGTCGCCGGCGCGCATCACCCGTTGCTGGCCGATCGGGCAGGCCCGGATCTGGGCGCGCTGGTGGATTGGCCCTGGATTCTGTACCCGACCGGCACGGCGCTGCGCCAGTTGTTCGAGGAAACCTTCGCCTCCGCCGGTCTGGTGGTGCCGCCGGGAACGGTCGAGACGCCGTCGTTTTTCTCGGCCTTCGAACTGCTGCAGGCCACGCCCATGCTGTCGATGCAGCCGCAGGCCATCGTCGAGAAATATGTGGACAAAGGGCTGCTGGGCCGCATCCCCGTGCCCATCCAGGACACGATGCCCGACTACGGCGTGATCACGCGCAAGGGCGAAGTGCCGTCCCGGTCGATGAGCGAGTTCATCGGCATTCTGCACCAGGTGGCGGGGCAAGCATGACGCATACGCTGGCCGCGCTTTGCTCGCACGAGGAAGACATCAAGAAAAGCCGCTTCCTCGCCTATGCCGGGCCGGCGTCGTCGGTGGCCGAGGCCATGGCCTTGTTCGCGCGTCATGGGGACCCGGCCGCCACGCACAATTGCTGGGCCTACCGCATCGGCAACGAATACCGCTTCAACGACGACGGCGAGCCGGGCGGCACGGCGGGTCAACCCATTTTGCGCGCCATCGACGGCCAGGGACTCGATCGCGTGGCGGTGCTGGTGGTGCGCTGGTACGGCGGCATCAAGCTGGGGGCGGGCGGCCTGGTGCGCGCCTACGGCGGCTGCGCGGCCAATTGCCTGCGGCTGGGCGAACGGGTTGCGTTGATCGACACCGCCGTGGCGCATTGCCGCTGCGACTTCGCCGAACTGGCCATGTTGCGCGCCCGCCTGGCGGGCATGGGGGTGGCGGTGCGCGAAGAGCATTTCGACGAGCATGGCGCGGTGCTCGCGCTGGAAGTGCCGCGCACGCAACTGGCAGAGCTGGAGCAGGCCGTGGCCAACATCACCCGCGGGCGCGGGCAATGGAAAGTCGAAGCCGGCTGATCGGGCCCGTCGCGTAACGGATGAGCGGCTTCGGGAAGCCTTCAAAACATGTGGCGGCTACCGGCTTCACGGCGCAGGGTCGGCAACCCGACGCCCGCTGCATCGAATCCGCCGTCGACGGCGAGCACCTGGCCATTCACATAGCTGGCTTCCGATGTGCACAAATAGCCAATTGCCGACGCGATTTCTTCCATGGTGCCATAGCGGCCGAGCGGAATACTGTCGTGATAGTCGGCCCGGATCGCCGCCGAATGCACTTGCTTGGCCATCTCGGTCTCGACAGGTCCCGGCGCGATGGCGTTGACCCGGATTCCCATGGTTCCGAATTCGACCGCCTGCTGGCGGGTAAGGTGGATGAGCGCGGCCTTGCTGGTGCCGTAGGCGACGCGCAAGGTGCTGGCGCGCAATCCCGAGATCGACGCGACGTTGACGATCGACCCGCCGCCGTTCTTCAACATCGCCGGTACGCAGGCTTGCGAGCAAAGAAAGGCGCCGTCCAGGTTTGTCGCCATCACGTAGCGCCACTCTTCGAACGAGGTCGTGCCCACCGTCTTGAACACCGCAACGCCGGCATTGTTCACCAGGGCATCGATGCGGCCGAAGTGCGATTCGATCTGCGCCATGGTCGCTTGCACTTGCTCGGGGTTCGACACGTCGCAGGGCAGCGCGAGCACGCGCGGGTCGCCTTGATATTCGCGTGCGGCTTTTGCGAGTTCTTCGGCATCGATGTCGAGCATGGCCACCCGGTGGCCGTGAGCCAGAAACCATCGAATGGTGGCGAGCCCGATGCCGCGCGCCGCGCCCGTTACGACGCTGACCGGCAGAGAGGAGTTGGGAGTTGTCATGTCGGGTTTTGGAAATATTAATTATGGTTAAACCTTAAGAGGGCATCCCATTCCTGTAAATCGCGTAAATTTAAACCTGAGGTTTAGTGGTACTTAATCTTATTTTCTAAAAAGCGTACGCCATGGTTCGACTTCTCGTTCCTTTGAGCAGCCTGGAGGTGTTCGCCGAGGCAGGAAGACTTCAGTCGTTCCGTCAGGCGGCGATCGCGCTGTCGTTGACGACCAGCGCCGTCAGCCAGTCGATCCGAAAGCTGGAGGATCGACTTGGATGCCGGCTGTTCGAACGGTTGGGCAATCGCGTTCTTTTGAGCGAGGAGGGCGGCAGGCTGCTGCGCGAGGTCGAGATCGGCATCGAGCACATGCGTGCCGGACTGGAATCCGTGCGGCCGAGCCACCCTGCGCCGATCTCGATCATCAGCCCACCGGCAATACTGGGGCTGCTGACTCCCGTCATTCACGAATTGCTTTCGCTCGAAGCGTCGGAGATCCGGCTTATCTCCGAGGAAATTCCCGGCTCGTCGTCCTTCAGAAATTTTGACGTCGCGGTGCTGTATGGCAAGCATGCGCCGCAGCATGCCGATCTGGAAAGCCTGGGAGTGGATGTGTACACGCCCGTCAGCCGGCCGGATGTCGCCGCCAGGCTGACGCACGTCAAGGATTTCTCGACAATTCCGCTGCTTGTGAACGATGCCGCGCCGGTATCGTGGGACAACTGGCTGACCTTGAACAGGATCGTGGCGACGTCAACGAAAAGACTGCATTTCAACCGCACTGCGCACGTGATCTCATCACTGCTGGACGGCAGCGGAGTCGCCCTGGAGTCGCTCCGCCTGGTTTCTCCGTACATCGCGCGCGGAGAGCTTGCGATTTGCCCGGTCGCCGATGGATTGCGGGCCATCTCGCGCGAGCTGACTTTTCTGTACGTGACGCAGAACCCGCTCAGGCGCGATCAGGCGCAGCGCGTGGCGGAACTCATCAGGGCGCGATGCATGACTTCCAAGGACGGGCTGATCGTGTCTGGGCCGGCGGCATAGATGGCGTCATGGCGTCTGTTTTTCTGCGTTAGTGGTGTCGTCGGCTATCGACTTGTAAAAAGCGTTGTCTGCAAGCGAGTCAAATGTGCCGACGTAAATCTTTGGGTTTCTATGGCAATTGTGTGGCGCAAATGGACCTGAGCGGCTGCTCCACCGCATGGGAAACCGCCACTGATGCTTAGTCGACGTGAATGGCGGGTTTCGGGTGGCCAGGTTCACGCCCGCGCTGATTGCTCAGGCCGCCCGCCGCAAGTAAATCGTAACGGCGGGTCTGGCTGAGAAGCGGGCTTCGGCCCATTGCTTGCTATACGTCCGATTTGCCCGATCTACAAAAAGCCGCCATGCACGGCGGCCTCATTGGCAGAGTGGTCTCGATTTGGGTTGACATGCAAGTTATTACTTGCCTATTATTCATGCAATAGATTGCTTGCGTGTACCTATTATGGCCGAGCGCCTCGATGACACCGACCTGCTGTTCAAAGCCCTCGCTGATCCCAGCCGGCGCAAGCTGCTGGACTTGCTGCACGCTCACGACGGCCGCACCCTTAATGAGCTATGTGAGCACCTAGACATGACGCGGCAGGGCGTAACGCAGCACTTGGGCATCCTGGAAGCGGCGAACCTGGTGGTCATCCTGTGGCGCGGCCGCGAGAAGCTGCACTTTCTCAACCCTGTGCCGCTGCAGGAGATTTACGAGCGCTGGATAGCCAAGTTTGAGAAGCCACGCCTCAAGGCGCTGAGCAATTTGAAACGACGACTGGAGAAAAGCGATGACTAAATCCACCTTTGTCTACGTGACTTACATCCGCACCACGCCGGAGGAGTTGTGGTCTGCACTAACTGATGCGGAATTCATGAAGCAATATTGGTTCGGGATGCACTGCGAAAGCGACTGGACGTCGGGATCTCCATGGAAGCTGGTGTCCGGCGATGGCCAAGTATTCGACGCCGGAGAGATCGTCGAGGCCAAGGCACCGCGACGTCTAGTGATTCGCTGGCAGCACGAGAACAAGCCCGAGCTTAAGGCCGAAGGAGCATCGCTCTGCACGATGGAACTGGAAGCCGCAGGAACTGCGGTCAAACTCTCGATTACCCATACCGCCGAGCGCGAGTCCTCGAAGCTCATTGAAGCCGTATCCGGCGGCTGGCCGAAAGTCATCTCCAACCTGAAGTCCCTTCTTGAGACGGGCTCCATCGCACTAGAGGAGTCATACCCAGCGGGCCATCAGAGGTAGGCATCTGCCAAGCATCTCGCTCCAAAAATGGAGATCGGCGTGTCGAAGGCTCGAAGATTTTTTTCCGGAGCTGGCGGCGCTGATAATCGCCACCAGCATGTGAGCCCAATCGGCTCCGTCGCCCAAGTCGCAGGTGAGCGTCGTCCTTGATCACGGCACGCTCATCGACGGCTCAAGCTGTTGGGGTGTAATCCCCCATTTATGTCGATTGGCAGAAGCAGGAGCGCTATGCGGCCATGGCCAGCCGCTGTATGGGAGGTTGCCACCACTCCGGCTATCGGAACGTCTGCTTTCGAGAAATCTGAAGTCGCTTTTGGGTCGGTCTGCGACCTCTCCGCGACGACCAACGTCGAGCCGGCATCATCGGGTGGAGTGCGGCCAATAGTTGACGGTCGCGGCATAGACACGGACGACGGCTGACGATTGGTAACCGGCCGACTGACCCCCCTCGCCACTTCGCCGCGTCAGCACTAGCTCGTGCTGACGCGGCAGCTATTGCTGGTCAGTTCGATAACAAAGTCGAGAAAAGCCCTCGTCTTTGCCGGCATGTGATGCCGCGACGGGTAGTAGGCGTAAAAGGGATACCGCTCATCGGTCCATTCCGGAAATAGATTGACCAATCGGCCCTCGGCAATCAGATACTCGGCACCAAGCAGCAGCATCTGTGCAATCCCTGATCCGGCGAGGCATGCATTGAGAAGCGCGCCAGGATCGTTGACCGTGAGGCGACCTCGGGTTTCGACCAAAATGCGTTTTCGCCTGCGATGGAATTCCCAGGGGAACGGCTTGCCCGTCTCCGGATTGCGAAATTCAAGGCATCGATGGTTTCCGCTTTCAAGTTCTTCAGGTTTGGCCGGGCATCCCCAACGGGCGATATACGACGGCGCCGCGACCGTCACAATGCCACTATCGAGCAGTTTTCGCGCGACCAGGGTGGATGTTCTGGGTTCGCCGAATCGTAGTGCGAGGTCGAAGCCGTCCAGGACGAGGTCGCCCAGACTGTCCCGAGCAATGAACTCGATTTCGAGTTCGGGGTGCGTGTCCATGAACTCATCGAGCCGTTGTCCGAGAATGGTCCGGTAGAAGACCGGGTCCAGATTGACTCTCAGCTTTCCGCGCACAACCGACGCGCCACCTGCCGCCGCCGCGGCTGCTTCCTCCAGCCCTGTCAGGTGGGGCATGACCTGCTCATAAAAGCGGCGGCCTTCTTCTGTCAGCGAGACGGACCGTGTCGTTCGGTTGAAGAGCCGAATCTTCAGTTTCTTTTCCAGCCGCGCAATCGCCCGACTGACGCCTGGCGGCGACATTCCCAATACTTCCGAAGCGGCGGCAAACGTGCCTGCATCGACTACCGCAGCGAACACGCTAATGCCACCGGAGAGCTTCTCGCTACTGGATTTCATGGTCGTGTAGTAAGGGTGGTGGATCGCAAGCGATCGGCTTAACAACAGCACAGCGTCTTCGCACCGGACGGCCATGCCGCATGCGGAGTTCAATCATGCCTCATTAGTGACTAGGTGTCACTTATCTAATGCTATCAATGTCATTTTGTTTCGAGCGGCATTTCCGCAGAATGCACCTCACCGAAACATCATTCATTTGCATAGGAGCGAAAAATGACTGCTCGACTGAATCGTCGTCACCTTCTAAAAGGTGCGTCGAGCCTGCTAGCCGTCGCGACGCTTGGCGGGGTCGCAAGCCGTAATACACATGCAGCGGCACTCCGTTCGGCAGGAGACGCGACGCTGATCCATCACCCCGCCTACACACCAATCGATCAATGCCTGCAAAGGGCCGTCGACGACGGCACGGTAGCGGGCGTTGTCGCCATGGGTGCAACGGACCGTGGGCTAGTGTACGAGGGAGCGCGCGGTCGGTCGAATGTTCATAGCCGGGAGGCCATCGACCCTGACACAATCTTCTGGCTTCTGTCGATGACCAAGGCGATTACTGCCACCGCATGCATGCAACTCGTCGAACAGGGCAGGCTGCAACTGGATCAATTGGCTGGCGAGTTCCTCCCGCAGTTGAAGGCCCCCCGAATTCTCGACGGGTTCGACGCATCAGGGCAGCCAAAGCTGCGCCCCGCGCGCAACGCGATCACGGTACGTCATCTGCTGACGCATACCTCTGGTTTCACATACAGCATCTGGAGCGACAGGCTCAGCCAATACGAGAAGGCGACGGGCATGCCCGATATCGGCTACTCGATGAACGGCGCATTCTCGGCGCCGATCGAATTCGAGCCAGGTGAACGGTGGGAGTACGGCATCAGCATGGACTGGATCGGCAAGCTGGTCGAAGCGGTGACGGACCAGTCGCTGGAGGTTTACTTCCGCGAACACATCTTCGAACCGCTGGGCATGCGTAACACAGGCTTCCTGATCGGCAGCGCACAGAAACAGCGCGTTGCCACCATGCACAGGCGTCAGGTAGACGGATCGCTGGTGCCAGAGCCGTTTGAGATCAACCAGCGACCTGAGTTCTTCATGGGGGGTGGTGGACTTTTCAGTACGCCGCGCGACTATATGGCGTTCCTCCAGATGCTGTTGAACAGCGGCATTTATCGCGGCGAGCGGGTGCTGCGTGCTGACACAGTCGCGATGATGTTCCGTAACCACATCGGTGATCTGCAGGTTACTGAAATGGAAACGGCTCAACCGTCGTGGTCGAACAGTTTTGATCAGTTCCCGGGAGCGGCGCACAAGTGGGGATTGTCGTTTGACCTCAACACGCAACCCGGGCCGCATGGACGCAGCGCAGGCAGCGCGAGCTGGGCCGGGCTGCTGAACACGTACTTCTGGGTCGATCCCGTCAAGCGCGTCGCAGGATCGCTTTTTACACAGATGCTGCCTTTCTACGATGCCCGCGTCGTGAATCTCTACGGGCAGTTCGAACGGGCGTTTTACGACGGACTGCAGCGAGCCTGAACGCCAAGCGGCCGCTGCTTCCGCGCAGCGCAACTTTATTTACCTATGTAAGGAGAATGAGCAATGTTTGCGATTACTGGAATCACGGGCAAGGTCGGCGGCGCAGTTGCCCGCCGGCTTCTGGCGGCAGGTCAACCGGTGCGTGCCGTTGTGCGCGACGTCACACGAGCAGGTCCGTGGGCAGAGCGCGGCTGCGAACTCGTGACGGCGCGCATGGAAGACGCTGCGTCGCTTACCGCGGCGTTTGAAGGCGCAAAAGGTGCTTTCATCCTGCCGCCTTCCGAGTTCGATCCTGAGCCTGGATTTCCCGAGGCGCGGGCGGTGATCGACGCCGTGTCGGCAGCGATTGTGAAGGCAAGGCCCGGAAAAGTGGTTTGCCTGTCGACGATCGGGTCACAGGCGCAGCAAAGCAATCTGCTCACGCAGCGCACGTTGATGGAGCAGGCGTTGCGCGAGATGCCGATGCCGGTGACATTCCTGCGGCCGGGTTGGTTCATGGAGAACGCGGCATGGGACGTCGCGTCTGCGCGTGACGATGGTGTTATCGCCAGTTACCTGCAGCCACTCGACAGGGCGGTACCGATGGTCGCTACCGCAGACGTCGGGCGAGTTGCGGCCGACCTTCTCCAGCAGACGTGGAGCGGCGTGCGCATTGTCGAGCTCGAAGGCCCACGCCGGGTGTCTCCCAACGATCTCGCGTCGAGTTTCGCTCGCGTGCTCAATCGCCCGGTCCGCGCCGAGTTTGTCGGCAGGCAGACCTGGGAAGTGTTGTTCCGTTCACAGGGCATGAAAAATCCGCTGCCACGAATGCGCATGCTGGATGGATTCAACGAAGGTTGGATCGATTTCGAAGGACATACTGATGAAATCGTACGCGGTGATGTCGAGCTCGATACGGTTCTGGGCGATCTTGTGTCACGTGCCGTCTGAACGGGACCTGTCGGTCGACGCGGGCAACTGCGCTTCGCCCCGATTATTGCGTCATGTTGCCTTATATGCAGGGGATACACCATGGAATACAGCACACTAGGTAGAACCGGACTACGCGTCTCACGGCTGAGCCTGGGCGCGATGACGTTCGGTGCCGGCTCAGGTATCTGGGGCGACATTGCCGGACTGGACGGCCGTCAGGCCGCCCGGCTGGTTGCGATGGCCGTGGAGCGCGGCGTTAACCTGCTCGACACGGCGGACGCTTACTCGCAGGGCGCATCCGAAGAAGTTGTGGGGCAGGTGCTAGGCGCGCTGGGCCTGGACGAAAGCCGCATGCTCGTCGCGACTAAGGTCGGGAGTGTGCAGAATTTTGTGTAAACGGGTCATTGGCAGGAAACTGCCGGACAGCGACCTTTCCGCGGCGAAGCGCTTCGAGCCGGCCTCATCGGTCGGAGTGCGGCCATGAGCAGACAATGAAAGCGATGCGACTGATGAGCGGATGAGCCCGTTACAACCCTTATGAGCGCAGCTCAAAGCCTAATCAAGCCACGCTGAGGCAGACCTAAACCAACTGGCAGCGACTTGCTACATGAACGCTGTCTTGTCCCCTATTAACTCTTGATACATATAGGCACAAGCATCGGCTTCCGTAGGAAATTTCTTTGAGAAGGTCTTGCCTCCTTTTTCAAAATAAAAAACTTCCCACTCGGTCCCGAGTTGTTCCAAGCAAAGAGCCATATCTTCTGCTCCAGACAAGCTGTAAGCACCTGATCGGACACCGGCAGCTTGCAACGTACGGATTAGCTTGCTTTTAGCAGATGTATCCACCATACGGCCCTCTATAGACTTCTTTCAGTTGCTTGCCAAGGAGATCCGTAAGTCTCTTATCTCCAAGGTGCTTGAACTGCGTGGTTTCATCGGTCGGAGTGCGGCCAAAACGGGTCGTTCGACACAATGGCGTGAATCGTCGAAAATCAGGTGAAAAACCTTCATCGCGACGGAAAACGGGCGGATGGAACCTTGCAAGATTCAATATACGGTCAATAACCTTTGCCAATGGGCAGGCATGGGCGACTTCGTGCTGATTCCGCCCGATCGCAGCTACGAGATAAC
>NZ_JBQCER010000019.1:0-67814 GCF_051960075.1 Bordetella sp.
GAGTACCTGGTCGCCGCAGACGTGGCCGAAACTGTCGTTGATTTTCGTGAAGTGGTCGACGTCGATAAGCATGATGTTGACGCAGGAAACGCGGTAGGCGCGCTGCAAGGCATACTTGTTCAGCGCATCGGTCAGGCCGAAACGCGACAAAGCGCTGGTCAGAAAGTCGTAGCTGGCCTGCTGCCTGAGCTTGAGGTTGAGCTTGCGTATGGTGCCCATATTGATGGCGATGAGCAGCGGGCTGAGAATCGCTGCGGCGATGGCCAGACGCAGCAGGGAAAGCAGGTAGGGAAGGCTATGGCCCCACAGTGCGACGAGGTTGGGAACGTGGATCGCGGCGATGATCAACTGCACGCAGCCGGTGATCAGGGTGATGAGCTGCACCAGCCACAGCGGATAAGAAATGGCGCACCAGGTCAGCGCCGGCAATACCAGCATCAGAATGAGAAACGGCCCGATCGACAGGCTCATGCCGATCGTGATCAGCAAGGACAGAATCGGCAGCGTGTTGCGCCATGACGGCCAGATCGGGTGTTCGATGCGCACCGCGCCGCTGAACAGGCTCAGCAGAAAGGGCAGGCATAGTATCGATGTGTAGAACTGTTCGGTGAACCAGCCGAACAAGGCTTGTCCCAGATGGTCGTAGGCGTATTGCGTAGCCTGCTGCGACGGCCCGCCCACCGCGGCGCAGGCGGCCGAGGCGGCCAGGCAGGCCAGGACCATATGGAGAAATGCGGCGAAATCGTTCTGTCCGTACCGGACGGCTTTGACCCGGGAAAGCCATGGGGCCAGAACGACGACGAAGGCGAGGTTGGCCGCGTTGAACATCAGCGTGGGTAGGCTCAAGCCCCAATGCAGGTAATCCTGCAGCACCAGGCCTGCGTAAGTGGCGATGTAGCCCGTCGGCCTGCGGGCCAGACCCATGCGGTGGATCAGCGCGGCCGCGACGACGTTGGCGGGCCAGAACACGGACAGGTTCAGCGCCGAGATGCGGGTATGGGCGCCCAGCCAGCCGAGCACGAACGCCATGACAAAAAGATAAAGATGGCGCGTGTACTGAGACCTTTCTTTTTCAGGGAGAAAGCGGGGCTGCATGTCCGAAGCGAGATCTTGCTAGTTGTTCAGGCGCGCGCCCGGCGGGAACGCGCCGTCTATCTTAGCGTAGTCGGTCTTCGATCCTGGCGGCATCGGCCCGGATCGGTCCGGGCGCGTTAAACTTGCGCGCATTCTCTCGCTCATTTCGCACGCCTTCATGAATACCCGCGTTCTCACAGGCATCACCACTACCGGCACGCCTCACCTGGGCAATTATGCCGGCGCCATCCGTCCCGCGGTGCGAGCCAGCACGCAATCCGGCGTGGATGCCTTCTTTTTTCTGGCCGACTATCACGCCCTCATCAAGTGCGACGATCCTGCCCGCGTGGCGCGCTCACGCCTGGAGTTGGCGGCGACCTGGCTGGCCTGCGGCCTGGATCCGGAGCGCGTGACCTTCTACCGGCAATCCGACATTCTCGAGATTCCCGAGCTGACCTGGCTCCTGACCTGCGTTACGCCCAAGGGCTTGATGAACCGCGCGCACGCCTACAAGGCGTCGGTGGATGCCAATGCGGAAAAGGGCGTCGATCCGGACGACGGCGTCACCATGGGTCTTTTCTCGTATCCCATCCTGATGGCTGCCGACATCGTGATGTTCAACGCGCACAAAGTGCCCGTGGGCCGCGATCAGGTGCAGCATCTGGAAATGGCGCGCGATATTGCGGACCGCTTCAATCGCCTTTACGGCGGCGATTTCTTCGTTTTGCCCGAAGTGCAGATCGAAGAAGACGTGGCCACGCTGCCCGGCCTGGACGGGCGCAAGATGTCCAAGAGTTACAACAACACCATTCCGCTGTTCGAAGGCGGCGCTGCGGCGCTGCGTGCAGCCATCATGCGCATCGTGACAGACTCGAAGCAGCCGGGCGAGCCCAAGGACGCGGAAAGCTCGCATCTTTACACGCTCTATCGCGCGTTCGCCACCACGGCCGAGAGCGAGGCCTTCCGCAGTCGGTTGGAAGCGGGTATGGGCTGGGGCGACGCCAAGCAGGCGCTGTACGAGAAGCTGGAGGGCGAACTCGCCCCCATGCGCGAACGCTACGACGCATTGATCGCCAACCCGGCCAGGCTGGAAGAGATTCTGATGGCGGGCGCCGCCAAGGCACGCAAGCTCGCCACGCCGGCCATCGAGCGCTTGCGCGAGGCCGTGGGTCTGCGCAATTTGAACGCCGGCGTCGTAAAAAAAGCGGTCAAAGCCGAGAAGGCCTCCAAAGGGGCACGCTTCGTGAGTTTCCGCGAAAAAGACGGCAGCTTCCGCTTTCGTTTAATGGCGGCCGACGGCAACGAACTTCTGACGTCGATTCCGTACGCCGATGCCAAGCTGGCGGGAGCGGCGATGAAGCGTCTGCCGTCTGAGGCGACACTGCAAGTCCAGGCCGATGGCTTTGCGGCCCTGCTCGACGGAGCAACGGTGGCTGCGTCGGCGCCGGGCGCCGCGATCGAGGCTGCGCAGGCTGCGCTGGATTCGCTGATCGGCGATTGATTTTCGAAGCTGAAGCGTGCCGGCTTGCCGGTCCGGGCTGCGACGCCAGTTCGGATGCTCGCTGAGCCGCGCGACTGCAACGCCGAGTCGCCCGACTGCAATGCCGGGATCCAACTCCCTCAGCGCCTGAGCTTGGCGAAGGCGTCGGCCATGGCGCTGTTCCCGGGAGCCCCTCTGCCCGCATCGCCTTGCGGCCGACGTTGACCGCCCTGGCCGCCGCGCGCGGCAGCGTCGCCGCCCGCGCCGCGCCGTGCGGGCTCTGCGGCGTCGTTCAGCCGCATGGTCAAGGCTACGCGCTGGCGGGCCACGTCGACTTCCTGCACCTTTACCGTCACGGTCTGTCCGACGCGCACTACGTCGCGCGGATCCTTGACGAATTTCTCGGACAGGGCCGAGATGTGTACCAGACCGTCCTGGTGCACACCCACGTCGACGAAGGCGCCGAAGTTGGCCACGTTGGTCACCACGCCCTCGAGCACCATGCCGGGCACGAGGTCCTTGAGCGTTTCGACGCCCTCCTTGAACTGCGCGGTCTTGAACTCGGGACGCGGATCGCGGCCCGGTTTTTCCAGCTCGTTGAAGATGTCGCGCACCGTGGGCAGGCCAAAGCGCTCATCGGTGAAGTCGGCCGGCGAGACACCCTTGAGCGCTACGCGCTGACCGATGATCTGCTTCATTTCTTTCTGGACACGGGCCACGATGCGCTCGACCACTGGATAGGCTTCCGGGTGCACGGCCGACGCGTCGAGCGGATTCGCTCCGTTGGGAATGCGCAGAAAACCCGCGGCTTGTTCGAAAGCCTTGTCGCCGAAACGCGGCACATCGCGTAGCGCCGCGCGCGTGGGGAATGCGCCGCGTTCGTCGCGCCAGGCCACGATGTTCTTGGCCAGCAATGCGTTCAGACCCGAGACGCGCGCCAGCAGTGCGGCCGATGCCGTGTTCACGTCCACGCCCACGGCGTTCACACAGTCTTCGACCACGGCGTCCAGCGAGCGGGCCAGCTCGCGCTGGTTCAGATCGTGCTGATACTGCCCCACGCCGATGGCCTTGGGATCGATCTTCACCAGGTCGGCCAGAGGATCCTGCAGACGACGGGCGATGGACACGGCGCCGCGCAGGGTCACGTCCAGGTCGGGGAACTCGGCGGCGGCGGTTTCCGAAGCCGAATACACCGAAGCGCCGGCTTCGGACACGACCACCCGCGTGAGCTTGAGGTCTTTGAATCGCGCCATCATCTCGCCCACCAGCTTTTCGCTTTCGCGCGAGGCGGTGCCGTTGCCGATGGCGACCAGGTCCACCTTGTGGCGGGCGCACAGCGCGGCCAGCGTGTTGATGGCGCCTTCAACGTCGCGGCGCGGCTCGAAGGGATAGACAGTAGTGGTGTCGACCACCTTGCCGGTAGCGTCGATGACGGCGATCTTGCAGCCGGTGCGTATGCCCGGGTCCAGGCCCAGCACGGCCTTGGGGCCGGCGGGCGCTGCCAGCAGCAGATCCTTGAGGTTGGCGGCGAAGACGCGGATGGCTTCCGCCTCCGCCTCGTCGCGCAGCTTGCCGAAGAATTCGCTTTCGAAGGCCGTGAGCAGCTTCACGCGCCAAGTCCAGCGGCAGACTTCGCCCAGCCAGAGCGAACGCGGCGTGGCGTCCAGCGCGAACACCTTGCCCAGCTTGAGGAAGGAGGCGATGCGCGCCACGCAAGGGTGAGGCTTCTCGGCTTCCAGTTCGGCCTGAAGGCCAACGCGCAATTCCAGTACGCCTTGCTGGCGGCCGCGCAGCAGTGCCAGCACGCGGTGTGAAGGCAGGGTACGCAGCGGTTCGTTGAAGTCGAACCAGTCGCGAAAATTCGCGCCTTCGGCTTCCTTGCCTTCGGACACCTTGGAGTACAGCACGCCGGTTTGCCAGAGGTGCTCGCGCATGTCGGCCAGCAGGTCGGCATTTTCGGCGTAGCGCTCGGCCAGGATGTCGCGCGCGCCATCCAGCGCCGCTTTGGCATCGGTGATCGAAGCCTCGGGATTCAGGTACTGCGCGGCCAGCGCAGCCGGATCGCAGGCGGGATCGGCCAGGATGGCATCGGCCAGCGGCTCCAGGCCGGCTTCGCGCGCGATCTGGGCGCGCGTGCGGCGCTTGGGTTTGTAGGGTGCGTAGAGATCTTCCAGCCGTTGTTTGGTGTCGGCCGAGGCGATTTCCCGTTGCAGTTCGGGGGTGAGCTTGCCTTGCTGTTCGATCGATTCGAGGATGGCCAGGCGGCGCGATTCGAGCTCGCGCAAATAGGCCAGGCGCACTTCCAGTTCGCGCAGCACGGTGTCGTCCAGGCCGCCGGTGGCTTCCTTGCGGTAGCGGGCAATGAAAGGCACGGTGGCGCCATCGTCCAGCAGCGCCACGGCGGCGGCCACCTGGGCGGGGCGCGCGTTCAGCTCGGTCGCCAGTTGGGCGATGATGCGGGCAGGGTCGACGGCGGATACGGCAGGGGAAGCAAGAGACATTGGAAATGCTTAAAAATGCGGAGAAAGGAGGATTTTGCCATACCCCCGGGCAGGGTCTCGGGGCTCTGCGGGTATCATGATCTTCATGTTCGATACCGATATCGCCGACTATTTCTCCGAGCAAGGTCCCTTGGCGCGCGCGCTGCCCGGCTACCGCTCCCGGCCGGCGCAAGTCGAGCTGGCCGAGGCCATAGGTCGCGCCATCCGCGAGCGCGGCACGCTGGTGGCCGAGGCCGGCACAGGCATCGGCAAGACCTGGGCCTACCTTGTGCCGGCCATCGTGCAAGGCGGCAAGGTGCTCATTTCCACCGGCACGCGTACCTTGCAGGACCAGCTCTACGGCCGCGACCTGCCGCGCGTGCGCGCTGCCCTGGCTGCGCCGGTGTCGGTGGCCCTGCTCAAGGGCCGGGGCAACTACGTCTGCCACTATCATCTGGATCGCCTGCAGGGCGACGACCGTGCGCTGAAATCGCGCTCCGAGATCGCTCAGCTGCGCAAGATCCAGCTCTTTGCCGGTATTTCCAAGACCGGCGACCGGGCCGATCTGGGCGACGTGCCGGAAGACGCCGACATCTGGCAGCGCGTGACCTCCACGCGAGAGAACTGCCTGGGCCAGGACTGCCCGCGCATTCGCGACTGCTTCGTGGTCAAGGCGCGCCGGCAGGCGCAGGAGGCCGACGTGGTGGTAGTCAACCATGCCTTGTTCATGGCCGATCTGGTGCTGCGCGAAGAAGGCGTGACCGATCTTCTTCCCGAAGCCGACACCGTGATCTTCGATGAAGCGCATCAACTGCCCGACACCGCCACGCGCTTTCTTGGAAGCAGCGTCTCCACGCATCAATTGATGGACTTCGGTCGCGCCATGGAAGCGGCAGGTCTCGCCTATGCGCGCGAGGCGGCAAGCTGGGGCGAGGTCTCGCGCCAGCTGGAGACCGCCGCGCGCGAATTGCGCCTGGCCTGCGCGCCGCTGGAACGCATGCCGGGACGCAAGGCGACTTTCGAGGCCATGCCCGAGCCCGGGGCGTTCGACGCGGCGCTCGCGCGCCTGCGCGAGGTCCTGGATGCCTCCGTGCGCGCCTTGCTCGGGGTGGCCGAGAAACATCCCGATCTGATGTCCGCCGGCCGGCAGGGCGCGGAATTGAGCGCGCGCCTGGCGCGTTGGGCCGTGCCCGGACGCGACGGAAATGCGCCGCCGCAGCCCTTGGAAGCCGGGTGGGGCACCGATGCCAATGCGCCCGCGAACGACATCTCGGATGCGGCTGACGATGCGGTGTCAGTCGCGGTGCGCACCGATGCGCAGACAGCCGGCCACGACGCTCACCTCGATGTCTCCGCCGCTTTCGGCTTGGCGTCGCAAGCGTCGCAAGGCCCGATGGTGCGCTGGGTCGAGCAGGGCCTGCATCATGTGCGCCTGCATGCCGCGCCGCTGTCGGTGGCACAGGCTTTTTCTCGATATCGCAAACCGGAGCAGGCCTGGGTGCTGACCTCGGCCACTTTGTCGGTCCACGGCGATTTCAATCACTTTACCGCGCAACTCGGCCTGCAAGACGCGTTGACGGCGCGTTGGGAATCGCCCTTTGACTATGCTTCTCAAGCCCTGTTGTTCGTGCCTCAGGGTATGCCCGAACCGCAGTCGCCGCAGTTCACCGAGCGTTTCGTGCAGAACTTGATGCCGCTGCTCGAGGCCAGCCCGGGAGGCGCCTTGGTGCTTTGCACGACATTACGGGCGGTCGAGCGCGTAGCCCAAGGCCTGGCCGATGCGTTCGGGCAGGCGGGCCACGAATGGCCATTGCTGCGCCAGGGCGATGCCACGCGTCGCGAGCTGCTCGATCGCTTCGTCAGGCTGGATCATCCCGTGCTCGTAGGCAGCGCAAGTTTTTGGGAGGGCATAGACCTGCCGGGAGAAATCCTGACGCTGGTGGCGATCGACAAGCTGCCTTTCGCGCCGCCCGACGATCCTGTGATCGAAGCGCGCCTGCGCGCCTGCCGCGCGCAGGGCGGCAACCCGTTCGCCGAATATCAGCTGCCCGAAGCGGCGCTCGCCTTGAAGCAAGGCGCGGGCCGCCTGATCCGTACCGAGCAGGACTGGGGGGTGCTGATGGTGGGCGATGCGCGTCTGGTGGAAAAGCCCTACGGCAAGCGCCTGTGGCGCGGCCTGCCGCCTTTCGCGCGCACGCGCAGCATGGACGAGGCGCTGGCGTTCTATGTGCGTCGCGCGCAAACGGCGGGCGTTTAGTGTTACCAGGTCATCGTTCCCGCTGGCGCGGGGCAAAGCGCTAAGCGCTCTCCCGAACCACCAGTTCAAATCCCAGGTCGATCGCCGGCGTCTCGATCTTCTCGCCGTCCATCAAGGACAGCAGCAGGCGAGCGGCGGTGCGGCCTATTTCTGCGCGCGGGGTGCGTAGGGTAGTCAGGCGCGGCACGCAGTCGGCAGCGCCCGCCAGGTCGTTGAATCCTACGACGGCCACGCGTCCAGGCACCTCGATGCCCATACGCCGGGCTTCGAACAGCGCACCTTGCGCCAAGTCATCGTTGCCGAAAAAAATGCCATCCACATCCGGGCGGCGCGTGATCAGCTGGCGCAGCAACGTTCCGCCCAGGCCGATGCTGGAGGGCGATTCCGTGAAGACTTCGAGATCGGCATCGTAAAGTCCGCCCGCGCGCAGCACATCGCGAAAGCCTTCGCCCCGCTGCAGCATGCGAGGGTCGAGTTGCGCGGCCACGAACGCGTTGCGGCGGCAGCCGCGCGCGATCAGATGCCTGGCGGCAGCGGCGCCCGCCCGCGTTTGAGAGAGCCCCACACAATGCATGCCCGGCGTATCGGTGAGCTCCATCATGTATACGCAAGGCACCGTGCTGGCGTCGATCAGGCGCTGTGCGGACTCGCCGCGGTCAAAGCCCGTGACGAGCATCCCGCTGGGCGGCGAGGCCAGGTAATGGCGAATCAAGTGCTCTTCCGCATCGCGGGAATAATGCGTGTTGCCGATGAGCATCTCCAGGCTGCGCGGCCTGAGCACCTCATGGATGGCTTCGAGCGTGTCGACGAATACGGTGTTCGACAGCGACGGAATCAGCACCGCCACCGCGGCGCTGCGGGCCGACGCCAGCGCGCGCGCAGCAGGGTTGGCGACGTAGTTCAACTCCTGCGCGGCCTGTTTGACGCGCTCGACATATTCCGGCCCGACCGTGCTCAGTCCGCGCAGCGCGCGCGAGGCCGTGATTGTGCTTACGCCAGCCAGATGCGCCACCTGCGCCAGCGTCGGGAGTCCCGTACTGCGGGTTTTCCTGGATTTCGAAGTTGTCATGAGTGATGCAGGATAGCGCTATCTTTGTAGCGAAGCAATGCTTGCATTCATTCGGCAAGTACGCTTCCGACACTTCCACGGCAGCCAAACAGGCTGCTGTTTTTCGGTTTTTAAAGATAGCGCTATCTTTGCTTTTTGAGAACGAGTGTGAAGAGCGGAAAACTTTCAGGCTTGGTAGTAATGGGCGTCGCGGGTTGCGGCAAGACCAGTGTTGCGCAAGCCATCGTTGCCCGCTTGGGCGGGCGCCTGATCGAGGGCGACGCGTTTCATCCGCAAGCCAACGTGGACAAAATGCGCCAAGGCATTGCGCTTACCGACGAAGACCGGGCCGGCTGGCTTGATCGGCTGGCCCTGGAGCTGACGCACGCGGAGCGCGGCGGCGAACGCGCCGTGCTGGCGTGTTCTGCGCTCAAGCGCCGCTATCGGGATCGCCTGCGCGCCGGTGTGACGAATCTGGGTTTCGTCTTTCTGGACTTGCCCGAGCACGAAGCACTCAAGCGCGTAGCGCAGCGCATCGGTCATTTCATGCCAGGCTCGCTGGTGGCAAGCCAGTTCGCCGATCTGGAGCCGCCGACGGGCGAGGCGCTGGTGCTGGCCGTCGATGCTTTGCTGCCGGTAGAGGCGATCGCCGAGCAAGTGGCGCAGTGGTACGCCCAGCCTCAGGCGCAGGCCGATTGAAAAAATAACGAGCGCCATCTCGCGATGGCGTGGTTGTGAACAGGTGGTCAATCAACAATATCAGGAGGAGACCATGACGACGACAGGAAAGGCCATACCCAAAAGACGCTGGGCAATCGGGGTTTTGCTCGGCATAGGCATACTCATCAACTACTTCGACCGCATCAATATCTCGGTCGCCGGCCCTCAGCTTACCGAGGCATTCAAGCTCAGCCCGGCAGAGCTGGGCGTTCTGTTCAGCGCCTTTTTCTGGCCCTACGCGCTGTTGCAAGTGCCCGCGGGCATGCTGCTGGATCGCTACGGCGTGACTCGCATCGGACGCTGGGGCGCTTTTCTGTGGGGGTTGGCCTCGGCCATCACCGCGGTGGCCAGCGGCTTCGGTGGAGTGTTCGTTGCACGCGCCATGCTGGGCGTTGCCGAAGCGCCGGCATTCCCCGTCGGCTCCAAGGCCACCGGTTACTGGTTCCCGCGCAAGGAGCGGGCACTGGCGACCGCAATCTTCGATGCCGCCGCCAAATTCTCCAACGTCATCGGTGTGCCGCTGGTCGCCTTCGTCGTGGTGAAGCTGGGCTGGCGCTGGGGCTTCGGCGTCACGGCCATCCTGAGCTTTGCATACTTCCTGGCGTTCTATTTCATGTATCGCGATCCCAGCCAGGACGCCAAACTGTCGCAGGCCGAGCGTGACTACATCGTGCAGGGCGGCGCCACCCCGGAAGGCCAGACACAGGTCGGCGTCGTCAACATGCTGGGCTATCTGCTGACCAAAGCCAAAGTGTGGGGCTTGACGATCGGCTTCGCCGCCTACGGCTATTCGTTCTATCTGTTCTTGACCTGGCTGCCTGGGTATCTGGTCAAGACCATGCACATGGACATTCTCAAGTCCGCCGAGTTCGCGGCCATTCCCTGGGCCGTGGCCACCGTGGCGGACCTGGTCGTCGGAGGCTGGCTGATTGACCACCTGATCTCGCGCGGCAACAACGAAACGCGCGTGCGCAAGACGGTATTGGTGGTGGGCATGCTGTTCGGCCTGGCGGTGTTCGGTGCTACGCAGACGGTCGATCCGGTGTGGTCGATCATGTGGATCTCGATCGCGCTGGGCGGCCTGGCCGCTGCCGCGCCGGTCGGCTGGTCGCTGCCGTCGCTGATCGCGCCCCGCGGCGGCGTCGGCACCGTCGGCGGCATCATGAACTTCATCAACAACCTGATGGGGATCGTGGCGCCCATCGTGACGGGCGTCATCGTAGGGGCGACCAACTCGTTCACCAATGCCTTTGCGGTGGCGGGCGTCGTGCTGGTCGTAGGCATCGTGTCCTTCGTTTTCGTGATGGGGCCGATCGAAGCCATCCCGGACCGCGATTAATCGGCGAGCTCCAGCCCGACCGGCTGGAAGCGTCCGTGCAAAAAACAAGAGCCTGCATGTATGCAGGCTCTTGTTTTTGTGGGCTACAAAAAACGCAGAGTCAAAACACCTGCCACCAGGCCTTGGTCTTGAGCAGGGCCAGGCCGTCTTTTTTGTATTTGCTGTTGGGGTAGTTCTTGTCGAACACGCGCTCGGTATCTTTTTGCAGCTGAGTCATGCCGAGCTTGCCGTAGGCCAGCGTCATGATGTAGAGCGCAGGCTCGGTGGCCGGCACGCCCGAGAAATCGGTGATCACGACCTGGGCGCGATTGGCAGCGGCCAGATAAGAGCCGTGCTCGTAGTAGTAGCTCGCAACGTAGACGTTGCTCATGGCAAGCGCGTTGACCAGCCATACCATGCGCTGCTTGGCATCCTTGGCGTAGCGGCTGTCCGGGAAGCGCTTGACCAGTTCCGCGAACGCGTCATATGAGGCGCGCAGACCCTTGGGATCGCGTTCGGCAGGATCCTGGCCGGAGATCCAGGTGCCCAATATGCCGACCGGCGCGAAGTTGATCAAGCCCTTCAGATAGAGCGCGTAGTCGGTGCCTGGGTGATCGGGGTAAAGGCGCATGAACCGGTCGACGTTGGCCAGCGCCTGATCGCGCTCGCCGTCTTTCCAGTTGACGTAGGCCAGGCTGAGCTCGGCCTGCTGGGCATAGACGCCGAAGGGGAAGCGGCTTTCGACGGCGGTGAGATGCGTGCGCGCCTCGCTCCAGCGATCGTTGTCCATGTCGTCCTTGGCCGTGGAGTAGAGCTGCTCGACAGTCCAGGTGGCGGTGGGATCGGGTTTGTCGCCACTGCCGGCGCAGCCGCCGATCAGCATCAGGGCCGACAGGGCAGCGGCAAGGAGCGCGGAGCGGCGCAGCAGGCCGGCAACCGGGCCGGAGAACGAAGAATCAGCCGGGAGGGACATCACGAGACGTATTTCCTTGATGGTAGGATGTGGCAGGATTATATGATTTGTCTCCATGTCTGATATAGCCGCCGGCCACCCCCATGGGCGGGCCGTTTCCGAAACGGGGGCCGACCCCGATGGCATTCGCCCGGATGAACCCCTGGACGACGCCCTGGACGATGTCGCGGCCGAGGGTACGGCGGGTGAGCCTATCGTCCTTATCGTGCCTGCCGGGCAGCGCGCCGACCGGCTCGACAAGGTGCTGGCTGCGCTGCTTCCCGAGCATTCCCGCAGCCGCCTGCAAGGCTGGATCGAAGACGGCCACGTGCGGGTCAATCGCGCGCCGGCCAAGGTGCGCACCCTGGTCGGGCCCGCCGACCGGATCGAAGTCCTTGTTCAACCCAGCCCCGAGAGCCTGGCGTTCGCACCGGAGCCCATTGCTTTTACCGTGGTGGCTGACAGCGCAGACTGGATCGTGGTCGACAAGCCTGCCGGCCTGGTGACCCATCCGGGCGCCGGCAACTGGCACGGCACCTTGCTCAACGGTCTCCTGTATCGGTACCCTGAATTGGCCCGCGTGGCGCGCGCTGGCATCGTGCATCGTCTGGATAAAGACACCTCGGGCCTGATGGTGGTGGCGCGCAGCGAAACCGCCCAGACGCACCTGGTGCGGCAATTGCAGGCGCGCACGGTGGGGCGCGAGTATTTTGCGCTGGCGCACGGCCGGTTCGGCAGCACTTGCGGCACGGTCGATCGCCCTTTGGGGCGCGATGCGCGCGTACCCGTGCGCATGAGCGTCGATCGGCCCATCGCGCCCAAGCCCGCCATTACCCACTATCGCGTCGACCGTCGTGGCCAAGCGCCGGGCGATGGGCCGCACACGGCACCCGCGCAGGTCACGCAAGTTATTTGCCGTCTCGAAACGGGCCGCACGCACCAGATCCGCGTACACATGGCCAGTCTGGGCCACCCGCTGCTGGGAGATACGCTGTACGGCGGCCGGGCGCTGGCAGGCGCTGCGCGACAGATGCTGCATGCAAGGGCCCTGCGTTTCGACGACCCGGCCGGCGGCTCGCCTCTGTCTTTCGAATCGTCTTTGCCGGACGACATGCTCGCCGTCCAGGAAGCCATACGATGGGATTCATAAGCATGGGAAAAAGCCCCCACGCCACGCCCTCCGGGCTTGCTGCCCCCCAGGGGGGCGTTTTCGACTTGGAGCGGTCCTGCGTCGAACAAAGCCCCCACGCTGCGCCCACCGGGCTTGCTGCCCCCCAAGGGGGCGTTTTCGACTTGGAGCGGTCCTGCGTCGAAAAAGAAATCGGCGGTCTGCCGGTCGTGACCGGCGCCGACTGGCCGGGCGTGCGCTACTTTTGTACGACGCGCGCTGGTGGTGTGGGCGCGGCGCCGCACGACACGCTCAATCTGGGGTTGCGCGCCGACGACAAGCCCGAGGCCGTAGCCGAGAACCGCCGCCGCGTGCGGGCGGCGGTGCCGGGCGAGCCGCTATACCTGCGCCAGGTGCATGGCGCAGACGTCGTGGACGCCGACGCGCCAGCCCAACCCGTCGAGCCGCCTGCCGACGCCAGCGTGACGATCCGGCCCGGTCGCGTGCTGGCGATCATGGTGGCCGACTGTCTGCCGGTGGTCGTCAGCGACGAGCGCGGCAGCGTACTGGGCGTGGCGCACGCCGGATGGCGCGGTCTTGCGGGCGGCGTGCTCGAAAATACCTTGCGCGTCATGCAGGCCAAGCAGCCCTCGGCGCGCGGCTGGCGCGCCTGGGTGGGGCCGGGAATCGGTCCTACGGCCTTCGAAGTGGGCGAGGATGTGCTGCAGGCTTTCGCGTCCGACGGCCCCGAGGCGCTGGCCTTGTTCACGCCACGGCCAGGCGTGGCGGGCAAGTGGCTTGCCGATCTGCCGGCCCTGGCGCGCCTGCGTTTGCGCCGTGCAGGGGTTGCACAGCCGGCTCTGAGCGGCCTGTGCACCGTTGGCGATGCAGGCCGTTTTTTCTCGTACCGCCGCGATCGCGTCACTGGCCGCATGGCGCTGCTGGCCTGGTTGGAAGCTTCCTGAAATCCAGCAGACAAGCCGTTCTCCGGGTGGGTAGACCCTTCCGTATACCCTGACTTGACAGCTAAGCGCGCGGCCAGCAACATCGGCTCAAGGTATTCGATAACAAGAGTCAAGGCTGGTGTGGTGTGGGCAATTCTCAATTTGGCGCAATGCCGGGTTCGGTCAGCGTAGCCCCGGAAATCCTGGCGCAAATCCAGGCCGATTTTTCGCGCGAATGGCAGCGTCTTTGCCGCGAGGCCGAGAACGGCGTACTGACTCCCCCCAAAGACAGGCGGTTTTCCGGTGCGGCCTGGGCCGCCAATGGGCAGCATGTGCTGATGGCCCATGTCTATCTGCTCTTGTCGAAGGTCATGAATCGCATGGTCGACTCGGCGCAGGTCAGCGAGTCCCAGCGTGAGCGCCTGCGGTTTTCCGCGATGCAGTGGGTCGATGCGCTGTCGCCCGCCAACTTCCTGGCCTTCAACCCCGAGGTCCAGCAATCCCTCATCGAAAGTGCCGGCAAAACCCTTTCCATGGGTTTGAGCAATCTGCTGCAAGACATCAAGAAGGGCCGCATCAGCCAGACCGACGAATCGCAGTTCGAAGTGGGCCGCAATCTGGCCTGCACGCCGGGCCAGGTGGTGTTCGAGAACCGCCTTATGCAGGTCATCCAATATGCCCCGCAGACCGATACGGTGTATGAGCGGCCGCTGGTGATCATCCCGCCCAACATCAACAAGTTCTACATTCTCGACCTGCAGCCCGAAAACTCCCTCGTGCGCTACGCGGTAGAGCAGGGGCATACTGTCTTCATCGTGTCGTGGCGCAATCCGCTCGCCAGCGATACCGACGGCGTCGAACAGGCGACGTGGACCGACTACCTGGACGATGCCGTGCTCCAGGCCCTTTCGGTGGCCGGTGACATCACGGGCCAGAAGCAGGTCAACGCCCTGGGTTTTTGCGTGGGCGGCACCATGCTGGCCTCGGCTCTGGCGCTGGCCCATGGGCGAGGCGAGAGTCCCGCCGCGTCGCTCACCCTGCTGACCTCGATGCTCGATTTCCACGACACGGGTGTGCTGAGCGTGTTCGTCGACGAAAATCATGCCGCGTTCCGTGACCAGCAGCTCGGGCGCGGCGGGCTGATGTCCGCGCGCGACCTGGCCAACACGTTTTCTTTTTTGCGACCCAACGAGCTGGTGTGGAACTACGTGGTGGGCAACTACCTCAAAGGCCAGACGCCGCCGCCTTTCGATCTGCTGTTCTGGAACTCCGACAGCACCAATCTGCCGGGACCTTTCTTCACCTGGTACTTCCGCAATACCTATCTCGAGAACAATCTGAAGGTGCCGGGCAAGGCGCAGGCTGCCGGCGTGCCGCTGGATCTCACCCGGCTGAACATGCCGGCCTATCTGTGCGGCTCGCGCGAAGACCACATCGTGCCGTGGCCCTCCGCCTATGCTTCCACGCAGGTGCTGCGCGGTCCTGCGCGCTTCGTGCTGGGCGCCTCGGGGCATATCGCCGGCGTGGTCAATCCGGCCTCGCGCAACAAGCGCAGCTACTGGGCCCGCCCGATGGGCGACGACAAAATGCCCGGCGACCCGAATGCATGGCTGGAAACGGCCGAGGAACACCCCGGCAGTTGGTGGGTCGACTGGACGAAATGGCTAGGTCAGCATGGCGGCAAGCGCGTCAAGGCATCCCGGATCCTGGGCAACAAGCAGTACAAGCCCATCGAGCCGGCGCCGGGACGTTACGTGAAGGTGCGCGCCGTGTAAAAGCCATCGACAAGGCCGGTTGGTCCGCAACCAATCTATCATCACCCCCAGGGCATGGCGCACCCAGCCCGAACAACAAGGAGACATCATATGAGCAGCGGCAAACTGGCATACGTGACAGGCGGCATGGGCGGTATCGGCACCGCGATCTGCCAGCGCTTGGCCAAGGACGGCTTTCGTGTCGTGGCAGGTTGCGGCCCCAGCCGCAATTACAAGCAGTGGCTCGATGAGCAGGCCGCGCTGGGCTACACCTTCCACGCCTCGGCGGGCAACGTGGCCGATTGGGATTCCACCGTGGTGGCCTTTGAAAAAATCAAAGCCGATCACGGCCAGGTGGACGTGCTGGTGAACAACGCCGGCATCACGCGCGACGGGCTTTTTCGCAAAATGACCGCCGATGACTGGCGTGCCGTCATCGACACCAACCTCAACAGCCTTTTCAACGTCACCAAGCAGGTCATCGACGGCATGGTCGACAAGCAATGGGGGCGCATCATCAACATAAGCTCGGTGAACGGGCAGAAAGGCCAGTTCGGCCAGACCAACTACTCCACCGCCAAGGCGGGCATCCATGGGTTCACCATGGCCCTGGCGCAGGAGGTCGCCGGCAAGGGCGTGACGGTCAATACGATTTCTCCGGGCTATATCGGCACCGACATGGTTCGTGCCATCCGCCCCGAAGTGCTGGAAAAGATCGTGGCCACCATCCCGGTCAAGCGCCTGGGCACGCCCGAGGAAATCGCCTCGATCACCGCCTGGCTGGCTTCCGAAGAATCGGGTTTTTCGACCGGCGCAGACTTCTCGCTCAACGGCGGCCTGCACATGGGTTAGGTCAGGACTTCGGGGGCCGTTTCGGTATGGACGGCTCCTGGGCGTAAACTGAAACTCTCATCTCAAAGAGACCGAGCCACCCTCGGGGATAACGAATGACGCAAGCAGCCAAGGACGCTACCACCCAGCGCCTGATCAAAAAATACCCCAACCGTCGGCTGTACGACACGCAAACCAGCACCTACATCACGCTGACCGACGTCAAGCAGCTCGTGCTTGCCAACGAAGATTTCCAGGTGGTCGATGCCAAGAGCGGCGAAGATCTGACCCGCAGCATTCTGCTGCAGATCATTCTCGAAGAAGAAAGCGGCGGCATGCCGATGTTCTCTTCGGGCATGCTGGCTCAGATCATCCGCTTCTACGGACACGCCATGCAGGGCGTCATGGGGTCTTATCTCGAGCGCAATATTCAGGCCTTCATGGAAATCCAGGAACGTTTCGCCGATCAGTCCAAGGGCCTGTACGGCAGCAACCTGGGGCCTGAAGCCTGGGCGCAGCTCATGAGCGGCCAGACTCCGGCGCTGCAGAACATGCTCAACAACTATATCGACCAGAGCAAGAACCTGTTCACGCAGATGCAGGACCAGATGCAGGATCAAACCCGAACGATGTTTTCGGGCTTTCCCTTCGCCCCTGGCGGGCCGCAAGGGGGGCGCAAGTAACAGGGCAGGGTAGCCAGTCGGCCGGTCGGAAAGGGGCGTTCAGCCCCTTTCTTTTATGCGCGTTTCTTTGGAAAACCCTCTTTTTCTAATAGGTAATGAAAACGGTTCTTATTTTTAATATAAAATACAAGAACCAAATTCGTTTCTGTAGACAAGGAATTCCGATATGAGCAAGCGTGTTCTGGCCCTGGCGGGCCTGTTGGGGTTGAGCCTGAGTCTTGCCGGCGCCGCCGGCGCGGCCGAATATCCGATCGGCAAGCCGGTTCAGCAAGGCGGCATGGAGCTCGGCGCGGTCTACCTGCAGCCCATCGAAATGGATCCGCCCAACGTGATGCGTCCGGCCAAAGATTCCGACATCCACCTCGAGGCCGACATCCACGCCACTGCCAACAACCCGACCGGTTTCCCCGAAGGCGAATGGATGCCTTATCTGGTGGTCCACTACGAACTGCAGAAAGCCGGCAGCAGCAAGGTGGTCAAGGGCATGCTCATGCCCATGGTGGCCGACGACGGCCCGCACTACGGGGACAACGTCAAGCTCGAAGGTCCGGGCAAGTATCACCTCAAGGTAGACGTGCAGCCTCCCACGGCTGACCCCATGAATCATTTCGGCCGCCACGTCGACAAGGAAACCGGTGTGGGTCCCTGGTTCAAGCCCATCCATCTCGAATACGACTTTGCCTACGCGGGCGTCGGCAAAAAGGGCGGGTATTGATCATGCGTCGCGGGATTGCTGGCTTGCTCCTGGCGGTGGGGCTTCTGGGCATGGGTGCGGCCCAGGCCGAGGACCTGCCTACTTTCACTCTCACTTTCAAGTCCGACGGCACGTTCGAGCCGGCGCGTCTTGAAGTGCCGGCCGGCCGGTTCAAGATCAATCTGATCAATGCCAGCAAAGAGCCGGTGGAGTTCGAAAGCATTCCGCTGCGCAAAGAGAAAGTGCTGGGTCCGGGGGTGCAGTCCTTCGTCGTCATCACCATCTCGCGACCCGGAGAATATCCCTTCTTCGATGACTTTCATTCCAACGTGAAAGGCACTTTGGTGGTCAAGTAACTCTTCGGTTGCGCTTATGGAACAGGTCCTTTTCATTGTCTGGCGCGAATGCGTCGAAGCCCTGCTGGTCGTGGGCATTCTGTATTCCTGGCTCAAGACGAGCCCAGAAGGCCGCCGCGGCCTGCCCTATCTCTGGGGCGGCGTGGCGGGCGGTCTGGCTCTGGCAGGCGCTCTGGCGCTGGTGCTGCTGGGCATCTCCGAATGGTTGAGCGATACCGGGCAGGAGTGGTTCCAGGGCATCATGTCGCTGGCGGCCTGCCTGCTCGTGGTTCAGATGGTGCTGTGGATGAAAAGCCACGGCCGTACGCTCAAGAGCGAATTGGAGAGCGGCGCAAAGACCTCGATCGCGAGCGACAACTGGTGGGGGTTGTTTGCACTGGTGGCGATCGCCGTATCGCGCGAGGGCAGCGAGACGGTGGTCTTTCTGTACGGCACGGTTTCGGCGGCCAGCGCCGGCAACGGCGCGGAATCCGTGGGTAGGCTGGTGCTGGGCGGCGTGGCCGGCTTTGCCGCGGCGGTGCTGACCTTCTGGCTGTTGCAGCTGGGCGGCAAGCTAATCACTTGGCGGCGCTTTTTCAAATTGACGGAAATTCTGCTGCTGCTGCTGGCCGGCTCCCTGCTGGTGGGCGGGCTGGATCACCTCATTTCGCTGGGTGTGATGCCCACGCTGATGGACCCGGTCTGGGATAGCTCCTGGCTCCTGAGCGACAGCGCCGGCCTGGGCAAGATACTGGCCGATTTCGCGGGCTACCGCGCTTATCCGGCCTTGAGCTCGCTGCTGTGCTGGATCGCCTATTGGCTGGTGGTCTGGACACTGTTGCGCCGCGCAGGCCGCCCCTCGCGGGTGTCGGCGGCGCGGGTGGCGCAATAATCCGTTTGCCGCATGCGGCTCAGGCGTCCAGGGTTGAATCCATGTCTGCCGTAATCGGGCGGGCGAGCGTCCGCTTCGCCGATTTCTTGCGCGATCACGCCGCGCTGCTGCGCAAGCTGCAATGGGGCGTCGTCGGCATTTACTTTTTCCTCTTGATCATTCCGGCGGTTTTGCCTTTGCCGGGCAATGCCGCGTCGATGTTCAACAATCTGACGATCGCGGCGCAGTTCGCCTTTTGGGGTATCTGGTGGCCTTTCGTGCTGGTGTCCATGCCGCTGCTGGGGCGCGCCTGGTGCGGCTGGCTTTGCCCCGAAGGCATGCTTACCGAATGGGCCAGCCAACACGGCCGCGGCCATGCCATTCCCAAGTGGATGCGCTGGGGCGGCTGGCCTTTCGTGGCCTTTGCGCTCACCACGGTGTACGGGCAGCTCGTCAGCGTCTATCAATATCCTTGGGCCGTGCTGGCCGTGCTGGGCGGGTCGACGGTCGCGGCAATAGGCATAGGCTGGTACTACGGCCGCGGCAAGCGCGTCTGGTGCAAGTATCTGTGTCCGGTCAATGGCGTGTTCTCGCTGCTGGCCAAACTGGCACCCTGGCACTACAAGGTCAGCGAAGAGGCCTGGCGCCAGTCGCTGTCCTCGGGGCAGCGGATGATCCGCATCCAGCCTGTCAACTGCGCGCCGTTGGTGCCGTTGCGTCACATGAAGGGCGCAAGCGGTTGCCATATGTGCGGCCGATGCAGCGGCTACCGGGACGCTATCGCGCTGTTGCCGCGCTCGCCGGAAGCCGAGATCGTCGAGGTGGCCCAGGCCGATGCCTGGCAGACGGCGCTGATCTGCCTTGGGCTGATGGGCATCGCCGTGGGCGCTTTCTTGTGGAGCGCGAGTCCCTGGTATGTCGATCTGAAGCAGATCATCGCCACATGGCTCATCGACAGGAACGTCATGTGGCCTTTGGCCGAGAACGCGCCCTGGTTCATCCTGACGCACTATCCCGACGTCAACGATGTCTTCTCCTGGCTGGACGGCGGCCTGATCCTGGCCTTTGCCCTGGGCGCCGCGGTGGTGGTGGGCGGTTCGCTTTATCTGGCTTTGTGGATCGCGTCTTCGGTGGCGCCTTTGCAGAGCGCTTCGAACCGCTTCATGGGCTTGCATACGCTGGCGCAGGCGCTCATTCCTTGCGCCGGCATCGGCGTGTTCCTGGGGCTGTCGGCCACCACCATCACGCTGCTCAAGCACGAGGGCATGGAAACGACGTGGGTAAATCCTGCGCGCTTTGTCTTGCTGGCGCTGGCGATAGGCTGGTCTTTGCGTCTGGCTTGGCGGGTGCTGGGTAAGAGGGCAGTCGGGCTTGGTCGCCGTGGCCTGGCCTGGCTGGTGTTTGCGGCGGGGTTGGGGCCGTTTGTGGCGGCTTGGGTTTTGTTTTTTGCGGTTTGGTGAGTTGAGTTTTTGCTTAGGGTCTATTTGCGTTATTGAGCCGCCGAGGCTGCCCTGCGCAATTCCGATGCTCGCCGCTCCCGCGGCTACGCAGGCCGCCCCGTGCTTCGGATTCCTCCAGGGTCCTCGACTCAGGTTTTCTTCATATCCCCATTGTGGATACGACGAACGGCTCGGGATGCCTGCCGTTCTTGTATAAATCAAGTCCTAGTTGATTTATACAAGAAGCCGCCATGCCGTCCTATACCTTTCATCTGGTCAACGTCTTCGCCGAATCGACCTTTGGCGGCAATCCGCTATGCGTGTTCGAGGATGCGCGCGGCATGGACGAAGCAGCCATGCAGAATCTGGCGGTGCAGTTCAATCTTTCCGAGACGACATTCGTGCTGCCGTCCGATCAGGCCGATGCGCGGGTGCGTGTTTTTACCCCGGGGTACGAGATGCGCTTCGCAGGGCATCCCACGCTGGGCACGGCGCACGTCGTGCGCGGCTCGCAGGGAGCGGGCGATGCATTGACGCTGCAGTTTGCCGCGGGTCTGGTGCCGGTGCGGGCGCAGGGCGACATCTGGACGCTGGTGCCGCCCGTCGACGGCGCGCCGCGCACGCAAGCGCCCGTGCAGTCGCCTGCCGACATCGCGGGGCTGCTGGGTTTGTCCGAGGACGATCTGCTGGATGCCCCGCTATGGGTCGATACGGGTGCGGACCAATTGCTGGTGCCGGTGAAAACCGCCGATGCCGTGCGCCGTGTGCGGCCGGATGCGGGGCGGATACAAGAGTGGCCGGTCAGCAGCCTCGAGCGCAAGACGGCGTATGTGTTTGCGTTCACGGGCGAAAAGCAGGACGGGCGCGATGTGGTGCTGTCGCGTTATTTCTTCACCAAGGCGGGCGGCGGCGTGGACGAGGATCCGGGCACGGGCTCGGCCTGTGCCAACCTGGGCGGCTGGTTGCTGGCGCGCGGCCATGAGCGCCCGGCCCGCGTGCTGGTGCGCCAGGGCGAGCAGGTCGGGCGGCCGTGCTCGCTTTATCTGGACGTGGACGGAGACGGTACGATACGCGTAGGCGGACGCGTCATTACGCTGGGCAAGGGTGAGATTCATCTGCCCTGACGCGGGTGCGCTTGCGATGCCTTGTGTGATCGCCGGTTGTCTCTCAGGCTGCGGCCTTCTTGTCGGGCAGCCACTCTTCCAGGGTGACCTCGAAGGTCATGCACACGTTGTTGCCGCCAGCGACGAACGGGCCGCCGTAAACATTGCCTTCGGGATCGGCAATGACGCCCGTCAGCGAGGCGCGTAACGATCCGTCAGGCTGGGAACGTACTTCGCCCGCGAGGCTGACGATCTCCACGGCCGGACCCTTGACCTGGATGAAACGGCCGTCGAGGGTGCCCAGGCAGCCGTCCACCAGGCTGCCCAGCGCCCCGCGTACGAAGGCGTTGCGAAAGCCCTCGGCCAGACAGAGCTTCTCTACGCCCTGTACCAGGTCTTCGTTGGGGGCGATGCGCGCATAGGCGACGCGGCCCATGGCGCCTGACTCGACGACCGCGGCCTCATTCATGATGGCTCTCCTGCAGGGGTTGGATCAGCGCAATATTGGTTTCGGGGTCGAAGGCGACCCGCAGATCGAATCCGTCGAGCGAGGTCGCCAGCACCGAAACGGGCTGTGGCCCCACGATAGCGCTCTGCGTGATGATATGGCCGCCCTTGGAGGCGCCTTGCGCGGTGCGGATGGCGGCATGGCAATGGACGATGGCGCCGCCCGTCATGTCTTTGCCCAGCGTGGCGTTGCCGAAGACCATATATGCGGGGCCGGCATCGATGGGTTCGCTGTAGCGGATCACCGCTTCGTGCGTGGGGTCGGGAGGCGCGACGCAGTATTGCAGCGCGCGAAAATAGCCGCCCAGGATGGTCATCGACGCGCTTTGGATTCCCAGGGACAAGAGCGGGGCCACAAGGCCGTCGAAGAGACTCGTGCCCGGTTGCAGCGCCAGCCTGACGTGGCGGGCACGCTGGGAAAGCCTGCTTTGTATGCGCACCGGATTGAAGGCTCCGGGATGGATCAGGGTGCGCGAGCGCGGAAAAACGGATGAGCGTTGCGCGGTCATCGGATTTGTCTCCTCGTCGGGATCTCTTTTGGAGGTCCGGGAATTTCCGCGTCGGACGGGATTGCCGTCCGACGCGGGAATCGCTGCGTGATCCGGAAGCGGTGCGAGGGGTGGTGCTCCGCGACAGGACCGGTTTGAATCGCTACTTCAAAAAGCCGGTCGACAGCCAGGGCACGGCGGCGACGATCACGATGCCGACCGCGATGGATGCCATATAGCCCATGATCGGTTTGATACCCCTGTCGGGGGTGACGCGGCTGATGGCGCAGGCTGCGTAATAGCCCACTCCGAAAGGAGGCGCGAACAAGCCCAGACCCATCGAGAGGATCACCACCATTGCATAGTGCACCTCGTTCACGCCCATGGCTCTGGCGATGGGAAACAGCAAGGGGCCGAAGAGCACGATGGCAGGTATGCCCTCTAGCACGCTGCCCAGCACGACGAAGGCCACGATCGATACTGCCATGAAGGAAAACGCGCCGCCCGGCAGGCTCTCCATCATGCTCGCCAACTGATGCGAGAAGCCCGATTGCGTAAGCGCCCAGGCCATGCCGGTGGCTGCGCCGATGATGAGCAGGATGCAGCCCGACAGCGAGGCCGTGTACACCAGCATGGGGCCCAGCCGCTTGAAGTCGAAGTGCCGATAGACCAGAAGACCGACGAGCGCCGCATAGACGATACCGATGGTCGAGACCTCGGTGGCCGTGGCCACGCCCTCGACGACGGCGGCACGGATCACGAAGGGCAGCGCCAGCGCCGGCAGTGCCACGAAGAAAGCCTGTGCGATGGTCTTGCCGTCGGGCTTTTTGACGCCGGAGAGGTCTTCCTGCCTGCAGCGACGGTACACCATCGCGCACAGCATCAGGCCCAGCACCAGGCCCGGCAGCATGCCGCCGGTAAACAGCGCCGTGATCGACACGCCCGTAACCGAGCCGATGGTGATGAGCACCAGGCTGGGCGGTATGGTCTCGGTCTGCGCGCCGGTGGCCGCAAGCAGCGCGACCAGTTCGCCTTCGTCGGCGCCGCGCTTTTTCATTTCGGGGAACAGCACGGGCGCTACCGCGGCCATGTCGGCAGCCTTGGCGCCCGAAATGCCCGACACCAGGTACATGGCGGCGACCAGCACATAGGACATGCCGCCGCGCACGTGGCCCAGCAGGCTGGCCAGGAAGGCCACCATGCGTCGAGCCATGTCGGTCATCTCGATCAGCAGACCCAGGAAGACGAACAGCGGCACGGCCAGCAGAATCAGGTGCGACATGCCTTCGTCCATGCGGTTGACCACGATCATCATGGGCACGTTCGTGGTCAGCGCCAGATAGCCGAAGGTGGCCAGGCCGAAGGCGAAGGCGATGGGCACGCCGATGAAGACGGTGGCCGCTACGACGCCGACGAAGAAGATGAGCAGGTTGACGTTGCCCAGCCCCATCAGCACGGGCTGCAGGGCGACGAGCACCGCCACGATCACGGCCACCAGCGCCAGCGCCTTGAGCGTGGCGCGCCAGTCGGCCTGGTCCAGCAGGCGCAGCAGGGTCAGGGCAAGCATGAGCACCGAGCCGACCAGCATGGCCGCCGCGCGCCAGATGTCCGGAATACCCAGGGCAGGCGTGGTGACGAACTGCTCTTCCGAGGCGTAGTCCCAGCTGGGCATGATGATGAGCAGCAGAAAGGCCAGGGCCGCCGCGACCGCGACCAGATCGAAGAAGGCGCGTGTGCGAGGCGACGCGCGATTGACGAAGGCCGTCATGCGCATATGCTCGCCGCGCCTCAGGGCCACGACCGCGCCCAGCATGGCCAGCCATAGAAAGAGGATCGAGGCGATTTCGTCTGACCAGACCAGCGGCGATCGGAATACGTAGCGCGCAAGAATGCCGGCAAAGAGGATGACGATCTCGGCGACCACCAGGATGGCCGCCGGGATTTCGATAAGACGGCCCAGCAGCCTGTCGGCTGCGGTCGTCCAGGCACGGTGGCCGCCGGGTCGGGCCTGAGGCAGGCCCGACCCGTCGGGTTCGGCGGCAAAACTCACGACAGTTTTCCGACGGATTTCTCGAGCAGGGCCCAGGCCTTGTCACCGTACTTTTTCTGCCATTCGGTGTAGAAGCCGGCCTTGCGCAGCGCGTCGCGGATGGGAGCGGGTGCAGGCGTGTTGAAGATCATGCCTTTGCCCGCCAGCTTGGACTGCAGCTGCTTGTCCAGCGCGGCCACGTCGGCGCGCTCGGCGATGCCTGCGGCATTGATGTGCTTGGCCACCACGGCCTGGATGTCCTTGGGCAGCTTTTCCCAGGCGCGGCGGTTGCCGAGGAACCAGAAGCCGTCCCACATGTGGTTGGTCATCGAGCAGTACTTCTGCACTTCGTAGAGCTTGGCAGTGTCGATGATGGCCAGCGGGTTTTCTTGCGCGTCGACGACCTTGGTCTGCAGCGAGGAATAGACCTCGTTGAAGTTGATGCTGGCAGGCGCGGCGCCCAGCGCCTTGAACATGGAGGTCCACAGCGGACTGACGGGCACGCGGATCTTGAGGTCGTGGAAATCGTCCGGGCCGTTGATGGGTTTGGTGCTGGTAGTGACCTGACGGAAGCCGTTGTCCCAGATCTTGTCCATGACCACCAGGCCCTTGCCCTGGATTTCGGAACGGATGTAGGCGCCCAGATCGCCGTCCAGCGCCTTCCACACGGTGTCGTAGTTGGGGAAGGCGAAGCCGATGCCGCTGATCGAGGCGGCCGGCACCAGCGTGGAGAGGATCAGGCCCGACAAGGTGAAGAACTCGACCGCGCCCGCGCGCAACTGGCTCAAGGTGTCGGTATCGGAACCGAGCTGGCTGCTGGGGAAGATGTCGAGCTGGAAGCGGCCCTTGGTGTCGCGCAGGATATTGGCCGCCGCCTCTTTGGCGCGCAGGTTCATGGGGTGCGCGGGCGGCAGATTGTTGGCGTACTTGTAGCGAAATTCGGGAGCCGCCAGAGCGCGCTGGAAGGGAGCGAGGGCCAGAAGGGCGCTGCCGCCTGCCATGAGTTTGCGTCGAGTCGGGTTCATGCTGTCTCCTGATGATGTGCCCTGTATCGGGCTGTTTTGAATGAACTGCATGATAGCCATGCGATGCGTATCGCAGGATGGTCTATATGATAGACCTGCATATGCATTTTATGGGCTGCCAAAATCCTATCGTTTACCCTGTTATATCAGGGGATATTTATTTTTCCGAAGTATTATTCAAAACAAAAGATTAATATAGGGTCTACAAAGTGGACCATCTGAAAACTCTCGCCGTGGCGGGATTGGGGAAGATCGCATGTCGAATGGGGCAGGCCGGGTAGCAGGAGCGCAGGCCATTTCGCGCGCCCTGAGCGTGCTGCGCGCCGTGGCGCGCATGCGCGACGAGGGCGCGGGCCTGCTGGCGCTCACGCGCGAGGCCGACATGAGCAAACCCACGGTGCACAGGCTGCTGACTGCGCTCATGGCCGAAGGCATGGTCGAGCAGGACCCGGATACGCGCAAATATTTTCTTGGGCCCGAGTGCCGGGTGCTGGGCAATCTGGCCGGCGAACGTCACGGCATGCACCGCGCTGCGGCCGATTCCGTCGCCCGCCTGGCGCGCCAGTGCGGCGACTCGGCCTTTTTCTCGCTGCGCAGCGACGTGTTCGCCGTCTGCATGCTGCGCGAAGACGGCGACTATCCCCTCAAGACACACGTGCTCATGCCCGGCGACAGACATCCTCTGGGCGTGGGGGCGGGCAGCCTTGCCATGCTCGCGGCGCTGTCCGACGACGGGGTCGAAGAGTGTCTGCAGGCCAACGCGCCTTTGCTGGCGCAACGCTACCCGCAGTATTCGCCCGACTTCCTGCGCGAGCAGGTGGCGCAGGCGCGCGAGCGCGGCTATGCGGTCAATCGCGGCCGTGTCGTCGCGGGCTCGTGGGGACTGGGCGTGCCCTTGCTCGACGGCGGCGGCCGCGTGCTGGGCGCGCTGAGCATCGCCGCGGTGGAAAGCCGTCTCGGCGACGATCGCCAGCCGCAGTTGGCGCATCTTTTATGGCGCGAAGCGCAGCGCCTGCAAACCATCGATTCCAAGACAATGACCAGGAGAGCAGCATGACCAAGCGGGCAGTCATCGTGGGTTGGTCCCACATTCCCTTCGGCAAGCTCATCGAACCCGACACAGAGAGCCTGATGGCCCGCGTGTCCGGCGCAGCGCTGGATCATGCCGGCGTGGCGCGCGAAGACGTCGACGGCATTTACGTCGGCGTTTACAACAACGGTTTCGACAAGCAGGATTTCCAGGGTGCGCTGGTCGCGCTTGCCGAACCGGCGCTGGCCTATACGCCGGCTACTCGGCTGGAAAACGCTTGCGCCACCGGCTCGGCGGCCATCCATGCCGCGATCGATTTCATCGAAGCCGGCCGCGGCCGCATCGCGCTGGTGGTGGGCGCCGAGAAAATGAGTTCGCAGCCCAACCCGGTCGTCGGCGACATCCTGCTCAGCGCCAGCTACCGCAAGGAAGAAGCGAACGTCACGGGCGGCTTTGCCGGCGTGTTCGCCGAGATCGCCAAGTCGTATTTCGCGCGCTACGGCGACCGCAGCGAAGAACTGGCGCGCATCGCCGCCAAGAATCACAAGAACGGCGTGGACAACCCTTACGCGCAGATCCGCAAAGATCTGGGCTTCGATTTTTGCAACGAAGTGTCCGACAAGAATCCTTATGTGGCCGCGCCCTTGCGCCGCACCGATTGTTCGCTGGTGTCCGACGGCGCCGCGGCCCTGGTGGTCGCCGACGAGGAAACCGCGCGCGATCTGGCGCGCGCAGTGGGCTTTCGCGCGCGCAGTCATGCCAACGACCTCATGCCGCTGTCGCGGCGCGATCCCACCGCGCTCGAAGGCGCGCGGCGCGCCTGGCGGCAGGCCCTGGACGAGGCCGGGATCGGCCTTGACGATCTGAGTCTGGTCGAGACGCACGATTGCTTCACCATTGCGGAGCTGCTTGAATACGAAGCCATGGGCCTGGCCGCGCCGGGCGAGGGCTATAAGGTGGTGCGCGAGGGCATTGCAGAGAAGACCGGCAGACTGCCGATCAACGCCTCGGGCGGCCTCAAGGCCAAGGGGCATCCCATCGGCGCCACGGGCGTGTCCATGCATGTGCTCGCCTGCATGCAGCTCATGAACGAAGCCGGCGCCATGCAGATCCCCGGCGCCAGGCTCGCGGGCGTGTTCAACATGGGCGGCGCGGCCGTGACCAACTACGTCAGCATCCTGGAGCGCCGCAAATGAGCGAGGTGGCGACGGCAGGTCAGCCGCAGACGTCGCTGGGAGGCATGGCGCCGGTCTCTCTGCGCGTCATGAACCTGGCGAATTTTCTTACGCAGGCGGCGCGCCGCCATCCCGACCGGCCCGGCCTGGCGTGCGGCGATACGGTCGTGAGCTGGCGCGAACTCGAAGACCGCGCGGCAGCGCTGGCGCGCGCCTTGTCGCAGCATGGCATCGGCAAGGGCGATCGCGTGCTCATGCACTCGCGCAACAACGCCGAGCTGATCATCATCATGTTCGCCGTGTTTCGCCTGGGCGCGGTGTGGGTGCCGACCAATTTTCGCATCGCGCCGGACGAGGCCGCCTATCTGGCCGAGGCTTCCGGGGCCGCGGCGTTCTTTTGCCAGGGCGAGTTCGCCGAACATGCCCGGGCCCTGATGCAGGCCGTGCCCGACTTGCGCTTGCTGGCGCGCATCGGTCAGGGTGAATTCGGCTCGGCCGAGGTCAACGAATTGATCGACACGCACCTTGGCCAGCCCCTGCCTGCGGCCGACGTGCAACGCGACGATCCTTGCTGGTTCTTTTTCACGTCGGGCACCACCGGCCGGCCCAAGGCGGCGGTCCTCACGCACGGGCAAATGGCCTTCGTGATGACCAATCACCTGTGCGACCTGATGCCCGGCACGACCGAGGACGACGCGAGCCTGGTGGTGGCGCCGCTTTCTCACGGTGCCGGCATACACCTCATTACGCAGGTGGCGCGCGCGGCGGTCAGCATTCTTCCCGAGGGCAACCGCTTCGATCCGGACGACATCTGGCGTCTGGTGCAGCACTGGAAGGTGAGCAATATGTTCACCGTGCCCACTATCGTCAAGATGCTGGTCGAGCACCCGTCGGTCGATGCCTGGGATCATTCCAGCCTGCGCTACGTGATCTACGCCGGCGCGCCCATGTACCGCGAAGACCAGAAGCGCGCTTTGAGCAAGCTGGGCAAAGTTCTGGTGCAGTATTTCGGCCTGGGCGAGGTCACCGGCAACATCACCGTGTTCCCGCCGCGGCTGCATCAGGCCGAGGACGGCCCCGGGGCGCGCGTCGGCACGTGCGGCTACGAGCGCACGGGCATGCAGGTGCAGATCCAGGACGGAGAAGGCCGCGAGGTCGCGCCCGGCGCCACCGGCGAGATTTGCGTATGCGGCCCGGCCGTGTTCGCGGGCTACTACAACAATCCGCAGGCCAACGCCAAGTCTTTCCGCAACGGCTGGTTTCGCACCGGCGATCTGGGGCATATGGACGATGAAGGCTACGTCTACATCACCGGGCGCGAGTCGGACATGTACATCTCCGGCGGGTCCAACATCTATCCGCGCGAAATCGAGGAAAAAACCCTGACGCATCCGGCCGTCGCCGAGGTCGCCGTGCTGGGTGTGCCCGATCCCGTCTGGGGCGAAGTGGGCGTGATGGTCTGCGTGCTGCGTGCGGGGCAGAATCTTGAAGAGGCCGAGCTGCAAGCCTGGCTGGAAGACAAGCTGGCCCGCTACAAGCTGCCGCGCCGCGTTTTTTTCTGGGACGCCCTGCCGCGGTCGGGTTACGGCAAGATCACCAAGAAGCTGGTGCGCGACGCATTGGCCGAGCGCGGTTGCCTGCCGTTGCAGGCGGCCCCGTAACGGCATCGCACGCGTTGGTCGAGATAGGGAGAGGGCAATGCAGACCAGGCAGGAAACCGTGCTGGTGACGGGCGGCGCGTCGGGCATCGGGCTGTCCGTCACGCGCGGGCTGTTGCAGGAAGGCTGGAAGGTGCTGGCGGCCGACATCTCGCAGGAGGCACTCGATGCGGCGGCCGAAGCGCTTGCGTGCGATCGCGTGCGCTGTGTGCGAATGGACGTATGCGACGAGAAGCAGATAAGCGATGCGCTGGCGGCCAACGACGATTTCGGGCCGCTGGCCGGTCTGGTGAGCTCGGCTGGCATCGGCAAGGAAGTCTCCTTTTTTGACACCGACGCCGCGCTCATGCGCCGCATGCTCGAAGTCAACCTTATCGGCACGTTCAACGTGGCCAAGCAGGCGGCGCTGCGCATGCGCGAGCGCGGGCAGGGTTCTATCGTCAATATCGCTTCGGTGTCGGGCATACGCGGCAATGTAGATCGCACGGCCTACGGCGCCTCCAAGGGCGGCGTCATCACCATGACGCGCGTGATGGCGGTGGAACTGGCCGAGTTCGGCATCCGCGTCAATGTCGTGGCGCCGGGTCCGGTGAACACGCCGCTGGTGGCCAAAATGCATAGCGCAGCCTCGCGCGAGGTGTGGACGCGCATGCTGCCGCAGCGGCGCTATGCCGAGCCGCAGGAACTGAGCGGCACCATAGATTGGCTGCTGGACGAGAGGCGCTCCAGCTACGTGACCGGGCAGCTGATTTGCGTCGACGGCGGCTTTACGGCCGGCGGCATACTCAGAAACTGAAGAAGCGCGGCTGCCTCGGCGTGCCGAATTTGTTCGTGAGTCATTCACGAATTTGTAAGCCCGTTTTGAGTGGGTTGTAAGCCAATTTGGGTAACGTGGCTCGCGGTGAGTCGCGTCTGTATCGCGGACGGATTTCAGCCACGTGGTACCTAAAACACAAATTACGGAGACACCCACATGAGCAATGCATCCTCGTTTAAATTTCCCAACCCTGCACCGCTGGGCTTGGCCGGCTTCGGGCTGACCACCTGGCTGCTCAGCATGATCAACGCCGGCATTTTCACCGGCGATTCGCTGGGCCTGGTGCTGGCTTGCGCGTTCGCCTTCGGCGGAACCGCGCAGATGATCGCCGGCGTGATGGAGGTGCCTCGCGGCAATACCTTCGGCTTCACCGCGTTCATGAGCTACGGTGCGTTCTGGTGGTCGTTCGCCTTGTTCGTCGTGTTCTTCCACGGCAAGGTTCCGGGAACGTTCGTCGGCTGGTATCTGCTTCTGTGGGGCATCTTCACGTTCTATATGTGGCTTGCGACCTTCCGCTCGCCGCGCGTGCTGCAGCTGATCTTCCTGGCGCTGTGGATCACGTTCTTCCTGCTCGCCGCCGGCGACGGCCTGGGCATGCCGGCCGCGGGGCATCTGGGCGGCTACATGGGGCTGGTCACGGCCGCTCTGGCGTTCTATTTGTCTGCCGCCGATGTGGTCAACGAGGCGTACGGCCGCACCGTGCTGCCGATCGGCGCCAAAACCTGAGGCAGCCCGGCGCGGCTTGCCCGCGCGTTTGATCCGGACGACGCCGCGCCGGTTTTACCGCCGGGCGCGGCGTCGTCGTCTTGTCAGCCGTAGGCGGCCGCCGCAGCGTGCGGCGCGCGGGACGATAGATCTTCGGACACGAGATCGGCGACGGCCTGCGCGGTTGCCGCCGAAAGCGTCCAGCCCAGGTGCCCGTGTCCCGTGTTGTAGAAGACATGCCGCCGCTTGCCGCGGCCGACCTTGGGCATCATGCCCGGCAGCATCGGCCGCAAGCCCGCCCAGGGCACCACGCGCGACGTGGACACCGCAGGGAAGTGCTCGCGCACCCAGCGCACGAGCGGCTCGATGCGGTCGGCGCGGATGTCGCGGTTTTCGCCATTGAGCTCGGCGGTGCCGGCGATGCGGAATCGCTCCGCGCCGAGCCGGCTCGTGACGATCTTCGCCTTGTCGTCGAGCAGGCTCGTCCAGGGCGCTGCAGCGCGGCTCTGCGCATCGTCCAGATGCACGGTGATCGAATAGCCCTTTACCGGATACACGTTTACGCGTTCGCCGATCTGCGCGGCGAGCGCCCGGCTGCCGACGCCGGCGCAGACGACCAAGCGATCGAACGTCGAGGTGTCAGCAAGCCCGTCGCGCCTCGTCGCGATGGCGATTCTCTCGTCGCCCGCCGGCAGAATGGACTCGACCGCCGTGTCGTAGCGCAATTCGACGCCCAGGCGTTCGCAGGCTTGCGCCAGGCCGCGCGTGAACTTGTGGATGTCGCCGGTCGAGTCCGATTCGGTGAAGAACCCGCCGTAGAGCCGCCCCTGCAACGCCGGCTCGATGGCGCGGATTTCGGCGGGCGTCACCGGCCGTCGCTCGAGTCCGCCTTCGCGCAGCAGCGCATTGACCTTCACTGCGGCGTCGAATTCCCGCCGCGTCGCATAAAAGTGCAGAATGCCGCGCTGTTCGTGGTCGAAATCGATGCCTTCGCGCTGGGCGATCGAGAATAGATGCTCGCGCGCGGCAATGGCCATGCGAACCGTATCGACCGTGTTGCGGCGGTAGTTCGGAATCTGGCGCAGGAATTCGCCGATCCAGCTGTATTTGTGCCAGCTCGGGCGAGGATTCAACAGCAGCGGCGCGGAACGCGTGAACATCCAGCGCAGACCCTTGAATACGGTCGCGCGGCTATTCCAGACTTCCGCGTTGCTGGCCGACAGCTGTCCGCCATTGGCGTAAGACGTTTCCATCGCCGCATAGCGATGGCGTTCGATGACGGTGACCCGATGTCCGCGACGGGCAAGGGCGTAAGCAGTGGTGACGCCGGTAATGCCGGCGCCGATGACGGCGATGTGTGACATGACATGATCCAGAGTGGGTTGAGGCCGCCGGCTAATTGCGCCGGCATCGCTACCCCATCTGTTCATGTACCTGAGAGTTTCGTCCACGTCTGTCGCGCGGACTCCCCTTCGGTGGGCGCCGCCCTGCCGGGCGCGCCGCTCTCCAGATGTTCCCGCCGCAAGGTCCTTTTGCCTGAGAGTTTCCGGGGTGGTTGCTCCGTCGGCGCTGCCCTGAACGGGCAGTCTCTTCCATGCAGCGTGCAAGAACGCGCGTAGCTTAGCAACGCACGATCGAGGCGGCAAGGCATTCTGCGAAAAACCCGCAGACCGGCAAACAGGCCGCGCTTTCGGTGCAGGCGTCGAACGGGTCGTCCATCGACGCCGCAGGCAGGAAATTACGCCGCGAGCTTGGCGACGATACCTTCCAGATCGCTGGGGAGTTTATAGCTCCACAACCCCGCCTTCTTGCCCAGGACGGTGATCTTGCCATTCGCTGAGGGAAACAGGCCCGAATGCTTTTTTTGCCAGCCTTGATACACCTGCTGGGCCGTGACCTGACATTGCTGCACGGAAATCTTGCCCCCCAATTCGAGGGTGTAGAGAGCCAGATCGATGTCCGCCCGCAACGCAGTGATGGCGGCGCGTTTTTCCTGATATCGATCCGCCGGTGATTCGATATTGGCGGGCGGCTTGAGGGTGCTATCGGGTTTTATCACCTCATTGTTTTCGTTTTTCAGGGCGATGACGATCAAGCCCGCCACGATCAACGCTGCCAGAAACAGGGACACGATTACATACAGGACAAAATAATCTGACGGCGCTAACGACTCCATTTTTCCCTTGTTTCTTAAATCTATTGCGTAAATTTCGGGCAGAAATATACACGCTGGGAACGCATTGAAAGAACGGGGGTTTTCACTGAAAATCGCGGAATTTGCAGGCTTATTGGTGCCGGATGGTGCCGCGGCACCCGCGAGCGCCAATAGCCAGAGGCGGTCAAGCGGGTTTGAACGGCGCGTGCATTTCCAGTTCGCTCAGGTAGTCCTGCATGGCTGCGGTCTCTTGCGCCAGGAAGTCTTCTATCGCATCGGAGAAGCGCGGGTCGGCGATCCAGTGCGCCGACCAGGTCGGCGCGGGCAAAAGGCCGCGCGCGATCTTGTGTTCGCCTTGCGCGCCGCCTTCGAAGCGCGACAGCTTGTTCGCGATGCAGTACTCGATGGACTGCAAATAGCAGGTTTCGAAGTGCAGACCTGGGACGAATGTCGTGCTGCCCCAATAGCGGACATAGAGTACGTCGCCGCCTTGCAGATTCAGCGCCACGGCCACGGGCTCATCGCCGCGCATGGCGAGGATGAGCACGATGGCATCGGGCATGTGTTCGTGCAGCTGCCGGAAGAACTCGGCGTTCAGATAAGGCGGATTGCCATGTTCGTAGTAGGTGCGGCAATAGCATTCGTAGAAAAAATCCAGCGCGTCCGCGTCGATATCGCTGCCGCGCAGCCAGCGGTAGCGGATCCCGGCTTGTGCCACCTTCTTGCGGTCCTGTCTGATCTTCTTGCGCTTGTCGTGATTGAACGCGGCAAGAAAGTCATCCATGCCGGCATAGTTCGCGTTGCGCCAGTGAAACTGCACGCCTTCGCGAACTAGATAGCCGGCCTCGCGCAAAGCGGCCAGATCTTCATCGCGCGGAAAGAGCAGGTGCAGCGACGAAAGCTTGAGCTGTTGCGCCAATTCGATCAGGCCTTGCGCCAGCACGATTCGATCTTCGTGGCTGGGGGCGAGCAGCCGCGCGCCGGTCACGGGCGTGAAGGGCACTGCCGACAGCAGCTTGGGGTAGTAGCGCAGTCCGTGGCGCGCGTAGGCGTCGGCCCAGGCGTAATCGAATACGTATTCGCCGCGCGAATGGGTCTTGAGATAGAGCGGTACCGCGCCGGCCAGCACGCCGTTACGCCGCAGGGCCAGAAAGTAGGGCGTCCAGCCTGTATCCGGCGCGGCGCAGCCCGTCTCGTGCAGGGCGGATAGAAACTCGTGCCGCACGAAAGGCTGATCGCCGGCCAGGGCATTCCATTGCGAGCGTTCGAAAGCCCGCAGCGTAGTTTCGAGGTGTAGAGAATCCGATGACGACATGCGGCAATGATAAAGGAGACGCTACGTCCGTCTCGCCGATCCGCGAAGGAGGCTCGGCTATCAATAAGCGGATGCTACATTGCAGATATCGGCTTCCCTTCGACTTTTATGAGTTCTTCCGCACCCGGCTCGACCCTGCGCGAACAGGCGCTGCAAGCCTTGCAGATTCAAGACTGGCCCGACAAACTGGCGGCGGTCGCCGCCATCGATGAGGCCGCATCCATTGATCCGTGCGCGCAGTTGACGGAACCGGCGGGCCTGCCCGGTCGTCCGGCGCGCCCCGAACTGGTGCTGCCCGATCAGTTGTCTCCGCGTCCGGTGCATACGCCCGAAGGGCGCGCCGCCATGCTGCATGCCTTGGCGCACATCGAATTCAACGCCATCAATCTGGCGCTCGACGCTATCTGGCGCTTTGCCGATCAACCTGAAACTTATTATCGCGACTGGTTGCGCGTGGCGTGCGAAGAAGCCAGTCACTTCGATCTGCTCAACCGGCATCTGGCCACGCTGGGCCATGCTTACGGCGACTTTCCCGCGCACAACGGCCTGTGGGAGATGGCCGAAAAGACGCGCGGCGACCTGCTCGCCCGCCTGGCCCTGGTGCCGCGCACGCTGGAGGCCCGCGGCCTGGATGCTTCCCCGCCGATACGGCGCAAGCTCGCCGGGGCAGGCGACATGAAGGCGGCTGCCATACTCGATATCATCTTGAAAGACGAGATAGGCCACGTGGCCATAGGCAATCATTGGTACAAGCACGCCTGCGAACGGCGCGGCCTGGACCCTGTCGCGACTTACGCCATACTCGCGCAACGCTACGGCGCCCCCAAATTGCGCGGCCCCTTCAACCTCGAAGCCCGCCGCGCTGCGGGCTTCAGCGAAGAGGAATTGCAAGCGCTTTAGCTCGAATGTTCCGGCTGAGAGCGGGCAGCGGAAGTCCCCCAGTGGAGGATTCCGCGAACTGCCCATCCCACACCAAATACTTGTCTTTCGAGCGCTAGAATCGACCTGATGATGCTAAAAGCCCATACCTCTCTACTATCGCTGGCGCTTGCCGCGAGCCTGTTCTCCGTCACGGCCCGCGCCCAGGAGACCGGCTCCGAGCAAAACCAAGATCCCGGCATCTTCCGCAGCTGCCTGGCCTCTCTCAAACCCGAGGCCATCAAGCGCGGCGTATCGGCTTCCACCTACGACGCCCAGATCGCGCAGCTCTCTCCCGACATGACGGTGCTGCCGCTGCTGGATGCGCAGCCCGAATTCAAGCAAGCCGTCTGGGATTACATGGCGGGTCTGGTCGACCAGGAGCGGGTAAACGATGGCATGGCAGCGATGACTCGATGGCGTGATCAGCTCGACAAGGTGCAGGCGCAATTCGGCGTGGATGCGGCCGTCGTGGCCGCAGTGTGGGGCATCGAGAGCAACTATGGCCGCATCCAGGGCGGCAGGCCGCTGCTGACCTCGCTGTCTACGCTATCGTGCTACGGTCGCCGGCAAGGGTACTTTCGCGACGAGTTCATCGCCGCGCTCAAAATCGTGCAGGACGATGGCATCGCGCCCGAAAAACTGCTCGGTTCCTGGGCGGGCGCCTTCGGTCAGACGCAGTTCATGCCCTCGACTTATTTGCGTCTGGCGGTCGATTTCAGCGGCAACGGCCGCCCCGATCTGATCGACAGCGTGCCCGACGCGCTGGCCTCGACAGCCAACTATCTCAAGAAAGCGGGCTGGCAGACCGGTCTGCCCTGGGGCTTCGAAGTCATTCTGCCGGTAGGCATGGATACCTCCGGTGCGGGCCGTCGCGACAAACAACCCTTGTCGTCCTGGAAAGCGCGCGGCGTCAAGCGGGCCGACGGCAAACCCATGCCGCGGGATAACTTCATGGCCGGCCTGTTGCTGCCTGCGGGCCCTCAAGGCCCGGCATTTCTGGTCACGCGCAACTTCGATGCGATCTACTCCTATAACGCGTCCGAGAACTATGCCCTGGCCATCGCGCACTTGTCCGATCGCCTGAAGGGCGGTGGACCCTTCGTCACGTCCTGGCCAACGGACGACCCGGGCCTGTCGCGCATCCAGCGCCGAGAACTCCAGGCCTTGCTGATCGGGCAGGGCTACGATATCGGCCAACCCGACGGCATCATCGGCACCCGCACGCACCAGGCGCTGCAGACTGTGCAACAGCAGCTGGGCCTGCCGGCCGACGGCCGTGCCGGCCTCAAGACCCTGCAGGCCTTGCGCGCCATGCCGATCACGAAGCCGGCGCCTCAGACCGGGCAGTCGGCGAACTGACGCCTCCCCCGGCCGCCCGCCGTCGCCGCGCGGGCGATCCAATCAAAAAACCATAACCAGCGCCCGCCTCATACGAGGCGCGGCGCGATTTTGTCTGTCCCTTACCTGTACCGAAATTATTACGGTATAGTTCGGCTGTATTTCAAATGATAATGGTTTTTATTTCTATTCAATAAATCTGCCGGGGATCAAAGGCAGCACGACCGACACCCTACTCATGATGAACTCTTCCTTGCCGTTCAAAAAAACCGCGATCGCCACGCTCGTCGCGCTCTCCCATGCCGGACTTGTCGCCCCGCTCGCAGCGGCGCAGGGCATTACCGCGACCTCTCAAGCCACATCGGAGCCGCAACAGACCGATGCAAGCGCCGATGCCGCGGCCACCCTGCCTGTCGTGCAGGTGAACGCGGCGGCGCTTTCCGATGTGCAGACCCGGGCGCTGCCGTCGTACAAGTTCACGGCGCCGCTCATCGACACGCCGCGCTCGATCACCGTAGTGCCTCAGGAAGTGATCAAGGAAAAAAACGTCTCCACGTTCGAAGACGCGCTGCGCACCGTGCCCGGCGTCACCTTCATGGGCGGCGATGCGGCGGCGAACCCGTCGGCGGATCGCCCGGTGATCCGCGGCTTCGAATCGCGCAATTCGATCTTCGTTGACGGTATGCGCGACTCGGGCGTGCAGAACCGCGAGACGTTCGACATCGAGAGCGTGAGCGTCATCAAGGGCCCGGATTCGGTCTATGCGGGCCGCGGCGCGGTGGGCGGCAGCATCGACATCGCGACCAAGACGCCGCAGGCCGAGAACTTCTTCAACAGCAGCGTGGGGCTGGGCACGAACAACTATCGCCGCTCGACCATGGATTGGAACCAGACGCTGGGCGAGTCCAGCGCGTTTCGCCTGAACCTGATGGGGCATGACGCCGATCAGGCGGGCCGCACCGATATCTACAGCAAGCGCTGGGGGGTGGCGCCCTCGCTCGCGTTCGGCCTGAACAGGCCGACCACGGTCACGTTCAGCTACTACCACATGAGCAATAGCGACATGCCGGATTTCAGCGTGCCGTTCGGCCCGAACGGCGGCACGCCGATCGCCACCGGCCGCAGCCAGTTCTACGGCCTGAACGGACGCGACTATCGCCGCGGCCAGACCGATACGGGCGAAATGAAAGTCGAACACCGCTTCAACGATGGCTGGAAGGTCAGGAACACGACCTTGTACGGCCGCTCGACGCTCGACTACATTGCCACTAATCCGCAGCTCATCGGTACCGGGCCCTATGCCGGCATGCTGGCCCTGCAGGCCAAGAGCGGAAAGTATGCAACCAACAGCCTGGCGAATCAGACCGAATTGACCGGAAAGTTCGATCTGGCCGGCATGCGCCACACCATGACGACGGGGCTGGAGTTCAGCAACGAGCGGGACGTCTACTCGGGCTATCTGGTGAGCGATTCGACGGGCGCCAACATGCGGTCGATCGGCTCGAGCGGCTTTGCCTCGTGCGCGGTCGCCTACAACTGCACGCCGGTTGGGAGCTGGAATCCGAACAATCCGTGGACGGGCAGCGTATTGCTCGACGGCGACATGAACTTCCCCGGCCCCACGACGTACACCACGACGAATATCGCTTCGGCCTATTTGTTCGACAGCATGAAGATTTCCGAACAATGGCTCTTTAACGCGGGCGTGCGTCTGGACAACTATCGGGTGAACGCGCAGCAGGCAGCCTATGTGTCCTCGCCCGCAAATGCGTCGATCCCGGCGGCCAATCTGAACAACGATTCGACCCTGTTCAGCTATCAATTCGGTCCGGTGTTCAAGCCGATTCCTGAACTTAGTCTTTATGCGTCCTACGGCACCTCGTCGAATCCGCCGGGCGCCAACTCGGGCCTGGGCGGAGCCAGCCAGAGCGGCAGCAACAATCAATTGACGGCGTCCACGCAAAATCTTGCTCCCGAGCGCTCGCGCAATATCGAGGTCGGCGCGAAATGGGACGTGCTCGATCGGCGGCTCTCGCTGACGACGGCTCTGTTCCAGACCGACCGCACCAATGCGATCGTGAGCGACGGTCTGGGCGGCTATACCAACGCGGGCTCGCAGCGTGTGCGCGGCGTCGAGTTCGGTTTCGCCGGCAATCTGACCAAAAAATGGAAGGTGTTCGGCGGCTATTCCTACCTCGACGCGGTCACCGTCAGCGGCGGACCTTCGGCGTCCGGCGCCACGCTCGCGGGCACACCGATGACGATGGTGCCCAAGCACAGCTTCACCCTCTGGACGAGCTACGACGTGTTGCCCCGGGTCAATGTGGGAGCGGGCATGACGATGTCGAGCCTGGTCTATGCTTCGGTGTCGTCCAGCAAGCGCAACTGGACTCCCGGCTATGCCAAGTTCGACGCCGCGGTGACATGGCACGCGACCAAGAACATGGATCTTCAGCTGAACATCAACAATATTTTCGACAAGCAGTACTACCAGGCCGCGTATCCGATCTACGCGACCTGGGCGCCGGGGCGTTCGGCAGTGCTGACGATGAATCTATCTCTGTGAGGTCGCGGCTTGCGCATCGGCGCGCCCAGGCGCGGTGTTTTTGCCAAGGGCTGCGCCGCTAGCGCAGTATCAGGAGCGGCACGCGCAACTGCCCGAGTATGGCCGTGGTCGTGCTGCCCAGCATGAGGTGCCGGATATGCGTATGGCCGTAGGCGCCCATGACCAGAAGGTCGATGCCGTGCCGCTCGGCATAGTCGCCCAGCGCCGCCGCGGGCTCGCCCGGGACGCGCACGGCCTGAACCGCGAACCCTGCCTGCGCCAACTGCGCGTGGGTGCGCTCCAGCGCGGCCTGCGCCGGCGCAGACGTGCGGCCCACCATCACCAGATGTGCCGGCAGGCCTGCCAGCAGGGGACTGCGGCTCACCATGTCCACCGTCCTGTCTGCCGTGGGGCTGCCGTCGTAGGCCACCATGAAACTGGCGGGATCCCTGAAGTCTGCACCGGCCACCATGATGGGCCGGTGCAGCCCGCGCACGGCATATTCCAGCCGATGATCGGGCAGCAGCCGCGACGCTTTGATGCGGTGTTCGTGATGGCCCAGCACGAACAGGCGCGTGTCGGCTTCGACCTCCAACAGAATGTCGAGCAGGCTGCCTTGGCGCTGCGTGCAGGCGACGCGCGTGGCGCCCTGAGCGCGCGCGCGTTCCATGGCCATCTGCAGGCATTGCCGCCCCTGTTCCTGCAGCAGGTCGTTGCGTTGGCGGTCCAGCTCGGCCAGATCCTGCAGCAGGGATTCCTGCGAACTGAGCCAGATATTGCCTGTCAGCTCCGAAAGCGGGAGGTAGTCGGGCGCTTTTTCCATGACGTGCAGAAAATCCAGGTCGGCGTCGAGCCGGCCGGCCGCCCAGATGGCGTAGTCGCATATGCCCGGAGTGCGGGCGATGCCGTCGATGCAGGCGATGATTTGCTTCATAGGGGGCCTCCTGCAGCGGATAGACGCGGGTGTTGCTATGGAGCCAGCATACGCTTTAGCGCGGCGATTTGTTCGGCCGCCGCGGCGATGGCGGTGTCTTCGACGGCGCGGTAGCACTGAATCAGCGCCAGGCCGCTGGGCGTGACCACCGAGCCGCCGCCATGCGCACCGCCGGTGGCAGTGGCGACGGCTGGCTCGCGCAGCGAGCGATTGAGTTCGTCGACCAGCAGCCACGCTCTGCGATAAGACATGCCCAGCTCGCGTGCCGCTGCGCTGATGGAATGCGTGCGCTCTATGGCCTGCAATAGCGCGATCTTGCCGGGGCCGATCGCGATGTCGTCGCCACGGTACACGCGCATGCGCAACTGCATGCGGTGGGAAGGAGAGTCGTTCCGGGGCTTATGCATTCTGCACATTATGCTGGCTTATTTTTCTTAAAATAAGCTTAATTAACATGCGCAAGCGCAATATCGCGACTCAGGTGGTGATTTGCCTCGGCCATGAACTGGATCCCGGCCAGCCTGCACACGAGCTTCGGTTTTGCGCAGGTAGCGCGGCGGTGGGTGAGTTTCTGGGCTTCAGGCAGGGTCCGGGCCTGCCGATGTCGGCCGTAGCAGGCCTGATCCGACACGAGCCGCTTTAAGTCATCGGGTCGCCCGGCAACCCGATTTTCTGGAGACGCCCGCGGCAAATGAACGCTTCAACCGCGTTTTTCTCCGCCCAGCGTATCGACGAGCTCGGTCATGAGCTTTGCCAGCTCGCCGGTCATCAGGGTGAAGTCGGACTCGAACTTCTCGTCGTCGTTCAAAAGCGCAGCGTCTTCGCTTTCCTTGATCACGTCGAGCGGCGCCACGCGCTTGACGTCCAGCGCTTCGGTCAACACGAAAGACACCCGGTCGGCCCAGGTCATGGCCAGGCGGGTGCATTGCTTGCCCGACTGAATATGGCGGCGCACCTCGTCGGCTTCCAGCGCATGTTTGACGTAGCGGATGGCCGCCCGGCTTTCGCCCGAGGCGCGCAGCTCGGCGTCGCGGTCGATGGTGAAGTTGCCGGGAACCTCGTCTGCGGCCAGCCAGCCCGTCATGGCCGAGGCCGGCGACGTGGCGACGAAGAGGTTTTCCAGGGGTAGCGCGTCGATCGATTTGACCAGCAGGCCTATGGCTTCGTCGGCCTTGGCCGAGGCGGCGGCGTCGACCACCAGCCAGTGGTTGACGGTGTCGATCCAGATACGGGTGTCGCGGTAGATGCTGAAGGCGCGGGGCAGGAGCTCGTCGGTGACGCGTTCCTTGATTTCCTTCATTTGTTTTCGGCCGGGCTTATAGCCCTGCTGTTCTTCGATTTCCTGCGCGCGGGCACGGGCCGTCTGGTTGACGACGGTGGCGGGCAGAAGTTTCTTCTCGGCGCGCAGGGCCAGCAGGATCTGCTTGTTGCCCACGTGAGCCAGAGGCCCGCCTTCTCGCGGCGCGACCCAGCCCAGGCTCTGCATTTCCAGGTTGTTGCCGGCCCGATAGGCGTGTCTGCTCAGGGCCGTTTCTAGCGCTTCCCCAAAGAGTTTCCAGGGGGCCGACAGGCGGTAGATCTTGAGATTCTTGAACCACATGGCTTTGGGCAAAAGCAGCGATTCTATACGACGTCCGCCTGAAGAAGACGTCATGTGTTGGTACATATGCGTACAGTTTCGACGCCGGGTGTTTGAAAAACTGAATTCGTCTTTCCGGCTGGCCATTTCGCTCGCCGGAACGCACTCCGAACCGATAAGGAGCAAACAATGCAAAAGCGAAATCCTGTATTTAAGGCCGCAGCTATCGCGGTCATGGCCGGCAGCCTCGCGCTGGCCGGCTGCACGACCACGCAGAACACGCCCGACAATGCGTCGACCAATGCATCGAAGCGCGAAGCGATCAATGCATCGGTCAATGCGACGCTGTCTCGTCTTTATGCGAAAGTGCCCGGTTCGCGCGAGCTCGTCGCCAAATCGCGTGGCGTGCTTGTGTTTCCGAATGTGATTCAGGCCGGCTTCTTCGTGGGCGGCCAGACCGGCAATGGCGCGTTGCGCGTGGGCGGAGCGACGGTGGGCTACTACAACACGTCGTCGTTGTCGGTCGGCCTGCAGGCCGGCGCGCAATCGAAGGCCGTCATCTTTCTGTTCATGACGCAGGATGCCTTGACCAAATTCCGCAGTTCCGACGGATGGGCCGCCGGCGCCGATGCGTCGGTTGCCGTGGTCAAGCTCGGCGTCAACGGCGCGGTCGATACGACCACAGCGACGTCGCCGGTGCAGGTGTTCGTGCTGACCAACGCCGGTTTGATGGGAGATGTATCGATCAACGGCACCAAGGTGACCCGACTCGATCTCTGACGTCTGACAAGACAAAGCAAAAAAAGAGGCCAGCACATAGTGCTGGCCCTCATAAGGCACACAATGCCGCGTCAAAAAGGCTCGCGGGGGACACGGCATCGGCGTCAGTTCCGGATCCTGGTTTTTTCCGGCAGGGGATCTGTATGCAGGAAAAGCGATCCAAGACCAAGAGCTGATGGAAGCAGTCTAGGTTTCCGGCACTGACAGCGTTCTGAACTTTCCGGCCTGGATCCGCGAAGAAATTTCGGACTGTTTCAGGCAGGCGCTTTTGCGGGCAAGGCGAATCCGTCGCGGGCTCGCGGCGTCATGATTTTGGATGGAGCGTTTCTCCGCGGGCAAGCATCTGGACGTACTTCTCGATGCGAGCCGCACGCGTCGCCGGCCTCTTGGCATCGCCTATACGGTAAAGAATCGCATATCGATTCTGTCCATCGAGCCCGTCGTAGGCTTTTCTCGCTGCGGGATTGGCCTGCAGCGCGGCATGAAGATCTTCCGGCATGGCGGCTTTGCCGGCCGACGGGTAGGCGGCATCCCAGCGTCCGTCGGCCTTGGCTTTTTCGATCTGGTCGAGCCCGCGCGGCGTCATCCTGCCGCAAGCGATCAACTGCTGCGCGCGCTCGCGATTGTTCTGGGACCATTTGCTTTTCGCCCTGCGCGGCGTGAATTTGACGAGAAAGTGCGCCTCGTCGAAGCGGTCCAGCTGACCATCGATCCAACCGTGGCACAGCGCAATATCGATCGCCTCCTGCTTGGATATCGAGGGGATGCCGGATGCCTTTTTGGCAAACTTCACCCAGGCGCCGGGATCGTCGATCGCTCGATCCGCCAGCCAGGCTTCGAAATCTTGCGAATTGGCGAACGAGCAGATATGGCGCTCTTGAGCCGGTTTGGTCATCGCTGCGTCCTGGTCGAAAACCCGTCCGCAGCAGTATGCATCGAAATACTGTTTGAACGGCTGGCGGGGAGTGAGTTCGATGTTCCCGAACAAAAAAGCCGGATTCCGCTCTGCGCGGAATCCGGCCCTGAAGCGCCGGACGGGTGGTCCGGCCCGGACGGAGCGTGCTTTAGGCGTTGATGTCGACGTCTTTGGTTTCGCGGATGAAAAGCGTGCCGATCACCAGGGTCACGACGGCGATGATGATGGGATACCAGAGACCGTCGTATATGTTGCCCGTGGCCGCTACGATGGCAAAAGCCGCCGGGGGCAGGAAACCGCCGAACCAGCCGTTGCCGATGTGATAAGGCAGGCTCATCGAGGTATAGCGGATGCGGGTGGGGAACATCTCGACCAGCATCGCGGCGATGGGGCCGTAGACCATGGTGACCAGAATGACCAGGATGGCCAACAGCACGACCACCATCACGTTGTTGGTCTGCGCAGGATCGGCCTTGGCCGGATAGCCGTGGGTGCGGATGGCCGACGTCAGCGCCTTGTCCAGCTCGGCCGCTTTGGTCTTGAACTCGGCGGCGGGCAGGCTTGAGCCTTCGAACGACGAGAACTGGGTGTCACCGATCTTGACGCTGGCCACCGTGCCGGCCGGCGCGGTCTGGTTTTGGTAGTTGACCGAGTTGCGCGCCAGGAACGACTTGACGATGTCGCACGAGCTCTTGAACGAGGATGTGCCTACCGGATTGAACTGGAATGAGCAGGTGGCCGGATCGGCGATCACGGTGACCGGGGCGGAGGCCTGGGCCTTTTCCAGCGCCGGATTGGCGTAGTGCGTGATGCTCTTGAAGATCGGGAAATAGATCAGCGCCGCGATCAGGCAGCCCGCCATGATGATGGGCTTGCGGCCGATGCGGTCGGACAGGCCGCCGAAAATCACGAAAAAGGGTGTGCCGATGAGCAGCGCCACGGCGATCATGACGTTGGCCGTGCCGGCATCGACCTTGAGTGTCTGCGTGAGGAAGAAGAGGGCGTAGAACTGACCCGTGTACCAGACCACCGCCTGGCCGGCGGTCAGACCCAGCAGGGCCAGGATCACGATCTTGCCGTTCTTCCATTGGCCGAAGGATTCGGCGATCGGGGCCGTGGAACCCTTGCCTTCTTCTTTCATGCGCAGGAAGGTGGGAGACTCGTTGAGCTGCAGGCGGATCCAGACGGAGATGGCCAGCAGAATGCTGGATACCAGGAAGGGGATGCGCCAGCCCCAGTCGGCGAAGTTCTTCTCGCCGATGGCCAGGCGCACGCCCATGATGATCAGCAGCGAGAGGAACAGGCCCAGCGTGGCGGTGGTCTGGATCCAGCTGGTGAAATAGCCGCGGCGGTTGTGCGGCGCATGCTCGGCCACGTAGGTGGCCGCGCCGCCGTATTCGCCGCCCAGCGCCAGGCCTTGCAGCAGGCGCAGCAGGATGAGCAGGACCGGAGCGGCGATGCCGATCGTGGCGTAGCTGGGCAGCAGGCCGACGATGAAGGTCGACAGGCCCATGATGAGAATGGTGACGAGGAAGGTGTACTTGCGACCGACCAGATCGCCCAGGCGGCCGAAGACCAGGGCGCCGAAGGGGCGAACCGCAAAGCCGGCGGCGAAGGCCAGCAGCGCGAAGATAAAGCCGGCGGTGGGGTTGACGCCGGAGAAGAAGTGCCCGGCAATGATGGCCGCCAGCGAACCGTATAGGTAGAAGTCGTACCACTCGAACACGGTGCCGAGTGACGAGGCGAAGATGACGCGGCGCTCATCGCGCGTCATGGGGCGCGGTTGCGCACCCGCCTGCGTAGTAATGGTGCTCATAATGTCTCCTCTGTGTGGCCGGCGCTTGTGCGCCGTGCTCGGTCGCGCCTGCGCGGACGGCGTCCGGCGGCTGGAGCGTAAGGTAGGAGCCGACGCTGACGAGAGGCTGACATTTTCAACTAAACGTCAATTTTCAGTGCGAACATGTCGGCCCAATATGAGCTCGAAGTCTGGGCTGGTTCTCGTATTACTGGATTGATCTGCATCAGGACAGGCATTACAACCCCCCATCATCCCGAATATTGACCCGCGTTCGAAAACGAAGAGCGACCAGGCGCGGCTGGTGTTGGCCAATATGCGAGGCTGCAGGTACCGCGCGGTACCCGTCTCACGACAATTTTTTTAGCCGCTCTAAGAGCAGGAGGAAGACCATGACAATCACGCGCAGACAAATTCTGACCGGTGCCACGGCGCTGGCAGCCACCGCTGCATTCCAGCCGGCTTTCGCCGCGCGCAAGACGGTGATCAAGCTGGGCCTGGACCTGGCGAGCGACCATCCGACGACCGTGAATCTGAACGCCGCCGCAGCCAAGCTCAAAGACGCGACCAAGGGCGAAGTCACGCTGCAGGTGTTCCCCAGCAGCCAGCTCGGCGACGATACGCACATGCTGGCGAACCTGCGCTCGGGCGCCATGCAGATGATGGCGATCGGCGACAACATTTTGGCGTCGCTGGTGCCGACCGCCGCGATCAATAACGTCGGTTTCGCTTTCAAGTCGACGGAAATGGCGTGGTCGGCGATCGACGGCAAGGTGGGCGCGATGGTGCGCGCCGATATCGAGAAGGCCGGGCTGCACGCCATGCCTCGCATCTGGGACGAGGGCTTCCGCCAGGTCACGTCCAGCACCAAGCAGATCAACACCCCCGAGGACCTGCACGGCTTCAAGATCCGCGTCCCGCCCAGCCCGATCTCGCTCTCGCTGTTCCAGTCGCTGGGCGCGGCTGCGACCACGATCAATATCGCCGAGCTCTACACCGCGCTGCAGACCCACGTGGTCGATGGACAGGAAAACCCGTACGGCAATATCGAGACGCAGAAGTTCTACCAGGTGCAGAAGTACTGCTCGGTCACGAACCACATGTGGGTCGGCTACTGGCTGCTGATGAACGGCCAGTTCTGGGCCGGACTGCCCGACGCGCACAAGAAGGTGATCTCCGACACGTTCGACGCCCAGGCGCTGCAGCAGCGCAAGGACAACCAGAAGCTGGAGGAATCGCTCGAAGCCACGCTCAAGAAGCAGGGCCTGGAGTTCGCCACGCCCGATACCACGGCGTTCCAGAAGGCGCTCACCCAGTCCGGTTTCTACAAGACCTGGAAAGAGAAGTTCGGCGCGCAGCTCTGGGCAGCCCTCGAAAGCACCACCGGCCCGCTCGCGTAAAATGCTTGCCGGTCAGAGAACAATAAATATCCGAAGGGGATAGTTTGTGAACAGTTTCTTTCGCGGCCTCGATCGGGTCGTCGACTTGGTCAGCCAATGGGTAGCCGGTTGCCTGGTCGCCATCGAAGTCATTCTCCTGTTTGCCGGGGTGGTCGGGCGCTACGCGTTCGATCATCCCCTGGTCTGGACGGGCGAGCTCGCGGAGATTCTGTTTCTCTGGCTGGTAAGTCTCGGGGCGGTGATTGCCTTGCGCCGCACCGAGCACATGCGCATGACCGTGATCCTGAACCGCCTGGGTTCGAGCGCCCAGCGGTTGGCCGGCTGTCTGGCGGCTACGCTGGTCGTGGTCGTGACGCTGGGCCTGATCGTCCCCGGCATAGGTTATGCCGGGCAGCAGGCGGCGATCCTGACTCCAGTGCTGCAGATGCCCGGTTCCTGGGAGACCTACGGACAGATCGCGGCGCTGGTCCTCCTGCTCTATGTTGCGCTGCGCCAGCTGCTCGGCAATGCGAACTGGACCGAGATCGCGTCCGTGGTGATCTTCTGCGCCGTGATCTGGTTCGCGCTCGACCGCGTCGAGAACGCCTTCGACCTGGGCAACGCCGAGCTGTTGATCTATTTCCTGGGCATGGTCGGCTTTTGCATCTTTCTGGGTGTGCCGATCGCCTTCAGCTTCGCGGTCTCGACCTTCGCCTACATTCATTTCACTAGTACGATTCCGCTCTCGGTCATCATCAGCCAGATGGACCAGGGCATGTCTTCCCTCGAACTGCTGGCTGTGCCCATGTTCGTCGTGCTCGGCTTGCTGCTGGAGATGACCGGCATCGCCCGCGCCATGATCAATTTTCTGGCCGCCCTGGTCGGTCACCGGCGCGGCGGGCTGCATTATGTGCTGATCGCCGCCATGTACCTGATTTCGGGCATTTCGGGCTCGAAGGCCGCCGACCAGGCGGCGGTAGCCCCGGTGCTGCTGCCCGAGATGCGCCGGCGCGGCGTGGCCCCCGGCGAACTCGCCGCGCTACTGGCCTCATCGGCCGCCATGTCCGAAACGATTCCGCCCAGCCTGGTCCTGATCATCGTCGGCGCGGTCACCGGCGTCTCGATTTCGGCGCTGTTCACCGGCGGCCTGCTGCCCGCGGGCCTGGCCGCCCTCGGGCTGGCCGTGCTCGTGTTCTTTCGCACCCGCAAGGACAAGCCGCAAGGCGAACAGGCCAATGCCCGTGAAATCGGCCGCCTGTTCGTGGTGGCCCTGCCCGCGCTCATCCTGCCCTTTTTGATCCGCTATGTCGTGTTGGCCGGCATTACCACCGCGACCGAAGTGGCCACGGTCGGCGTGGTCTATTCGGTCCTGGTCGGCCTGTTCGTCTATCGCTGCTTCGACTGGCGCCGACTGATGCCGATCCTGGTCGAGACCGCGGCGCTGTCGGGCGCCATCCTGCTCATCATCGGCTCGGCCAGCGCCATGGCCTGGTCGCTGACCCAGGCCGGCTTCGCCCAGTCGCTGGCCGACATCATGACTCACCTGCCCGGGGGCAGCGCCGGCTTCATGGCCGTCTCGGTGGTGCTGTTCCTGGTGCTGGGTAGCGTGCTCGAAGGCCTGCCGGCCATGGTGCTGTTCGGCCCGCTGCTGTTCCCGGTGGCCCAGCAGCTCGGCATCCACGAGGTGCAGTACGGCATTGTCGCCATCCTGGCCATGGGCATCGGCCTGTTCTCGCCGCCCTTCGGCGTGGGCTTCTACCAGACCTGCCTGATCGGCAAGGTGTCCAGCGACGAGGCCCTGGGCCGCATCTGGCCTTACCTGGCCGTCCTGATCGTGGCGCTGATTGCCGTCGCCTGCGTGCCCTGGTTCTCGACCGGATTCCTCTAAGGCTCGGCGGCGCTCGAAGCGCCGCGAAGCAGGTTCAGGCCGGCGCTGCCGGGAATGCCACCCGGACCAGCGTACCGCTGCGATCCGGTGCGGTTTCCCCTGAACCCGACGCAACGGCGCCCGACGGTTCGACGATATCGACCTCGGCGCGATGCTTCTGCGCGATTTCCCGCACGATGGCCAGGCCCAGGCCGCTGCCGTCGGTGCGGGTGCCCAGTACCCGATAGAAGCGGTCGAAAACCCGTTCGCGCTCGGCAAGGGGGATGCCAGGACCGGAATCTTCGACTTCAAGCCGGACCTGTATGTCGGTCCGCGTCACGCGCACTGTGACGCGGCCACCCTCGGGCGTATAGCGCAGGGCATTGTCGATCAGATTGTTGAGCAATTCGGCCAGCAGAACGGGGTTGCCGTGCATGAGCGCCGGTCGCTGCGCTTCCTCGAAGCCCAGGTCGATACGGCGGGCCAGGGCCTGCGGCACCCATAGCGCGGCCTGCTGCGAGGCCAGTGCGTTGAGATCGCAGGCGGCCAGCCCGGCCGGGTCGGGATGCTCGGCTCGGGCCAGCAGCAACAGCTGATTGACCAATCGAGTGGCGCGCTCGGATCCGGCGACGAGCTGGCGCAGGCTGGACTGCATCTCGTCGGGGCTCGCATCGCGCAAGGCCAGTTCGGCCTGGGTGCGCAGGCCGGCCAGCGGCGTCTTGAGCTGGTGCGCCGCGTCGGCGACGAAACGGCGCTGCGCCGCCACGTTGGCCGAGAGCCGGTCGAGCAGCTCGTTCATCGCGCCCACCAGCGGCGCGATTTCGGTGGGGGCCGCGCGCGCATCGATGGGCGAGAGGTCGCTGGGCCGGCGCGCCCGCAGGCGCTGCTGCAGGGCGTTGAGCGGCGCCACGCCGCGACTCAGGCCAAACCAGACCAGCAGTACCGCGATAGGCAGCACCGCGAATTGCGGAATGATCACGCCTTTGATGATGTCGTCGGCCAACTGCGTGCGCTTTTCCATAGTCTCGGCCACGGCCAGCAGCGCGGGTCTGGCATCGGCCGCGCCGAGCGTGATCCAGGTATAGGCCAGGCGCAGGTTGAAACCGCGCACCGCGCCGTCGGCATAGAGCACCTTGCCCGGTTGGGGCGTACCCAGTTCGTCGGGCAGCGGCAGGGCGCGGTCGCCGCCCAGGTACTCGCCGTGTCCGCCCAGGGCAAGCCAGGAAATATTGCCGGTTTCGTCGGTGCGCAGCGCCTGGCGCGCACTGTCGCTCAGGTGCAGGGCCGCGTGCCCGCCCTCCATGCGCACTTGGCTGGCGAGCAGGCGCAGATCGTGGGCCAGGCCCTGATCGTAGGGGACGTTGGCGATGTGCTGCGCGACCACATAGGTGATGGCCACGCTCATGGGCCATAGCAGGAAAAGCGGAGCCAGCATCCAGTCCAGGATCTCGCCCAGCAGCGAGCGCTGCGGCGGCGCCAGACTGGGGCCCTTGGCGCCGGCTTGCAAGGCGGCCAGGGCCTCCGGGTTGAGCGCCGCCGGCCTGCGCGGGCGCTTATCGCGCGCCTTGCGCCACAGCACTTTGTTCCCGTTCCAGGCAATAGCCCAGGCCGCGCACGGTGACGATCTTCACGCCGCTGGGTTCGAGCTTCTTGCGCAGGCGGTGCACGTAGACCTCGATGGCATTGGTGGTGACCTCGTCGCCCCATTCGCACAGGTGATCGACGAGCTGGTTTTTGCTGACCATGCGGCCCGTGCGCGCCAGCAGAATTTCGAGCAGGCCGACTTCGCGGGCCGAAAGGTCCAGGGGCTGGTCTTCGACGCTGGCCACGCGCCCGGTCTGATCGAACACCAGTCTGCCGTGGCGCACCAGCGTGCTGCCGCCGCCTGCGCCGCGCCGCGTGAGGGCTCGCACCCGCGCCTCCAGTTCGGACAGGGCGAAGGGCTTGGCCATGTAGTCGTCCGCGCCCAGATCCAACCCTTGTACGCGCTGCTCGACGCTGTCGGCGGCGGTCAGGATGAGCACGGGCAGCAGCGACTGGCGCGCCCGCAGGCGGCGCAGCACCTCCAGACCCGCGAGCTGGGGCAGTCCCAGATCTAGAATGAGCAGGTCGAAAGTCTGCGAAGCCAGGGCGAGATCGGCAGCCGAGCCGTCTCCGACCACGTCCACGGCATAGCCGCCGCGGCGCAGAGAGCGGGATAGTCCGTCGGCCAGGATGCTGTCGTCTTCGGCGATCAGGATGCGCATGAGGGTGAGGTTGACGTTTTTCTGAAGCGAATTTTTGCACGAGGCGGCAGAAAATTCCCTCGGGCCGCACCCTATGGGCCGGCGGTCCGGCGTGACGCCTCGTGCCGGCGCGGTCGAGCGACAAAAAACTGGCACACTGTTTTTATATCCAGTATTATTCAGTGCATAATTTGCCGCCCGATCCACCCCAGATCGACCTACCCAAGACGGAACTCCAGGACACCCCATGAACGACAAGACCGCAAAATCGGCCGGCTCGGCCAACTCGGAAAAGGCCAAGGCGCTGGCCGCGGCCCTCTCGCAAATCGAAAAGCAATTCGGCAAGGGGTCGATCATGCGTTACGGCGACAACGAGGTCGAGCACGACATCCAGGTGGTGTCCACCGGCTCCCTCGGCCTGGACATCGCCCTGGGCGTGGGCGGCCTGCCGCGCGGTCGCGTCATCGAGGTCTACGGCCCGGAATCCTCCGGCAAGACCACGCTTACGCTGCAGGTCATTGCCGAAATGCAGAAGATCGGCGGCACCTGCGCCTTCATCGATGCCGAACACGCGCTGGACGTGCAGTACGCGTCCAAGCTGGGCGTCAACCTGGCAGACCTGCTTATCTCCCAGCCCGATACCGGCGAACAGGCATTGGAAATCACCGACGCGCTGGTGCGTTCCGGCTCGGTCGATCTCATCGTGATCGACTCGGTGGCCGCCTTGGTGCCCAAGGCCGAAATCGAAGGTGAGATGGGCGATTCCCTGCCGGGTCTGCAGGCCCGTCTGATGAGCCAGGCCCTGCGCAAACTCACGGCCACCATCAAGAAGACCAATTGCATGGTCATCTTCATCAACCAGATCCGCATGAAGATCGGCGTGATGTTCGGCAATCCCGAGACCACGACGGGCGGCAATGCGCTCAAGTTCTATTCGTCGGTGCGTCTGGACATCCGACGCATCGGTTCGATCAAGAAAGGCGAAGAAGTCGTCGGCAACGAAACCCGCGTCAAGGTCGTCAAGAACAAGGTTTCGCCTCCCTTCAAGCAGGTCGAGTTCGACATCATGTACGGCGCCGGCATCTCGCGCGAAGGCGAAATCATCGATCTGGGCGTGCAAGCGAACATCGTCGAGAAGTCCGGCGCCTGGTACAGCTACAACGGCAACCGTATCGGCCAGGGCAAGGACAACGTCCGCGAATACCTCAAGGAAAACCCCGCCATCGCCATCGAGATCGAAAACCGGGTCCGCGAAAACCAGGGCATCGTCAGCCGCGCCGCCGCCTTCACCGCTTCGGCCGAAGAAGTCGCCGATGCCGATTCCACCGAAGAATAAGCCTCGCCGCGCCGTCGTCGGGGGCGCACCTGCCGACGACGGCGGCTTCGAAACGGTGGTTCCGTGCTCGCGGGTTTCATCCGTGCCGGCCTCCTCGGATACCGAGGCCGATAATTCGGCCGATGTTTCGGCCGGCACCGCGGCCCAAGCCCCACGACGAGGCCTCTCGCTCAAAGCCCGCGCCGTCGGCTATCTCTCGCGCCGCGAATACGCCCGCGACGAACTGGCCCGCAAACTGCGCCCCTACACCGAAGACCCGGCCGAAATCGACGCTGTCCTCGATGCCCTGCAACGCGAAGGCTGGCAGAGCAACGAGCGCTTCGCCGCGAGCCTGGTCCACCGCCGTGCACCGCTGCGCGGCGCCGCTCGCATTCTCCAGGAACTGCGTCAGCACGGCGTGGACGACGCCGTGGTCGCCGAAGCCGGCGCCCGCCTCAAGGCCACCGAACACGAGCGAGCCCAGGCCGTCTGGTCCAAGCGCTACAGCGTCAAACCCGCCGACCGCAACGACTACGCCCGTCAGGCCCGCTTCCTGGCCAGCCGAGGCTTCTCGCAGGAAGTCATACACCGCGTCCTGGGCCAAGGCGACGAAGACGAGTAAGAGGCAAGCAGAGGGTGAAAGTTCTTCGAGGCACATTACCTCGAGAACCCCGGAGGAATCCGAAGCGCGGGGCCGGCCAACCGGAGCTCACCGGGCGAGCATCAGAATTCCGCCGGTCAGCCTCGATGGCTAAAAAACTCAAAGCGGCTTCTCCCAAAGAGCCATAACGCCCCCTGACTCCCCTGTCCGAAGTTACATTCGAGCGCATCCCCGCTGCGCTATACTCGTATGGTTTTGCTGCTATGCGTCATTTACAGCCGCGCACGCCATGTCCCTTCCCAAGCCGGAAACCTCACGCAAACTTCTGCACACGCGTTCCATACGCGTGCAGGCCTATGAGCGATCCGACGGCCTGATGGATCTCGAAGCCGAACTCATCGACTACAAAGGCTACGATTTTCACCGTATCGACGGCATGGTCAACAAAGCCGGCGATCACGTCCACGACATGACTCTGCGCGTCACCATCGATGCCGAGTACACCATCGTCGACGCCCAGGCCAGCTACGCAGCGGCGCCCTACGATGCGTCCTGCATGGCCATCACGCCCGCCTACCGCGATATGGTGGGCATGAATCTATTGAAGAATTTCCGGCGGCAGGTCAAGGAGCGTTTCGGGCGTACTGCCGGCTGCACGCACATGACGGAACTCTCGCAGGTGCTACCTACCGCTGCGGTGCAAGCCAACGCCGGCGCTCGCCGCAACCGGGCGGGCCAGAGTAACGCCGACAAGCGTCCTTTCCAGCTCGACGGCTGCCATGCGCTGAGCACCGACGGCCCGATTGTTCTGAAGTATTACCCCCGGTGGTACGCCGGGCGCCAGGAAGGCGAGCAAGGCGAAGCCGCAGCGGCCGCCTCGCCCGACATGTCGTCCTGATTTTGCGCCTGACGCCTTTTCCTCATTACACACACGTCCTGACAGGTAACACATGAAAATCCACGAGTATCAAGGCAAGGAATTGCTGAAGAAATTTGGCGTGCCCGTGCCCCGCGGCATTCCCGCGTTTTCCGTTGAAGAGGCCGTGGCTGCTGCCGAAAAGCTGGGCGGGCCGGTCTGGGTCGTCAAGGCGCAGATCCACGCGGGCGGTCGCGGCAAGGGCGGCGGCGTGAAGCTGGGCAAGTCGCTGGACGAGGTCAAGACGCTGGCCGGCCAGATCCTGGGCATGCAGCTCAAGACGCATCAAACCGGCCCCGAAGGCCAGAAAGTACGCCGCCTCTACATCGAGGAAGGCGCGGACATCAAGAAAGAACTGTATGTGTCCGTCGTGACCGATCGCGCCACGCAGAAAGTGGCCATCATCGCCTCGAGCGAAGGCGGCATGGACATCGAGGAAGTGGCGCATTCCACGCCCGAGAAGATCATCACCGAGTACGTTGATCCGCTGACCGGCCTGACCAAGGCTCAAGGCGAGAAAATTGCCAAGGCCATCGGCCTGACCGGCCATTCGGTCGACCAGACCGTGGACGTGCTGCAGAAGCTTTACCAGTGCTACATGGAAACCGACGCCTCGCTGTTCGAGATCAATCCCCTGAACTGCGACAGCAAGGGCAACATCATCGCGCTGGACGCCAAGTTCAACTTCGACCCCAACGCGCTGTTTCGCCATCCCGAGATCGTGGCCTACCGCGACCTGGATGAAGAAGACCCCGCCGAAATCGAAGCTTCCAAGTTCGACCTGGCCTACATCAGCCTGGACGGCAATATCGGCTGCCTGGTGAACGGCGCCGGCCTGGCCATGGCCACCATGGACACTATCAAGCTGTTCGGCGGCGAACCGGCCAACTTCCTGGACGTGGGCGGCGGCGCCACCCCCGAGAAGGTCACCGAAGCCTTCAAGATCATGCTCAAGAACCCCAAGGTCAAGGGCATCCTGGTCAACATCTTCGGCGGCATCATGAAGTGCGACACCATCGCCACCGGCGTGATCACCGCCTGCAAGGCCGTGAACCTGAGCGTGCCGCTGGTCGTGCGCATGAAGGGCACCAACGAAGAACTGGGCAAGAAGATGCTTGCCGAGTCCGGCCTGCCCATCATCAGCGCCGACACCATGGCCGAGGCCGCGACCAAGATCGTCGCCGCCGTCAAGTAAGCCACATTGCCGAGAAGGAATCCAACATGTCGATTTACATCAATAAAGACACCAAGGTCATCACCCAGGGCATCACGGGCAAGACCGGCCAGTTCCACACCGAGAAGTGTCAGGAATACGCCAACGGCAAGAACTGCTTCGTGGCAGGCGTGAACCCCAAGAAGGCCGGCGAGTCGATCTTCAATATCCCCATCTACGGTTCGGTCAAGGAAGCTGCCAGTCAGACCGGCGCCACCGTGTCGGTGATCTACGTTCCGCCCGCGGGCGCCGCCGCCGCCATCTGGGAAGCCGTCGAGGCCGATCTGGACCTGGCGATCTGCATCACCGAGGGCATCCCGGTGCGCGACATGCTCGAAGTGCGCAACAAGATGAAGGCCAAGGAAGCCGCCGGCGGCAAGAAGACGCTGCTGCTGGGCCCCAACTGCCCGGGCCTGATCACCCCCGACGAAATCAAGATCGGCATCATGCCCGGCCACATTCACAAAAAGGGCCGTGTCGGCGTGGTCTCGCGTTCGGGCACGCTGACCTATGAAGCCGTGGCGCAGCTCAGCGAGCTGGGCATCGGCCAGTCGTCTGCCGTCGGCATCGGCGGCGACCCGATCAACGGCCTCAAGCACATCGACGTGAAGAAGGCGTTCAACGACGATCCCGATACCGACGCCGTCATCATGATCGGCGAAATCGGCGGTCCCGACGAAGCCGACGCTGCGCGCTGGTGCAAAGACAACATGAAGAAGCCCGTCGTCGGCTTCATCGCGGGCGTCACCGCGCCCGCGGGCAAGCGCATGGGCCACGCCGGCGCGCTGATCTCGGGCGGCGCCGACACGGCCGAAGCCAAGCTCGCCGTCATGGAAGAGTGCGGTTTCACGGTAACGCGCAACCCGTCGGAAATGGGCAAGCTGCTCAAGGCATTGCTGTAACAGGCGCGCTGGGCCGCAGGCAGGGCCCGAAAACCTCGCCGCGGGCAATACCCCGGCGAGGTTTTTCTTCGCCCGGCGATAAATTCTGACAAAAAACTGTCAACCCTGGGCATTGAAAGTAAAATGCAAACGAACGACGAACGCAGAGGTAGCCGGACGTGCTCGAATTCTTCCAGACCCTGAGCTGGGCCGCGGTCTTACAGATCATCACCATCGACATTCTGCTGGGGGGCGACAACGCGGTCGTGATTGCGATGGCCTGCCGCAACCTGGAGCCGGCCAAGCGCGTCCAGGGGGTGCTTTGGGGCACCGCCGGCGCCATCGTCCTGCGGATCGTGCTGGTGGCCTTTGCGCTCAAGCTCCTGGACCTGCCCTTGCTCAAGCTCGTCGGCGGCCTGCTGCTCCTTTGGGTCGGCGTCAGGCTGATGCTGCCCGACAACACGGCCCACGAGGTACGCGCCGGCGCGTCGGTCGTGTCGGCGATCAAGACCATCATCCTGGCCGACTTCGTCATGAGCCTGGACAATGTGATCGCCATTTCCGGGGCGGCGGAGCGGGCGCATCCCGCCCATCAGCTGGGCCTGGTGGTCTTCGGCCTGCTGGCCAGCATTCCCGTCATCGTATGGGGCAGCACCCTGGTGCTCCGGCTGATCGACCGCTTTCCGATCCTGATCATGCTGGGAGCGGCCTTGCTGGGCTGGATCGCGGGCGGGATGATGGTCGATGACGCTTTCTTGATCTCGCGCATTGGCGAGGCGCCGCTGGCGGTTAAAATCATCGTCGAGATCTGCGGCGCCATGCTGGTCGTCCTGCTGGGACAATGGCTGGCCCGGTGTCGCGACGTCGTTTCCAAGGATGCCCATCATGAGTCTACGTAAATCTGCCCAGCCTACCTCCACGTCCGAATCGCTCAACTCGGGGCTGAGCCTGCTGCAAGGCCTGGGCCTGCTGGCGGCGCTGGGCGTGGTCATCGTCCTGGTGGCCATGCACTTCGCCTGATACCGCCGGTTCTGCTTTCCGACAAACAGACGCGGGCATGCAGCCGACGGCCGTCCTGACCCGGCCGTCGGGCCGCAACGAGGCCCTGGCCGCCAGATTGTCTGCGGCTGGCTGGCAAGCCCTGATTCTGCCTGCCCTGGTTCTCGCTCCCCTGAAAACCACCGATCCGGTCCCCGCTCCGGGCGATTTCGACCTGGTTGTTTTCGTCAGCGGCAATGCCGCTCGGATGTACCTGGCTCAAACGGATCTGCCCGACGGCTGGCCGGCTGCGACGCTTGCCGCCACGGTGGGGCCGGCCAGCGCCCGGGCGCTGCGCGAGGCGCCGCAGTTCGGCCCGCGAGGCCGCGTCGTTCACCCGCCCGAGGACGCGCCGACTCACGACTCCGAGGCCTTGCTGCAATTGCTGTCCAATCTGGGCTTGCCGCGTCGAGCGCTGCTGGTGCGCGGCGAAGCGGGGCGCGACTGGCTGGCCGAACGTCTGGTCGAAGCCGGGGTCGACGTGCGCAGTCATGTCCTTTACCGTCGCAAGCCGGCCGTCTGGTCACAGGACTCGGTGGGGCAACTGCGCCGCCTGGCCGACCAGGCGCAGGCACAGACTTCAGTCTGGCTGCTGACCAGTATTGCGAGCATCGATGCCACGGCAGATGCGGTCCGGGCGGCGGGCCTGTTCGACTGGTGGGCGCGCTGCCGTTTCGTCGTCACGCATCCGCGGCAGGAAGAATATCTGCTTGCGATAGCGGGAAGCTCGGGGCAGACTCCGATGGTAAAAACTTGCATACCCGCTGACGACTCGATTTTCCAGGCCATCGTCACTGCCTGAAATCCGCATCGCCTGCACTATGACAATCGCCACGTACAATCGTGTCCTATGACAGAAACATCTCCCGATCTCTCCGTGCAGGCTTCGAAAGACGGCCAGAATGCACAGGCGGCGGCCGCGCCATCCTCCGGCACGGCCGCTCCGGTCAAGTCGACCGAGCGCAAGCCGCGTAAGGGCGCAGGCCTGCTCAAGGCCTTCGTGCTGCTGCTTATCGTGGCGGCCGCGCTGGCGGCGGCGTTGTGGAACCAATACCGCGAGTCCCAGATCGCCGAAAAGGCGTTTGCCGGCCAGATAGGCCGCCTCAACAGCGATCTGGCGCAGGCGCGCCAGACGGGGGCCCAGGCGCTGGCGCTGGCCCAGTCGCAAACGGGCCAGGTCGCCGATCTGGAAAACCGCATCCGCGAAGTACAGACGCAAAACAGCGCCTTGCAGCAGGCCTGGCAGAGCTTCTCCAGCGGCGGCAGCGATGAAATGCTGCTCAACGACGTCGAGCGCAGCGTCGACCTGGCCAATCAGCAACTACGCCTGGCGGGCGACGTCAGCAACGCCATCGTGGCGCTGGAAACGGCCCAGTCGCGGCTGGCAAAGGCCAATCGCCCCAGCCTGGTCGGCCTGCAACAGAGCATCAACGGTGACCTGGATCGCCTGCGCGCCGTCAGCACGGTCGACGTGCCGACTCAAACCGCGCGGCTCGAGCGCCTGATGAGCCTGGTCGGCCGCGCACCCATGCTGGTACCCGGCGCCGCCGCGGCGCAAGCCGCGCCGGAAGTCGCGGCGCCTGCCTCGCCCGCCGAGCAGGCCGCAGCCGATCTGCCTGCCGATGCATCGTGGTGGCTGCGTTGGCGCGCCGAAATGGCGACGTGGCCGGCCCGCGTCGCCACGGTCATGGTGCGTGAATTCGGCGACCTGATCCGTGTACAGCGCGTGGCCAAGCCGGACGCGATCCTGCTGTCGCCCGAGCAGACCGGCATGGTGCGCGCCACCTTGCGCCAGCGCCTGATGACGGCCCAACTGGCCCTGATGATGCGCCAGCAGCCGGTCTGGAAAACCGAACTCGACAATGTCCAGGAAACGCTGGCGCACTACTACGACACACACACGCCGGACGTCATGTCGGCGCAGGAACTGGCTCATCAGCTGGATCAGACCGAGATCTCCGTGCGCTTGCCCGATATTTCCGACAGCCTGAACGCACTCGCGGCGCTGCGTTCCGCGGCTGCGAAGAACGGGCAGGATTCCGGCGGACAGGATGCCGCCCCCAAGAACGGACAGGACTGACGCATGCGTACCTGGCTTTGGACCCTGTTGCTGGTCGTCGTCGCGGTTTGCGTTGCCGTGGTGCTGCGCCAGCATCCCGGCAATGTACTTTTGATGATCTCGCCTTGGCGCGTCGAGATGTCGCTTACGATGGCGCTGCTGTCGCTGGTGGCCCTGTTCGTAGCGCTTTATGTGGTGCTGCGTCTTCTGGGTTGGCTGCTCGCCATTCCCGACCACATGCGGGCGTGGAGCGGCCGCCGCGCCCAGGCTCGCGACCAGGAGCTGGTTGAGCAGGGATGGATCGGCCTTTTCGAAGGCCGCTATGCCCAGGCCGAGAAAGGCTTCGTCAAACTGCACAGGCAGACCCGTTCGGTTACCCGCCGGGTGCTGGCCGCACTGTCAGCCGCCCGCGCGGCGCACCAGATGGGCGAATATGCCCGGCGCGACCAGATGCTCGAAGCGGCGCAGGCCGGCGCCGGCGCCGACACTCAACTGCAGGAAACCGTTGCTGCGGTGACGGCAGATCTGCTGCTCGCGCAGGGGCAGGCCCAAAAGGCGCTCGACGCGCTGGCGCCCTTGCAGGACGGCGGCGCCCGTCACGTGCACACCCTGCGCCTATTGCTGCGCGCCGAAAAAGCGCTGGATCACCATGACCGGGTGTTCGCCCTGACGCGCAGCCTGACGCGGCGTCATGCCATTGATAAAGCCGAGGCCCTGCAATTAACCGACCAGTCTGGCGCCGCGCGCTTGCGTGCCGGCACGGCGGACGGCAGCTGGCGCGACGTCTGGAAGGAGCTTAAATCGGACGAGCGGCTGCTGCCCAATATTGCGTTGGCCGCCGCCGCGGCGCTGGACGAGGCCGGCGAGGGCAGCGAGGCCGGGCGCGTGTTGGAAGCGGCCATCGGCGACAAGTTCAATCCTACGCTGGTGTTGGTCTATGCGCATTGTCAGGCCGATCAGGTGCCGCGCCGTCTGGCCCGCGCCGAAACCTGGCTGCAGCAGCGTCCGGTGGATGCCGGTCTGCTTATGGCGCTGGGCCTGCTTTGCCTAAACGGGCAGCTTTGGGGCCAGGCCGAACGCTATCTGCAGCGCAGCCTGTCACGCCGCGACGACCCTCAGTGCCACGCATTGCTAGGACGCCTGTACGACCGCCTGAACCGCCCCCAGGACGCCATGCGGCATTGGCGTCTGGCAACCGAGGCGCGCGTCGTCCTGCCGGTGCTGGCGGCCGACACGGTCCTGCCGCCTGCCGAGACTCAGGCGGACCCCGATCCCTATCACGCCGAGAGCGCATACGATCTGCCGGCGGTCGCGCCGCGCACGATGCCGGCCGAGCCCGAGTCCTTGCCGGTTCCCCCCGCGGTCGATTACGTGATCGAGCCCAATGCGCGCGAGCACCTTGAGCGTGCCCGGCCCGCCGACGAGCTCCCGGCAGCCGTGCCGCCGCGCTCGGCCATCAATGTCGAAGATTTCTTCGATAGCGCGCCCATCCCGGCTGCCGCGTTCGAAGTCCCCGCAACCCAGGCTGGCGAAGATGGCGCGAAGCCGTCCGGCGCGAGCCCGGGCCATCATTCCTACCATCCTCATAGCGAGAAAAAAGGTTGAACCATGAGTCTTGATCGCGTGCCGGCCGGCAAAAGCCTGCCGGATGACTTCAACGTTGTCATCGAAATCCCCGCCAACGCCGAACCCATCAAGTATGAAGTCGACAAGGAGTCGGGCACTGTCTTCGTCGACCGCTTCATGCTGACGGCCATGCACTATCCCTGCAATTACGGCTATATCCCGCAAACCCTGTCGGAAGACGGCGACCCGGCCGATGTGCTCGTCGTTACGCCTTTCCCCATCGCCGTGGGCGCAGTGGTGCGCTGCCGCCCGCTTGGCGTACTGGAGATGGACGATGAATCGGGCGGCGACGCCAAGCTGCTGGCCGTGCCGGTGAGCAAGCTGTACCCCGTCTACGACCACATCCGATCATACGAAGACCTGCCGGCCAACGACATCGCCCGCATCCAGCACTTCTTCGAGCACTATAAAGATCTGGAAAAGGGCAAGTGGGTCAAGGTCAAGGGCTGGAAGGGCGTCGACGCTGCACGCGAAGAAATCGTGCGCAGCGCCGAACGCTACAGCAAGGGCTGATCTCGGTCTTTGGGTTTGCGTTGGCTACTGATTGCCGGTAGTGCTCGGGGTGGCGGTGCTTTTGCCGCTGCTCGACCCGTCTTTGTGGAAGACGCGCTTCACCGTTTTCTTGGTGGCCTGCCAGCCCTTTTTTGCTCCATGGCCGATGTCGCGCGTGACGTCTCGGGCGCCGTGGCCGATATCGACCGCAGCGTCCTTGGTTGCATGGCCAACCTTCTTCGCGCCGTCGGCGATGTCATGTCCGGCGGCTTTTGCGTCGGCCGTGAAACCCTGGCCGGTATTGGCGGATTTATCCTGCGCGTAGGACACGGGGGCGAGCGCCGTGAGGGTCAGTGCGATGAGGGCGAGTTGGCAAGTTTTTTTCATCTGACTATCCTTTTGCGTGGTGTCGAATAAATCGTATCGCATCATGCCGGAAACGATGGTTCGAATGGTTACAGTATTGATCAGCGAGGTTCAATAGTCATGGAATATGTCATCCCTGCGTTACCGGTCGTAGCATTGCCTGTCGCGGGCAGCAAGGCGTTCTTTCCGGTGCACCGCGTCTACTGCGTCGGCCGCAACTACGTCGAGCACGCCAAGGAAATGGGTTTTACGGGTCGCGAGGACCCGTTTTTCTTTTTCAAACCCAACGATGCCCTGGTGCCGGTCGCCGAAGGCGAGACGGGTTCCATGGCGTATCCGTCCAAGACGTCCAACCTGCACCACGAGATCGAGCTGGTCGTGGCGCTGGGCAAAGGGGGCGTCAATCTGTCGCTCGAAGAGGCCGCCGAGTGTGTCTGGGGCTATGCGGTAGGCCTGGACATGACCCGTCGCGATCTGCAGGGCGAGGCCAAGAAGCTGGGCCGTCCCTGGGAAGTGGGCAAGGGCTTCGAGCAGTCGGGCCCTATCGGCCCCATCCATCCCCGCAGCGTCACGGGCACGCTCGAGAAGAACGCGATCTGGCTGGACGTCAACGGCGAGCGCCGTCAGACCAGCACGCTGGACAAGCTGATCTGGAACGTGGCCGAGTCCATCTCCTTCCTGTCGGGCCTATTCGAGCTGAAGGCCGGGGACTTGATCTTTACCGGCACGCCCGAAGGCGTGGCCGCGGTGGTGAAGGGCGACGTGCTCGTGGGTGGCGTCGACGGTCTGGGCGAATTGCGCGTGAAGATCGACTGACTGTATCAACCGCCGGTGCCGGCTTCGAGAAAAGCCGCCAACCGGCGCAGCACCTGATCGGGCTGCTCCCGGTGCGGCATATGGCCGATGCCCGGCAGGATCGCGCGTTCGACCGGGCCGCCGCTGTGTTGCGCGATCAGGTCGGGGTGCACCGCGGAGCCGTATTCATCATCTTCGCCATGTACGGCCAACGCCGGGCAGCGTACCCGAGGCAGGATCGGCACCAGCGTCCAGGAGGCAAAACCGGGATCCAGCCAAGTCTCGGTCCAGGCCTCGAGTACCCATCGCGCCTTGTCGCCGTGATAGCGGGCCAGGCGCTCCACCTGGCCCGGATCGCGGAACTGCTCGCGAGCCGCGCGAATACCCGAGAGTGTGCGGTCCTCTGGAAATACCTGGGCTGCGACTGTCACCAGCGCCTCGCAACGATCGGCGTACTCGGCGGCGCACTGTATCGCCATGCCGCCACCCACGCTGTGCCCCATCGCCACGCAGCGCGGCACGCCCAATTGATCGAGCAACAGCGCAAAGACGTCCGTCGCCTCTTCGCGCACGAAGTCCAGCGACAGCCGCCCGCTGCGCGCATCGGATCGACCGAAGCCCAGCCTGTCGTAGGCGATGACCTCACGGCCCGTGGCTTGGCTGAGCGCGGCGGGGAAGTCGCGCCAGAGCGCCACGCTGCCCAGCGAATCGTGCATCAGCAGGATGGGCGGGGCCGCGGGAGGCTGCTGCACGCCTTGCGGACTCCAGCGGCGCGCGAAGATGCGCCCTCGAGGGTGATCTATCCATTGCTCGCGGCTGGCGGCGGGGGCTGTCATGGGAACTCGGGTCCTGGCTCGATACGAAACAGCCGAAATTTTGCGCTACTACGTCGCTGCGCTCAACTGCGCGGCCTGCCGGCGGGGCAAGAGCAGGGCGCCTGCGATCCCCAGCAAGGCACTGAACATCACGTAATAGATGGGCGCGAGCTTGCTGCCGGTGGTCTGCACCAGCCAGGTGTTGATGAAAGGGGCCAGGCCGCCGAAGACCATTACCGCGATGTTGTAGGTGAAGGCCGCGCCGGTGGAACGTATGGACACCGGAAAGACCTCCGTCATCACGACGGGGATGGTTCCCCAGAAAAAGCTCATGAAGAAGGACACCCCGATCTCCAGCAGCATCAGCGACGCGAAGGACGGGGCGGCGATGAGATGCCGGAAGCACAGCAGCCCGACGATGGCGTAGGCGACGATCGACGGAACGATCACGGCCTTGCGCCCGATCTTGTCCGACAGCCAGCCGGCCAGCGGGCAAAAGACCAGAATGACCAGCGTGCCGGCGAAGGTGGTGAGGTTGGCGTCGGGCAGGGGTATGCCCAGTTGCGTGCGCGCGAAGATCGGCACGAAGATCACGAAGACATAAGCCGACACGGTGCCCACCACGCATAGGCCGATGCTGGCGAACATGGCGCGCGGGTAGTCGCGCAGCACTTGGGCGAGCGGCGCGCGCGTCGGCTTGCCGGCCTTCTCGCGCCGTTCGAGATAGGCTGCGAACTCGGGTGATTCGTCCACGGTCGAACGGATCATCCAGCCCACTGGGCCGACCAGGATGCCGACCAGAAAGGGCAGGCGCCAGCCCCAGGACTCGAGCTGCGCAGGCGTGAGATGGGATGCGAGCAGATATGCCACCCCCGCGCCAAGCGAGAACGCCAGGGCCTGCGAGCACATCTGCAGGCTGCCGTACAGGCCGCGCCGGTTCTCGGGCGCGAATTCGACCAGCATGGTCGTGGCACTGCTGAACTCGCCGCCGGCCGACAGGCCCTGCAGCATGCGCGCCAGCACCACGAGGATGGGCGCTGCCACGCCGATGGCGGCATAGGTCGGCAGGATGCCGATGAGCCCGGTGGCCACCGCCATCAGCGCGATGGTGAGCGTCAGCGCTTTTTTGCGACCGACACGGTCGCCGTACAAGCCCAGCAACACGCCGCCGATGGGGCGCACCACGAAACCCATGCCGAAAGTGGCCAGCGTCAGCATCAGCGAGGCCGCCGGCGTGCCGGCGGGAAAGAACAGCTTGGCGATGACTACGGCGAACATGCCGTAGATGGCGAAGTCGAACCATTCGAAGGCATTGCCGAGCACGGAGGAGAGCAGCACTTTGCGCAACATCGCGGGCGATGGCATGGGTTTGGCGTTCATGGGTTTCTCGGGTTGGAGTAGCGGAGGATTGAATCAGCCCAGGCGCTGCTTGACGATGTCCAGGAAGACGGTCACGCCCAGCGGCGACGTTTCATCGTCGAAATCGAATTGCGGGTGATGGCACATCTGGCCGTCGTGGCCCAGGAAGAAATAGGCGCCTGGCCGCGCCTGCAGCATGAAGGCGAAATCTTCCGAGGCCATGAGGGGGCGCATATCGGGCTCGAGCTTGTCGGCGCCCAGGGTGTTGCGCACGGCCCGGCGCACCACATCGGCCTGTTCGGCAGCATTGACGGTGGGCGGGCCGCTGACCAGCCATTCGAGCGTGATGCCGCAGCGGTACATGGCTGCGGCGGCGTCGCAGATTTCCTGCATGCGCGCGATCGCGAGCTGCTGTGTCTGGACCGACAGCGTGCGCACGGTACCGGTGAGCTCGGCGTGGTCGGCGATGACGTTGCGCGCCGAGCCGGCGTTGAAGGTGCAGACGCTGACCACCGAGGTCTCGAGGGGATCGACGTTGCGGCTGACGATGCTCTGCAGCGACTGCACCAGCGACGTGCCCACGAGTATGGGGTCGATGCCCAGGTGCGGCATGGCGGCATGGGTGCCCACGCCCTGGATGCGGATGCGAAAAACGTCGCAGGCCGAGAGGATGGCGCCGTCGCGCACACCCACCACGCCGGCCGGCAACTGGTTGATATTGTGCAGCGCGTAGATCTCGTCGCAGGGAAAGCGTTCGAACAGGCCGTCCGCCAGCATGGCCGCGCCGCCGCCCAGGGTTTCCTCGGCCGGCTGAAAAATGAAATGGACGGTGCCGCGGAAATCGCGTTTGCCGGTGGCCAGGGTCTTGGCTACGCCGAGCATGATGGCGGTGTGGCCGTCGTGGCCGCAGCCGTGGAAAACGCCGGGGTTGATCGAGCGGTGGGCGACCGTACCCAGTTCGTCCATGGGCAGCGCGTCCATGTCGGCACGCAGCCCCAGCGACATGCCCGGCCCCCCGGCGCCGCGCAACGTGCCGACCACGCCGGTGCCGCCCACGCCCTCGGTGACGTCGATGCCCCAGGATTCCAGCAGTCTGGCTACCATGCCGCAGGTGCGGTGCTCGGCGAAACCGAGCTCGGGATGCCGGTGTATGTCGCGGCGCCAGGCGCGCATCTCGTCGGCGAGCGCGCCGAGATAGGTGTCTTCTTGCATAATTCAGGCCTTCGTGGTGATAACGCGAGGGGGGCGCATTCGCCTGCCCGGCGGCGCGCGGGATTCTGTCTTTTGGTAGCGTAGTTCAATAGTTGAATTTTTCAACTAATGGTTTTTACGGATTTTTGCGAGGTAGCCATGCCGTCCTCCAAACAAGGAGATCAAGGCAGTGAGGACGAATTCACGTTTCTCACCTTCAAGCTCGATCTGATCAAGACCGACATGATCAGCCGCGCCGATTCGGCCTACGAGGCGCTTTGCGGGCTGGACGTGCGCAAATTGCGGGTGCTGCGCATCATCTGCGCCGTACCGGGCGTGACGGCCTCGAGCGTGTCGCGGCAGTCTTTGATCGAGAAGACGCTGCTGTCCAAACTGCTGGCCGAGCTCATACGGCGCAAGCTGGTGCGGCGCACGGTGCATCCGGACGACGCACGCCACTTTCAGCTATGGCCCACGCCGGTCGGGCTGCGCGTGCGCGACGAGGCTCACGAGCTGGGCAAGAAGCTGGAAGATGAAATGCTGTCCCCGCTGTTGACGCGGGACGAGCGCCGATCGCTCGGTCACCTCGTGGACAAGCTGATGATGATGTTCGCCCAGGATGAGGCGCGGGACGGACCGCCGGTCAGGCGTCCGTGAGCGTGATGCGCCGCAAGGGCGCATGCGCCCCAGGCGATCGGTGTCTATTTCGTGGCGGCAAGCGCTTGCGGCGGACGCAGCTCTGCCACGGGATGCCGGTGATGAAAGGCGAGTACGCGTTCGACGACGCGGGCCGGGTCGTCCTCGACGACCAGCAGGTCCAGGTCGCCGCGGCCTATGGTGCCGAGCGTCAGCAACTGATCGCGCATCCAGTCGACCAGGCCGCTCCAGAATTCCCGGCCCACCAGAATGATGGGCGCAGGCCGCAGCTTGCGGGTCTGGACCAGCGTCAGGGCTTCGAACAGTTCGTCGAGCGTGCCGAAACCGCCGGGCAGGACCACATAGGCCATGCTGTACATGAAGAAGATGGACTTGCGCGGCGAAAAATGGCGGAAGTTCAGGCTGTGCGTTTGATGGGCGTTGTGGGTGGATTCGTGCGGCAGCTTGATGTTCAGCCCTACGCTCTGGCCGCCCGCCTCGAAAGCGCCTTTGCTGGCGGCTTCCATGATGCCGGGCCCGCCGCCCGAAATGACGGCAAAACCGGCCTTGGCCAGCGCCGACGTAATGGCCGCGCTCTTGGCATAGTAGGGCGATGGGGGCCGGATGCGGGCGCTGCCGAAGACGCTGACGGCGGGGCCGACGTCGGTCATCTGACCGATGGCAGTCTGCAGCTCTGCCATAATCTCCTGGACATGCTCCCGGGGCGGGAGCTCAGGAATAAAGCTTATTGTCATGAATAAAACCCTGTTGCTGGTGGACGGCTCCAGCTATTTGTATCGTGCTTTCCATGCCATGCCCGATCTGCGCAATGCGCAGGACGAACCCACAGGGGCACTGTACGGCGTGGCGAACATGCTGCGCAAGCTGGTTCAAGATCATAAAGCAGACTACGCGGCCTGCATTTTCGATGCGCGCGGCAAGACTTTTCGCGACGACCTGTACCCCGAGTACAAATCGCATCGACCGCCCATGCCGCCCGATCTGGCTGCGCAGATCGAGCCGATTCACCGCCTGGTGCGCGCGCTGGGCTGGCCGGTGCTGGCGGTCGAGGGCGTAGAGGCCGACGATGTCATCGGTACGCTGGCTCGCAGGGCTACGGCCGAGGGCGTCGATACCATCGTTTCCACCGGCGACAAGGATCTGGCCCAATTGGTGGACGAGCATGTCACGCTGGTCAACACCATGACCAACGAGGTGCTCGACCCTGCCGGCGTGCTGGCCAAGTTCGGCGTGACGCCCGATCGCATCGTCGATTACCTGATGCTGGTGGGCGATGCCGTGGACAATGTGCCGGGCGTGACCAAGGTAGGCCCCAAGACAGCCGTCAAATGGCTGTCCGAGTACGGTTCTGTCGAGCAATTGGCCGCCGCCGCCGACAGCATCAAGGGCGTGGCGGGAGAGAACCTGCGCGCGGCGATCGGTCGGTTCGGGCTCACGCGCGAACTGCTGACCGTCAAATGCGATTGCGATCTCGCCGGGCTTGTGAACGACCTGCAGGATCTGGCTTTCGGCCGGCCGGACTCGCCGACCCTGGTCGAGATGTACGACCACTATGGTTTTCGCACCTGGCTGCGCGAACAGACCGGCGATGCGCAGCGCGTGCCGGAAGGCGATGCACGCATCGCGCGGCTGCCCGCTTCTGCGGACGGAGAAATCGGCGAGCCGCCTCCCGCGCCGGTTCAAACCGACTACCGCATCATCACCGACTGGGCCGCTTTCGATGCCTGGATGGAAAGGGTCAGGCAGGCGCCGCTGGTTGCGCTGGACACCGAGACGACATCGCTGGACGAAATGCAGGCGCGCGTAGTCGGCATTTCGATGGCGATCGAGCCCGGCGTGGCCTGCTACATCCCGGTGGCGCACCGCGGCCCGGACGTCGCGTCCGGATTGGGCCTGGACGAATCGGCCTTGGTGCAACTGCCCAAGGACGAGGTGCTGGCGCGGTTGCGCGGCTGGTTCGAGGATGCCGGTGCGGCCAAGCTGCTGCATCATGCGAAGTACGACGCGCACGTGCTGCTCAATGAGGGCATCGCCTTGGCCGGCATTTCCGACGACACCATGCTGCAGGCCTATGTACTGGAATCGCACCGCGGCGTGGGCCTGTCCGACCTGGCCCAGCGCTACCTGGGCCGCAGCGGCGTGACCTACGAAGCGCTCTGCGGCAAGGGTGCCAAGCAGATCGGCTTCGACGAGGTGGCGGTGGACAAGGCCGGCTT
>NZ_JBQCER010000020.1:0-23063 GCF_051960075.1 Bordetella sp.
CGGCGAGAAGCCCTCGGTCGTGTCGGCCATCGCCAAATATCACGTGACCGAGCGCGCCCGCCAGGTGGTCAACGACGGCATGGACGTGGTGGGCGGCAAGGGCATTTGCCTCGGGCCTTCGAACTTTCTGGGCCGCGCCTATCAGCAGCTGCCTGTCGGCATCACCGTCGAAGGCGCCAACATCCTCACGCGCAGCCTGATTCTGTTCGGCCAGGGCGCCGTTCGCTGCCATCCCTTCGTGCTCAAGGAAATGCAGGCGGCGCAGAATGCCGACAGCCGCCGCGCCCTGATCGACTTCGACGCCGCGCTGTTCGGCCACCTGCGCCACACGCTGGGCAACGGCCTGCGTGCCGCGGTCATGGGCCTCTTCGGCGGCCGCCTGGGCGCCGCGCCCAAGGCCGCCGATGCGCAGACGCGCCACTACTACACGCAGCTCAGCCGCATCTCGGCCGCTTTCGCCTTCCTTGCCGACATCGCCATGCTGGTCTTGGGCGGCGATCTCAAACGACGCGAGATGCTCTCCGCCCGCTTCGGCGACGTGCTCTCGCAGATGTACCTGGCCTCGGCGGTGCTCAAACGCTATGCCGACGAAGGCCGCCAGCAGGCCGACGCGCCGCTCATGCACTGGGCCGTGCAGGATGCGATCTATCGGGCCCGCGTGGCTTTCGACGGCATTCTGGCCAACTTCCCCGGCAAGGTCCTGCCCGCGCTGCTGCGCCTCAAGCTCTTTCCCTGGGGCGTGCGCGTGCGCGAACCCAGCGACGAACTGAACCGCGCCGTGGCCAGGCTGATGATCGCGCCGTCGGCCACCCGCGACCGCCTGCTGGCCGACAGCTTCGTGCCCGCAACGGATGCCGAACCGGTGGGGGCCATCGAACAGGCGCTGACGGCCACCATCGAGGCCGAGCCCGTCGAGGCCAAGATCCGCGACGCCGAAAAGCGCGGTCTTTTCGCGAACAATCCCCTGGCCAATGTGCGCGACATGGCCATCGCCGCGCGCGAGGCGGGGGTGGTGACGCCGGACGAATACGCCGTGCTCGAGCGCCGCAACCGCCTGCGCGACATCGTCATCCGCGTCGACGACTTCCCCTTCGATCTGGGCGTGGCGTCGGCGCAAAAGCGCGACGCCGACCGATGGGTCGCGTGAGCGTGCCCGGCATGAAACCCATCTATATCGTGGACGGGGCGCGCAGCCCTTTCCTGAAGGCGCGCTCCGGCCCCGGTCCCTTCGCCGCGGCCGACCTGGCCGTGCAGGCCGGCCGCGCCCTGCTGGCGCGCCAGCCGTTCTCTCCCGAGGATCTGGACGAGGTGATCCTGGGCTGCGCCAGCCCCTCGCCCGATGAGGTCAACATCGGCCGCGTGGTCGCGTTGCGCATGGGTTGCGGCCAAAAGGTCACCGGGTGGACGGTCATGCGCAACTGCGCCTCGGGCATGCAGGCGCTGGACTCGGCCATGGCCAATATTCAGTCGGGCCGTTCCCGGCTGGTGCTGGCGGGCGGTGTCGATGCGCTCTCGCACGCGCCGCTGCTCTATTCCGACGCCATGGTGCGCTGGTTCGCCGGCCTGATGCAGGCCCGCACGCCGGGCCGAAAGGCCGCGCATTTTCTCAAGCTCAGGCCCGCAGCGCTGCTGTCGCCCGTCGTCGGTTTGATGAAGGGCCTGACCGATCCGGTCGTGGGCCTGCTGATGGGACAGACTGCCGAGAACCTGGCCTGGCGCTTCGGCATCGAACGCCGGAGCATGGATGCGTTCAGCCTGCGCTCGCACCAGCGCGCGATGGCGGCGCGAAAAGGGGGCGCGCTGGGCGAGATCGTGCCGCTGGTCGACGGCAAGGGCAAGGTCTACGAAGAAGACGACGGCGTACGCGAAGACGCGAGCCTGCAAGGGCTGGCCAAACTCAAGCCTTTCTTCGACAAGAAGTACGGCCGCGTGACGCCGGGCAACAGTTCGCAGATCACCGACGGCGCGGCCTGGCTGCTCCTGGCGTCGGAAGACGCCGTGGCGCGCTGGAACCTCGCGCCTATTGCCCGCATCGTCGATGTGCAGTGGGCCGGCCTGGACCCCGCGCAGATGGGTCTGGGCCCGGTGCACGCAGCCACGCCCATCCTGCAGCGCCATGGCGCGACGCTGAACGACATGGATCTCTGGGAAATCAACGAAGCCTTCGCCGCGCAAGTGCAGGGCTGCATCGCCGCCTGGCAGGACGAAGCCTATTGCCGCGACGAGCTCGGCCTGCCCGGCGCAATGGGTACGCTCGACGAAGACCGATTGAACGTGGACGGCGGCGCGGTGGCGATGGGGCATCCGGTGGGCGCCTCGGGCGCGCGCATTGTGCTGCACCTGGCCCAAGCCCTGCGCGCCCGCGGCCTGACGCGCGGCATGGCCGCGATCTGCATCGGCGGCGGCCAGGGCGGCGCCATGCTGGTGGAGACCTGCCGATGAACCCGAACCTTTCCCCCTCGCGGCACCACTGGCAGCTCGACACCGACACCGACGGCATCACTTGGCTGACCCTGGACAAAGCCCATGAAAGCGTCAACAGCCTGTCCAAGTCCGTGATGGCGGAACTGGCGTCCGTGCTCGATGATCTGGACGCCAACCCGCCCAAATCGCTGGTCATCCGATCGGGCAAGGCGGCCGGCTTCGTCGCCGGCGCCGACATCGGCGAATTCGACGAACTGCAATCGGCAGACGCCGCCAAGGCGATGGTCGAGCGCGGCTGGAGCCTCTTCAATCGCCTGGCTGCGGCACCCTACCCCACGCTGGCCTTGGTACGCGGCCACTGCCTGGGCGGCGGACTGGAGCTGGCACTGGCCTGCCGCACGCTGCTCGTGGTGGACGAGCCCGGCACCCGCCTGGGCCTGCCCGAAGTCATGCTGGGCATCTTCCCCGGCTGGGGCGGCATGCTGCGCCTGCCGCAGCGCGTCGGCCCGTCGGCCGCGCTCGACATGATGCTCACGGGCAAGACCGTCGATGCAAAACGCGCCAGGCGCATGGACCTGGCCGACGAGTGCGTGCCCCCGCGCGTGATGGAGTCGGCCGCGCGCATGCTGGCACTGAACCCGCCTGCCCGCCGGCGCCTGCCGGCGATGCAGCGTCTGCTCGGCGGCCCGCTCAAGAATCTGGTCGCCGCGCAGGCACGCAAACAGGTGGCCCGCCGCGCCCGTCCCGAACACTATCCGGCGCCCTACGCCATCATCGATCTGTGGGCCAGGCACGGCGGCGACGCCACCGCGGCGCCCGAGCTCACCGAGCGCATCGTTGCGTCGAGCACGGCGCGCAATCTGGTGCGGGTGTTCCGCCTGCAGGAGCGCCTGAAGAGCTTCGGCAAGAACGCCGACGCAGGCGAATTCAGCCCGCGTCGCGTGCACGTGGTCGGCGCAGGCGTCATGGGCGGCGACATTGCCGCCTGGTGCGCCCTGCGCGGCTTGACCGTGACGCTGCAAGACCAGGACATGACCCGCATCGCGCCGGCCCTGCAGCGCGCGTATGCCCTGTTCGACAAGCGCCTGCGCGACCCGCTGCTGCGCCGGGCCGCGGCCGACCGGCTCATTCCCGACCCGGGCGGCCAGGGCGCGCGCCATGCGGACGTGGTCGTCGAAGCCATCTACGAGAACCTGGAAGCCAAACAGGCTCTGTTCCAAACCCTGGAGGCGCTGGCCAGACCCGACGCCGTGCTCGCCACCAACACGTCCAGCCTGCGCCTGGAAGACATATGCAGCGCGCTGAAGAATCCGGAACGCCTGGTCGGCATCCACTTCTTCAATCCGGTGGCCAAGATGCCGCTGGTCGAAATCGTGGGCGGCGCAGGCACGGACGGCATTGCGCTGGCCCGCGCCGCCGTCTTCGCCGGCGCACTCGACAAGCTGCCGCTGCCGGTCAAGAGCGCGCCCGGTTTTCTGGTCAATGCCGTGCTGGCCCCCTACATGCTGGAAGCCATGCGCTGCGTGGACGAAGGCATCGCCCCCGAGACCGTGGACGAAGCGGCGCTGGCCTACGGCATGCCCATGGGCCCCATCGAGCTGATCGATACCGTGGGCCTGGATGTGGCCCTGGCCGCCGGCAAACAGCTCGGCGGCGGCGCGCAAACGCCGCGCTGTCTCGATCAACGCATCCAGTGCGGCGATCTCGGGCGCAAGACGGGCAAGGGCTTTTACGACTACGCCGGCGGCAAGACGGCCAAGGGCGCGGCGGGCACGGTTCCCGCCGGCCTGGCCGCCCGCCTGATCGCGCCGCTGCGCGATCGCACTCGCGCGCTGGTCGAGCAAGGCATCGTGGCCGACGCCGACCTGGCCGACGCCGGCGTGATCTTCGGCACGGGGTATGCCCCGTTCACCGGCGGCCCGCTATTTGACGCGCGCGAATGATCTCGCGGCGCCCCGCTTGCAACCCCGCTCTTTTTTCCGAATACCTGTAGCACCACAACATCAGCGGCAAAAAACCAATACCGCGACATAGAGGAGACTTGCATGACATCTGGACGAATAAAGGCTCTGTCCGCCCTGACCCTGAGCGCCGTCTGCGGCACTGCGGGCGCTGCGGGATTCCAGCTTCTGGAGCAGAACGCCAGCGGTATCGGCAATGCTTTCGCAGGTTCGGCCGCGGACACCGAAAACGCCAGCATCATCTACAACAACCCGGCCGGCATGACCGACTTGCAAGATCACGAATTTTCGATCGGCGCAGTCGGGGTCAAACCGAGTTTCACGTTCAACAACTCGGGCTCGAGCGGGGTAAGCGGCGCGGGAACGGGCGGAGATGCCGGCCACTGGGGCCTGGTTCCCGACGCCTATCTGGCCTGGAAACTGAACCATAAATTCAGCCTGGGGCTGGGCGTCAGTGCGCCTTTCGGACTGCTGACCAATTATTCCTCGCCGTGGACGGGCAGCGCGCAGTCCAACAAGTTCTCGATCACGACCTACAACATCAATCCCGCGATAGCCTACAAGGTCAATGACGCCGTCTCGCTCGGCGTGGGCCTGAACTATCAGCACTTCGATGCCGACTACCAGCGCCAGCTGTCGACGCTCACCAATGTGCCCTTCCCGTCGCTCGCCGCCGTCCTGGGCGGAACAGGCTTTCTCATGCCCGGCAACACACCGGTGGAAGCAAAGCTGAGCGGCGACGCCTGGGGCTGGAACGCCGGCGCGCTGTTCAAGCTGAGCCCCAGCACCAAGCTGGGCCTGTCCTACCGCTCGCAGCTGAACTACAACCTCACGGGCACCCTCACGGCCAGCGGCTCCAGCGCGCAAACCAATTCCGAGCTCAGCGGCAACATCCGGGCCGGCCTCACCCTGCCCGACACCGCCATCGCCAGCATCACGCATCAGTTGAACGACCACTGGGAGCTGCTGGGAGACGTGCAATGGACGGGCTGGGGCAAGCTGTCCTCGATCAACCTCAACTACACCTCGGGCGCGCTGGCGGGCCAGACCGCGCAGACCCTGACCACTGACTTCCGCAACACCTGGCGCATCGCCATCGGCGCGAACTACAAGATCAACGACGCCTGGAAGCTCAAGACCGGTCTGGCCTGGGACCAATCCCCGGTGCGCGGCGCCGATACCCGCCTGGCCTCCTTGCCCGACAACGACCGCTACTGGGTATCGGCAGGCGTGCAGTACAAGCCCACCAAGCTCTCGACCGTAGATTTCGGCGTCGCCTACCTGTTCATGCACAGCGCCGCGATCAACAATAACCAATCGGCGTCGGGTCTCGGAACCCTCACGGGCTCTTACAACGACTCCGGTCTGGTCGTCGGTCTGCAGTACTCGCAAGCCTTCTGATGAAATCCGGGCCGCCTCCTGGCGGGGCGGCCCACTGCCCTCAGAGAAGAAACCTCATGGAATCACTGATTGTTCGCAAAGCCGCCGTCCTGGGCGCCGGCGTCATGGGCGCGCAGATCGCCGCCCATCTCGCCAACGCCGGCGTGCCGGTCGTTCTGTTCGACCTGCCCGCCAAGGACGGCCCGGAAAACGGCATCGTGCTCAAGGCGCTGGCCAACCTGAAGAAAATCGAGCCCGCGCCGCTGTCCTCGCCCGATCGCATGGGCCTGATCACGCCGGCCAACTACGGACAGCACCTGCCTTTGCTGTCCGAATGCGATCTGGTGATCGAAGCCATCGCCGAGCGCATGGACTGGAAGCGGGATCTTTACAAACAGATCGCGCCGCACCTGCGCGCCGACGCTGTCGTGGCGTCCAACACCTCGGGCCTGTCGATCAACGCGCTGGCCGAATCGCTGCCGCAGGCGCTGCGCGCCCAATTCTGCGGCATTCACTTTTTCAATCCGCCACGCTACATGGCGCTGGTGGAAATCATCGCCACCCGCTCCAGCGGCGCGGCCATGCTCGACAGCCTGGAAACCTGGCTGACCCGCCGCCTGGGCAAGAGCGTGGTGCGCGCGCTGGACACGCCCAATTTCGTCGCCAACCGCGTCGGCGTCTTCTCGATCCTGGCCGTCATGCAACACACCGAGCGCCTGGGCCTGGGTTTCGATACCGTGGACGCGCTGACCGGTCCGCGCATCGGCCGCCCCAAGAGCGCCACCTACCGCACCGCCGACGTCGTGGGCCTGGACACGCTGGCCCACGTCATCAAGACCATGCAGGACACCCTGCCCGACGACCCCTGGCACGCCCTCTTCAAAAGCCCCGAATGGCTGCAGGCCCTGATCGCGCAAGGTGCGCTGGGCCAGAAGACCCGCGCCGGCGTGTTCCGCAAAGCCGGCAAGGAAATCCAGGTGCTGGACCTGACCGCGCGCGATTATCGCGCATCCGACGGTGCGGTCGCCGACGAGGTGCAGGCCATCCTGTCGATCCAGTCGCCCGCCGAGAAGTTCGTCGCGCTGCGCGCCAGCGCGCATCCGCAGGCCGAGCTGCTCTGGAGCATTTTTCGCGATGTATTCCACTACTGCGCCGTGCAGCTCGAATCCATCGCCGACAACGCCCGCGACGTGGACCTGGCCATGCGCTGGGGCTTCGGCTGGGCGCAAGGCCCGTTCGAGACCTGGCAGGCCGCCGGCTGGCAGACCGTGGCCCAGGCCATCGCCGCCGACATCGCCGCCGGCAAGACCTTGAGCAGCGCGCCGCTGCCCACCTGGGCGCTGGAGCCCGGCCGAGCCGGCGTGCACTTTCCCGATGGCTCATGGTCGGCCGGCGCCGGCGCTCTGCGCGGCCGCTCGGCCCTGCCGGTATACCAGCGCCAGCTCTATCCCGAGACCGTGCTGGGCGAAGCGCCCGCACCGCGCGGCGAGACTATTTTCGAAAGCTCGGGCACGCGCCTGTGGCGCCTGCCCGAGGTCGAACCGCGCATCGCCATCCTTTCCATCACGTCCAAGATGCACACCATCGGCGAAGAAGTGCTGGACGGCGTCCTGGCTTCGGTCGCGCTGGCCGAAAAGCAATTCGACGGCCTGGTGGTCTGGCATGACGCCCCCTTCGCCGTGGGAGCCAATCTCAAGCAGGTCAGCGGCGCCATCGAAGCGGGCCAGTGGGATCTGCTCGAAGCCACCGTGGAAAAATTCCAGCGCGCTTCGATGTGCCTGAAATACGCCCAGATCCCCGTCGTGGCGGCCATGCAGGGTATGGCGCTGGGCGGCGGCTGTGAATTCGGCATGCATGCAGCCAAGCGCGTGCTGGCGCTGGAAAGCTATATCGGCCTGGTCGAGGCCGGCGTGGGCCTGATCCCGGCCGGCGGCGGCTCCAAGGAGTTCGCCGTGCGCGCGGCGCGCCACGCCGCGGCCACAGCCACGCCCGGCGAGGTGTTCAACTTCCTGCAGCCGGTGTTTACCAACATCGCCATGGCCAAGGTGTCGGCCAGCGCGCACGACGCCATCGCCAAGGGTTACGCCCTGCCCACCGATACCGTGCTGTTCAATGCCCGCGAACTGCTGTGGGTGGCGCTGCGCGAAGCCCGCGCCATGGCCGACGCCAACTATGCGCCGCCTTCGCCTGCCCGCGACATACCCGTGGCGGGTCGCAACGGCATCGCCACCTTCGAGATGATGCTCGTCAACATGCTCGAAGGCGGAATGATCTCGCAGCACGACTATCTGGTGTCGCGCAGCGCCGCGTCGGCGCTGTGCGGCGGCGACGTCGATACCGGCACCCGTGTGGACGAGGAATGGCTGCTCAAGGTCGAGCGCCGGCTCTTCGTGGACCTGCTCAAGCATCCGCTGACGCAGGCGCGCATCAAACATACGCTGGAAACCGGCAAACCCCTGCGCAACTGACGCGGGCTAAGCCCTGACAAGGAAAGCATCATGTCCCGACAAATCCAGGACGCTTATATCGTCGCCGCCACCCGCCTGCCGGTGGCCCGGCGCAACGGCATGTTCCGCACCGTGCGGCCCGACGACATGCTGGCTCACGCCATTGCCAGCGCCGTGGCGCAGGTGCCCGCGCTCGACCCCGCTCTCATCGGCGACGTCGTCGTCGGCTGCGCCATGCCCGAAGGCGAGCAAGGCATGAACGTGGCGCGTATCGGTCTGCTGCTTGCCGGGCTGCCCCAGTCCGTGCCCGGCGTCACCATCAATCGCTTCTGCGCTTCCGGGGTGCAGGCCGTGGCCGACGCCGCCGCCCGCATCCGTCTGGGCGAGGCCGACGTGATGATCGCCGCGGGCACCGAGTCCATGACCGCGATGCCGCAGATCATGGGCAACAAGGTGTCGCTCAACCCGGCAATCTTCGAAAAGAACGAGAACCTCGCCATCGCCTACGGTATGGGTCTGACGGCCGAAAAAGTCGCCGAGCGCTGGAAAGTCAGCCGCGACGACCAGGACGCCTTCGCCCTGGCCTCGCATCGGAAGGCCGCAGCCGCCATCGCCGCGGGACACTTCCGCGCCGAAACTTCGCCCTACACCGTGCGCACTCACCAGCCCGATTTCGCGACGGGCGCGGTACGCGTGGCCGAACGCGTGACCGAAAACGACGAAGGCCCGCGCCCCGACTCCTCGCTGGAATCGCTGGGCAAGCTCAAGCCCGTGTTCGCCGCCAAGGGCTCGGTCACCGCGGGCAACAGCTCGCAGATGTCCGACGGCGCGGCCGCCGTGGTGCTGGTATCGGAAAAAATCCTCAAGCAGTTCAACCTGCAGCCGCTGGCGCGCTTCGTGTCCTATGCGGTGGCGGGCGTGCCGCCGGAGATCATGGGCATCGGCCCCATCGCCGCCATTCCCAAGGCGCTGGCCCAAGCCGGCATCGGGCAAGATGACCTGGACTGGATCGAACTGAACGAAGCCTTCGCCGCGCAATCCCTGGCCGTGATCCGCGATCTGGGCCTGGATGCGGCGCGCATCAATCCGCTGGGCGGCGCCATCGCGCTGGGGCATCCGCTGGGCGCCACCGGCGCGATCCGCACCGCCACCGTGGTGCACGGCCTGCGCCGCACCGGCGGGCGCTACGGCATGGTCACCATGTGCATCGGCACCGGCATGGGCGCGGCCGGCATCGTCGAGGCCCTGCGATGATGCAATGGCTCGCGCGCCTGCCGCCCCGGTGGCAGGCGCGCGTGATGCGCCTGGGCTTCAACCTGCACCCGGCGTTTCGCGGCACGGGCGGACGGGTGCAATGCATTTCCCCCGACCTGTCGCATGTGCGCGTGCGGCTGCCGCTGGGCTGGCGCACGCGCAACATGCTGGGCACGATCTACGGCGGCTCGCTCTTTTCCGTGACCGACGGCGCCCATCCCACTATGCTGATGCTGGCCCTGGGGCAAAACGCCATCGTCTGGGACAAAGCGGCCACGATCCGCTATCGCCGTCCCGGGCGCGAAACCCTCTACGCCGACTTCCTCATCACCCCCGAGGAAATCGCAGGCATCCACGCCGACCTGGCGCGGCATGGCGAAACCGAACGCACGTATCTGGTCGAACTGAAAAACCGCGAAGGCCTGGTGCACGCACAGGTGGAACGCACCGTCTACATCGCCGACAAGGCGCACTACAAGCAGAAACTCTCGGAAAAGACCGCATGAAATCCACCGCTCTCACGGCCGCGCTCGCGCTGTCTTGCCTGCTTCCCGCGGCCGGCCAAGCCGTTGAAGTGGCCGGCCTGAACATCGCCGACAGCCAGCAGACCCGCAGCGGGCCGCTGGTGCTCAATGGCGCCGGCCTGCGCCGCGTCTTTATCTTCAAGGTCTATGTGGCCTCGCTCTATCTGCCGCAGAAGACCGCCAGCGCGGCGCAGGTGCTGGCGCCGTCAGAACGGGCGCGCCTGACGCTTACGCTGCTGCGCAGCCTCACGGCCGAAAAACTCATCCATGCCCTGCACGAGGGCCTGAGCGACAACGTCAGCGCAGATCAGCTCGCCACGCTGAAGACTCCCCTGCATGAACTGGACTCGCTCATGCGCAAGATCGGCCAGGGCAAGGACGGCGACACCGTCACCCTGGACTTCCAGCGCGACAGCGTGGCCGTGCATTTCAACGGTGTTTCGCAAGGCGTGGTATCGGCGCCAAATCTCAATACCGCGCTGCTGTCCATCTGGCTCGGCCGCGACCCGGTCGACGAACACCTCAAGCAGTCGCTGCTGGGTTCATGATCCGATTAAAAAGACGACACGGAGACAATCATGGAAAAAGTCTGGCTCGCCAGCTACCCTGCCCACATTCCTGCGGAAATCCACCCCGAAGACTACCCCTCGCTGGCGGTTCTGCTGGAAGAAAGCTTCGCCAAATATGCCGACAAAACGGCCTATATCAGCATGGGCCGCAGCATCACGTATCGCGAGCTCGACCGGCTTTCGCGCGACTTCGCCGCCGGCCTGCAGTCCCTGGGCGTAGCCCGAGGCAGCCGCGTGGCGCTGATGATGCCCAATCTGCTGCAATACCCGGTGTGCCTGTTCGGCCTGCTTCGCGCCGGCTGCGTCGCGGTCAACTGCAATCCGCTCTACACCCCGCACGAGCTGCGCCATCAGCTGGAAGACTCGGGCGCGGAGACCATCGTCGTGGTCGAGAACTTCGCCACCACAGTCCAGCAGGCGCTGCCCGGCACGAGCGTCCGCAACGTCATCGTCACCCGTATGGGCGACCTGCTCGGGTTTCCCAAAGGCGCGCTGGTCGACTTTGTCGTCAAGCGCGTCAAGAAACTCACGCCTGAGTGGAGCATCCCCCAGGCGCTGCACCTGCGCGACGTGCTGACCCGTGGCCGCCGCGGCAATTTCCGGCGCGTCGACATCGACCCGCAAGACCTCGCCTTCCTGCAATACACGGGCGGTACCACCGGCCTGGCCAAGGGCGCCATGCTGAGCCATCGCAACATCGTTTCCAACGTGCTGCAGGCGCGGGCCTGGATCGCCTCGGCCGTACGCGACACGCAAGAACTGGTCGTTACCGCCCTGCCGCTCTACCATATCTTCGCGCTCACGGCGAACTGTCTGCTCTTCGTCGTGACAGGCAATACCAATCTGCTCATCGTGAACGCGCGCGACATTCCCAATCTGGTCAAAGAACTGGGCAGGCATCCCTTCACCATCATCACCGGGGTCAATACCCTGTTCAATGCGCTGCTCAACAACGCCGATTTCCGCAGGCTGGATTTCAGCCGCCTGCGCCTGACGCTGGGCGGCGGCATGGCGGTGCAGGCCTCCGTGGCGCAGCGCTGGGAGCAGGCCACCGGCATGCCGCTGATCCAGGCCTACGGCCTGACCGAAACGTCTCCGGGCGCGGCCGTCAATCCGCTCGACCAGAAGCATTTCAACGGCGCCATCGGCCTGCCCATCTCGTCCACCGAAATCGCCATCCGCGACGACGCCGGACACGATCTGCCGCTGGGCGAAGTGGGCGAAATCTGCATTCGCGGTCCTCAGGTCATGCAAGGCTATTGGCACCAACCGGACGAAACTGCGAACGTGCTGGGCGACGATGGCTTTCTGCGCACCGGCGACCTGGGCTATATGGACCCGCAAGGCTATGTCTTTCTGGTCGACCGCAAAAAAGACATGATCCTGGTATCCGGTTTCAACGTCTATCCCAACGAAGTCGAGGACGCCGTGTCCCAGCACCCCGGCGTGCAGGAAGTGGCCGCCATCGGCGTGCCGGACGAGCACTCCGGCGAGGTCGTGAAGATCATCGTCGTGCGCAAGGACCCGAACCTCACCGCCGAGGCGCTGATCGCGCACTGCCACGCTCTTCTCACCAACTACAAGGTGCCGCGCAAGGTGGAGTTTCGCGACGAGTTGCCGCACACCAACGTGGGCAAGGTTCTGCGCCGCGCCTTGAAGGAAAGCTGACATGCCCATACCCGCCGCGCTGCAGGGCAAGCTGGCCCTGCCGGTCATTGCCGCGCCCATGTTCATCGTGTCCAATCCGGCACTGGTCATCGCGCAGTGCCTGGGGGGCATCGTCGGCAGCTTCCCCGCGCTGAACGCCCGCCCGCAGGAAACGCTGGACGCCTGGCTCACGCAGATCGAAGACGCGCTGGCCGCGGCCCGCGCTGCCGACCCGGCCCGCGTCATCGCGCCTTACGCCGTCAATCAGATCGTGCATCACAGCAACACGCGGCTGGAACACGACATGGAGGTCTGCGTGCGCCACCGTGCACCCATCGTTATCACCAGCCTGCGCGCGCCCGACCTCGTGGTGCCGCACGTGCACCGTTACGGCGGCCTGGTGTTCCACGACGTCGTCAGCGTGCGCCATGCCGAAAAAGCCCTGGAGGCCGGCGTGGACGGCCTGATCCTGGTGTGCTCGGGCGCCGGCGGCCACGCCGGCACGCTCAGCCCTTTTGCCCTGGTGCAAGAAGTACGCCGCTTCTACGACGGGCCGCTCATTCTGTCCGGCGCCATTGCGCATGGCGCGTCCATCCTGGCCGCGCAGGCACTGGGCGCCGACCTGGCCTACATCGGCACTCGCTTCATCGCCACCCGCGAAGCCAACGCGACGGACGCCTACAAGCAGGCGCTGGTCGACAGCACGGCACTGGACATCGTCTACACCCCGTATTTCACGGGCATTCCGGGCAACTACCTCAAGGCCAGCATCCTGGCCGCCGGGCTGGACCCGGACAATCTGCCCCAGCGCGACAAAAGTGCCGCCGACTTCGGCAGCAAGGCCGCCGAAGCCAAGGCCTGGCGCGACATCTGGGGCGCGGGCCAGGGCGTGGGGCAGATCGACGCCGTTCCCGATACCGCCGGCCTGATCGAACAACTCAGGCACGAGTACCGCACGGCAAGGCAGGCCCAAGCAGACAAGACCGCTGCGTTCGCGGGTTGAGGCCGTTTTGTTGTATAGTAGCGGGCTTGCCGCGGCTCAATGGCAGAGTGGTCATGCAGCGGATTGCAAATCCGTGTACGTCGGTTCGATTCCGGCTTGAGCCTCCAGAATTTCCTGATTCGTCGACATACTGGCCCGCCGCTTGGCGGGCCTTTTGCCGTCTAGCGTACGGGGTTGTCGGATTTTTCCGGGTTTTTTCTTCTGCGGATTTTTTCCCGATACATTTCCTCGTCCGCCGCGGAAATCAACGCATCGATGGTATTACCCGATGCCGGGTAGGTTGCCACCCCGACGCTGCAGGAAATCGTCACGCTATCTCCCCCGTTCACGGCATACGGGGCCGCCAGCGCCGCGGCGAGTTTACGCGCCGTCGCCTGCGCATCTGCGTAAAGCGTATCGGGCAGGATCACGGCAAATTCGTCGCCGCCCAGGCGCACGGCAATATCGGATTGGCGAAGCGTTGCCTGGATGCGGCGGCCGACTTCACTCAGGACCTCGTCGCCCACGGCATGCCCATGCGCATCGTTCACCGGCTTGAACCGGTCCAGATCAAGAAAGAGCACCGAGAAGGGGTTTCCGGACCGATCCGACGACGCTTTCGTCAGCAATATCGCGTCCGCGAAACGGTTGCGGTTTCCCAGGCCGGTCAGCGTATCGGTCGTCGCCCTGCTCTGCGCGGAGTGGAGCATGCGATGGGCTTCGACGAGCACTGCCCCGAGCCGGTCGGCTTCCGCCAATCCCAGCGCAGGAACGATCACCTCTTTTCCGGCGCCGAGCGCTCTGGCGGGCGCCTCGAGACCATGAATGGCTCGGGCTATCCTCTCGCTCATCTGCCAGGTGATCATCAACGAGCTCGTCAGAACGATCAGCATGGCGCCGACAAGCCACAACAGGCGCCGGCGCACTTCCCGCAGCAGTATCTCGGTAGGCACGCCGATCGCGACGGACCAATCGGATTTGGTCGAGTGGGTAAAGGCGACGAAGACGGAGGTTTTGTCCTTGGTGTAACCCTCGTACGTGCCTTGGCGACGACTGAAGATCGCATCGCGCAGGTCATCGGTCGGAGGAGTCCCGACATAACGCTCGGCGTCCCGGCTCCGGCCGGCAATGATGCCCTTCGAATCGATGATGGACCCCACCCAATCGGGCCTGGCGCGCACCTTCTGAAACAGGGGCGTCAGCGCTTTGGCATCAATGGATGCCGTCAGGTAGTACAGGCGTTTCCCGTTCCTGACGACCGGGACGCTGATGGAGAACAAGGGGCGATGGGTTAGTTTTCCGACGATCACGGGGGAGACCACCGCATCGTCGTAATGCTGCAGCTCAAAGCTGCGCTCTGCATCCAACTCCCCCGGCACCTGGGTGCCGAGCGGTACCAGCGTATTGAGCAGCCGCTTGCCGCCGGGTTCCGCGAGAATCACCTTTTCGAGCACGCTGCCTTGTACGACTGCCTGCGCTTGCTGATAAAACGAACCGAGGTTGCCGGTATCCAGATCGGGAGAGGTGGCCAGCGCGCGGATGACCGCTTCCTGGCGGGACAACTGCTGGTCGAACTCTGCCGCGATCTGGGTAGCGGCATCGAAAGCGCTCTGATAGGTACGGTCACGGGCCTGCACATAGTCGGACCAGATCAGCAAGGCGGGAACCGCCAGGGCCGGCAGAATGGCAAGGACAATCAGCCATGCCAGGCGCGTACGAATAGACGGAGCGGAGGTTTTCAAAGTAGGCGTAGACCGATCGATACGATGAACATGCTCGGCAGATAGTAGTGTCTACCGGTGCGTGCTCGGGCTGCGCCAAATCAAGAAACCGGGCAAAAATTGGCCGCATATCCGATTGCGCCATCGTCGGGGCGCCAGAACCGTGGCCTGCCAGGCTGGAAAAACAGGCGGTCGGGGCACGCCAAGCACCCGCCATTCGGCTGCAAGCCTCGATCGAAAAGGGTCCTGCCGAACGGAAGCGGCCTGCGGACGCTTTGCAGGCCGCACCGTTCGAAAACCACGAGATCGTGGCGGCAAAAAATTATCCCGGCTTCTCGGCACGATGCCTACGACACCTCGAAATCCTCCGCTTTCGCTTCCTTGACCATCGACACCGTAATCAGGGAAACCAGCGACAGCGCCGCCAGATAGACGCCGATCATCCACGATTTGCCGGAGCTGGTGATCAGCCATTGCGCGATCGCCGGCGCAAACGCGCCGCCGAGTATCGCGCCCAGGGCGTATCCCACCGACACGCCCGAATACCGCACCCTGGCCGGGAACATTTCGGCATACAGCGCGGCCTGCGGTCCATAGGAAAGGCCGAGCGCCGCGGTCAGCACCAGCGCCGCGAACAGGAACAGCGCCGGGTTGCCCGTATCGATGAGGAACCACATCGGTATGGTCCACAACGTCATGAGTCCATAGCCGATCTGGAAGGTTCGCACCCGGCCCAGCCGATCGCCGAGCCAGCCGCCCAGCAGCGTGAAAAAGAACCAGCCCACCGCCGACAAGGTGCCGATCAGCAGCATCTGCAAGGCAGGAATGTGCAGCGCCTTCTGGCCGTAGCTGATGAAGAACGCGATCAGAATGTAGCCGACGGCATTGTTGGCCATGAAGATCAGCGCCGCGCTCAAGACCTTGCCGCCGTGACGGCTCAACACCTCGGCCAGCGGCGCGGACGACCGCTCGCGCCGCGCCCGCAGCGCTTCGAACACCGGCGACTCTTCGAGCGTGCGGCGGATGATCATGCCGATGAAGATCAGCGCGATGGAAAACAGGAACGGCAAGCGCCAGCCCCATTCGGCCATGGCCTGCTTGCCCAGCGTTTCGGTGAGGATCCACAGCACGCCGGTCGAGATGATCAGCCCCAGCGGCGTGCCGATCTGCGGCGCGCAGCCGAACAGGCTGCGCTTGTTGCGGGGCGCGTTCTCCACCGACATCAGGGCGGCGCCGCCCCATTCGCCGCCGGCGGAAAACCCCTGCAGCACGCGCAGCGTGATCAACAGCATCGGCGCCCACGCGCCGATTTGCGCATAGGTCGGCAGCACGCCGATGAGCGCCGTCGCCAGCCCCATCAGGATCAGCGTGAAGATCAGCACGCCGCGTCGGCCGAACCGGTCGCCCAGATGTCCGCTGACGGCCGCCCCGAGAGGACGGAAGAGAAACGAAATGCCGATCGTGGCGAACGAAATGATTTGCGCCAGGCCGGGGTTCTGCTTCTCGATGGGTGCAAAGAAAGCCGGCCCGAATACCAGACCGGTGGCTTGCGCATAGACGAAGAAGTCATACCACTCGATCGTCGTCCCGACCAAGGTCGCGGCGAGTACGCGCTTTTGCTCCTGCGTGCCGTTGCTGTTCAGAACGGCCGATTCTGCTGTCGTCATCTTGTCTCCTTGGCATGGTGTTTTTTAATACCCGGCTTGCCTCGCCATGCGATTCGATTGCAGCCGATGCATCGGGAATCAATCGTTAAGCGGCACCTGCACGATCTGCGAAATATCGGCATCGCCGTATCCGGCAGCGACTGCGCCGGCCAGCCAGCGCCGAACGGTACCGACAACGGCCAACGCCGAACCGCGCTCGCACGCCATCTCCTGGACCGTGTCCAGGTCTTTGAGCATGACGCGAATTGTGCCCGACGCCTGCACGGGCGGCGTCAACATGCGGGGCAGCAGCGTCTGCAACAGCACCGAGTCGGCCCAGCCGCCGCGCAGGGCGTCGAGTATCCGCGCCGCGTCGATGCCCGCGCGCTGCGCGAGCATGACCGCCTCGGCGATGGCAGCGATCGTGGAAGCGACAATGGTCTGGTTGGCGAGCTTGGTCGCCTGCCCGGCACCGACGCCGCCCATGCGGGTGACGCGCGCGGCATAGCCGGCGAGCACCGGCGCAACCGCGTCGATGGCAGCGGCATCGCCGCCTGCCATGATCGCCAGCGTGCCGGCCTGCGCTCCTGCGGTGCCGCCCGACACCGGGGCATCGATCCATGCGCCGCCGGTCGCCTCATGCCAGCGCGCGGCCAGGGCCTGGGTCAGCGCAGGCGGAATGCTCGAATGATCGACGAGCGTCGTCGCGGCGGACGCGGCGCTTGCCAGCCCCTGCGGCCCGAAGACCACGGCTTCGACGGCGACGCCGTCGGTCAGGCACAACATGACCAGCTCTGCGTTGCGCGCGACATCGGCGGGCGTGGCGCAGACGGTGCAGTGTGTTCCGGCTTGCGCCGAGAGCGCCTGCGCGCTGCCGGGCGAGCGATTCCACACCTGCACTGCATGGCCGGCATCGATCAGGCGGCGCGCCATCGGCGCCCCCATCTTGCCCAGCCCGCAAAAGCCCACCGGGACCGGGCTCATATCGTGTCTCCGGGCGTCGGCGCTTCGTACGGCCAATCGACTGCGCCCGAGTGCGTAATCGCGCCCACATTGGCGGGCCGCACCAGGGCCTCGTACTTTTCCAGCACGCCGCCCATATGTCCGCGCGAGAACGGCTGCGCCGCCGCGCGCCGCCGCGCCAATTCATCGTCGGACAGGTCGACGTTGAGCATGCCCGCCTTCGCGTCGATGTGAATGCGGTCGCCGTCGCGCAGCAGCCCGATCGGCCCCCCCATCGCCGCTTCCGGCCCGACATAGCCGATGCACAGGCCGCGCGTCGCGCCGGAAAAGCGTCCATCGGTCAGCAAGGCGACCTTTTCGCCCATGCCTTGGCCGTAGATCGCGGCCGTCACGCTCAGCATCTCGCGCATGCCCGGGCCGCCCTTGGGGCCTTCGTTGCGGATCACCAGCACGTCGCCCGGCGCGTAGGCGTGCTTGGCGACGACCGCCATGCAGTCTTCCTCGCATTCGAAGATGCGCGCCGTGCCGGAGAAAGCCAGGGACTTGAGACCCGCGATCTTCAGGCAGGCGCCATCGGGCGCCAGGTTGCCGCGCAGAATGACCAGGCCGCCGTTGTCGCTCAGCGGCTCGCTGCAGGGGCGCACCACCGTGCCGTCGGGGCCGGGGAACGCACGCAGGGCCTCTTCGAGCGGGATGCCTTCGAGCGTGGGCACATCGCCGTGCAGATAGCCTCCTGCCAGCAAGGCGTTGAGCACCGCAGGCACGCCGCCGGCATGGTGCAGGTCCTGGGCCAGATAGCGGCCGCCGGGCTGCAGATCGCCGATCAGCGGCACTTTCTCGAAGACGCGCTGCACATCGTCCAGCGTGAAGCGCAGGCCCGCTTCGTTGGCGATCGCGGGAACATGCAAGGCGGCATTGGTCGACCCGCCGGTGGCCGCGACCGCCACGCAGGCGTTTTCGAGGCTCTTGCGCGTGATCAGGTCGCGCGGCAGCGGCCCGCCGCGCTTCAGAATGCGCATGACCGTCTCGCCCGCGCGCCGTGCGATCGCGATGCGCTCGCTATATACCGAGGGCACCATGGCAGAGCCGAGCGGCGCAAGGCCCAGGGCCTCGGCCACCATCGCCATGGTGTTCGCGGTGAACTGCCCCGGACACGACCCCGCGCCAGGCGTGCATTGTTTCTCGATCGACTCGAGCATCTCGCGCGTGATGTCGCCGCGCTGCGCCGCACCGACCGCCTCGATCGTGGTGAGCACCGTCGCCTGACGGTTGTTTCCCGCGACGCCGGGAATCTGTCCCGGCGCGACGCCAGGCAGCATGGCGCCGCCGAACAGGAACACCCCCGGCAGATTGACGCGCGCCAACCCCATGAGCATGCCCGGCAGCGATTTATCGCAGCCGGCCACGCCCACCAGCGCGTCGTAGCCGTGGGCACGCACGAACACTTCCACGCTGTCGGCCACAATCTCGCGCGACACCAGGCTCATGCGCATGCCGGAGTGGTTCATCGACGTGCCGTCAGTCACCGAGATCGCCGATCCGCGGATCGGCACCCCGCCGCCGGCCGCGACGCCCAGCCGGACATTGTCGGAGACCTGGTTCAGCGACATCGAGCAGGGCGAGTTTTCGCCGTAGGTATCGACGATCGCCACGAACGGCTTCTGCATGGCTTCTTCGTCCATGCCGGTGGAGCGCAGAAACGCCCGGTGCGGCGCGCGCGTCAAGCCTTCGACGATCGTGCGCGAACGGTGTTTGTGTAGATTCTTGCTCATCGAAAATGGTGCTCCCTCTTTTCTGACCCGGACTAGCCGCCGTTGAGCAGCAAGCCGTTTTCCATTGCGATCACCTGGCCGGTGAGCGCGGGCGCGCACGCGATGAACCAGGCCAGCTCCGCCACTTCGGCCGGCTGCGACACGCGTTTGAGCGGAGCCGCCTCGGTCATGCGCGCGATGACGCCTTGGTAATCGTCCGCATCGAGCACGCGCTGCAGCAGGCCTTCGTCGACCATGCCCGGCGCAACCGCGTTCACGCGCACGTGCGGCGCCAGGCTGCGCGCCAGCGAAAGCGTCAAGGTGTTGACCGCGCCCTTGGATGCGGCATACGCGATTGAAGAACCTGTGCCGTTGAGCCCCGCCAGCGATGAAACGTTGATCACGCCGGCGCTGCGTCCGGCCGTTGCCGATTCGCGCAACCAGGGCGTGGCCGCGCGCGTCATCTGGAACATGCCGATGAGATTCACGCGATAGACGCGTTCGAACTCGGCATCGTCGATGCCCCAGAGATCCGCGTGCGGCACGACGCGGGTGGTGCCCGCGCAATTGATCAGGACGTCGATACGCCCCCACTGCGCGGCGACCTCTTCGGCGGCGCGGCGGCAATCCGCGTCGACGCCGACGTCGGCATCGAACACCAGCGTCGGCGCGCCCGCATCGCGGCACGCGGCTTGCGTGGCGCGGGCCGCCGGACGCGTGCCGTCGTCGAGATTGCCGATGGCGACCGCCCAGCCCTCGCGCGCAAAACGCAGCGCGCAGGCCGCGCCGATGCCGGTGGCCGCGCCCGTGATCATGCAGACCGGTTGCCCGGGAGCCTTCGTCAGCGTCTGCGCATGACTGTCGCTCATGCCTGTCTCCTGGCTTTCTTGTGCGCGCAAGCGCGTTGCCGTCTTGCGCCCTTGCTTTATCGGTTCAGCGCGAGCCATGCCCCGGGCATACCGATTAGGTAATACCCTAGGCTCACCTTGAACACTGTTGCGACAGAATAGGCAGCATCCACGCCCGACGGCAAATCACTTTTTGGGCGCAAGTCATAACCACACGGTTATTCCAGTCGAAGATGCGATGACTACCCGCAATAGCAATCCGATCGAGCAGTTCTTTCGCGGCGGCCTGAAGCTGTCCCATCTGCGCATCCTCGTGAGTCTGGCCGAACTGGGCCAGGTCACGCGGGTCGCGGCAGCCTTTCACGTTACGCAGCCCGCCATTTCCAAGCAGATCGCGGAAATCGAAGACGCACTCGGCGTGACCATCGTCCAGCGCCTGGGCAACGCGGTCGAGTTGACCGGCATCGGCAGAGCCCTGGTCGAGCACGGCCGCGCCATTCTGCGGCATATCGAACTCGCCCAGCGCGACGTCAGCGCGCTTGCGGCCGGCACCGGCGGACATGTGCGCGTGGGCGCGGTCGTGACCATTCCCGAGCCGATCATCGCCAGCGCCGTGGGCCTGTTCATGCGCCGCGCTCCCGCGGCGTCGTTTTCGTTCGTCGAGGCGACGCTCGATCGGCTGATCAAGATGCTCGACGACGGCGGACTCGATATCGCCCTGGGCCGCAATCACCTCGTCGGCGTCGACATGCGGCTGCGGCAGGAACGCCTGTGCCGCGAACCGTTCGTCTTCGTGTCGGGCATCGGCCATCCGCTGGGCGCCCCAGAACGCACCGTACGCTGGGAAGACCTGCGGCCGTACCGATGGATCGTGCCGCTACGCGGGTCGCCCGCCTACATGACGCTCGCCGATACCTTGGGCGCGCACGACATTGCGTTTTCCGGCAGCGACGTCGAATCCAGCTCGCTCGCGCTGAACATCACGCTGATCGAAAGCGGCGATTTTCTTGCGATCCTGCCGCTGTCGATCGCGCGCCGCCACATGATCCGCGGCACGATGCGCGTGCTGCCGTTGCCGCCGCTGGAGGCGCTGGGCGAGGTCGTCGCGTATCGACGCATCGATTCGGCGGCGCCGGCCACGTCGCTGTTCTACGACTGCCTGAAGGAAGCGTCGGCCGAGAGCGTCGGCCGGACGCCTGAAGAGCCGGCGGCGCACCGCGCGCCGCGCTGCGCCGCCTGAACGGCGGGATTCGCGCGGCCGTCATGCTTTTTGATGCATTTACTCTCAAGAAGAAGCGATCACGGCGGACTGAAGATGATAAAACCGCCTTGTCTCACATCACACCCTCGACAAGACGTTTCATGACTACCCAGCGATTTGCCCTGGCCGCATTGTTCATCGCCCTGGCGGCCGCGCTGTCCGGGTGCTCGGGCGCGCGGCGTTCCGCTTCGTTCTCGTCCTCGCCCTCGTCCGGCGCGCCTTTCACCGCGGATCCCCGTTGCGGCCGCGGCAACGCCTGCATGTATGACGGGCACTACGATCCGGGCGAACGCGACTACGCAGAACGGGAGGCGCGACGCCTGAACCAGGCCGAGTACGAGCGCCTGCGCAGCTCGTTCAAATAGCGTTCGCGCCGACGGCCTATTGCAGCTGGGGCGCGGCGAAACGGCGGTTCTTGAGCACGGGCAACGCCGCCCGGGCATGCTCCAGGCGCGCGGGATCGATGTCGGCGAATATGAGCGCGGGGATTTCAGCCGCTCGCGCGATCGCCACACCCAACGGATCGACCACCATGCTGTTGCCGATATTGCGCGGACCGCACTCGCCGCACGCCGCGACATAGACCGTGTTGTCCAGGGCTCGCGCGGTGACCATCACTTCCCAGTGCATTTCTTTGTGCGGCCCCCTGACCCAGGCCGAAGGCAGCACCAGCAGGTCGGCGCCGTCGAGCGCCAGGCGCCGCGCCAGTTCGGGAAAGCGCACGTCGTAGCAGGTCATCAGCCCAACCCGCAGCCCCGCCACCTCGACCAGCGGCGGCACCTCCGCCCCCGGTTCGACCCGGTTCGATTCCTTCATCGAGAAGGCGTCGTACAAATGCAGCTTGCGGTATCGCGCGAGGATTTGACCGTCGCGGATCGCGATCAGGGTATTCCAGGCACGTCCGTCTTCGGTCGGGGTGTGTACCGTCATCATGGACGTCATCGGCGAACCGCGGCTGGCTTCCAGCAGTTGCACGACGAACGGCCCGTTGAGCGGCTGCGCCGCGCGACGCACCAGGTCCGGATCGGCCATGTCGCACGCCAGGACGGCCTCCGGCAGCACCAGCAGATCGGCGCCGGCAGCCGCGGCACGCGACATCAGGTCGATGATGGTCCGGGCATTGTCTTCCCACACTTTGCCGACGGCGAATTGCCCTAGCGCGACTTTCATCGTGAATCCCTGCCTATAAAAAAACGCTTGCGACATCATCGCACGACTCATCCGTCACCGCGCTGGAAGGCCCTGCTCCGATCGATAAGCGGGTCGCGCGCCCCGGTCGCCGTTTGCATGATTTTTTTTGATCGTGTATAGTTATTTGCTCTGCTTGTTTCGCAAATATGTGGCACACAAGTCCCACAATTGCGAAATAGGTCAGCGCGGGAATAGCTCAGTTGGTAGAGCGCAACCTTGCCAAGGTTGAGGTCGCGAGTTCGAGACTCGTTTCCCGCTCCAGTTTCCCTGGGAGAGCAATTGCGCTCTCCCATTTCGTTTGATGTCCGTATGGCGCGCAACGCGCCAGACACCCCGGGCGGGGTGGCAGAGTGGTCATGCAGCGGCCTGCAAAGCCGTGGACGCCGGTTCGATTCCGACCCCCGCCTTTCCAAGACCTGCCAATACCCGCAGTGACCACCTTCCCGGGCTGCGCACTGAAGCCCTGCCGGTCGATCCATTCTTCGGCGACGGTC
>NZ_JBQCER010000021.1:0-39829 GCF_051960075.1 Bordetella sp.
GCGTGACTACAACGAATTTCGCCCGCATGAATCGTTGGGCGGTGTGCCGCCGGTGCAATATCTGCCCCGGTTAACCCTGGCTTCGAATGTCTACAACAAACTGTCTACTTGACGGGGAAGCTTACGCATGCTCAGGGTCTGCAAGGCGTACGGCGCGGCAAGCGGGTGCGCACCACGGTGCCCGATGAAACAGCCGTGCGCCCGCTCGATCGGGTGAACCGTCAGTTCTGGGCCGATCGACCCAATCAGCTCTGGGTCTCGGACTTCACCTATGTCTCGACCTGGCAAGGCTGGCTGTACGTGGCCTTCGTCATCGATGTCTACGCCCGGCGCATCGTTGGCTGGCGCGTGAGCACCACTATGACCACAGACTTCGTGCTTGATGCCTTGGAGCAAGCCCTCTATGACCGCAGGCCTGATAACGATGGCTCTCTGATCCATCATTCCGATAGGGGGTCGCAATACGTCAGTATTCGCTATAGCGAGCGCCTGGCCGAGGCTGGCATCGAACCGTCGGTCGGCAGCCGCGGCGACAGCTACGACAACGCGCTGGCCGAGACAATCAACGGGCTCTACAAAGCCGAATTGATTCATCGGCGTGGCCCCTGGAAAAACCGAGAATCGGTCGAACTGGCTACCCTCGAATGGGTCGCCTGGTTCAACCATAAACGCCTGCTCTCATCGATTGGCTATATCCCGCCTGCCGAAGCTGAGGCAAACTACTACAGCCGACTCGGAACCCCATCCGATGAGGCCGTCTTACTTTAACTAAACAGCCTCCGCGAAACCCGGGGCGGTTCACGGTGACGTTGCAGCTTGAGTGGAGGCTCAAATTTCCGCTACTTTAGTCAAACAAGTGACCTCTTATATCAAGGCTGAGTGACTCGGAAGTTGTATTGAAACATCCTCTCATTCGTCGAAAATTCAGCCCCGCGATCGCAATAGCGTGTCTACAAAGATTATGAGGAGGAGGTTTGAATACAGCAACTGCAATTGGCGGTGCGGTACATGCCCTGTCACTGCATCAGGTGGCGCGATGGCAGGTAAGCGAAGAGCTCACAACCGGGCAGCCTGCGATCGTGGCAGCGCTTCCCGCCTTACAGCGCGGCGCTGTCTGGCGTCCATCCCAAGTAGAGACGTTGTGGGACTCCGTCGCGCGTGGTTTTCCAATTGGCTCTTTTCTTCTGATGCCGTTCGAAGCTCGTTTCGGCACACAGAAAATGCTAGTTGGACAGAGTGCATCGCAACCTACACACATGTTGTTGGATGGTCAGCAGCGCGCGAATGCCATCGCCCTCGGCTTCCTTGCGCCCTGGCAGCGAGGCGACGTTGATGCTCCAGCGGTTTTGTGGGTGGACCTGGGTGTTCCGGCCAATGTTGATCGCATAATTCACTTCAGGCTAGTTAGTCGCGCTCATCCCTGGGGCTACCCTGCGGCCGGTGATCGTCAGCGTCTTGGCGCGGCCGATATCAGGTGCTCGTTGCAAGAGGTCCGTGCGGCGCATGACGCTGACACATGGCCGCGCAAGCCACCGGTGTGTTATAGCTGGCCTTGGGATGCCTCGGCTCCCATTCCTCTATCAGTGTTGCTCGCGGCGGCTGAAAGTTCGCCGACGGCGATCACGTCCACCCTGTCGCAGATGGTTCCCTGGTGGCATAAAATCGTTACCAAGCACGGAGCACTCGAGGCCGTGCTTCCGCAGCGGCTGAAGGATGCACAGGCGCAGATTGCTGCCTTACAGGCGGTGGTCAAACGCTATCAAGTTCCTGCACTCGAGGTGGATCTTCGAGATAAAGTCCAACCCGACGCCGGGGCGGAGGAATTTAAGGACCCCGCCGAGACCTTGTTCCTACGTTTCAACGCTGGTGGCACGCCGTTACAGGGCGAGGATTTAATCTATAGCATGGTGAAGGCAATTTGGCCGGATGCGGCAAATTTGATCTCCGCCATTCAACACCATCTCGTCAGTGAGCCGCGGGCTGCATTGCTCATCGCCCGGTTGGCTCTTGTGGACGAGGCCTCGACCACCCTGCCACCGTCGCCGGAGGTGGCACGCTTTCGCCGGCTTGTGCACGGTGATCCCGAGCAGACGCGCTACCGAAAGCGATTAGAGGCGTATCTGCGCAGAAAAGCTGCTCCGTTGTTCTACGATGCGCATCAACTGCTCACCGTGGATGTCGCGTTGCCGCCAGTCCTGGTGGGTGATCTGGGGCGCGGCGAATCTGGTCGCGAGATCCTATTCCTGCTTTTGAGGTGGATCGAACGACTGCACGAACACAAGAGCAGTACTTCGGATCTGACTATCGAGCAGCGTAAGCGCACGCTCGGAGCCCTGACTGCGATTTCCTGGTTCTCGCGCAAGCCGGCGGCTTGCGTTTCTGTCCTATGGCCGCTGCTGCAGAAATGCAGACCTGCGGATCTGCCGAATTTTTTCGAACGCGGGAACTTTCGGATTTGCCTCGAGCGTGACGCCAGGAGGCGGGAGCCGCCGATGGTGCTTTTGCCCTCACCGATGACGATGGCTAGGCAGATCGCCGCGAAGATCACGGCACCACGCGGAGCCGGTGCTGCGGGTGGTTTCCGTGACGCGGGCTCCAGCTTCTGGAGCGCTTGGGAGTGGTACGGTTCCTTTGGAACTCTGTCACTGAAGCTCGAACGTTGGTATGGCCGAAGCATGAGGCAGGTCCGCAATATCGACTCGGAGGAGGCGTCCTGGAAGGAGCGAGCTGAGGCCGATTGGGTGTTCTTCGCGGACAAGCTGTGGGGTGAGCGTCGCCTCGTACTATATGCGCAGCGGCTGCAGCTTGCTGAATGGTTTCCCGATTTCGATCCGACCGATCCAGGTTCGGTCGAGGAAATGAACCGCCCCTGGGACATGGATCACATCCACCCGAGGTACTACATCGAAGGGCGACACAAAATTCCGCGCCTAGTGCGCGATTGGCATGGCAGCATTGGCAATCTCCGCGCGTGGCCATTCGATGCCAATCGAGCCGATGCCGAAGCGGAGCCTTCCAAGAAGCTGAACGGCGAGCCTGACGAAGTCTTGCGGAGTTATGGCCTGCGGAACGCCGTGGGAAAGCGCTTCGCCAGCTTTGTTTCCGAGGCCCAATGGAAGGACTGGCAGCGATCCACGCCTGACGGGGAATTCCCGCAGAGGTACCTGTCTATGGATAGCGGGTATGGCGAATGCAGGATCGCGCTAGTGAGAGCACTGACTTCTCGCACCATGGCACTCTACAAGGAGTGGTATGACAGCTTGAAAGTGGCGAAGCTGATGCCCACCGTCGGGGAGTAATGGCTGGAATAGGGGCTCTAAACTTCTAATTCCATTTACGCTGACTCAATAAGCGGAAAATATCAATTGAGCTGACTCATCCGTTCGAAGAGTGCTGACTCAAAAAAATCTAGGTTGTTGATTTATTTGGAAATTGAATGCCACCTAACTTGGCTTTCGACACGAGTGGTAGAACCAGGAAAGCCAGATGGACGAACCGTAAGCCAGATAGACGAACCGTAAGCCGGTGTGCAGGCGCTTACGACCCGTTGATTGCTCTTTTCTTCTCTTTTTCTTTCTCTTCCTTCTCGCCGTCATGATGAGACTTGATGGCGAAGAAAATGCACGTGCCCAACACGAGCAGCTTGAACGTAATCAAAAATATAGGAACCCACTCCATGATTTCCTCAAAGCGCTGCACAGCAGCCTAGAAATTAGCCGTAGCCAGGTAAACGAATGGCTCGAGCCGAATTGGATGCGGCATAGGATCCTGCGGCGGACCTTTCGCCTGCAGCCGCTACTGTGCCAAGGCAGCCGCCAAAATTACAGACTCAGATTCATCAAATAAATAGCAGATCAGATAAACAGAACGGGTTAATTTGCCAAGAAAAATCGTGCAAAAGTACAGTGGTGATCAATCTGTAACTTGTGCATATCAGTTGCATGCGATGTCAAAACCCCATGAAACGCTATGAAGCCCTCGCACACGAGATCGCCGAGTCCATTGCCCACGGCCGGTTGCGGCCGGGCGAACGTGTGCCGTCGGTGCGGGAGGCGAGCCGCAGCCGGGGGGTGAGCCCGTCCACCGTCTTCGAGGCGTACTACCTGCTGGAGGCGCGCGGTTTGATCGAGGCCCGCCCGCGCTCGGGCTACTTCGTCAGTCACACCGTGAGCTGGCAGCAGGAGCCGGAGAGTTCCAGGCCGGTGACGAAAGAGCGTGCCGTCGAGGTGTCTGAGCTGGTCTTCCAGGTGCTGGGCCACGCTCAGAACCGGGCGCTCGTGCCGATGGGCTCGGCCTTCCCCAGCCCGCTGCTGTTCCCCTTGCCCAAGCTCGCGCTCGCCACGGGCAAGGCGCTGCGTCGGCTGGACCCCTGGCGCACGGTCGAAGACCTGTCACCCGGCAGCGCTGCGTTGCGCCGCCAGATCGGCCTGCGTTATCTCGGTATGGGTTGCGGCGTGGACACCGAGGAACTGGTCATCACCAACGGTGCGATGGAGGCGCTGAACCTGTGCCTGGAGAGCGTTACCCAGCCTGGCGACCTGGTGGCGGTGGAATCCCCGACCTTCTATGCCGCGCTGCAAGCGCTGGAACGCTGCAGCCTGCGCGCCGTCGAAATCGCCACCCACCCGCGTACGGGTATCGACGTGGCCGCGCTGGCTGCGGTCATGGAACGGCATCCGGTCAAGGCATGTTGGCTCATGCCCAACTTCCAGAATCCCCTTGGCAGCTTGATGCCGGACGACGCCAAGCAGGCGCTGGTGGAACTGCTCGCCAGGCACGAGGTGCCGCTGATCGAGGATGACGTTTACGGCGAGCTGTATTTCGGTGCCCGCAAGCCCCGGCCCGCCAAAGCGTGGGATCGCGCGGGCTGGGTCATGCACTGCAGTTCCTTCTCCAAGACGCTGGCGCCGGGCTACCGCGTCGGCTGGGTGGCGGCAGGCCGCTACGTCCGCGAGGTGGCGCAGCGCAAGCTGATGAGCTCCATCGCCGCGCCCTTGCCGTCGCAGGAGGGCTTGAGCGAGTATCTCGAGCATGGCGGTTATGACCGTCACTTGCGCCAACTGCGGGCAACGCTGGCGCAGCATCGCCACACGACGCTGCGCGACATTGCCAAGCATTTTCCTGCCGGCACGCGGGCCACGCAGCCGGAAGGCGGCTACTTCATCTGGGTGGAACTGCCGCCGAAGATCGACGCGCTGGAACTCCACCGGCTGGCCCTTTCGCAGGGCATCAGCCTGGCGCCGGGCCACCTGTTCTCGGCCGACCATCGTTTCAAGCACCATGTGCGGATCAACTTCGGGCATCCCGATAACAAGAATTTCCACGCGGCGCTCAAGACAGTGGGAACCATTGCGCGGGCGCTGGCGGCGTGATGCGGTTAAGCGCCGAGACGATTCGGTATGACGAGCCATTCGTTTGACGTTCATAATCAGCGCACTTGGAATAGCTGATTCGAACCTGGAAGAAACTCACATGATCGAAACCATGCCTGCCACGGTCGTGCAAAACCAGCTTGACGCCTACAACGCGAAAGACCTGGATGCGCTTCTTGCTGCTTACGCACCCGACGCTGAGCAATACACCCTGCATGGCCCCTTGCTCGCCAAAGGGCGCGATGCGCTCAGAACGCGATTCGCCGAGCGCTTTTCCGAACCCGATCTGCACGCGCGGCTGCTGTCGCGCACCGTCTTCGGAAATTTCGTGACCGACCTGGAGGTCGTCACCCGCAACTACCCCGAAGGCAAAGGGGAAGTCGAGATGCTCTGCATCTACGAGGTCGTCGAAGGGCGAATTCAGCGCGCCTCGTTTGCCATCGGCACCCCCAGGCTCCTGCTACCGACCAGCCGGTGATCCACCAGCCTGGCGCCATTTCTGCGCCGCCCACTCCGCCAGCTTGGCAATGGTATTGATATTGCGAGCCGTGCCATCACGCGCGGCAGGAATCTTCAGCTTGGAATGCGCCATGCCGTCGCCGTAGTAGACATAGATCTCGCGCTTGCCGGGCGCGACTTTCTCGCGATAGCAGCCGGAGACAGTTTCCAGCAGATTCCTGGGCGGCGCCTTGTCCAGGAAGATGGCGACGGTGCGGTTGGGCGCTTCATCCGAAAACGGATTGGCCTCGAGCACCGCGGCCATTTCCGCGGCGGTGCGCACCATGACGCCGACCGCCTTGCCGGCATACTGAAGCAAGGCCGCCTCCAGCGCCGCCTTGACCGCGGCCTCCGAATCCGCGCTGTGAAAGACCACATTGCCGCTGGCGATATAGGTGCGCACCTGGGAATAGCCCTGCGCTTCGCACATCGCTTTGAGATCGCTCATCGGCAGCTTGCCGTTGCCGCCGACGTTCACGGCGCGCAGCAGGGCGACATAGGCGGTCATGGCTCTCCTTTCACAGCGCGGTGCCTTGCTTGGGCACGAAGAACTTTACCGTGTTCACGCCTTCCAGCGCGAGCAGGCGCAGCTTCTTCTTCAGGCCGCCCGCATACCCGGTGAGGCTGCCGCGGCTGCCCACCACGCGATGGCAGGGGATGATGATGGAGATGGGGTTGTGCCCGACGGCGCCGCCCACGGCCTGCCCCGACATGCCCGCTTTCTTCATCTCGCGCGCGACCTCTTTGGCGATGGCGCCGTAGGTGGTCGTCTCGCCATACGGGATCTTGAGCAGCTGCCGCCAGACTGCTTGCTGAAACGCCGTGCCCTTGGGGGCCAGCGGCAGATCCGCCAGAGGCGGGTTCTCGCCGGCGAAATAAGCGTCCAGCCAGGCAGCGGCGTTTTTGAATTCCTGCCGCTGCGAATCGGGCGTAAGCGGCTCGTCGACCGTGGCGCCGAAGTATTTTTGCCCTTCCATCCAAAGCCCGACCAGGTGGCGGCCGTTGCTTGCCATGAGCAGTGGGCCGAGGGGGGAGGCATAGCGGTGCGAGTAGTACATGATGTATTCCGAATACGCTTAGTGCAGCGAGTTCCACAGATTGATCATGGCGTAGCTGCGCCATGGGTGCCATGCCTGGGCCAGCGCTTCCATTTGCTTGGGCGTGCGCGGCGCCAGGGCCTTCTTGATGCCGTAGTCCGTCGGCAGAAAGGCGTCGGACCAGGCCATGGCGCGCATGGCGATGTATTGGGCCGTCCAGGGGCCGATGCCCGGTAGTTCCAGCAGCTTCTCGACTTCGCGTTCGGGTTCGGCGCTGGGGCCGAAGTCGAGCGTCCTCGCGGCCAGCGCCTGGGCGAGCGCGAGGATGGTTCGGGCGCGCGTCCTGATGATGCCGAGCGGACCCATATGGCTCTCGATGTCGCCCTCCAGCGCGAGAATGTGTTCGGGCGAGGGAAACACGTGGGTCAGGCCAAGTATGTCCGTTTGCACGGGCGTGCCGTAGGTGTTGACGATGCGCGCGGCCAGGGTGCGGGCGGCGCCGACGGTGATCTGCTGTCCGAGTACGGCGCGAACCGACATTTCGAAGGGGTCGAAGCTGCCGGGCAGCCGCGTTCCCAGCACTTGCAGGCCGGGCGCCAGGTCGTTCATCGCGAGCAGTCCCTCGTGCACGGCCTGCGGGTCGGAGCCCAGGTCGAAGAGATGCCGCACTCGCGCCAGTACCAAGGGCAGCACGGGCAGCAGCGATACCGAGGCTTCGACGTTGAGCGCTCTTTTTTGCGGGAGGTGTCCCACGCGGATCCAGCCGGAGTGCGGCTTGCCGTTGGGGCCTGCAAGGACCACGGCGCGGGCGTAGGTGCCGTCCTGGATGACTTCCACCCCGGGAATGGCGCGCGACGCGAGAAACGCGAGCATGGCGTCCCACAGGTAAGGCGGACGGTAGCCCAGCACGAGATTGATCTGCGCCGCCGATTCTGTGCGCTTTTCTTTGCGGCGGCGCAGGGCCGTGGGCACGAGCCGGTACTGGCTCTTGAAGAGGGCGTTGAAGCGCCTGAGGCTGCCGAAGCCCGAGGCCATGGCCACGTCGACCACCGACAGGTCGGTGTCGGTCAGGAGGTTCTTGGCCAGTAGCAGCCGGCACGTCTGCAGGTATTGGACGGGCGTGACGCTGAACTCGGTGGCGAAGACGCGGCGCAGGTGGCGGTCGGTGCAGCCGAGCCGCTGCGCCAGTGCTTCGAGCGAGGTGTCGCTGCCGCAATGGTCTTCCAGCAGCTTAGCCGCGCGCCGCGCGAGCGAGGCCGAGGCGTCGATGGGCGCGTTGCCGGGGGCCAGCTCAGGGCGGCACAGCAGGCAGGGGCGATAGCCCGCCTGCTCGGCCGCCGCCGCCGTGCGGTGAAACGAACAGTTTTCGAACTTGGGTATCTTGGCGGAGCAGATCGGGCGGCAATAGATGCCTGTGGACGAAACGGCGACGAAGAATCGCCCGTCGAATCGCGCGTCTCTCGCCTTGAGCGCGGCGTAGAACGCGCTGCGGCCGTCGTTGGCTGTCGGTGCTTTCTCCATGGGATGCACTTTATCCCGGAGTCATCGGCCTTTCTCGCTATTTTCGGACATGATCGCGGCCGTGCCGGCCGGCGGGTTCAGGCCAGAAACACGCAGTTCTTGCCGTTGTGCTTGGCTCGATAAAGGGCCTGATCCGCGGCTTCGATCAGCGATGTGATCTTGCCGTTCTCGGTGGGAACGACGCAGGCGCCGCCGACGCTCGCCGTGATGCAGGAGGCCTCGGACGAGAATTCGTGCGGTATCTGCAGCGCCTCGATGCGCCGCCGGATCTTCTCGGCGATCGCGCGCGCGCCGTCGATCGACGTTCCGGGCAGCACGACCGCGAACTCCTCGCCGCCGAAGCGCGCAGCCAGGTCGCCGGCGCGGTCGATACAGCCTTCGAGCGAGGCGGCGACCTGTTTGAGCACGTCGTCTCCCGATACATGCCCGTAGTTGTCGTTGTACGCCTTGAAGTTGTCGACGTCGATCATGAGGAAAGACAACTCGGTCTGTTCGCGTCCGCAGCGCCGCCACTCGGCCGATAGGTATTCGTCCAGATAGCGCCGGTTCGACAGGTTGGTCAGGCCGTCCACGTTCGTCAGCCGCTGCAGTTCGAGATTGGTCTCGATCAATTGGCGCTGCGATCGCCGCAGCGCCCGATAGGCTTCGTCGCGCTGCATCAGGTTTACAAAAGACCGGGAGTGATAGCGCAGCCGCGCAACGAGTTCGATGCGGTCAGGCAACTTCACCAGATAGTCGTTCGCGCCGACCGCGAATGCGGCGCTTTTGATGACGGGCTCTTCCTTGGTCGACAGGACGATGATCGGCGTGTCGTGCATCGCCGGATTGGATCGATAGGATTTGACGAGTGTCAAACCGTCGATGCCGGGCATGACGAGGTCCTGCAATATGACGGTCGGCCGCGTACGGATGGCGGCGTCAAGCGCCTCGCTCGAGTTCATGCAATAGTGAAAGTCGATGCCTTTCTCGTTCATCAGCGCCCGCCGCACGGCCTCCACGACGATAGCCTGATCGTCGACCAGAAGCACCATGACCGGCACATCGGCCGCGGAAGGCGAGTTCAACGCCGCCTGCACGGCGTCGAGCGCGGCGTCGGTAGCGTCGGCCAAGGGCATGCTATCGGCCTTGTCGTCGTCGTTCTGATTGATCATTGTCTCGCGTTCGTCCCGTTAAAGTAGCTGTCATCGGTCGATTTCTACACAGCTGCCCGAATGCGGGCTTTCAGCTCCGTGGCGATATCGTCTATAGGCAGTATCACGCTCGCGGCGTTCATCGCTGCGGCGGCCTTGGGCATTCCGTACACGGCGCTTGTCGCCTCGTCTTGAGCGATCGTGTGGTAGCCGTTCGATTTTATGGTTCGAAGTCCGGTGGCGCCATCGCGGCCCATGCCCGTGAGCAGCACGCCGATCAGGCCGCCGCGCCAGTGCTCGGCCGCGCTATCGAAGAATACGTCGATCGAGGGGCGGTACGGCGTGTCGGTAGGTTCGCGCGTGTAATCGAGCAAACCCTCGTTCGTCAGGCGAAGATGGTCGTCGGTCGCCGCAAGCAGCGCGACGCCCGGCTGCGGCCGCTCGCCTGCCCGCGCGATGCGCACGGGCAGCGATGCCTTGCCGTGGAGCCACTGCGCCATGCCTTCGGCAAATACCTTGTCGATATGCTGGACGATCACGATCGCTGCGCCGAAATCGGAGGGCAGGCCGCTGAGCAGCGTGGCGAGCGCGGAAGGGCCTCCGGCGGACGCTCCGATAGCCACGAGCGGCGTCCTGGCGGCGCGCGGCGCGGGCGTGGCGATCCGGCGCCGTTCGGGCGGGGCTTTTTCAAGCAAGCGGCCTATCTGGTCGATCTTGGTGAGCAGCGCCTGTCGCTTGTCGCCGAGCATGTCCTCCGACAGCTTCGGGGTGTCCACGGCGTCCAGGGCTCCCGCGCCCAGGGCTTCATACACGTGGCTCAGGTTTTCGCCGACGCTGGTCGTCACGACCAGGACCGCGCAGCGCGTTTCCAGGGCCATGATCCGGCGCGTGGCTTCGACGCCGTCGAATTTCGGCATCACCAAATCCATCAACACAATGTCGGGCGGCTGCGCCGCGCAGAATTCGACGGCCTGCGCACCGTCGACGGCGACCCACAGCACGCGGTGCTCGGGCCTGAGCGCGATCACGCGGCGCATCGCTTCGACGGCGAGCGGCAGGTCGTTGACTATTCCGATGTTCATGAGCCGGACTCTCCGATCAGATCGCGGACCGCGTTGATCAACACGTCGTCGTGGAAACTGCCTTTGACGAGATAGTAGTCGGCGCCCGCGTCGAGTCCGCGGTTCCGGTCCTCGTCGCGATCTTTGTACGACACGATCATGACAGGCAACTTCTTCAGAATCGCGTCGTGCTTGATCAGCGACACGAGTTCGATGCCGTCCATGCGCGGCATGTCGATGTCGGTCACCACAAGGTCGAACGCCGCGCCGCGCAGGATATTCCATCCGTCCATGCCGTCGACGGCGACCGTGACCGCATAGCCCGATTTTTCCAGGAGCTTGCGTTCGAGCTCGCGCACCGTCAGCGAATCTTCGACGACGAGAACGTGCTTGCGGCGTGCCGCGGCGTTCGGCTGCGTGCGCTGCACCCGTTCGAGCTGGCCGCCGCGCACGAGCTTGCTCACCGAACGCAGCAAATCTTCGATGTCGACGATCAGCGCAGGCTCGCCGCTTTCCATGATCGCGCCGGCGGAAATATCTTTGATCTTGCCTAGCCGGGAGTCCAGCGGCTGAACCACCAGCATGCTTTCGCCGAGGAATTTATCGACGGCGACGCCGTATGTTTCGGCATCGTCGCCAATGACGACGACCGCGATCTGCTCGTTCGCGCTGCTTCCCGTTCCGGCGCCGAGCAGTTGGCGGGCGGCGACCAGGCCGACGGGTTTGCCGGCGAAGCGAAAGTGCTGCTGCCCTTCGAGCATGTCGATATCGGCGCGCGCGAGGCTCAGCGTGCAGCGGATATGCGAAAGCGGAAATGCATAGATTTCGCCGCCGACGTCGGCCAGCAGGCTTCGGATCACCGACAAGGTAAGCGGCAACTGCAGGACGAAGCGGGTTCCCTTGCCGAGCTCGGTGAACACGCGCACGGTGCCGCCCACCGCGCTCGCCATTTCCCGTACCGCGTCCAGGCCGACGCCGCGGCCCGACATGTCCGTGACGCGCTCGCGCATCGAAAATCCGGGAAGGAGCAGGAAATCGAGCAGTTCGTGATCGGAGAGCCGCCTGGCGGTGTCGGCGTCGGTGAGTCCGCGCCGCGCGATGGTCGCGCGCAGGGCTTCGAGGTCGATGCCCGCGCCGTCGTCGTCGACGGAAATCAGCAGCTTGCCGGCGCTGTGGCGCGCTTCGACCGTCACCGTTGCCTCGGGTGGCTTGCCGGCGGCGATGCGCTGCTCGGGTGTTTCGACGCCATGATCGAGCGCGTTGCGCAAAAGATGGCCCAGCGGCGCGTCGATCATGTCCAGGATGTCGCGATCGATCTGCGTCGTTTCGCCGACGATCGAAAAGCGCACTTTCTTGCCAAGAGACCGGGCGAGATCGCGCACGATGCGCGGGTAGGCCTGCGTCGAATCGCCGAAAGGCAGCATCCGGCAATGCAGTGATTCTTCGTACATCTGCTGCGCGATATGCGTATTGCGGTGGTCGAACCGGTCGATCTCGTCGATCCGCTCGCTGATCTGCACGTGGATTTCTTCGAAGGCGGCCCGCACGTCATGCAGGGCCGCCAGCGCGGCGGCATCCGCTTTGCCTGTCAGCGCGTCGATACGCGCATCGAGCACGCGGCATGCGGCACGGTGCGCGCGCCGCATGCGCTGCATTGCTCCCGAGAACGATTTGGGCCAGCTCGATTCGACCAGGGACTCGCCGGCCAGGCTCAGCAGACGGTCCAGCTGCGTGGCGCGCACGCGCAGCATCCGCTGGGGATCATGTCGGGCGGCCCCCGGGCCCGGGGACGACGTTGCCGTGGGCGCGGCCCTTTCCGGCACGTGCGTAGGCGTATCGAGTGCGAGCGCGGTGTCCGGCGTAATCGCCGCGCTGCCAGGCATTTCGCCCGTCCGGCAAAGGCGGCTCGTCAGTTCGTCGATTTCATGCCGGGCAACGGCAGGGGCGTGCGCATCGCCCGCCCGCAACAGAAGATCTACGCCATGCAGCAGCTGGTCGATATGGGCCGCCGATAGGAGCAACGTGCCGCGCTGCGCGGCGACGAAGCACTCTTCCATCGCGTGCGCGATATCGACGCCCGCCTGCAGGTCGATGATGCGCGCCGCCCCCTTGAGGGAGTGCGCAGCGCGCATGCATGCCTCCAGCGCTGCGGCGTCGGTCGGCGCGTTTTCGAGCGTGAGCAGGCCGCTGCCGAGCACCTGTGTCTGGGTTTGCGCCTCTTCGCGGAACAGATCCAGCAGGGAACTGTGCGAGAGATCGTCGTCGACGCTCATCTCATGCTCCTTGCGAGCGACTCGAACAGCCGGGCAGGGTCGAGCAGGCCGATGGTCGTGTCGCGCCACGGGATCACTCCGCTTGCGTGGATCGCGGTGGAGTGCGTCAGCGTCGCCGGCGCCGGCATCCAGGCGTCGGCCTTGTAGCGGATCACCCCTTCGACTTCGTCGACCGGCAGCGCCGCGATGTCGCCGTGATATTCGGCGACCAGTGTGCGGGGGCGCTGTTCGCGCGCGGCGTGGCGGCCGCCGGCTGCGCGGTCCAGATTGAGCATGTCCACGAGCGAGGCGGCCACCGTGAGCGCGCCGCGCACGTTCACCAGGCCGAGCACGACGCCGTTGCGTCGGTGCGGCAGGGCGTGGATGGGCCGCGGCCTGTCGACCTGGCGCAATGCAGAGACAGGAAGCGCGAGCCATTCGTCGGCGACGCGGAACACGAAAGCCGCTTGCTTTGGCGCGCGATCTGCGTCGATGACCGGCTCCGCCCCTTGCTCTGCGGTTTGCTTGCGCGAGGCATATGTCGGGCCGGCGTTATCGAGCGGACGATCGAGCAGCAGGGCGGCGGCCCGCCCCAGGACTGGACAATTCAGGCAGCGCACATGCTCCTGCAGGCGCGGGCACGAATGATCGCCCAGGTTTCCGATCCGGTTCCAGCAGTCGTCGACGCGCAACGCCGGCCTGCTGTTTTCATCAGCGGCGAGGTTCATGGGCTCCTCTGTGCGTGTTCCCGCTGTCCGGCGCCGCCGCCTTGCGCTGCGCCAGCACGCGGCGGGCGCGGTCCATCATGCGGGCAGCGCCCGCCGTGTCGCCGACGGCGTCGATCAGCACTGCGAGATGCGTGAGCGCTTCGTAATGGTTCGGATCGAGGTACAGGGTCTTGCGGTAAAGATCCTGTGCGTCGTTGGCGAGGCCTCGGGCGTCGGCAATGAGGCCCAACAGATAGAACGCTTCGGCATCCGGCCCATGATCGAGCGCATGCCGCTGTGCAATGCGCTCCGCTTCGCCGAGCTGTCCGACATCGGCGAGGCGCTTCGCGTCGTCCAGCGTCGCAAGTGAGCCGGCTGGCGCCGAGCCGGCCGTGGCGGGACGGCCGGAATTTCTGATCGGAGCGCGTGCGGGCCGCTTCGGCGCCGGAGGCGCCGCACGGAGCGCAGGTGTCTTCGCGCTGTGCAATCCGGCGCGGGGTTCCGCAGGGTTCCGTTCGCCCGCTGCCTCGGCGCGCGCCGGCGGCGCGCGATGGAATGCGAACGCCAGCGGGATGCGGGCCGATGCGAGGGGGTGCCGCATCATCAGCCCCGTTTCGGCTGAGCCGACGAAGAGCGTCCCGCCTGCGGCGAGCTGCGCATCGAGCAGCCGGATCGCCTGGTCCTGCGCTTCCCGGCCGAAGTAGATCAGCACGTTGCGGCAGAATACGAAATCGTAAAGGGTGCTGGCCACGGACGGCAGGTCGAACAGATTTGCCTGGATGAATTGCACCGGCGCACGGGCGCGCTCGCCGAGGAGCCAGCCATCGGGCTTTTTGCTGAAATGGCGGCTGCGGAATTCGATCGCATCGCCGCGGAACGAATTACGTCCATATATCCCGTCCCGCGCGTATGCGATCGCGCGGGCGCTGATATCGATCGCGTCGATGCCGAAACGCCCGAAATCGATGCCCGCGTCGAGCAAGGCCATCGCAATGGAATAGGGCTCTTCTCCGGTCGAACACGGCACGCTCAGGATGCGCAGCGGCCGTGCGGGCTCCTGCGCAAGCCGCGCATGGGCCAGGCGCGCGAGCGCGGCGAACGCCTCGTGATCGCGAAAGAACCAGGTTTCCGGCACCACGAGGGTCTCGATCAGAGCCTGTCGCTCGTCTTGCGATGCATTGAGCAGGTTCCAGTAAGCATCGATCCCGTGGACGCGGGCCGCGGCGTTTTTTGTCGACAGCTCGCTGTGATGGGCCATCCGATCGCCCACGGCGCGGGCAAGCGTGCTCGTGCCCAGCGACGAGGCATCTATGCCGGTTTCGCGCATCAACCATGCCTCGAACCGGGTATCGTCGGCATGCCGTGTCGAGGTCATGGCCGATCCGCAAGTAGCGTAGGGGAATCGGTCGGAAACAGCAGCGCGCGCGCTTCGTCGTCGAGCATGCGGTGCGCATCGACCCATTGCACGAGACCCTGTTCGTCGCTCGCAACCGGTCCTAGCCAGCGCGCGTTCGGCGTCGCAACGCCGCTGCCTGTGAACTGATCGGGGTCGATACGCAAGGTCTGCGTCGCGCGCTCGACGATAAGCGCGAGCTGGCGACCGGTTCCGGTTTCGCTGCTCGTCTCGTTCCGCGGCGCGGTTTCCGTGCCATAGCGCACGACGACGAATCTCGTCGAACGCAAGCGCCGTGAGGGACGCCCCAGCGCGAGCTGTGCGACGTCGATCACCGGCACCGGCGATTCGCGCCCTTCGATCGCGCCTGCAATCCATGGCGGTGCGCCGGGGATCCGTTTCACCGGCGAAAACTCCATTACCTTGACGATCTGCCCCGCATCGAGCGCGTAGCGATCGCCATCGAGTTCGAACAGAAGGAAGAGCATCGGGATGGGCCCGTCGCAGCGCGCCTGACCTAGATCTTGAACCGGGAGACGCCGGTGCGCAGTTGGTTCGCGACCAGTGTCAGGTCGTCGATTGCCTGCGTCGATTGGCGCAGCGAATCGGCCGTCTGCTGCGCGGCCTCGGACAGTTGCGACAGCGCTTGCGTGATTTGCTCGGCGCCGGTGGCCTGCGTCTGCATGCCTTCGTTGACCATCTGGAAGCGAGGCGCCAGCGCTTGGACTTCCTGGATGATCTGCGAGAGCTGCCCGCCGACCTGCTGCACTTCATTCATGCCGCGCCGCACCGCCTCGGAGAATTTATCCATGCCCATGACGCCGGCCGACACCGCCGATTGAATTTCCTTGACGGTCTGTTCGATGTCGTAGGTCGCCACGCCCGTCTGGTCGGCCAGTCGCCGTATCTCGGTGGCGACGACCGCGAAGCCGCGACCGTATTCGCCGGCCTTTTCGGCCTCGATCGCAGCATTGAGCGACAGCAGATTGGTCTGGTCCGCGACTTTGGTTATCGTCGCGACGACCTGATTGATGTTGACCGCCTTTTCGTTGAGGATCACGAGCTTGGCGTTGACCGAGCCTGCCGCCTCCATCACGCTGCGCATGGTTTCTTCCATGTGCGTAAGGCCGCTCTGGCTATCGCCCGCGAGCGCGGCGGACTGTTCGGAGACCGACGACACTTCGTTCATCATGCGCAGCAGGTCGCGCGACGTCGCGAAGATCTCGCGCGACGTCGCGCCGATCTCGGTGGTGGTCGCCGCGGTTTCGCTCGCCGTCGCCTGTTGCTCTCTTGCTGTCGCCGCGATCTGCGTGACCGAGGTCGTCACCTGGAGCGAGGATTGCTGGGCCTGTGATACGAGGCCGACCAGCTCGTCGGACATCTGGTTGAATCCGTTCTGGAGCGTGCCGAATTCGTCGGTGCGGCGCAGATCGAGCCGTTGGGACAGGTTGCCGGTTCGCATCGCGTTGTGCACGTCGACGAGGCGCGCCATCGGCACCGTGATCGAGCGCCGAAGTTTATAGCCCGTGATGAACGCGACGAGCAGTACGATGGCCAGCGCGACCGCGAGCGTCAGCTTGGTTTTGTCGACCTCCGTCTGGATCAGTTTTGTCGAGTTGTATGCCTGTTCGCGGTTTTCCTTGACGAGCATGTCGGCGGCCTTGACCAGGTTTTTCCACGCCGGAGTCACCTGTTGCACGAACGCGGCCTGGGCTTGCGCGCGCGAAGCCGCGGCCTGCCGCGCGACATCGTTGAGCTGTTGCAGATATTGCGCGTAGGCCGTCTTGAAGGTCCGCAGATCGGCCTGGTCGTTTTCGCTGAAGACCGTGGTCTGGTAGCGGTTCGTTGCTTCTTCGTCCTGGCGCAAGACGTCGGGCAGGTGGGTCAGCGTAGCCTTCATCGCGTCGTCCCCGGTGTCTTCGAAAAGGCTTTGCTCGATCAGTCGGTAGCTTTCGGACATCGACGTGCGCAACGCCGTGGCATAAAAGAGCCCCGGTACGGAATCCCGGTTGAGGTTCACCGTGTCGTTCTCGATGGTTTTCAGCCGGAAATAGGAGATCGCGGCCATCGCGAGCATCAGCACGAATATCGCGCCGAAGCTGCATATGATCCGTGTGCCGAGCATGAACCGGACCCCGCTCGACGGGGCGATTGCTGGCGCCATGCTGGCGTGGGACGTCGCGTTGGGCATGAACATCTCCAAAAAACGGGGCCAATAGCCAGATGCACGAATTATGCTGGATTTATCGCCGAAAGCGGCCAAATTTCCGGCGATCCCGTCATGAGCCGCCGGTTTGCGCGCGCACGTCCGTCCAGCCGCGATGCTTCAGGCCTTGCCGAGGAACTGCGCGTCCAGCTGCGCACCCGACGCCGCGCCGGCGAAGCCGTCGAAGCGTCCTTCGATCAGGGCCTGCGCGGCGTTCATGAAGCCGCCCCAGGCGGAACGCGCCAGGGCCCCGCCCACGCTGATGCGACGCACGCCCATGGCGGCGAGGTCGTAGAGCGTAAAGGGCGAGACGCCGCCGACCAGCACATTGACCGGCTTGGGCGCGACAGCCGCGACGACGGCCTCGATCTGCTCGCGGGTTTTGATGCCCGGCGCGTAAAGGCAGTCGGCGCCGGCATCGGCATAGGCTTTCAAGCGCGCGATCGTGTCGTCCAGGTCGTGCACGCCGACGACGAAGTTCTCCGCCCGGCCCACCAGCAGCGTGTCGCCGCCGTTCTGGTCGATGGCGCGCCGCGCCGCGGCGATGCGTTCTGCGGCGGCGTTGATCTGCATCAGGGGCGAGGCGGGGTTGCCGGTCGAATCTTCGATCGAGAGGCCGGCCACGCCGGTGGCGATGGCCAGGGCCACGTTTTGCGCCACGTCGTCGGGCGTCTTGCCGAAGCCGTTTTCGAAATCCGCGTTCACCGGCAAGTCGGTGGCGGCGACCAGCGAGGACAGATGCGCCAGAATGTCGTCGCGCGTGACGTGGTTGTCGGCGCGGCCAGTGGACCAGGCATAGCCCGAGCTGGTGGAAGCCAGGGCCTTGAAGCCCAGGCCGGCCAGATACGTCGCGCTGCCCACGTCCCAGGGGTTGGGCAGGATGAAGCATCCGGCTCTGTGCAGGTCGCGAAAGGCCGCGCGCTTCTCGGCGGTGGTGCGTGACATGGCTTGCTCCTCGTAAAATCGGCGCTCGCGCATTGAAAATGCGTTTTCAAGTTCGGCCGAATCTGTCGATCGTAGCGTGTTTGGCTTGATCGCCGTTTCGTCATGCCGGGCAGCGACAATGTCGCACGGCAAAAAGACGTGTGGCTCGCCGCTCGTCTCGTTTCGTGGGTCAACCCGGAGTCCTCCCATCTCATGCAGTTCGAAAACATCGACGACGACCACGAGTCCGACACGGCTGGCCGGCAGGCGCGCGCTGCGGCCGCCACGCGCAGCACCTGGGTCAGCGTGGTGGTGAACTTGCTGCTGACCTGCACGCAGATCGTGGTGGGTCTGCTGTCCAAGTCGCAGGGCCTGGTCGCCGACGGCATCCATTCGCTGTCCGATCTGCTGTCGGACGGCGTGGTGCTGTTTGCCAGCCATCACGGCAAAAAAGACGCCGACCAGGATCACCCTTACGGCCATCAACGCTTCGAGACGGCGGCCTCGCTGGTCATCGGCGTATTGCTGCTGGCCGTGGGCGTGGGCATGTTCTGGTCGGCGCTGGTCAAGCTGGAAAACCCGGAGGCGATTGCGCGGGTGCACAGCGCCGCGCTATGGGTCGCCGGCATCGCGCTCGTGGCCAAAGAACTGCTGTTTCGCTACATGCTCGCGGTGGCCAAGCGGGCCAAGTCGAGCATGCTGGTGGCCAATGCCTGGCATGCGCGCTCGGACGCGGCCTCTTCCCTGGTCGTGGGCCTGGGCATCGTGGGCAACCTGCTGGGCTACCCCTTGCTCGACCCTATTGCCGCGCTGGTGGTCGGCGGCATGATCGTCAAGATGGGGTGGGGATTCGGCTGGGACGCGCTGCACGACTTGATGGACCGCGCCGCCGACGACCAGGAGGTGCAGGCCATCTGCCAGACCTTGCTGCAGACGCCGGGCGTGAAAAACGTTCACGATGTGCGCACCCGCAAAATGGGCGACATGATCGTGGTCGATGCGCATCTGGAGATCGATGCGCGGATCACCGTCGAAGCCGGGCACAACATTGCCGTCGAGGCGCGCGCCCGCGTGATGCAGCGCCACCGCGTGCTCAATCTGATGACGCATGTCGACCCGTGGCAGGCTCCCGATCTGGATCACGCGCCGCCCGCGGCCCGGTCTGGCGGCGCACCGGCCGCGCGCGAAGCGGTCCGTGGGCTTGAATAAAATAGGCGTTGATCCAAGGCCTTTAACGCTTTTTTTGCCGGAAATACGCATGACCGATCTCTTCAAGGAAAAAGCCCGCGACTGGGACGCCAATACCCGCAGAACGGCAATGTCGTCCGCGATCGCCGCAGCGATCATCGAGCACGTCGAACTGAACCAGGCCATGCACGTGCTGGATTTCGGGGCAGGAACGGGGCTGCTCACGGGGCATATCGCGCCCCGCGTCGAGAAAATCGCGGCCGTCGACGTGTCGCAATCCATGCTGGAAAAACTCCAGTCCAAGCCCGAGCTGGCCGGCAAGGTCGACATCGTCTGCCAGGACATCACGCAGACGCCGCTCGGCGAAAAATTCGATCTGCTCGTGAGCGCCATGGCCATGCACCATGTGCAGGACACCGAAAACATGGCGGAAAAATTCGCCTTGCATCTCAAGCCGGGTGCGCGCCTGGCCGTGGCCGACCTCGATACCGAGGACGGCAGCTTCCACGCCGACGGCATGCAGGGCGTCTACCACGCCGGTTTCGACCGGGACGCGTTCAAGGCGGTGCTGATGCGCCACGGTTTTGTCGATGTGCGGTTTTTCGACGCGCATACCGTCGAGAAAGAAGGCAAGGCCTACCCCGTGTTCCTGGCGGTGGCCGCCAGGTCTGCAGCCTGATGCCGCCCGGCGCAGGGATCGCCTCAGTCTTGCGCGGCGTCTTGCGCGTCCAGCGCCAGGCTCAATTGCGGCGCGTCGCGCAGCGGCCGGCGGCCCTGCGGGCGTAGCGTCTTGCGCGAGCCGTGCTTGTCCAGCACGGCCTGTTTGCCCTGCCTGACCTGCGGATCTTTGCGCCAGGCGTGCAGGCGCTGCTTGGCCAAGCGGGTCGCCGCGTTCAGGTCGACCTGCGGCAGAACCAGCGGATGCGCGGGGTCCAGGCCCGCGCCCGCCCTGACCGACTCGGGCATGTGCCAGGGTTCGAAGAGCCATGAATCGGGAACGCGCCGCATGCCGGGCAGCCAGTGGCGCACGAAGTGTCCCTGCGGGTCGTGGTCGCGCGCCTGTTTGACCGGGTTGTAGACCCGTGTCGTGTTGATGCCGGTGGTTCCCGATTGCATTTGCAGCTGGGGCCAGTGGATGCCGGGTTCGTAGTCGAGAAAGCAGCGCGCCAGCCACAGACCGACCTGCCGCCAGTGCAGCCAGAGCGGGTAGGCCGCGACCGACACGATCATGGCCCGCATGCGGAAGTTGAGCCATCCGGTGGCGTCGAGCATGGCCACGCAGGCATCGACCAGGGGCCAGCCCGTCTGCCCGCTGGTCAGCGCCGCCAGCCGCTGCGCGTCGAATTCGTCTTCGCGCAGTCCGTCGTAGCCGCGATGCATATTGCGCCACTCGATCTGCGGTTCGGACTCCAGCTTCTGCATGAAGTGGCAATGCCAGTGCAGGCGGCTGACGAACGAGAGCAGTCCTTTGCGATGCGAGGCTTCCGAGGGCGGCAGCCGCGCGATCTGCCGACGGGTCGCATGCACGATTTCGCGCAGGCTCAGGCATCCGTAGGACAGGTACGGCGACAGGCGCGAGCAGGCCGTGGGCGCGGACAGGGGCGAGGAGATGCCGCCCCGGTATTGCGCGCTGCGCCGCGACAGAAAGTCTTCCAGCACGGCGATCGCGTGCCTGCGCCCTCCTTGCTGACGCTGCGGCGGGTCGAACGTGTACACGCCCAGCGATTCGGGCGCGGGCGGATCGTGCGGCGGGATCGGCGCAGGCTGCGCTCGCAGCGCGGGAACCGGCAGGCAGGGCTGGCCGACGAAGCGCTCCCATTGGGCGGCCCAGCCGTCGCGGCTGCGCAACCGGCGCACGACGCCGGTCTGCCGGTGCTCTTGCCAGTCCACGCCGTGCGCGGCGCACCAGCGTGCCACGGCCAGGTCGCGCGCATAGGTGAACGCGTTGCCGGTCTCTTCATGCGCGTGAAGCGCGGCAAAGGGGGCGGCGGCATGCAGCTGGCCCAGTACCTCGCAAACTTCGCCGACCCGGATCAGCAGGTCCGAGCCGCGGCGCCGCAACGAATGCCGCAGGTCTTCCAGGCATTCGAGGACAAACCGATAATGCTGGCTCGACATGTCGGGCTGCCGCCACAGCTGCGGTTCGATGACATAGAGGCAAAGCGCCGGGCCGTGCAGCGCCGCCGCCGTCAGGGCGGCGTGGTCGTGCAGGCGCAGATCGCGCTTGAACCAGACGACGCGATAGGTCATGGTCTTGGTCTGCCGTGAGACGCGAGCAGTTGCCGCTACGCCGCCCGGGTCGGCTCAGGGCCGCGTTTGCGGGACCCAGATCAGCTTGCCCGTATCGAACCCGAGGCGGTCCGCCTGGGCGACGAGCCGGGCTTTGATCGCGTCGGGCAGGTGCGGCGTGCGCGACAGAATCCACAGATAGCTGCGGTCGTTGCCGGCGACCATGGCCCAGCCGTAGTCCGGGTCCAGCGCGATCACGTGGTAGCCGCCATAGAACGGCCCGAAGAACGAGACTTTGAGCGAACCGACGTCGGCGGGGCCGTTGAAATAGGCGCGGCCATGGGCCGCTTTCCAGCGCGACGATTTTGCATCGTAGCCGCGGTTGACGACGTCGATGCCGCCGTCGCCGCGCGGCGCATACGTTGCGGTCACGTCGGTCAGGCCGCGCTCGAAGGAGTGATCGAGCCGTGCAATTTCATACCAGCGGCCTTCATAGCGTTGGGCGTCGAAGCCTTGCACGGGATGCATGCCGGCCGGCGGCTGGGTCGAGCAGCCGGCGAGCAGGCAGGCCGCCAGCGCGCCCAGGCCTGCCGCCACCAGGCGCTTGAAGGGCAATGCGAGGGTGTTTCGGATCATGGTTTCAGCCTCCTTCGAGGGGTTGGCGCTGCCGCCGGCAGCGTTCGGAGCAATATTTGACGCCGTCCCAGTCGCGGGCCCATTTGCGCCGCCATTGCATGGGGCGCCCGCAGCGTTCGCAGGGCTTGCTCGGCAACTGGCCTTTTTTGTATTTGACGGCTTGAGGCTTCACGGTATGGGGCGTCGGGTCAAAGTTCGTCGAGGTGTTCGAGCCAGTGCTGTGCCTGTTGCTTCAAGGAGTCCCGGGCGTCCTCGGGCATCGAGGCCAGTTGACGATAGGTCAGGGCCAGTCTGGGGTTGCGCTCGAACCGCGGGGCGTGTTGCGCGAAGAAGTTCCAGTACAGCGCGTTGTAGGGGCAGGCGCCGCTTCCCGTGCGCTGCGTCGGTTTGTAGCGGCAGCCCTTGCAGTAGTCGCTCATGCGCTGGATGTAGGCGGCGCCGGACACATAGGGCTTGGTGGCCATGCGTCCGGCGTCGGCGTATTGGCTCATGCCCAGCGTGTTGGGCAGCTCCACCCACTCGAAGGCGTCGATGTAGACGCCGAGATACCACTGATGCACCTCGCCCGGCGCCAGCCCGGCCAGCAAGGCGAAGTTGCCGATGATCATCAGACGCTGGATGTGATGCGCGTAGGCCAGATCCAGCGACTGGCGCAGCGCCAGCGCCAGGCATCGCATATGGGTTGCGCCGGTCCAGAACCAGCGCGGCAAGGGCCGGCGATGATCGAGCGCATTGTCGTTCGCCGCGTCGGGCATGCGCGCCCAGTAGTAGCCGCGCACGTACTCGCGCCACCCCAGGATCTGTCGCACGAAGCCCTCGACCGCGGCCAGGGGCGCGCGGCCATGGCGCCATGCGTCGCAGGCGCGCGCCACGACCTCGCGCGGGTTCAGCATCTTGGTGTTGAGCGCGAACGACAGCAGCGAGTGAAACAGCAGGGGTTCGGCGCTGGCCATGGCATCCTGGTAGGCGCCGAAGCTGGGCAGGCGCTGCGCGATGAACGCGTCCAGCTGCGCCAGGGCCTCGGTCCGATTCAAGGGCCAGGGGAAATTGTCTGCGCGCGGGGTGCCGAACGTTTGCACGCCGTGCGCCTGCACGGTGTGCCATAGCTCGCGATGGTCATGCGCGGGCAGCGTCGTTGGCGCAACGGCCGGATCGCCGCGCCAGGGCTTGCGATTGTCGTCGTCGAAGTTCCAGCGCCCGCCTTCCGGGGCGCCGTCGGGGCCGATCAGGACGCCTGTGGTGCGGCGCATGTGCCGATAGAAAGTCTCCATGGTCCAGCGCCCGCGCGCGCCGAAGAGCCGGGCCAGCTCGTCGCGCGAGGTATAGAAGTGCTCGCTGTCGACTTGCGTCACGGGCACCCCTGCGCTGACCGAGAAGTCGGACAGGATCCGGTCCACGCGCCACTCGTCGGGCGCCTGGTAGTGCAGCGCCGTGGCCTGATGTTGCCGGATCAGAAACGCAAGATTGGCGGTGAGCGACTGGCGATTGTCAGGCTGGTCGAGTGTCAGGTAGTGGACACGGTGTCCGCCGCGCCGCAGCCAGTCCGCGAAGTCGCGCATGGCGGCAAAGATCGCGATGACTTTCTGGGCATGGTGCAGCACATAGTCGGTCTCCTGGCGCACCTCCATGAAAACGTGGACCACGTCGGCATCCGTCCGGGAAAACCAGCTGTGCAGCGGGTTGAGCTGGTCGCCGAGCACGAGTCTGAGGATAGTCATGGTGATCCGAGTTTCGAATTCAAATTGAATCCAAATAAGATATATATCGAGTCATTCTGCTGGGGTGATTTTGACGAACTGGCGGTGATTCGTAAAGTCAAGGTGTGTTGTTTCAATTAAATGACTCTATTTGAGTCAAAATAGTTTGACGTTTAGATTCAATATGAATATATTTCGGCATCGATCAATTCTTCCTGTCCCATCAGGCCGTCCATGAGCCCCACCAAACCAATACAGACCGAGTCCGATCGCGGTGTCCGCAGCGGCCAGGCTGCCAATCTGGTCGGCATGCCGGTGGCCACGCTGCGCATATGGGAGCGCCGCTATGGCATCGTCGCGCCGCAGACCACGGCATCGGGGCAGCGGCTGTATTCCGCGCAAGACATCAAAAGGCTCAAGCGCCTGAAGGCGCTGGTCGAGAGCGGCTATGCGATCGGCTCGATCTCCCGCCTGGACGACGCTCAGCTGGCTGCGCTCGAAGCCGGCCGCTCCGCGCCGTTTCAGGGCACCGCGCAGGGCGCCGCAGGCGCCGCGCAGCAAGAGCTGACCCTGGCGATCGCCGGCACGGCGATCGCCGAACGCATCGTTGAAGATGCCGCCGAATTGAAGCGGCTCGGGTTTCGGATCGGCCCGACGCTTGCCGGCCTGGAAGCGCTCGAGGCGCTGGGGCAGCGAGCCGGCGATGTGTTGATCGTCGAACTCTCGGGGCTGCAGGACAACGTCGCCGATCGCATCGTGAAGGCGGTACGTGGCGCCGGCTACCGCGCGGTCGCCGTGGTCTACGCATTTGGCGCCAATAGCGCGGCGGAAAACCTGCAGCTTGCCGGCGTGCGCCTTTACCGCAGGCCGGCCAACCGCTGCGAGGCGCGCCAGATGCTGCGCGATCTGGCCCGCGATGCCGGCGAAGGCTTGCTGCTGCCGCCCGGCGGCGGGCGCCAGCACCGGCGCTTCGATGAACGCGAATTGAAGGCCATGACCGAACTGGCCCAGAAGGTCACCTGCGAGTGTCCGCGCCACATCGTCGATCTGGTCCTGCAGCTGGGCGCATTCGAGACCTACAGCGACAACTGTTCGATCGAGACGCCGGCAGACAGCCTGCTGCATCAGCTGCTGGGCGATATTTCCAACCAGGCGCGCCATGCCTTCGAAATGGCGCTGGAGCGCGTGGCCGCGGGTCATCACGACGCCACGCCGTCTTAATTCGCGGGATCCTCCCCGAATCCCGTCGATGGAGAAATGAAAATGGATGCAATGGTCAAGGATATGCCCGCCCTGGTCGAGACGCCCGACGGCACGCCGTTGTCGCTGCGGATCCGGCAGCGCCTGCTCAGTGCGGGCACGCGGTTTCACGCCAACGACAACATCGCCGATTATCTGTGCGACGGCGAGATCGAACTGCTGCAGGACGAGGTCGCCGACCGGATGCAGGAGGTGCTGCGTGCGCTGGTGATCGACGTCGACAGCGATCACAATTCGCGCGAGACGGCCCGGCGCGTGGCCAAGATGTTCGTAAGAGAGGTCTTTTCCGGCCGCTATGAGCCGGCGCCCGATGTCACCGAGTTTCCCAACGTGGAGCGGCTCGAAGAGTTGATGATCGTCGGCCCGGTCACGATCCGCAGCGCCTGCTCGCATCACCTTTGCCCGATCATCGGGCGCCTGTGGATCGGTGTGCTTCCCGATCAGGACTCGAACCTGATCGGCCTGTCCAAGTATGCGCGCCTGGCGCAGTGGATCATGTCGCGCCCGCAGATTCAGGAAGAAGCCATCAAGCAGCTGGCGGATCTGCTCGAGTCCCGGCTCGCGCCCAAAGGGGTTGCGGTGGTACTGGAGGCCGACCATTTCTGCATGCATTGGCGCGGCGTCAAGGACGACCAGTCGCAGATGGTCAATAGCGTGATGCGCGGCGCATTCGTCGAGGATAAAAGCCTGCGCGCCGAGTTTCTCTCTCTGCTGCCCAAGCGGGGTTGACGCAGCATGGCCGGGCCTAACTTGCCGCCGGATGCCTTGCGCGATCTGTTCGCGCAGACGGCTGCAGGCGATATGGCCGCATTCGAGCGTCTGCATCACGACACCCGTGCCGCACTGCACGCGCTGGCCGTGCGTATCGCGTGCAGGCACGAGGTTGCCGAGGAAATCGTGCAGGAGACCTTCGTCAAGGTCTGGCGCCATGCAGGCAGTTTCGACCCGGACAAGGGATCGGCGTTTGCCTGGATGGTGACCATTCTGCGCCATAGCGCCGTCGATCAACTGCGCCTGGACGTCAAGCACGCCGATGCCGTTTGCATCGACGAGCACGGCGACGTGGCGTTCAACGGCGCAACGCCCGATCAAATCGCCATCGGCAGACAGGAGGCCAGGCGGGTCGCGAATCATCTGTATCGCTTGCGCCCCTCGCAGCGTCAGGCGCTCAACCTGGCTTATCTGCAGGAGCGCACGCACGAGGAAATCAGCAGCATCATGCAGGTGCCGACCGGCACGGTGAAATCGTGGGTGCGTCGCGGGCTGCAACACCTGCGCGCCCAGCCGCCGAGAGTGGCGGGCCTGGAAAGCTGCGCGATGTAGCCAGCCCTACCGGCCCAAGGACAGGGCCGAGCGCGCCGGCGCCCGCCGGCGGCAAAAAAGCGATGCGGCCGGTTGTCTGCGATTAATGGCCGGCTCGGCTGCGCGTGGCCAGCCAGCACAGAATGGACCCGCCGCACACCATGCTCGCGCCCAGCCAGAAGTTCGCTGAGAGCGGCGCGTGCAGCAGTCTGGCGGCCAGGGCCGCGGAAATGACCGGGATGAAGTAGGACGCCCCGGCCAGCACCGTGACGTTGCCGTGCAAAATTCCCACGTTCCAGGCCGCATAGCCGAACCCCATCGCGGCGGCCGCCAGGGCGAGATAGACGATCGCCTGCAGACTGAAATGCATCGCGGCGCCGTCCGAGCCCAGGTATTTGAGCCACAGCACGGCGGCGACCAGCATGAAAAACGGCGTCACGCCGTTTTTGCCGTCTGCGATGCGCGCGGTGACCGTGCAGTACGCCGCCCAGATGATCGCACCGAGAAACGACAGACCGTAGCTGAGCGGGTTGTCCTGGATGTTGGCGAGCATCTCGAAGGGATCGAAGCCGTGCGCGCCGCCCAGCACCCAGCAGATTCCGGCCATCGAGAGCAGAAAGCCCGGCACGATCAGAATGTTGGCGCGATGCTTGTTGAACAGAATGGCCGACACCATCGTGAACGTGGGCCACAGATAGTTGACCATGCCCACCTCGATGGCCTGCCTGCCGTCATGGGCATAGCCGATGGACAAGGACAGGCAGAGTTCGTAAGAAACGAAGAGCAGTGCGCCCCAGACCAGATAGCGGCGCGGGAACGCGCTCAGTCTGGGGAAACCGACCGAGAGCAGCAGGAACACGGCACCCACGGTGTAGATCATGGCCGCGCCGCCGGTGGCGCCCAGATTCTCGCTGACGCCTCGGATGAGGCCGACGATCGAGCTCCACAGAAGGATGGCGACGAGGCCCGTCAGGGTGGCCTTTTTTTTGTTCATGCAGCGTATTCGTACTGGGTTTCGGCGGATTGCGATGAGCTCGGTAGGGCTCGCGCGATCCCGGGCGTTCCGCTATTTCACACTAAAATCGAAGATTCCAATTTTTCGGTTTTCCGCCCATGACTGCGCCGATCGATCGTCCCTATACCGCCCTGGTCGTGATCGATCTTCAAAACGACGTCGTGGCTCAGGCCTATCGGCGCGACGAGGTGCTCGGCAAGGTTCGCGCGCTCGTTGATCGGGCGCGGCAGTCGCGCGTGCCGGTCGTCTGGGTCCGCCATGGCGACGACGAACTGCAAGCGGGCAGCCACGCCTGGCAGATCGTTCCCGAGCTGGCCCCGGCGCCGGGCGAAGCCATCGTCGAAAAAGGCTATCGCGATGCGTTCGAGGCCACCGAGATGGAACAGGTGCTGGCCGGGCTCGGCGTGGGCAAGCTCATCGTGGCCGGCGCGCAGACCGACATGTGCGTGCGGTCGACGCTGCACGGCGCGTTCTCCCGCGGCTACGACGCGGTGCTGGTCGGCGACGCGCACACCACGGTCGACATGACGCATCTGGGCGCGCCTGCGCCGCGAGAGGTCATCAATCACACCAATATGTACTGGCGCAATCAGCGGGCGCCGGGCCGCTCGGGCGGGGTGGTCCAAAGCGACGACGTCGTGTTCGAATAGCGGGCCGCCTTTTCAAAATAGGACAACGCATCGTGCATCCCCACGTCCACACGGTGTATGCCTTTCTCGATCTGGTCGGCACATTTGCGTTTGCGGTCAGCGGCGCGGTCGCCGCGCGGCAGAAGCGGCTCGATCTGTTCGGCGTCGTATCGGTGGCGTTCACGGTCGCGTGCGGCGGGGGCATTTTGCGCGATGTCTGCATCGGCGCGACACCGCCGGTGGGCTTGTCCGACTGGCGCTATCTGGCGGTATCGCTGGCGGCGTCGGCGCTGGCGATCATCGCGTATCCGCAGGTGCGGCGTCTGCGCCAGCCGGTGCTTTTCTTCGACGCCATCGGGCTGGGCCTGTTTGCCGTGTCGGGCGCGGAGAAGTCGCTCGTTTATGGGCAAAGCGTCGAACTCGCGATCATTCTGGGCACGGTCAGCGCGGTCGGCGGCGGCGTGATGCGCGACGTGCTGCTCTCGCGCGTGCCCGCCATTCTCGAAAAAGACATCTACGCCCTGGCCGCGCTGCTGGGCGCCGCAGTGCAGGTGGGGTTCATCTATGCGGGCTGGATAGACTGGTGGACGCCGTGGTTTGCCACCGCCGTGTGCGTTCTGGTGCGGCTCGCCTCGCTGTATTTCGGCTGGCGCCTGCCGGTGTTCGGCGACGATGCCAGGCGGTGAGCCGCTCGCGTGAGCGGCCGGTTGCCTATTCCACCGGCAATATCTTCAAGCCGTTCGTGCCGCCGCTATCGCGGTAGACATCGCCCTTGGTCAGGATGACCCAGTCGCCGGCGTTCACCAGGCCGCGCCGCTTCAGTTCGGCGATGGCCACGTCGCTGAGCACGGCCGGATCGTGCGCCGTCGGGTCGAAGGGAACGGTGTACACCCCGCGAAAAAGCGCGACGCGGTTCTGCGTGATGGGGTGCGGGCTGTAGCAATAGATCGGCACGCCCGAGCGGATGCGCGACATGATGAGCGGCGTGTGGCCGCTCTCGGACATGGCGATGACGGCCTTGATGCCGGGAAAGTGATTGGCGGCGTACATCGCGGCCAGCGCGATGGTCTCGTCGCAGCGCGAGAAGGTTTCTTCCAGCCGGTGATGCGAATGCGTAGTCGAAGGGTTTTTCTCGGCGCCCAGACAGATGCGGGCCATGGCCTCGACCGCTTCGATGGGGTATTGGCCGGATGCGCTCTCTGCCGACAGCATCACGGCATCGGTGTAGTCCAGCACCGCGTTGGCCACGTCCGAGACTTCGGCGCGCGTGGGCATGGGACTGGAGATCATCGATTCCATCATCTGCGTGGCGGTGATCACCGTCTTGTCCAGGGTGCGCGCGTGCTGGATGATGCGCTTTTGGATGCCGACGAGCTCGGCGTCTCCCACTTCGACGCCCAGGTCGCCGCGCGCCACCATGACGCCATCGCTGGCGCGGATGAGCGAGTCGAGCGCTTCGTCATCGGCTACGGCCTCGGCCCGCTCGATCTTGGCGATGATCCAGGCCTGGCTGCCGGCGGCGCGCACCAGCGCGCGCGCTTCGTCGATGTCCGAGCCGTAGCGCGGGAAAGAGACGGCGATGTAGTCCAGCTGCAGGGCTGCGGCGATCTTGATGTCGACGCGGTCTTTGTCGGTGAGGCTGGGCGCGGACAGGCCGCCGCCGCGGCGGTTGATGCCTTTGTTGTTCGACAGCGGGCCGCCGATGGTGACGGTGGTCTGCACGCTGTCGGCGCCCACGCTGTCTACGCGCAGCACCACGCGGCCGTCGTCCAGCAGCAGCTCGTCGCCGGGACGGCAGTCGTGCACCAGTTCGGGGTACTCGATGCCGACGATGTCGGCATTGCCCGCATCGTGCGGGTGGCTGTTGGACAGCGTGAAGGCCGCGCCGACCTTGAGCACGACCTTGCCTTCGGCGAAACGGGCGATGCGTATCTTGGGCCCTTGCAGATCACCCATCAAGGCCACGAAGCGCCCGTACTTGGCGGCGGCTTCGCGCACCAGCCGCGCGCGTTCGCGGTGATCGTCGGCGCTGCCGTGCGAAAAATTAAGGCGGGCGACGTCCATGCCCGCACGCACCAGCGCTTCGATGCGCTCGGGCGACGAGGTGGCGGGGCCCAAGGTGGCGACGATCTTGGTGCGGCGCAATACGGTCATGACAAGCCTTTCGGGAAGAAGTCCCGGATGTCGGCGACATCCATTTCGCCGATTTGCGCGGCCAGCAGATGCGGCACGCGCGCGTCGAAAAGCGGGATGGGAACCAGATGGTCGGGCTGCAGTTCGCAGAGTTTGTCGGAAGGCGCCATGCTCAGACAGCTTCGGCAGACCATGGGGCGGTGTTCGTAGATGGCGCATTTGCCGCCCTTGCCGGGCGGCAGGCTGGTCTCCACGGCGAGGAAGGGGCAGGGCCAGTCGTACGTATGGCCTATGCCCGGCCGCGATGCCACGGCGGTTTCGGTGCCGTTTGCCGCATGGCTTCGGGGCGGCGGAGATTCGGGAGCGACGCCGATGGCCTTGCCGATGAGCTGGGCTTCGACGCGGGTGATGGTGACGGGCGTATAGCAGCAATGCGAGCAATGACTGGTCATGCAGGCCGACAGGGGCTGTGCGATCTGGTTCAGTCGCTCGGTCAGCTCGCGCAGCCAGGCCATGCGCGTTTCGCGCGGCAGGTTCTCGTCTTGCGTGGCCTTGACCAGGACGGACAGGGTAGAGCGGTCCGCCGCCAGGCGCTGGCGGACTTTTTCTACCTGCCCGGGCGCATAGGCATTGGCCCGCTCATAGGCCAGGCGCAGCGGTTCTGGCAGGTCGGAGGCGCTTTGCGCGACTTGCGCGTCGGTTTGCTCGCGGTTGGCGGCAAAAATCTTTTCGATCTGGGCGATCGTCAATACCTGCTCTTGCATGGTGTCCGATAAATGGATGCGGAGGGCCAGGGCATCATTCTAGGTGGAAATGACGGCCGCCTTATCAAGGGTGTACCCGGGCATGATCGGGCGTAGCGGCGATGCGCCGGCTGCGCCGGGCATGGCAGTCGTAATGCCACACCACCACATGCGGCAGGCTGGCGATGTGCTCGGCCTGAGCCAGCTCGCTTTCGATATATTCGGTGATGCCCAGCTCGATCAGCATGCGGCGCTTGAATTCGGCCGGCGGGATGTCCAGTGACGGCCGCAGCAGCATGCGGGACGGGGCCAGGCCGTGGCGGTCGAGCCAGGCCTGGGTGCGGTCGCGGTCGCTTTCCAGCCTGCCGGAAATGATGAGGCCGCCGTCGCGCCAGTGGGGCGGCGGCGGCAAGGCCGGCTGCCGATCGCGCGCGGCCAGCGCGGCCTGCAGATCGCTGGCGTACAGATCCGCGGGGACGTCGTCCAGGAAGATGCCGTCCAGGTCGAATGCGGTGAGCCAGCCGGCCAGATCGTCGTTGCCCGTGCGGTCGGGCGAGGTGTGGGCCAGCTGCGAACGCTCCCAGGGGAAAAGATAGCGTTCGTCCGCCTCCAGTTTGACGCCGTAATAGTCGGGCACGTGGCGGCTCAGGTCGTCCCAGCAGATCACCATGAGGTCGACGTTGGCGCCGCGCTGTTCCAGCGCTTGCCGCACGCGCTCGAGCGTATGGCCCTTGCCGGCCACGTCTTCCACCAGCAGCAGACGCGAGGGCCGATGCGCAGGCAGGTTGTGCAGCAGCGGCGTGCCGGTAGCGCGGTCGTAGTAGGCCGTGGCATGCGCGATGCCGGTCATCTGGCTGAGCATGGTGGCCAGGTAAAGGCCGCCGCGCGCCAGGCCCACGATGGCGTCATAGCGGCAGGCCATGACTTCGCGGCGATGGTGCAGGGCGATGTTCTCGATGTCTTGATACGAGAACCAGCGGCGGCGTTCGAGGCCGAGGTCGACGGGCGTGCCGACGGGGAAGTGGGGCGCGGGATGCATGACGCGGACGGATGTGCGATTTGGATTACGATGAGAGTCTTTCTTGCGCTTCGTCATGCATTCTAGTCTGCCTATCCGCACTGCCTGCCCGCCCGGCGCCTGCGTCTGCAAGCGCGAGGCGTTGTTGGCGGACCCTCGGGCCGACCAGCGCATTCTGCTGCTCACCAAGGCGGAAGAAAGCAGGCTCGTCGCGCATCTGGAAAGCGTCGAAACCTTGGCCGATTTGCGGCGTATGCAGGTGAAGATGCTGGACCTGCTGGGCATGGTGGTGCGCATCGCGCCCGGCGCCAACGAGGTTCGCACGGTGCGCGGTTTCGAGATCCGCATCGAAGACATGCCGGGCTTGTGCAGCAAGACGCGGCAGGCCATCCCGGCGGCCATACGCCGGGGCCTGGAGCGCCGGCCCGACATCGCGTATGCGATCCTGAACGAAAACGATCTGCTCGCCGATACGTGACGAGCGCCGCGGCGCGCATCGCGTCATAAAGGGAGTATCAAGCCATGATCGATCCGGCCGGCGATTCAGCCACTGCCGCCCAGCCCCGTACCTACGTGCTCGTGCACGGCGCCTGGCACGGCGGGTGGTGCTGGGATCGCGTGGCGCGCATCCTGCGCTCGCATGGGCACCGCGTTTTTGCGCCGACGCTCAGCGGGCTCGGCGAGCGGGCGCATCTGCTGTCGCCGCAGATCGATCTGCGGGTGTTCATCCAGGACGTGGTCGACGTGTTCGAGCAGAACGATCTGCGCGAGGTGATTCTGGTCGGGCACAGCTTCGGCGGCCTGTCCCTGATCGGCGCTGCCGACCGCATCCCGCAGCGAATACGCCAGCTGGTGTTTCTGGACGCGATGGTGCTGTGCGACGGCGAGTCGGCGTTCTCGAGCCTGCCCGCCGACGTGGTCGCCAAGCGCACCAAGCTGGCGATGGAAACCAGCAATGGGCTGTCGATTCCACCCCCTTCGGCGCGCGCGCTGGGCGTGTCAGACCCGGAGCAGGCCGCGTTCGTCGAACGGCATTGCACGCCGCATCCGTTCAGAACATTTACCGACCGCATGGTCGTGCAGGGAGCCCCCGGCGGCGCGCTGCCCAAGGCGTATATCCAGTGCGTCGATCCGGTTTATGCGCCGCTGCAGGACAGCCGCGATTTCGTCAAAAAACAGAAGGACTGGACCTGGGACGAGATCGCGACGGGGCACGATGCCATGGTGAGCGCGCCGGCCGAGCTCGCCGGCAAATTGCTGGCGTTTGCGTAGAAACGCAGCAGCCCCAAAAAAAATGGGCCGACTTGTTGTCGGCCCATTTTTTTTGTTTGCGCGGCGATGTCAGTCGGCCGCTCGTGTCGACTCGCGCTCATGCTTGATCCAGGCCAGGCGATGCAGCTGTGCCATGGCGACGGGGTCGTCCAGCAATTTGAGGCGCTGCGTTTCCGTCAGCTCGGCGATGTTCTCGGCGGCCTGATAGACCAGCGCGCGGCGCGCGGCCAGATTGGCCGGAACGGGACGGTGGCGGGCCGTGCCCATGGCGCAGGCCATGGCATTGACCACTGGATCCATGACAGCGTCGTCGAAGGTCGGATCATTCTTGCTGTTGTCGCGCGCGGCGTGCGTGTACAGATGCGTGTCCTGCAGTTCTCTGGGCGGGCGCATTTCTTCGGGGATGCGAAAGAGATTGCGCTTGATGGTGCGCAGGCCCGGTTCGAGCCGGCTGGAATACACCGACAGCGGGATGATGAGCAGCCAGGCGGCCAGGATGGGAACCATCCATGTGAGGAAGATCGGGTTGAGCCAGGCCACCAGCGCCGCCCAGGCGATGCCCAGCAGGGTCTGCGACGCGTGCCGGCGAATGGATTCGCTCCAGGGCGTGTCCTGCGCGTCGCGGTGGGGCGAGACCCACTTGGCCTTCAGACCCAGGAAGGCCGCGACCACGAAGCGGGTATGGAAGATCATGCGCACGGGGGCCAGCAGCATCGAGAACACCACTTCGAGCAGCATGCTGTGCAGCGCCTTGAGGCGGCCGCCGTAGTCTTGCGGATCACGGAACCAGATGCGCAGCAGAGCCAGCACCTTGGGCAGAAAGAGCAGCACGAAGGTGGTGGAGAAGAGCGCGATGGCCTTGTCCGGATGCCATTGCGGCCAGATCGGGAAGAGCTGGCGCGGTTCGACGAAATATTGCGGCTCGGTCAGCGTGTGCACGGCCAGGAGCGCGGTGGACAGGGCCATGAAAAGAAACCATAGCGGCGCCGACAGATAAGACATCACCCCGGTGAGAAACACCGCGCGGTGCACCGGATGAAAGCCGTCGATCAGGAACAGCCGGAAGTTCATCAGGTTGCCGTGGCACCAGCGCTGGTCGCGCTGCAGCTCGTCGAGCAGGTTGGGCGGCAGCTCTTCGTAGCTGCCCGGCATGTCGTAGGCGATCCAGACGCCCCAGCCGGCCCGGCGCATCAACGCGGCCTCGACGAAATCGTGCGACAGAATGGCGCCGGCGAACGATCCCTTGCCCGGCAGCGGCGCGAGAATGCAGTGCTCCATGAAGGGCGCCAGGCGGATGATGGCGTTGTGCCCCCAGTAGTGCGATTCGCCCAACTGCCAGTAGTGCATGCCGGCGGTGAACAGCGGGCCGTAAACGCGCGTGGCGAACTGCTGGATGCGCGTGTAGAGCGTGTCCATGCCGCTGGCCTGCGGCGCGCTCTGGATGATGCCGGCCGTGGGATTGGCCTCCATGAGCTGCACCAGCGACTTGAGGCACTCGCCGGTCATGACGCTGTCGGCGTCCAGCACCACCATGTACTGGTAGTGCGCGCCCCAGCGGCGGCAGAAGTCGTCGATGTTGCCGCTCTTGCGCTTGACGCGGCGCCGGCGCCGGCGATAGAAGATGCGGCCGAAGCCGCCCACGACCTTGCACAGTTGCAGCCAGGCCTTTTGTTCTTCGATGCAGATGTCGGCCTTGTAGCTGTCGGACAGCACGAAGACGTCGAAATTCTTGTACGAGTCGGTGCGTGCGAGCGATTCGTAGGTGGCGCGCAGGCCGGCGAAGACGCGCGCGACGTCTTCGTTGCAGATGGGCATGACCAGGGCGCAGCGCGCGCCTTTCTCGGGCAGCGGCGCATCGGACAGGCCGCGCGCGGAGATGCTGTAGCGGTCGCGGCCGATCATGAGCTGCAGAAAGCCCATCATGGCCGTCCAGAAGCCGGACGAGACCCAGCCGAACAGCAGCGCGAAAAGAATGAGGATGAGGATTTCGAGCAGGTTGCCGCCCTGGTAGGGCAACACGCCTTTCATGTACCAGGTGGCCACGGCGGTCTGCACGGTCACGCCCGCGAGCAGGACCATGCGGCGCCGGCTGCCGGCGCGACGCCAGGGGGCGCCGTCGTCGTCGCGCAGGGTGGCTCGGGTGATGGGCGGCGCGGGCGGCGGGCCGTTGCGCAGGCGGCGCCACAGGCGCACCAGCGGATTGGTCACCCAGGGCACGGGTGCCAGGGAAGAGCGCGCATGCGGCGGCATGGCGGCGATCTCGGCGCCGGACGCATCGCTGTGCATGACGCCCGCGGCCAGGGGCCCCGCGCCGACACCCAGCATCAGCCGCTGGCCTTCGGAGGCCATGGAGGGTTCGTTGACCGTGCCGTGCTGGCCGATGGCTTCGTGCAGCGCCGTCCAGGGGTCTTCGCCCTGGGCGACGGCTTGGTCGATCTGACGCTGCAGTACCTGGCGCTGAGCCTCGGGCAGGGGCAGGCGCTGCAGGTAGCCGTGGATCAGGCCGTCGTCCTTATTTGGATTCAGGCTCATTGCTGCTGGGCGGCATTTGATAGGACCAGGTTTCCGATAGCGGCGTCTGCCCGCTCATGAGCGTGGCGCGCATTTCCACCGGCTTGGCCGGATCCTTGACGTTCACGCGCAGGGTCAGTCGGCGGCCGCCGGTAACGGGGTTGGGGCGCACCGTGTTTTCGACGATCTGGCCGTTTTCGTTGGACGAGACGTTGGCGGTGACGGTCGCGTCGGCCGGCAGGTTTTCGAGCGAAGCGCCGACGAAGTCGACGATGAAGGTCGTGCTGCCGTCGCTGCGGCGGATCAGATCGGGACCCTTGACTTCGTCGCGCGAGCGACGCGTCTGCATGACCCAGGCCAGCGGCGTGTCGTGGATGCGCTGATTGTTGAGCGTCCAGGTCATCTTGTATCGGACGTCCAGCGGCGTGCCCGGCTTGGGCAGCGCTTCGGGCACCCAGAAGGCCACGATATTGTCGTTGGTCTCGTCGGGTGTCGGGATCTCGACCAGCTGGACGCTGCCTTTGCCCCAGTCGCCCACGGGTTGGATCCATAGGCTGGGACGTTTTTCGTAGTGATCGTCGAGGTCTTCGTAATTATGGAAGTTGCGCGCACGCTGCAGCAGGCCGAAGCCGCGCGGGTTCTCCATGGCGAAGGCACTGACGGCCAGACGCTTGGGATTGTTCAGCGGGCGCCACAGCCATTCGTCGTTGCCCGTGTGCATGGCCAGGCCGTCGGAGTCGTGCATCTCGGGCCGGTAGTTGGTCGTGGGCGAGGGCTGATTGGAGCCGTACAGGAACATGCTGGTCAGGGGCGCGATGCCCAGGCGGCCCACGCGGTCGCGCAGATAGATGCGCGCCTTCACGTTCACCACCGTGTCGATGCCGGGGTGGAAGGTGAAGCGATAGGCGCCGGTGGCACGCGGCGAGTCGAGCAGCGCATAGACGACGATGTCGGAGGCGGTCTTGGCGGGCTTGACGATCCAGAACTTGCGGAAGGCCGGGAATTCTTCGCCCGAAGGCAGCGCCGTGTCGATGGCCAGGCCGCGGGCCGACAGGCCATAGGTCATGCCGCGACCGATGACGCGGAAATAGCTGGCGCCCAGGAACGAGGCCAGCTCGTCATTGGGCTTGAGCACGCTGTTGACCGGGTACAGGATCTTGAAGCCGGCAAAGCCCAGGCCCTTGAGCAGCTTGGGATCGATCTTCAGGTCGCCGTAGTTGAAGTCGTCGGGGTTGAACTCGATCGGATGCGCGGCGCCGTGCTCGTCGATTTCGTTGATCTCGACCGGCACATTGAAATGCATGCCTTCGGGATAGAAGCCCAGACGGAACGCCGAACCATCGTTGATCCAGTGCGAGTGGTCTTCGCGGAACTGGACGTTTTGATAGTTGGCGTACTTCAGGTCCTGCAGTTTTTCGGGCAGGTTGGGCGTGGGCTGCTTGTAGCGTTCCGAGGCCAGGTGGTGGGCCAGGTTTTCCACTTCGGAGAAAGCGAAGCGGGGGGCGGCCTTGGCGGCTTCCGGCTCGGCCTTATGCGCAGCGGGCTTGGCGGCGGGTTTGGGGGCAGGCTTGTGCTCGGCAGGGGGCTGGACGCGCGGTTTGGCTTCAGTCGGTTTGGTTTCGGCGGGCTTGGCTTCGACGGGCTTGGCCTTGGGTTTGGGCGCCTCGGTCTTGACCGCGGGTTTGGCCGGCTCGGGTGGAAGCTCGATGCGGATGACTTCCGCGTTGCTCGTGTCCACTTTCGGGATGGACTGTTGCTGCGCGGGTTGTGCGGGTTGTGATTGCGCGTAGGCCGCGCCGCTCAATAGTGCGGCGACGATAATGCTGGCGATCGGAATACTGCCGCGGATGCGGCGGGCGAAGGAAAAGGTCACGGCGTGGAGCCTTTTGCGATAACGGAAGAGGCGAAATGAAATGTTTGCACAGACGGCGATGGCAGATGCGGCCATGCCTGGGGCCTGGGCTCGCCAGGGCGCGCATCGTGCTGACCCGGGATGATACTCCCCTCCGGGATCAGCGCGAAGTGGCGTCCGGGGCCCTTCGCCAGATACGCCAGAGCAGCAGACAGAGCAGTCCGCAACCGAGCAGGATCAGCGCGGCCGCATAGATGGGCAGCAGACGGCCGGCGCCGCTCAGCGTGGCCGACAGGCTGCCCCGGATGGCGATGGGGGCGACGATGACGGCAAAAGCGAGCAGTATGCCGCCGATGGCCAGCAGGAACAGCGCCATCCAGCCTAGCTGCGGGATGGCGATGCGCTTGGGCGTGGCGGCCCTGGCCGGTTTTGATTTGGCTGCAGCAGGCTTGGCGACCTTGGCCGCCTTTTCGGCGGATTTGTCGGCGGCACGCGATTTGCCGGCAGGGTCGCCGGCTCGCGGCGCGGCGAACAGCATGAGCCCACGCCAGATTCCCGGCGCTGCGGCCAGGCTGCCGAAGCCGGCCAGGGCGCCCAGCAGTGCTTCGGGCGAGATCGGGCGCGGGCCGGCGAGCCAGCCGCCACCGGGCAGGCCGATGCCGGGCCAGGCGCCCATGTGGCCATAGAGCGCGTGGCCGGCTCCGTAAAGGGCGGCCAGCGCGGCCGCGATGACGGCCAGCACGGTCAGGGCGCCGGCGGCGTCCTGGGCGCGCCGGTCGATCGGCAACAGCATGACCAGGGCGAGTATTTTCAGGCACAGCCAGGTCGCCGCGGCCAGCAGCGCGGCGCTGGTCAGAGACAGGGCGAAGCCAAAGAGAAAGCGGGTGAGAAACAGCAGCATGGGACTTGCCGCCGCCGGTAAGAAGCGGCGGGCGGCATGACCTTAGCACATTGCGACCGGGCAGCTGGCGCAGCGCCTGCGCTAGGCGTGCATTTCGGCCCGAAGCGTGCGCACCAGGTCGGCGGCGGGCAGCGCGCGCGACAGGCGAAACCCCTGGCCGGCCCATTGCGCGGCGAAGTCGGCGCTGCCCCTGGCCTTGGCGGCCGCATGCAAGGCCTTGCCCGCGTCGTAGACGATGGGGTAGTCGGGCAGGGCCGGGCACTCGGGGGCGGCGCCCAGGGCCGTGAGCCGATTGGCGAAACCGCGTGCGGGCCTTCCGGAAATCGAGCGGGTCATGACCGTGACGTGAGCGCCGTCCTGCGCCAGCAGGGCCTGCCGGTAGGCGGCGTCGGCGCTCGATTCGGGGCAGGACACGAAGGCGGTGCCCAGTTGCGCGGCCTGCGCGCCCAGCGCCAGGGCGGCTGCGATGCCCGCGCCGTCCATGATGCCGCCTGCGGCGATCACCGGCAGCGGCGAACGCGCGACCAGCAGGCGTGTCAGCGCCAGCGTGCCCAGTTGTTCGTCGGGGCCGTCGGGATCGAAGATGCCGCGGTGGCCGCCTGCCTCGATGCCTTGCGCCACGATGGCATCGATACCGGCCGCCTCGATGCGGCGCGCCTCATCCAGACTGGTGGCGGTCGCCATCAGATAGCAGCCGGCCGCACGCAGGGCGCCGATGCGTTTGGCCTCGGGCAGGCCGAAATGAAAACTCACCACGGCCGGGCGTTCGTCCAGCAGCATCTGCAGCATGTCGTCGTCGGCCACGAAGCTGGCGTAGATCTCGCGCAGCTGCGTCGGCGGCTGCGCGCCGAATTCGGCGAAGCTGGGCGAGAGGTAGTCGATCCACGCCTGCTCGCGCGCGGCATCGGCCCGGGCCGGCTTGTGGCAGAAGAGGTTGACGTTGAACGCGCCTTGCGTGAGCGCGCGGGTCTGCCTGACGGCGTCGCGCGCGGCGGCGGCGCTCATTGCGGCCACGCCCAACGACCCCAGGGCGCCGGCATTGGAGACTGCTGCGGCAAGCGCTGGGGTGGCTGTGCCGGCCATGGGGGCCTGGATGACGGGATGGCTCAGGCCCAGGCGGTCCGTGAGGAGCGAGTCGGTCTTGTTCATGAGGGCACGGTAGTAGCTTGGGCCTCGTTGCGCAAGTTGAGTTAGCCTAGCAAGGTCTTTCAACGTCGCAAGGCGCCGCGCGTCGGCCCTGGCTATTCTGGTTGATCATGGCTCTGAGTCGTGGGTATTTTTTTATTAGCTTAGTGTTTATAAATTTTATAGGGCATTACTATTTAGGCCTTCGCCTGATATC